>NZ_JBNHFS010000002.1:0-943340 GCF_059090465.1 Arthrobacter sp. MDT2-3 | reverse complement strand
TTCGCTCTGAGACGGCATGGGAAGCCCGCTTCGCGACAGACTGGCGGTCCCGCCGGTACGCTGCGGCACGGACGGCGCCGGTGATGGCCCGGTCCCCACACCCGTCAAGGGTGCCGGTGTCCGCGGCGAGCTCGTCGTCCACGGCCTGCCGGTCCTCGACCGACAAGCATACGGTTTCCTTCACCAGCAGCGTGGTCCGCCACTCATTCAGGCGCCCAGACCGGAAAGCCTCAAACGTGCGGGGCATCTCCCTCAGTGCCTTGGCCAGGCCCAGCAGCCGGCCTCCCCGCGCCGGGGACTCCCGCCGCGCTAACGCCACTTGGGTACCGACCCCGGCACCCAGCTCCTGGGCAGGGACCCCGGCAGCGGCCTGCTCCCGCCGTTGGTGCAGGTCAAAAGCAACAGTGATCTCGGCCTGCCGCGCCGCCGCCAAGACCTTCACATCCTCAAACTGGCGAATCTGATCAATCATGCCCGCACCATCAGCACAAATCGGCACGGCGGCCAGGGCCTCCCGGATAACGGCAACGGATGGGACAACAGGATGGGCGTCCCCTAGTCCGGCTCGCGGCGGGACAGCGGAAGGGGCCTCCCCAAGAACGGCAACCGACGGTACGCCAACGTTCCTCGCCCCGCTTACTTCTGCCAACTCCTGAACCGCTTCCATGAACAAAGTCTTCCATCAGGGTCTGACAAAAACTGCTGATAAAAGCTGTATGTGGAAAACCCGGCGGCAGCAACGCGCCAAGCCGCAAACAGCGAAGCGTTCCCGTGGTGCGGTGCCCAGCCGCAATAAGGTGCGACGGGGCGCCAAGGGAGGCGCCGCCGTCGTACGCACGTCAAGCCTCAGGGCGCCGCGCTGAAGCGGCGCCCTGATAAATGGAGGTCAGTCCTCCACTACCACCACAACACTGCCTGCAGGCACAACCCCGTCGAACGGCTGGCCGGAGAGCAGATCAACGCCGGCGGCCTGGACAGCCCCGGACGTCCGCGAGTGGTTGATGGCGAACAGGAAGCTGCGGCCATCGGCAGAACGCCGGCGCGTCAACTCCACCCCGGGATCGGCCGTTGTAACGGGCCCAATGCCTGACTCCTCGAGCAACCGGTCCACGACCGCCTCGATGCCGTCCCGATCCGGGAACGTGGCGAGGTACCACGCGGCCCCTTCACCCACCGCCCGCCGGGTCAGGGACGGTATGCCCTCCAGTGGATACTCCGTGAAAGTCTGGACCGCTTCGGCGCCCGTCAGGTGGACGTGCTCGCTCCAGATAGAAGAGACGCTGCCGTCGCTCAATTTCAGCTGCCCGCCCGCCAGCAGGGGATGGAACTCCTCCACGCGCACGCCCAGCAGTTCGCGGAATGCACCCGGGTAGCCGCCCAGCCGCACGTGCTCCTTGTCGTCCACAATCCCGCTGAAGTAGCTCACCAGAACTGTGGCACCGGCAGAGGCGGCAGCAGCAATATTGGCTGCGGCTTCGTCGGTGACCGAGTACAGGGTGCACACCAGGACAAGGTCGTAACCCTCAAGCGACGCCGACGGGTGCACCATGTCCACGGACACTCCCCGCAGGAAAAGCGACCGGTGGAAGGCCCGCAGCAGGTCCAGGTACTTCACATCCTGGCTGGGCTTGGAGTCGATTTCGCTCGCCCACCAGGCCTCGTAGTCGAACACAATTGCCACGCGTGATTCCACCCGCGAACCACGCACCGGAGCCAGTCGCTTCAGGGCCGCTCCCAGGTCAACCACCTCGCGCCACACACGCGTGTCCCGGCCCCCATGCGGCACCATCGCAGAGTGGAACTTCTCCGAGCCGGCGAAGCTCTGCCGCCACTGGAAAAACATCACAGCGTCAGCGCCCCGCGCCACGTGGGCCAGCGAGTTGCGCAGCATTTCACCGGGCATCTTGGGCTGGTTGCGCGGCTGCCAGTTGACGGCCGACGTCGAATGTTCCATTAAGATCCACGGGTCACCTCCCGCAATGCCGCGGGTAAGGTCTGCGCTGAAAGCGAGTTCGATCTGCCGTTCGGGATCGGCCGCAACAAGGTAGTGATCGTTGGCGATGACATCCAGGTCCTTGGCCCAGTCGAAGTAGTCCATGGACTTCGTGGCGCTGGATGCCATCAGGTTGGTGGTGCACGGCACCCCGGGAGTGACCTCGCGCAGGACGGCAACGAGGTCCCGGTAGTAGTCCATCAACGCCCAGGAGTTGAAGCGCTGGAAGTCCAGCTGCTGGCCCGGGTTCAACGTCGAAGGCGCAACGCCCGGCGGCAGGATTTCCGCGAACGAGGCATAGTTCTGGGACCAGAACGCCGTACCCCAGGCAGCGTTCAGGGCATCGATGCTCCCGTACCGCCGCTCAAGCCAGAGCCGGAAGGCTGCCGCGTCTTCTTCACCATAAAACTCCGAGACGTGGCAGCCCAACTCGTTGTCCACATGCCAGAGGGCAAGGGCCGGATGGTCCTTGTAGCGCTCCGCCAGCACCCGCGTGATGCCGGTCGCGTAGCGGCGGTAAACGGCCGACGACGGCGTGTAGTGCCGCCGCGAGCCCGGTCCCAGCACGGTTCCGTCCGCCGTGACAGGCAGGATTTCCGGGTGCTTGCGTACCAGCCAGGCAGGGGGAGCGGCCGTCGCAGTTGCCAGGGCTACCTTGACGCCGATTCCCGCCAGGTTGTCCAGCACCTCGTCCAGCCAGTCGAAGCGGTACTTGCCCTCTTCCGGCTCCAGCAGGGCCCAGGAGAAGATCCCCACGCTGAGGAAGCTCACCCCCGCTTCCTGCATCAGCTCCAGGTCCTCCAGCCGGACGCTGACCGGCCACTGTTCGGGGTTGTAGTCGCCGCCGTACGCAATACCTTCGATGTTGTTCCAGACGCTGGCCGGGCTGGGGGTTTCCTGCAAAGTCATGGGACTCCTTTGTCTGCTGGGAAGATGGAACTGGCTCGAAAACCAGATCTTTGGAAAACGCTTGCCCATTTCCGGGAATGCCGATATTGTATCGTTTCAGAAGCCGTGTAAGCCAGCTCACTACTCACGTTGTAGGGTGAGCGACTGGGATTGCACACATCGAGCAAGGAGGCTCTCATGATTAACAGAAGGCATTTCCTCACCACCGTAGCCGTCGGCACCGCATCTGCCGCCGCTCTGGCGGCCTGTGGAACAGGCTCCAGCACCAGCGCCGGGGAAACCGGCTCCGCCGAGAACCCCGTGACCATCAACTACACCTGGTGGGGCAACGACGACCGCGCCGAGCGTACCCGCAAGGCGATCGCCCTGTTCGAGTCGAAAAACCCGGACATCAAGGTCAACGGCAACTTCACCGACTTCGCCGGCTACTGGCAGAAGCGTGCCACCGAAGCAGCCGGCGGCGGCCTGCCGGACGTGATGCAGTGGGACCTCTCCTACCTGCGCGACTACGGCCAGCGCAACCAGCTCCTGGACCTGGGCACCGTGAACATCAACACCGACGCCTTTGATAAGTCCCTCCTGCCTTCAGGCCAGATCAGGGGCAAGACCTACGGCATCCCCACCAGCACCAACGCCTTCGCCGTCTACTACGATCCCGCCAAGCTGGCGTCCCTGGGCATCGCGGAGCCCACCGGTAAGTGGAGCTACAAGGAATTCAACGACTTCCTGACCGAGGTTGGCACCAAGAGCAACAGCGCGATCTTCGGCTCCACCGACTACACCGGTGTTTGGTGGATGTTCAACATCTGGCTGCGCCAGAACAACATCGAGGCCTTCACCGAAGACGGCAAGCTCGGCTTCACCAAGGACGACATGAAGAAGTGGTGGAACACGACGGCGGGCCTGCGCGGCACCCCGGCCATCATCACCGAAGAGCGCGTCACCCAGTTGGCCCCGAAGTCTCCCTTCGGCTCAAACGTCACCGCCACCGAAGTCACCTGGGACAACTTCATGGCCGGCTACCTCGCGGACAGCGGCGCCAAGGAACTCAAGCTGGTCCCGCCGCCCTCGGACGACGCGGACAACCTGGGCCTGTTCCTCAAGCCCTCCATGCTCATGGTTGCCAGCGCCAAGACGAAGTTCAAGGATGCCGCTGCCCGCTTCATCGACTTTATGGTCAACGATCCCGAGGTTGGCCAAATCTTCAAGACCTCCCGCGGTGTTCCGGCGTCGAAGACCCAGCGCGACGGCACCACCTTCGAAGGCACCGACAAGCTCGTGGTGGATTACGAAAAGTCCATCGAGCAGTACCTCAAGGACGCTCCCGAGCCGCCCATCGTGGGCTTCGGTACCCTCGAGGCTTCCTTCAAGCGCGTCAGCTCGGACCTGAACTACGGCAAGCTGACCATCGACGGCGCAGCCGACGCATGGTTCAAGGAAGCCGAAGACCTCATCAAGCAGAACGCCTGATTCAGGCTTTCACAACTGACGGATTGAACTCGTGACTCAAAGCCCAACATTGAGCAGGCGTTCGGCACAGTCCGACTCCCCGCTGCCGCGCAAGTCGCGGCAGCGCGGGGCGGATGCCCGCGCCGGCTACACCTTCCTGCTGCCCTGGCTGCTGGGATTCATCGCCCTCACTGTTGGGCCCATGATTTCCTCGCTCTACCTGTCCTTCACCAACTACAATCTGTTCGATCCGCCCAAGTGGATCGGCCTGGACAACTACACCACCCTCTTCCAGGACGAACGGTTCCTGCAGTCGGTGGGCGTCACCGTCGGTTACGTGGTTTTCGGTACCCCGCTCAAGCTCGCCGCAGCACTGGCAGTGGCGATGCTGCTGAACAGCAAGCGCCGCGGCCAGGGTTTCTACCGCTCAGCGTTCTACGCCCCGTCCCTGATCGGCGCGTCCGTTTCCATCGCCATCGTCTGGAAAGCCATGTTCGGCGATTCCGGCCCGGTGGACCAGGGCCTGTCCTTCTTCGGAATCAACATCGGCGGCTGGGTGGGCAACCCTTCCATGACCATGCCCATGTTCATCCTGCTGACCGTCTGGCAGTTCGGCGCCCCGATGGTGATCTTCCTCGCCGGCTTGAAGCAGATCCCGGCCGATCTCTACGAAGCCGCATCCATGGATGGCGCAGGCCCGGTGCGGAAGTTCTTCAACATCACCTGGCCCATGCTTTCCCCGGTGATCTTCTTCAACCTGCTGATGGAAACCATCCACGCGTTCCAGATTTTCGCCTCGGCCTACATCATCTCCAACGGTGAAGGCGGCCCTGCCGGCTCCACCCTCTTCTACACCCTCTACCTGTACCTGCGGGGCTTCAGCGACTTCCGGATGGGCTACGCTTCGGCGATGGCTTGGCTGCTGGTGATCGTCGTCGGCATCATTACCCTGATCTTCTTCCGCACGTCCAAGTCCTGGGTCCACTACAGCGGTGATGCAAAATGACAACCACGGCAACTCCCACCCAGTCCGCCCCGGACGCACAGGTGCTGAATTACAACCCCAAGTCAGAATCGGCAGGGGCCAAGCGCGCCAAGAGCACCCTCTTCCACGTGGTGGCCCTCGCCCTGACGGCCGTGGTCCTGTACCCGGGTTTGTGGATGATCGCCTCCTCGTTCAAGCCGAATGCCGAGATTGGCGGAGCGAACACGTCGCTGTGGTCCAACAACTTCAGCTTCAACAACTTCGTCACGGCGATGGAAGGCATCGGTGGCGTGTCCACGCTGCAGTTCTTCACCAACTCGCTGATCCTGGCTATTGGTGCAGTGGTGGGAACCGTCCTCTCGGCCAGCGTGTCAGCGTACGCTTTCGCCAGGATCAAGTTCCCGGGCCGCAGCGTCTTCTTTGGCATGATGATCGCAACCCTGCTCCTGCCGTTCCACGTGGTGATCATCCCGCAGTACATCGTGTTCCAGCAGCTGGGCCTGGTGGATACCTACGTGCCGCTGCTGATCGGCAAGTTCCTGGCCGCTGACGCGTTCTTCGTGTTCCTGATGGTCCAGTTCATGCGCAACCTGCCAGGCGAGCTGGACGAGGCCGCCAGGATCGACGGCGCCGGCCACGTCCGGATCTTCACCTCCATCATGCTGCCCCTGATGAAGCCGGCCCTGATCTCCACGTCAATCTTCTCCTTCATCTGGAGCTGGAACGACTTCCTGGGCCCGCTGCTCTACTTGAACACCCCGGACAAGTACCCGCTGCCCCTGGCTTTGCGACTGTTCGTGGACCAGACCCAGAGCTCGGACTACGGTGCAATGATCGCCATGTCCGTCCTGGCCCTGCTGCCGGTGCTGATCTTCTTCCTGGTCTTCCAGCGGTACATTGTTGAAGGCGTCTCCACCCAGGGCCTCAAGGGCTGACGCCCGGAAGCCGATACAGAAAATGAGCGTCATGGACAGCACCACACCCGCCCCCAACCACCACGAGCCCGTCCCGGTCAACCGCTTCGCGTTGTTCTCCGAGACCCTCCTGGCCGGGGTGCTGGTGCTGGTGCTGTCCATTCCGCTGGTGACGATCCCCGCCGCCTATGCGGCGGGGATCGCCCATCTGGAGCGGCACCTCTCCGGCCGGGACGATTCCGTCCGCGGCCTGTGGGGCACGTTCACGGCTGCCCTGCCGGGCAGCTGGAGGCTAGGAATCACGACGGCGGCAGCCGCCGTCGTGATTGTCCTTAACCTTTTGCTCGCTTGGGTAGGGCAGCTGCCGGGCCGGGAAGTGGTGCTGCCGGCAACCCTGATCCTGGCTGCTGCCGCAGCCATTGTGCTCCTCCGCACCGCCGCCGCGTGGTCCGACTTCACCGGCTCCCGCGCCGACGCCCGCAGCGCCTGGCGCTCCTCGCTCGAGACTGGCCAGGCCCTGTCGCTAAAGGACTGGACTGGGTCCCTCCTGCTGGCCGCCGCGCTCTTCGGGGCAGTGGTGTTTGTCTGGATGCTGGCAGCACTGTTCGTGGTGGTCCCCGGCACCCTGATCCTCGCCGCTGCTGCGGTGAAACTGCGCTCCACCCGCTCCTGAATTATCAGGCCCCCCAGTACTGAGTTCCACCAGCGGCGGGCAACTCCCGCAAGCTGCAAACACTTCCCGGTTCTGCCCGTCACTAATGTGAGTTGAGTCCGACGTGTCTTCCGACCGCCAGCGTTCCGAACAGTCCCTCCGCTCGACGAAGAGCCAGCCTCCTTGGTACCAGCCCCTCAAGCAGCGCAACTACAGGCTCTTCCTGGTCCTGGTGTTCACCGGAAGTGTAGGGGTATGGATGCAACGGCTGGCCCAGGACTGGCTGGTGCTGCAGCTCACCGGCAGCCCGGCCGCCGTAGGTGTGGCGGTGGCACTGCAGTTCCTGCCAATGCTGATCGTAGGACCCCTCAGCGGCCTGCTGGTGGACATGTTTCCCAAGCGCCGGATCATGATGGTCTGCCAGGCCGTCATAGCCTTCCTAGCCCTGGCCCTGGCCGTGTGGGCCGCGACTGGAACCGTCACCGTCTGGGCCGTCTACGCCAGTTGCGTAGCGCTTGGCGTAACGTCGGCCATCAACCAGCCCGCCAGCCAGGTGTTCGTCAACGAAGTAGTGGGCGACGCCGCACTCAGGCCGGCAATCGGCATCAACAATGCCATCGGCCAGCTTGGCGCCATGGCCGGGCCTGCGCTGGCTGGAATCGTCATTGCACAAGTTGGATCCGCCGCAGCGTTCGCCGCGAACTCACTGCTGTGCCTGCTGGTGCTTTGCCTGATCGCCGCTATCCGGCCGGCCGAGCTGCACCCGAGCATCCCTGCGGAACGGGGGAGGGGCCAGCTCCTGGCCGGGTTCCGCTACGTCCGGGAACGGCCTTCGCTGCTGCTGGTCATTGCCTTGGCCGGACTCCTGGGGATGTTCGGCATGAACGGGCCCGTGGTGCTGGCCGCCTTTGCCGAACGGGTATGGCACAACGGCGTTGAAGGGTTCGGGCTCTTCAACACCGTCAGTGCCATCGGAGCACTGGCCGGTGCGTTGCTCGCCGCCCGCCTCCGGAGCCTGGGCCGGAAGGGGATCGTGCTGGCTGCAGGCCTCTTCGGCTTCTCCCAGCTGGTGGCGGCCCTGATGCCCACCCTCATCCTCTTCGTTGTCATGCTGGTGGTGGTGGGCCTGATGACCCTGCTGTTCCTGACCAGTGCCGCCACCGCCGTGCAGCTGGAGGCCGGCCCGGAGATCCGCGGCAGGGTGATGGCTTTGTACCTGCCACTGCTGCTGGGAGGACATGCCCTGGGCGGCCTGCTGGCCGGCTGGCTGACCGAGCAGTTCGGCGTACGGCTCGGACTCGTGACCACCGGTGCGCTGGGCATGCTGTCCGCAGCAGTGATCGGTGTGCTGCTCTGGCTCAACGCCCGGAAACAAAGGGACTAGGGGCCCGGCCCACTCAAGCGGAGGAATCAGCTGCCGGGCGTAAACGTCCAGTTCCCGGCGTGCACCCTGAAATCCCTTGTAGGATGCGCGGCCCGGGCGTTCCAGGCGGCAGCAGCCCCGCCTTCGGCAGTGGAAAGAACGACGGCGGCATCCGGCGTCGGTCCCTTGATTCCGTAGGTGCCGGCCGGCAGCCGGACGACCGCAGTAACGCCGGCCGGGACCGTGCATTCCAGGCGCACCAGCCCGCTGTCCCGGCTCCAGCTGACTTCCACGTCGCCGTTGCCTCCCGGAACGGTGCCGCGGGCATGCTCCAGCCGGCACAGCGGCGGTTCGATCAGGAGTTCACGGCCGCCGGCCGAGGCGTAGCGGACGCCGAGCAGGTGCTCGAGGATCTCTTTGACCACGGAGGCGGACCAAGCATGTGACTGGCTGTAGTCCGTGCCTTCCGCCAGGTCCCAGGCCTCCCAGGTGAAGGTTGCGCCGCGCTCCAGGAGCCGCGCCCATCCGGGCTGGTCCTTGTTCGTGAGCAGGTCCAGGACGGCATCTGCGAGGCCTTGGGACAGCAGCGCCCGGACCAACCGGTGCACCGTCAGGGGTCCCTGCCGCATGCCCATGCCGGCAATTCGCAGGGCATCAGCCCTGGCGTGCTCAGTGCCGGTGATCCCCAACGACAGCGGGAACGAGGTGGCGTGCTGGGAGGCGTGGGAGCTGGGTGTGCCGTCGGCGAGGAGGCCGTCCACCATCACACCGTCCACGCGGAGGCGGGTACGGATGGCCCCTGCCAGGGTGCGGGCCCGCCGGGCGTACTCAACAGCGGTATCCTCCTGCCCGGCAAGGGCACAGAGCCGGGACGTTGAGATGAGGGCGGAGTAGGCCTGGGAATTGACGGTGGTCTTGGCGGCGCAGTCCATGTCGTAGCCGAAGCGGCCCGGGGCCGGCCAGTCCACGATGCCGTGGAGGTACGGGCCGGAGCCGCCACCCAGTTGGGTGACCAGTCCCGCCGTCGGGCCCTCTGCCGGGATGTACCGCAAGGCGTAGTCCGCCGTGTCACGGAGATGCGGCAGCAGCTCCCTGACCAATGCCAGGTCACCGGTCCGGCGGTGGTACTCCTCGGCCCACTCCGGGATCATCAGCGAGAAATCGGGGATGTCCCGTTTTCCGTCCCCGTTGGGGTAGACGGCGTTGTAGCGGCCTTTGTCTGATCCGTCGGTCCAGTAGCGGGCAGCCGACCAGCCGAACTCCCGTAGAGCCTGGGCGGTGTAGGCGCGTTCGCCGAAGAGGGCCATGGTGGCGTAGGAGATATTGACGGCGTCGGCCAGGAACTGGCCCTTCTCCCGGGTGGGCGTGTCCACGAACTGCTCCTGCACTCCGTAGAGCGCCGAATCCCGCAGCAGCCGGAATACGTCATTCAGCGTGGCATCGGAACTGCTGAACGTACCCTCGCCGGGGTGCCGGCCGTGGACCACCACCGCACCGACCCTGGACAGGTCCGCGGCGTCCACGCCGAGCAGCTCAAGGTACCGGAAGCCCAGGTGCACCGTAGCCCGGTACTGCTGCGGCCCCGCGGCCTGGGTGTAGGGGAAGGACATGTCGGTGTTCTGGCTGGCGGTCTTGCCGGTGTCCACCCTGCCGTCGGCGCAAAGGACGTAACCCGCCCGGATCATGAGGGTACGGCCGGGGATGCCGTTGAGGAAGTCCACCTCGGGGCGGCCGGGAATGACCTGGCCGAAGTCCGCCACCAGCGTTCCGTCGTCGGCGGTCAGGAACGCCTGCGGCGCCGCGAACTCTTCCGCCAGCACCGTCCGCCGCGGATGCAGGGCCGGGAACTCAGGGCAAGGGTGGCTGCCGTAGCTCAAGGCGGGCGGCATCTGTTCGACGGCGGGCAGGGCAGCTGCGGCCAGGCCGTCCAGATGCTCCACGGGGTCGCCCTCGTCATTGCGGTAGCCCGACTGGCGGTAGGGCGCCTCGGATGCCAGCCAATCCGGGCCTGACGCAAAGACCTCGCGCCGGCCGTCAGCATAGTCAACACTGATGCGGACCAGCAGCCCGGGGAGGCCGGCGGCGCGGCCCTGCCCGGGTCCGTACCAGTGCAGCAGCGCTGTCAGCGGCACCTCTACGTCCTGCGGCCGTGCCGAGGTGCCCGCCGTGCCGTCCGAAAGCCCGGTGAGCAGTCCGGTGACGTCCGCGGCGTCGTAATACCCTTCGCCCGGGTAGCCAAAGGACGTGGTGCTGAGGCATTTGGTGCCGCCCAGGGAGAGCTCTGCGTGATGGTTCGCCGCCATAAAGAGACGGGCCCTGGCCACCGTGCCGGTGAGCCTGATGGTGCTGCTGAACAGCGTCCACTCGTCCGGCTGGCGGCGTGCCGTGGTGCCGGCCCAGTGGGCGAGGTTAGCGCGGGCAAGATCGGTGCCGGCGCCGAACTGATGGTCGAGCAGCAGGTCGCCGGGTTTTCCGTTGGAGGTGTCCGTGACGTGAAGCGACAAATATTCGGCCTGGCTGAGGGGCCCCTGGTGAAGGGCCAGCCGGCCCTGCGCGCCGGGAGCTGCCGGCTCCTTCCAGGCCAGGAGTTCGATGCCGTCCACGGCCACAGTAATGGCGTCGCCGTCGTCCGTGACGTCCAGGTCCCGCCACCCGGTGGTCGCCGGGCTGGCCTGGGAACTGGCCAGGACCTCGGTGGCGGGGGCCGAAGATATGGGAATTTCCCACTCGGCGGCCCGGCGAAGCACCAGGCCGCCGCCGGCATCGAGTTCCAGCAGCAGCCCCGTCCCGGGGCCGGAGCTCCGGACGATGACACCGGCCCCGCCCATCATTGGCCTCACGCGCGCCCGCAGCCAAAAAGCGCGAAGCGGAGGGCATGGTATGGGCAGGAAGGGTGTGCCGGCTACGCGCAGCGCCCCGTCCAGGACCTCCAGCGGAGCGCGGCCACCCGGAGCGCGGTGCACCCAGTCTGCTCCCCACCCGGCGTCCGAGAGGCCGGTGCTGAACTGCTGCGGTTTCGACCAGGCTCCCGGCAGGCCCGCCGCGTCCCACACCCGGACCCGCCACGCATAGTCCGCGTCGTCGTCGAGCGCTGGTCCCTTATAGCCAGCAGAGACGGGGCAGTCGGAAGCAACCTGGCCCGAATTCCACACCCGGGACCCTGCGGCGTCCTGCACCACGATCTCGTAGCCGGTTTGCATGGCACGGGACGGATCCGATTCCTCAGGCTGTACGAGCTGCCAGCTGAACGAGGGGCGTGCTCCCGCCGTAAGACAGGGGAAGAGCCCGTCCGTCAGCAGGCGGTTGGCCTGCAGCTGCCCGCGCGCAATCACGGAAATACCGGCTTTGCAGCTGGGGTGCGGGGCATTCAGGAAACCGGCAGGGTGAAGACGTGCGGGGCGGTACCGGCCCAAGGGAGCCCGAGTTCGCTGAAGGTGGCGTGCTGCCCGGCGGCGCGTTCCAGGGCATCCTCGATGCCGAGAAGCACAGCGTGCGCCGCATCTCCCTCGCCCTCCCACCGGAGGTATGCCTCGTCGATGGGGGCCGGCAGCGGAGCGGTCCGGATAGCTTCCAGGACGAGCATAAAAGCGCCGCTGTCCAGGAGCGGGCTGATGAGCGGTGCTCCGCTGTTGCGGTGGACCAGCAGGTTTTCGGTCAGGCCATCCCGGCCGAAGACTTCCTCGGAGCGGCCCTCGGCAGTTTCCACCGTGAGCCGGTCCTCCGTGTAGTGGAAGACGGCGGTGCCCTTTGAGCCTTGCAGGGTCACGTACGGTTCCACGGATTCGGCGGCGCACAGCGTCAGTGCGCAGGTGACGGGCAGCCCCGAGCTGGTGCGGATCCGGATCACCGAGGTGTCATCGGACTCGATGTCGTTTGCACGGTAAAGCTCGGTCTCAATCGCAGCGATGTCCGCAGTAGTGCGTGCTCCCGCAATCCGAAGGGCTGTTGCCACCGCATGCGCAAGGGGGTTGGTGGCCACGCCGTCCACCACGTCCACACCGTCGATGGTGCGTTTGCCGGCCCAGCGTGACCGCTTGTAGTAGGCCCGGTCCCGCACCCAGCGGCCGGTTGCCGAGATACCCTCCAGCCTGCCAATGGTTCCGTCGGCGAGCAGCTTCCCGATCGCCTGCAGTGCGCGGGAACCCAGGCTCTGGAAGCCGATCTGGACGCTGCGTCCATTGGCTTCGGCAGCGTCGCAAAGCTTGGTGAAGTCCGCGAGTGACGCGACCGGCGGCTTCTCCAGGTAGAGGTCGGCGGCGGTGGCCAGTGCTGCGAGGCCCAGCGGGGCATGGGTCTGGATGGGGGTGGCGACAATGATGAGGTCAAGCCCGCCGGTCTCCGAAAGCAATTCAGCCAGCCCAGGAAAAACGTGCGTCGTTGCGGGGACAGAATCCGGCTCAGGGGGATTGGGGTCAGCAACGGCAACAAGGTCGACGACGCCGGCCGTCTGGAGGCGCTCAAGGTTCCGCAAGTGGTGGGTGCCGAAGCCGTGGACACCTACCAGCGCCACCGTGGAAGCACGGCTGCCGGACTGCTCCGCCCCAGGCTCGCCGGCTGGCTGCGCGCTGGCTCCCGCGGAGGTAGTGAGGTCCCGGGGCTGGTGGGTCCCGGCGACGGTGCCGGCTGGCGTTCCCATGGTGCTCCATTCCGCCCGGACAGGGCATGAGTTCCTGCAAGCGCATGATGGCAAGCGCTTTCCGCTTTCCAGTGTGCGCCACGCGCAGGCTTGCCGTCCACTTATGTAACGATTCAAAAACTAGCTTGACCCGCCCCATGGCGGGGGTCTAGATTTCGAGAAACCGATTACTCACGTGACGTGGACCACTCCGGTCCCCGTTTCTGCAACGATGGAGAACCGAAGGGAGCCGTGCCATGTCAACGTCATCGTGGAGCGCCCGGGCATACTCGTTCTTTGACACACTCCTTTGGGTCGCTTGCCTGAACATGCTGTGGCTCGCCTTCACCGTCCTGGGCCTTGGTGTCCTGGGTGCGGGGCCTGCCACCGCAGCAGCGCAAATCCTGGTCCGCAAGAGGGCCAAGGGTGACGCCGCGCGCCTGCTGCCCGGCTTTGCCCACGAGTACCGCCGCAATCTTGTCCGCGGCAACGCCCTGGCCCTCCCCGTCATGGGGGTGGCCGTGGCCCTCGCCATGAACTGGAACTACTTTTCCGGCTCGGATGGACTGTTGTCCCAGTTGGCAGCCGCTGCAACCTTTGTCGGAGCCATCTTCGTTGCCGGCGCGGTGTGCTACCTGTTCCCCATGTTTGCCCGGTACCACCTTCCCCTGCCCCAGTACTTCCTGATGTCGTCACGCTTCGCCCTCCGCCACCTCGCGGGCACAGTCATTCTGCTGTTCGTCTCTGCAGCCGTGGCCTATGCGAGCGGTGCCGTCCCAGGCCTGATCCCGTTCTTCAGCATCGGAGCCTGGCTGTTCCTGACCGGGTGGCTGTGTGACCGCTTCTTTACCGCCAACGATGACTCCATGGCCGCCGCCTATGAGCAATTGCAGGCCGCTGCCAGCGGTCTGCAGCATAACCAGGCGCTGACAGCGCGCTGAGCGCACGGCCCTAAACATAAAACTGACCTCCTGCTGCCCGGGCTCATCGCTGCGCGGTGACAGCAAAACCGACCCCGAAGAAGTGGAAAAGGAACAAAATGATCCGCAGAAGAATGTCCCTGGCCGCCGCCGTCGTTACCGCTACGGCGCTCACCCTGACGGCCTGCGGCGGAGGTGAAACCCAGTCCGCAGACCTCTCCACAGTGAACGTCATGGCTCCCTTCCTTGAAGCGCAGCCGCCTTCCGCCGACGGCGCCGTCCAGAAGAAGCTCGAGGAGCTGGCTGGCAAGGACGTCAATATCACGTGGGCCCCCAACGCCTCCTACGAGGACAAAACCAACATCACCCTGGCATCCTCCGAGATCCCGCACGTGATGGTCATCCAGGGTAAAACGCCCGGTTTCGTCAAGAACGCCGAAGCCGGTGCCTTCTGGGACCTGACGGACAAGCTGGCTGAATACCCGAATTTGAAGACCACCTTCCCGGACATCCAGCAAAACGCGAGCATCAACGGCAAGGTCTATGGCGTTTACCGCGGCCGCGCCCCCATGCGTGCTGCCGTGATGTTCCGGCAGGACTGGCTGGACAAGTTGGGGCTTGAGGCTCCCAAGACCACGGCGGACCTGTACGAGGTAGCCAAGGCATTCACCGAAAAGGATCCGGACGGCAACGGCCAGAATGACACCTGGGGCATCACCATCCCCAAGTGGGGCGCCCTGGGAACCAACAGCCCGTACGACTTCATCGAGACCTGGTACGGCGCGGGCAACCGCTGGACCGAAAAGGACGGGAAACTGATCCCGAGCTTTGAGACCGAGGAATTCCTGGAAGCCAACCGGTTCGTCAAGAAGATGGTAGACGAGAAGCTCATCAACCCGGACTTTGCCACGTTCGACCCCACCAAGTGGAACGAGCCGTTCCTGAACGGCAAGGGCGGCATCATTGTCGACGTCGACTCCCGGGTGAGCGTCCTCATCAACCTGTTCAAGCAGGCAGACCCGAACAACTTCGACAACAAGGTGGGCTTCGTCGGCAACCTTGAAGGCCCGGACGGCGAGCTAAACGCCCACCCTACCGACGGCTACTCCGGCTTCCTGGCGATCCCCAAGTCCAGCGTCAGGACCGAGGCTGAATTGAAGACCGTGCTGGAGTTCCTGAACACCATGAACGGCAAGGACGTGGCCGTGCTGCTCAACAACGGCATCGAAGGCGTGAACTTCACGCTGGAGGATGGCAAGGCTGCCACCATCAAACCTGAAACCGAGGAAGCCAAAGCCGTCAACACGGACATCAAGAGCTACGCACAGCTCGGCATGAACGTTGCCGGAAACACCTTCTACCCGGTGAAGCAGGCCAGCGAGTACGAACAGCAGGTCTTCGACAAGCGCACCGAAGTGATGGCCGAAGACCTGAAGAGCGCCGTCTACAATCCGGCCGCCCCGTACGTGTCCGCCACCTATGTTTCCAAGGGTGCGCAGCTGGACAACATCGTTGCCGATGCCCGCATCAAGTACCTCGCCGGCCAGATCGACGAGCAGGGCCTGAAGGACGCCATTAAGCTGTGGAACACCAGCGGTGGCGACAAGGTCAAGGAAGAGATCAACAAGCTCTGGCAGGACAACAAGTAAATGACAGCCCCTGTCATTGCCACCAAAGCCGGGGAGCGGGCGCAGCCTCCTGCGTCCGCCCCCCGGAAGCGGGGAAGGTTCTCCGTCCACTTCGCGCACTACAAGTGGCTGTACCTGCTGCTGCTGCCCGGCGTGGTGTACTTTGCCATCTTCCGTTACGGGCCCATGTACGGGGTCAGCATTGCTTTCAAGGACTACGTTCCGTTCCTGGGCGTCAACGGCAGCCCGTGGGTGGGGTTCCAGCACTTCCAGGACTTCTTCTCCAACCCGGACTTCCCGCGGCTGCTGGGCAACACCCTGATCCTGGCGTTCCTGAACCTTGGCATCGCGTTCCCGCTGACCATCGTCCTGGCACTGCTGCTGAATGAAGTCCGGCTCTCAATCCTCAAGCGCACCGTCCAGACCCTCGTGTATATCCCGCACTTCCTGTCCTGGACCATCGTTGCCTCGTTGAGCTTCCTGCTCTTTGCCCTGGACTTCGGCCCGCTGTTCCTGTTCCTGAACTCGGTGATGGGAACGAACATCGATTTCCTGTCGGATCCCAACTGGTTCCGTCCCCTGATTGTGTTGCAGGAGATCTGGAAGAACACCGGCTGGGGAACCATCATCTTCCTCGCCGCGCTCGCCACCGTTGACCAGGACCAGTACGAGGCCGCGATCATCGACGGCGCCGGCCGGTTCCGCCGCGTCTGGCACATCACGCTTCCCGGCATCCGGTCAACAATCATCGTGATGCTGATCCTGGCCATCGGGCAGATGCTCAACACCGGCTTCGAGCAGATCTACCTGATGACCAACGCCCTGAACCGCTCCGCGGCCGACGTGTTCGATACCTACGTGTACTTTGTCGGCATCACGCAGGGCGCCTACAGCTACTCCACCGCCGTCGGGCTCTTCAAATCCCTGGTGGGCCTCGTGCTGATCTTCGGCACCAACGCCCTGGCCAAACGCTTCAACCAGAGCGGACTGTTCTAGCCATGAAAATCCACAACACCACCGGCGGGCGGATCTTCGACGCTGCCAATTACGTGTTCCTGTCCCTGGTCGGCATCATCACCTTGCTGCCGTTCATCTACGTGATGGCCGGATCCTTCGCCACCGAAGCGGAAATCACCCGGCGTGCGTTCTTCGTCTGGCCGGAGCAGTTCACCCTGGGCTCCTACGAGTACATTTTCTCCACACCTGCGTTCACCAGGGCGCTGGTCACCACTGTCCTGGTCACAGCCGTCGGCACACTGATCCAGCTCGCATTCACCGTGACCATGGCCTACCCGCTGGCCAAACGCACCCTTCGCGGGCGCAAGGTCATCCTGTCCCTTGTGGTTTTCGCCATGGTGTTCTCCGGCGGCATGATCCCCACCTTCCTGCTGGTCAAGGACCTGGGCCTGCTGAACTCCTACTGGGCCCTGATCCTGCCCGCGGCGATCAACCCGTTCAGCCTGATCATCATCAAGAACTTCTTCCAGGAACTCCCGCAGGAGCTGGAGGAATCGGCCAAGATGGACGGCGCCACCGAGATCGGGATCCTCTGGCGGATCCTGCTCCCGCTGTCCAAGCCCGTCCTGGCCACGTTCGCGCTGTTCTACGCCGTGGGCATCTGGAACGACTTCATGTCGCCGCTGCTCTACCTCTCGGATAACTCCAAATGGACCCTGCAGATGTACCTGCGCCAGGTCACGGCAGCATCGGACCTCCTGGGCACCGGCAACGTGGATCCTGCCTACATCCCGCCGGAGCAGGGCATCAAGTTCGCCGTCATCGTGGTGGCAACCCTGCCCATCCTGATCTTTTACCCGTTCCTGCAAAAGCACTTTGCCAAAGGCATGCTGATCGGTTCCGTCAAGGGCTGATGCACCAAGAGAAAGCACAAAAGCACACCATGAAAGTCCTGCTTGCCGGAGATTCCACGGTCGCCAACTGCCCCACGCACGAGTACCCCATGAGCGGCTGGGGAGCCAAACTGCCCCCGCATATTTACACCTGGGCTGCCGTGCACAATTTCGCCAAGGGCGGCGCCAGCACTGAGTCCTTCCGGGAGGAGGGGCTTTGGGGCCAGCTTCTGGCGGAGGCAGCCCATGGTGACCTGGTGCTGATCCAGTTCGGCCATAACGACCAAAAGAAGCCGCACCTGGCGGCACGTACGGGTTATGCCGCCAACCTGCAAAGGATGGTGGCCGAAGTCCGGGCCCTGGGGGCGCTGCCCGTGCTGTGCACATCGGTGGAGCGGCGGCACTTCCTGGCCGGCCCGTCGTCGGACGCTTCCTTGGAGGAGAGCCTGGAGGATTATCCGGAAGTGGTGCGGGAGATCGGCCTGGAGCTGGGCCTGCCCGTCATCGACCTCAACTCGTGGACCCGTGCGCTGTACGTGCGGCTGGGGCGGGAGGACTCGGCATCCCTCTTCTGCCACTTCGCACCGGGTGAACATGCGTACTGGCCCGACGGGCTGACGGACAACACCCACTTCTCCCAACAGGGTGCAGCCGTGGTGGCAGAGCACGTTGCGGGGCAGCTTCAGGAGTTGGGGCTGGCCCCGTTGGGTTTGGCACGTACGACGGCGGGGCGCGGCTAGGTGGGAGCGGCCGGCCTGGGAACGAAGGTGCTTTACAGTAACCCGCTAAACGGTCCCGGGGACGTGGCGGACTGGGTAGGCGAAGGGCCCGTGAGCCTGGGCAGCCGCGAAGGGGCCCTGGAGCTGTCCGGCTCGCTGGATGACGAGGAGTTCGGGGACCACGCGCACTGGACGTTCTGGTGCCCGGAGGAGTTTCCCGACGGCATCCGGGTCAGCTGGGAGTTCCTCCCCCTTGAGGAACCGGGGCTGGCCATGGTGTTTTTCGCTGCGAACGGGCATGGCGGGCGGGATCTGTTCTCCCCTGTACTCACGCCGCGGACCGGCTACTACCCGCAGTACCACTCCGGGGACATGGACGCCCTGCACGTCTCGTATTTCCGGCACAAGTACCAGTCGGAGCGGGCCTTCCGGACCTGCAACCTCCGCAAGAGCGCCGGCTTCGAGCTGGTGGCCCAGGGCGCGGACCCATTGCCGCCAACAGAGGACGCCGTGGATTTCTACCGGATGGAAGTTGTGAAGGACGGCCGGAACGTGGCCTTTTCCATCAACGGGCTGCCGCTCCTTGACTGGCAGGATCCATCGGACACGGTGCTGGGCGGAGGCTACTTGGGGTTCAGGCAGATGGCACCGCTCCGCGCCGCCTACCGCAACCTTGTGGTGGAAAAGGTTTAGCGTCCAGTTTCGTTACTTTTGCCAGGCCAGCCAGTCGATGGCGTCCTGGGCAATGGCTGCGGGTACCGCGTGCGGGCCCGGGAACTCCCGGTAGGTGACGTCGTAGTCTTCGGCCTGAAGCGCGGGCACCAGCCGGCGGCTGGTGCGCTCAATCGGCAGGACGGCGTCACTGTCTCCGTGGGAAACGAAGACCCTGGGTTTGCCGTTGCGCGGGACGGGCGGGACAAACCCCGGGGAGAAGGCGATGACCCGGGAAAAGAGGTCGCCATTGGCCAGGCCCAGGGCCAGGGCGTAGGAAGCGCCGTCTGAAAAGCCACCCACACCGATGCGGTTCGGGTCCACGAAGACCTGTTGGAAAACTCGCTCCATGGCCAGGTTGATCACCTGGACGTCGGGGCCGAGGGGACCCCGGACGCCGTCCCACGTTGAGCCACGCGAAGCCGGTGCCGCCAGGACGATTTTGTGTCGTTCCGCAAAGGCGGACAGCAGTGATAATCCTCCCGCGGCCTCACCCCCTGCGCCGTGCAGCAGGAGGATAAGCGGGGCCGGCTGGCCGGGCCGCAGCCCGGACGGGACGTAGAGCAAGGTGTCCCGGACAGCCTCCAGCCCCAGGCCCTGCTGGCCCGGGGCAGGTGCTTGCCGCGGCTTGCTTCCCGGCCTGGCACTCAGGGCAGCAAAGTTCAGGGTTGATTCTTTGGGGGGTCCATTTCTTCTCCCGAGCAGGCTGAGAGCGCTGCGGCCATTGCCAATGCTCCCGCGCCAACCAGGAAGCTGCGTCGCGTGGAGCCGCCGTCCCCTCGTTCACCCAGCAGGGCGGAGGCCCTTACCTTTCAGGTCAATACACCTAGGCGATGGCTTCCAGCGACAGTTCCTCCACCGCCGACTGAAGGGCATCCAGGTCGAACCACGCGACAGGAAGTACGTCATGGATAAAGGCATCAAAATCGAAGGGATGGCAGTGCCCGCCGTGGTTCCAGTAGAGGATCCAGAGATCGATCAGGCCTAGGTCCTTGCGCTGCAGCAGGTGTCTGGCTCTGTGCCGCAGGTCATCCATAACCAATCCTTGCTTCTGCTACCCCCGCCCCACAAGAGCAGTAAGTGTGTTTGGCGCAAAGGATTTCCGGTGTGGTCTCACAAGGGCAGGGAGGCAGGAGATTCCAAGGCATTGGCGATGACCCGCTGCAGCTGCAGGGCACTGTTTTTGGTGGATCCGCCCGCATCAACCACAGTGAATCCGGGGTACCAAGGCAGCTCCGTGTAGGCCTTCCGGAACCTCTGGAGATCCTCAAGGCTTTCCTGGTCCTCGCCCCGAAGGGCAATGCGTTCGTACGCCTGCTCAGCCGGGATGTCGAAGTAGACCACAGCCTGGGCCTTCGGCAGCTTTCCCAGCAGGGCTTCCAGCATCCGGTGGCGGCGGATGCCCCGCGTTTTCCGCAGGGCCAGCTGGCAGTACAGATGCCGGTCCATGATGACCAGGCCGTCAAAGCGCCGGGCACGCAGGTGATTGAGCACAACGTTGAAGACCCGCACAGCGGTTTCGAGAATATCCGCGACCTGCACGGGCAGGGGTACAGCGAAGCGCCGGGCCAGGCCGGCGATGGTTTTCCTCCCAGAGTAGTTGCCGAGCACCAGCACCGGCGTGCCGGGCAGAAGGTCCGCCACCTCGCGCGCGGCAGTGGATTTGCCGGCACCATCAATGCCCAGCACGACAATGAGGGCCGATGGTCGTCTCACGCGAAGTGTCATGTCTCTTTCATACAGGGGCGCACTGTGCCTGCGGTTCGGGAAGCCTGTGGGAAGGCTGTGAAAGCAGAAGGCAGCGCCGCCAGGTCAAAGTTGGAGCAGAATAGGGGAGTCTGCACTGGGAGGGAGACTTGGCATGGAGCCTCTAATGGTTGATGGTGGCAAAGGCACGGTGGAGTTGCGTTCCGACGGTGTCATCCACCTTATCTGGGAGCCGCAGGTCCGCATAGAACAACATGACGCCCAGGCAGCGATGGCGGCCGTCAACGCGATAGCAGGGGACAAGACATACCCGATGCTCGTGGACATGGCCACCACCGAAAATGTCACCAGGACGGCGCGTTCGGTGTTTTCCATCCCCTGTGCCGCCAACCGGATCGCGCTGCTCGGTTCCAGTCCGGTGGACCGGATCCTGGCGAACTTCTTCCTGGGCGTCCACGTCCCGCCCTGCCCCACCCGCTTCTTTACCTCCAGGACTGAATCCATGGCCTGGCTGCTGCAGGCCGGGTAATCGTTCCGGTGCAGAGGCCGGTCAGTCAGCGGACGCGCCCCCGGTGCTCTGACGCACCACCAGTTCCGGGGTGAAGACGACTGCGCGGTGCCTCGCGTGCTGGGCTTCAACCTCTTCCGCCAGGAGTTCGATGGCCGTCCTGCCCAGGGCCTCGGTTGGCTGCCGGATGGAGGAGAGGGGCACCACGGCGGAGACTGCGAAGTCGATGTCGTCATAGCCGATCAGTGCGATGTCCTCCGGGATCCGGTAGGTGTGCGTCATGGTGAGTGACTGCATAACGCCGAGCGCCAAGAGGTCGTTGGCGCAGAAGATCCCGTCGGGTAGCCCGCGGCGGTCCCGTTCCACCAGCATGTTGCCGACGCTGCGGCCGGCCAGGACAGTCTGGCCTTCCGAGACCAGCACCTCAAGCGTGGCGTCCGGTTCTTCCTTCACTGCCCGCTGGGCTCCCTGGAGGCGGTCAGCCACCTGGCGGATGGACGTGGAGCCACCCACAAAGGCCAGCCGACGGCGGCCGGTGTCCAGCAGGTGCCTGGCAGCCAAGTAGCCGCCGGCGTCGTCGTCAACGGCCACGGAGGAGAACTTCTCCTCGTCAGCCAGCCGGTCCACGAGGACTGTGGGCACGCCGCGCTCGCGGAGGAGGTCCAGCCGCTCGGTCACGTCGCCCACGGGCGAAATGAGCAGCCCCTGGACGCGCTGCTCCTGGAACAGGTCGATGTAATTGGCCTCACGGCCGGCGTCGTGGCCGCTGTCGCCCAGCAGCACGGCGCTGCCTTGGAGGGCGGCCGCATCCTCGGCGGCGCGCACCACGGAGGTGAAGAAGGGGTTTCCCACGTCCAGGACGATGAGCCCGATGGTGCGGCTGTGTCCGGCGCGGAGCTGGCGTGCCGCATCATTGCGGACGAAACCTAGTTCATCAATGGCACGCAGTACCCGTTCCTTGGTCCGCTGCGAGACTCTGTCCGGGTAGTTCAGCACATTCGAAACAGTGCCCACCGCCACACTGGCGTGGTTGGCTACGTCCTTGATGCTGGCTGAGCGGTTCATGATTCTCCGTGCTGGTGGGCGGAGTGCAGATGCCTCCCGGTCTTGGTGAGGAACAGGTCCCGGAATGCTTGACACCTGCTCACGTTCAAGAGTACTTTGAATCGTAACAATGAAACGATTCAAAGAATTGCAAGTTCAGGAGAGTTCCAAATGAGGGTGTGCTTCCGTTCCTCGGTCCAGCCGGCGCTGATCGACGAATACCGGCGGCGGCACGCTGCCGTGTGGCCGGAGATGCTCCGGGCCCTCAAGGATTCCGGTTGGAACAACTACTCGCTTTTCCTCGGCGAGGACGGGCTCCTGATCGGTTACCTGGAGTGCGACGACTTCGACGCAGCCCGGGCGCGCATGGCCCTCGCGGACGTAAACGCCCGCTGGCAGGCGGAAATGGCCAAGCTTTTCGAAGACACGGACCAGGCGCCCGATGAGGGGTTCCAGGTACTTGAGGAAGTCTTCAACCTCGACAGCCAGCTCGCGGCGGCAGAATCCGCTGCACGCTGACAGTGCAGGCCAGGCACTGTGCGCTCCAGCAGCGGGGCCACGCCGGACACTGCAACACCAACCAGACCACAGCAAGACAAGACACCGGAAAGAACCATCATGAATGACGTAGCAACGGCGCTGGGCAGGCTCGAGGAGCTTGCCATCGAGGTCCCCTCGTGGGCTTATGGAAATTCCGGTACGCGGTTCAAGGTGTTCGGCACGCCCGGCACCCCGCGCACCGTGCAGGAAAAGCTTGCGGATGCGGCGAAGGTCCACGAACTGACCGGCCTGGCTCCCACCGTTGCGCTGCACATCCCATGGGACAAGGTTGATGACTACGCCGCCCTGAAGGAGTACGCTTCCGGGCTGGGTGTTGGTTTGGGCACGATCAACTCCAACACGTTCCAGGATGATGAGTACAAGTTCGGTTCCCTGACCTCGTCCAACGAGACGGTCCGGCGCCGGGCCATCGACCACCACCTGGACTGCATCGAGATTATGCACGCCACGGGTTCGAAGGACCTGAAGATCTGGCTGGCGGACGGCACCAACTACCCGGGGCAGGATGACATGCGCGGCCGCCAGGACCGCCTCGCCGAGTCCCTGCAGGAGATCTACGCCGCCCTGGGCGACGAGCAGCGCCTGGTTCTCGAGTACAAGTTCTTCGAGCCGGCTTTCTACCACACCGATGTTCCGGACTGGGGCACCTCCTACGCCCAGACCCTCGCGCTGGGCGAGAAGGCGTTCGTCTGCCTGGACACCGGCCACCACGCCCCGGGCACGAACATCGAGTTCATCGTGATGCAGCTGCTGCGCCTGGGCAAGCTTGGTTCCTTCGACTTCAACTCGCGCTTCTATGCAGACGACGACCTCATTGTGGGTGCCGCGGACCCGTTCCAGCTCTTCCGGATCATGTACGAGGTGATCCGTGGCGGCGGCTACGGCAAGGATTCCGGTGTTGCGCTGATGCTGGACCAGTGCCACAACCTGGAGGAAAAGATCCCGGGCCAGATCCGGTCGGTCCTGAACGTGCAGGAAATGACGGCCCGGGCGCTGCTGGTGGATACCGCAGCCCTGGCCGAGGCACAGCGCGCCGGGGATGTCCTGGCCGCCAATGGCATCTTCAACGATGCGTTTTACACCGACGTCCGGCCGGTCCTGGCCGAGTGGCGTGAATCCCGCGGCCTGCCCGCGGACCCGATGGCCGCGTTCAAGGCCAGCGGTTACCAGAAGAAGATCAATGAGGACCGCGTAGGCGGCCAGCAAGCCGGATGGGGCGCGTAGAAGCATGAACATGCAGAACACAGGTAACAAGACTGTTGAAGACCTGATTTCGCGTTCCAACCGCCTGGGTGCGGATAAGCGGAACACCAACTTCGCCGGCGGCAACACCTCGGCCAAGGGCACGGAGAAGGACCCGGTGACGGGCGAGGACGTCCAGCTGTTGTGGGTCAAGGGCTCTGGCGGGGACCTCGGCACGCTGAAGGCGGAGAACCTTGCAGTGCTGCGCCTTGACCGTTTGAACGCGCTGAAGAACGTCTACCCCGGTGTTGAGCGTGAGGACGAGATGGTGGCGGCGTTCGATTACTGCCTGCATGGCAAGGGCGGCGCGGCCCCGTCGATCGACACCGCCATGCACGGCCTGGTGGACGCCGCGCACGTGGACCACCTGCACCCGGACTCCGGCATCGCCATTGCCACCGCGGTGGACGGCGAGGCCCTCACCACCAAGATCTTCGGCAACAAGGTCCTCTGGGTACCCTGGCGCCGCCCCGGCTTCCAGCTGGGCCTGGACATTGCCGCCATCAAGGAAGCCAACCCGCAGGCCATCGGCACCATCCTGGGCGGGCACGGCATCACCGCCTGGGGCGCCACGAGCGAAGAAGCAGAGCAGAACTCGCTGTGGATCATCGAACAGGCCGAGAAGTACATCCGGGACAACGGCACGGCCGAACCCTTCGGACCCAAGCTGCCCGGCTACGCAGCACTGCCGGAGGCCGAGCGCCGCACCAAGGCCGCAGCGCTGGCACCGGTGATCCGCGGCCTGGCCTCCACGGACAAGCCTCAGCTGGGGCACTTCAGCGATGACGCCGTCGTCCTGGACTTCCTCGAAGCCGCCGAACACCTGCGCCTGGGCGCCCTGGGCACGTCCTGCCCGGACCACTTCCTGCGCACCAAGGTCAAGCCGCTGATCCTGGACCTGCCCGCCGACGCCTCCATCGAGGACTCGATTACACGGCTGCACGAACTGCACGCGGACTACCGCGAGGACTACCAGGCCTACTACGACCGCCACGCGGACCAGGACAGCCCGGCCCTGCGCGGCGCGGACCCGGCGATCGTGCTGGTTCCCGGCGTCGGCATGTTTTCCTTCGGCGCCAACAAGCAGACCGCCCGCGTCGCCGGCGAGTTCTACATCAACGCCATCAACGTGATGCGCGGCGCCGAAGCCATCTCCACCTACGCCCCCATCGAGGAATCAGAGAAGTTCCGGATCGAGTACTGGGCGCTGGAGGAAGCCAAGCTTGCCCGGATGCCCAAACCCAAGTCCCACGCCACCCGCATCGCCCTGGTCACCGGCGCCGCCTCCGGCATCGGCAAGGCCATCGCCACCCGCCTCGCCGCGGAAGGCGCCTGCGTGGTCATCGCCGACCTGAACCTGGAGAACGCCGAAAAGGTCGCCCAAGAACTCGGCGGGCCGGACGTTGCCATCGGCGTGCAGGCAGACGTCACGGACGAAGCCCAGGTCGCTGCCGCGATCGACGCCGCTGTGCTGGCGTTCGGCGGTGTGGACCTGGTGGTCAACAACGCCGGCCTGTCCATCTCCAAGCCGCTGCTGGAAACCACCGAGAAGGACTGGGACCTGCAGCACAACGTGATGGCCAAGGGCTCGTTCCTGGTGGCCAAGGCCGCGGCGAAGGTCATGATTGCCCAGGGCCTGGGCGGGGACATCATCTACATCTCCTCCAAGAACTCCGTGTTCGCCGGCCCGAACAACATCGCCTACTCCGCCACCAAGGCGGACCAGGCCCACCAGGTGCGCCTGCTCGCCGCGGAACTGGGCGAGCACGGTATCCGCGTCAACGGCATCAACCCCGACGGCGTGGTCCGCGGCTCCGGCATCTTCGCCGGCGGCTGGGGCGCCAAGCGCGCCGCCGTGTATGGGGTGGACGAGGAGAAACTGGGCGAGTACTACGCCCAGCGCACCCTGCTCAAGCGCGAAGTCCTGCCCGAGCACGTGGCCAACGCCGCCGCCGTCCTCACCAGCAACGAACTGTCCCACACCACCGGCCTGCACATCCCCGTGGACGCCGGAGTGGCCGCAGCCTTCCTGCGATGAGCGCCGAACGCACCAACGAAACTGCCCCGGCCCAGGCCGGGGCAGTTTCCGCAGGCCCCGCCAGGGTATTCGCCGCCGTCGACATCGGCGCCTCCTCGGGCCGGGTCATCCTGGGCCGCGTTAATGCCGGCGGGGAAAACAGCGTTGAGCTGGAAGTTGTCCACCGCTTCCCCAACGGCGTGGTGGAGATCGACGGCGGGCTGCGCTGGGACTTCAACGCCCTCTTCGCCGAAGTGCTCAAGGGGCTCTCGGCGGCGGCGACCGTTGCCGCCGTGCAAGGTGAGCGTGTAGCCAGCATCGGCATCGACACCTGGGCCGTGGACTACGGCCTGGTCAACGCCGCCGGCGAACTGACCGCCCAGCCGTTCAGCTACCGGGACGACCGCAGCCGGACCGCTGTGGAGCCGGTGCACCGGAAGCTGGACCCGGCACGGCTGTACGGGACCACGGGGCTGCAGTTCCTGCAGTTCAACACGATCTACCAGCTGGCCAGCGAGCCGGACCTGGATGGCCTCCAGGCGCTCCTGATCCCGGACCTGATCGCGTTCCTCCTGACGGGGCAGCGCCGGACCGAGGCCACCAACGCCTCCACCACGGGCTTGTTCGACGCCGTGGCGGGGGAGTGGGCCACCGAGTTCCTCACTGCGCTGGGTTTGCGGAAGGACCTGTTCCCCCCGCTGGTCCAGCCCGGTGAAACTGTTGGCACCCTCCTGCCGGCCATTGCCGCCCACGTAGGCCTTCCGCAGGACACAAAAGTGGTGGCTGTCGGCTCGCACGACACCGCCTCCGCCGTCGCAGCCGTCCCCGCGAAAGCGGAGGACGGCGAGGAGGACTTTGCCTATATCTCCTCCGGTACCTGGTCCCTGGTGGGGCTTGAGCTGAAGCACCCTGTCCTTACAGAGGCCAGCCGCGAGGCGAACTTCACGAATGAACGCGGCGTTGACGGCACCATCCGCTACCTCCGCAACATGGGCGGCCTCTGGCTCCTCAGCGAATGCCAGCGGACGTGGGCCTCCGAGGGGTTCCGGCCCAAGCTTCCGGCCCTGCTGACCGCGGCTGCGGCTCTGCCGCCCGGCGGGCCACAGATTAACCCGGACGACCCCTACTTCATTGCCCCGGACAACATGCCGGACCGCATCCGCGCCGCGGTCCGCCGCACCGGAGAAGTACTGTCGAACGATCCTGCCGCGATTACCCGCTGCATCATGGACAGCCTGGCCGCCGGCTACGCCCGCACCATCCGCGACGCCGAGCGCCTCGCTGACCGGTCAGTCGACGTGGTGCATGTGGTGGGCGGCGGCTCCCAGAACCGGCTGCTCTGCCAGCTCACCGCCGATGCCACCGGCAGGAAAGTCGTGGCTGGGCCGGTGGAAGCGACAGCGCTGGGCAACGTCCTGGTTCAGGCCCGGGCAGCCGGCGCGGTATCCGGCGGACTGACCGAGTTGCGGAGCCTGGTGGTGCGGTCACACCAGCTCCAGATGTTCACCCCGGAGCTGTCGCGCCTGTAGGTCCTGCGCAGGCAAAGATCCGCAACGCGCGGACGCATGACGCCACGTCGCTGAACGCGGCGTCATGCGGCCGTACCGGGACTATGCGGCCGCCCCTAAGATCTTCGAGAAGTGTCTCGCCGGCCTGTAAGCAGTGCCATAGACCATGCCAACTACCTGACAGGACCGGATAGCCCATGCCACTCTTCGACCTTCCCTTGGCCCAGCTCCGCAACTACACCTCGGACGTGACGCCGCCCGCCGACTTCACTTCCTTCTGGGACGCCACAATCGCCGAAACCCGGGCCTTTCCGTTGAATGCATCCTTTGAACCGGTGGAGAACTACTTGTCGGTCATCGATACCTTCGATGCCACGTTCGCCGGTTATGGGGGCGCCGCCATCAAGGGCTGGCTGCACCTCCCCGCCAACAGGGCCGCTGGAACAAGGTTGCCGGTAGTGGTGCAGTATGTGGGCTACTCCGGCGGCCGCGGCCTGGTCAACCAGGACACGAAGTGGGCGCAGGCAGGCTACGCGCACTTCATCATGGACACCCGCGGCCAGGGCTACGGCGGCACCCTGGGTGAGACGCCCGACCCGCACCCCTCCGCCGGCGGCGTGGCCCACGCAGGCCTGATGACCAGGGGCATCGCAAGCCGGGAAGACTACTACTACCGCCGGGTCTATGTGGACGCTTTCCGGGCCGTGGAAGCGGTCCAAAGCCATCCGGAGATCGATCCGGCACAGGTGGTTCTCGCCGGCGTCAGCCAGGGCGGCGGCATCGTGGTTGCCACCGCAGGCTTGGCTGCGGGACGGCTCGACGGCGTGATCGCCGCGCTGCCCGATGTTCCGTTCCTGCAGGACTTCCCGCGCGCCATCGACATCACCCCGCGCGGCCCGTACCCGGAGATCGCCCAGTTCCTGGCCCGGCACCGGGACCAATACGAACCGATGCTCGCGGTCCTGAGCTATTTCGACGGCGTCAACCTGGCGCGCCTGGCAACGGCGCCGGCCTTGTACTCCGCAGCCCAGATGGACGATATCTGCCCGCCGTCCACCGTCTTCGCCAGCTTCAATGCCTACGGCTCCGGCACTCCGGATTCATCCGGCACCGGAGCCGTCAAGGAGATTGAGGTCTACCGGTTCAACAACCACGAAGGCGGCCAGGAACACCACTGGATCCGGCAGCTGCTGTTTCTTCGCAAAATTTTGGGGTAAGTTTCTTCTGCGGGCATGAGAAAGCGGTTTCTCAGCCCGGTAGACAAGGAAGCAATGAAGAAACTGGGCAGGCTCAGCGTTCTCGGCTACGGGGCCGGCGATGCGGCCAACAGCATGATCATCAGTACCGGGAACATGTTCCTGCTTGTTTATTACACCGATGTAGCGGGGATCGGGGCAGCGGCGGCAGGAACGCTGCTGCTCGTTGCGCGGGTCTTTAACGCCTTCACGGACATAGCGGCCGGCCGCATCGTGGACCGTGTGCCAAGCAAGCGGTGGGGAAAGTTCCGCCCGTTCCTGATGTTCGGCTTCATTCCCCTGCTGCTGAGTGTGGCGGTGTTCCATGTTCCGGACGTCGACCCGTCCCTGAAACTGCTGTACGCCTACTGCACCTACGCCCTGGTGTGTGTTGCCTACAGCATGGTCAATGTGCCTTACGGGTGCCTGGTGGGGGCCATGACCCAGGACGCCAAGGAACGCGCCAGGCTCGGTGGTGCCCGTACCATCGGCGGCCTCTCGGTGGGGGCCACCCTCGGCTTTTTCATTGCACCGCTCCTCGGTGCCGGCCAGGACATGCAGCAGATCTTTACCTGGCTGACCATCACCTTCGCCGTCGTTGGCTCACTGCTCTATTGCTTCACGGGCATAGTGTGCGTTGAGCAGGTCCCCGGCAGCGTCCCCAAGATCACCCTTCGCCAGAGCGTGGCAGCCCTCAAGGCAAACTCACCGCTGGTGATCCTTTGCGTGAGTTCCGTCCTTTTCGTCACCGGAACTTCTGCCACCGGCGCCTCCCAGTTCTACTACCTCCGGGACGTCCTGTCCCGGGTGGACCTCTTCCCCGTCATGGCCGCAGCCCAAGTGGTGATCACGCTGACGCTGGCTGTCCTGATGCCGGTTCCGGTGGCCCGATGGGGCAAGCGGGCCGTCTACAGTGTTGGCGGCGGATTCGGGGCGATGGGCGGAGCGCTGGTCTTCCTGGCCCCCGCGGACATGCCATTGCTCGGCCTGGCGGGCCTCGTGCTGGGGCTCCTTGCTTCGGCGTCCGTCAGCATCGTGACCTGGGCCCTGATCGCCGACACCGTGGAATACGGTGAATGGAAAACGGGAGTCCGGGTCCAGGGAATCAACTACGCGCTCCTGGCCGCCACCCGGAAGCTCGGTATGGGATTCGGCGCCGCCGTCGTCGCTTTCTCACTGGCTTGGGGCGGCTACGTTTCGGGGATAGCGGAGCAGTCTGATACTGCCACCCTCGCCATCAGGGCGGCGGCAGGGCTGCTGCCGGGGGCACTGGTGCTGGCCTCCGTCGGGATTATGTACTGGTACCGCCTGACCGACCAGAAGCACGCGGAGCTGGTGGCAAGCCTGTCGCGGGATGCGACGTAACAGTTTGCGGCCACAGCGGCCCGCGGTTATGGTTCATGGCATGACAAACCGTTGGTATGCGTATTTTTCGTTGGCTCTGGAGGGGCCCGCGTCTAACTGACACGCATCCAACTTTCCTTCAGAGCCAACAGGGCAGAGATCATTCTCTGCCCTTCGCCGTTTCTCCGGCGGGTTCTGATCTGGGCCCGCTTCCTATCTGGAACAGGACCCGAACATGAGCACCGCAACAGCCCCCGCAAATGCCACCGCAGCCCGCCCCCTTGGTGAAGCTGCAGCGAAATTGACGTCGAACCTGCGCGTCAGCGAATTCACCGCCCTGCCCACGCCGCAGGAACTCATCGCTGAACTGCCGCTGGACGCCCGCGTGGCGGACGTCGTGGAACGCGGACGTGACGAAGTCCGCGCCATCATGGACGGTGTGGATGACCGCCTGCTGGTGATCGTGGGGCCGTGCTCCATCCACGATCCCAAGGCCGGGCTGGAGTACGCGCGGCGGCTGGTCAGCCAGGCCGAGAAGCACAAGGAGGACCTGCTGATCGTGATGCGGGCCTACTTCGAAAAGCCCCGCACCACGGTGGGCTGGAAGGGCCTGATCAACGATCCCCGCCTGGACGGCAGCCACGACATGGTGACCGGCCTTCGCACGGCGCGGCACTTCCTGCAGCAGGTCACCGCGCTCGGGCTCCCCACAGCCACCGAATTCCTGGAGCCCATCAGCCCGCAGTACATGGCGGACCTTATCTCCTGGGGCGCCATCGGGGCCCGCACCACCGAGAGCCAGATCCACCGGCAGCTCGCCTCCGGGCTCTCCATGCCCATTGGCTTCAAAAACGGGACCGACGGCGACCTCCAGGTTGCCATCGACGCCTGCGGTGCTGCCGCGGCGGCCCAGGCTTTCCTTGGTATCGACGGCGATGGCCGGGCCGCGCTCGTGGCCACGGCGGGAAACCCTGACACGCACGTCATCCTCCGTGGCGGACGCAAGGGGCCCAATTACTCTGCTGCCGACGTCGAGGCTGCAACAGCCAAGCTCGCCGGCAAGCAGCTGACCCCGCGCCTCATCGTTGACGCCAGCCACGCCAACAGCGGAAAGAGCCACCACCGCCAGGCAGAAGTAGCGCTGGAGATCGGCGCGCAGCTCGAGGACGGCGGCGCTTCCGCGCAGGCAATTGCCGGCGTCATGCTGGAAAGCTTCCTGGTGGGCGGCGCGCAGAACCTCGATGTTGCCGAGCACGCGGCCGGCCGGTCGGAGCTGGTGTACGGGCAGAGCGTGACCGATGCCTGCATGGACTGGGACGTTTCGGTCTCGGTGCTGGACCAGCTGGCCGCCTCCGCCCGCAAGCGTAGAAGGTAGGCGCCCGCTGCGGAGTGGCGGAGTAAATAGGGGGACAGTACTACTTTCACTTTGGCCACAGGAACATCTAGAGTATCTAGAAGGTGGTTGGTGGATGGCTCAGCATCGTAACACCGCATTGGCACGTACCTGGGGTCACTGTTGTCCATCCGTCAGCAAAGGAAAATAGGGAAATGTCGGCAGAACAGAACTTCTCCAACGCGAAGTTCCTGACCGTGGCAGAAGTAGCCCAGGTCATGCGCGTCTCCAAAATGACTGTCTACCGGCTGGTCCACTCCGGAGAGATGCCGGCAGTGCGGTTCGGCCGCTCCTACCGGGTACCCGAAGCCGCCGTTGAGCAGTACCTCAAGGGCGCCGTGGTGGACGGCCACACCGAAACCGCCTGAGTCGTTTCGTCGCATTCGCCGTGTTTTCGCCGGTCGCAGCCGGACCGGTCAGAAGCGGCTCCGGATAAGCGGTACCCTGTTAAGGAACGTTTTACGTCATTGTAAGAATCTGTCAGTTGTTCAGTTCGTAGCTCTGTCCACGAACACTTTCCATCAGACAGGTACTGCATCTAGTTTGTAAGGAACTTTCGTGGGTTCAGTTATTAAGAAGCGTCGCAAGCGTATGGCCAAGAAGAAGCACCGCAAGCTGCTTCGCAAGACCCGTCACCAGCGCCGCAACAAGAAGTAGAGATACTTCGAACAGCGTGGAAATGCCCGTCGCCTTCCGAGGTGGCGGGCATTTTGTTTTTGCCCTGCCCGTTATGCCGGTGCCCGTTATGCCTTGGTGCCCGTTATGCCCGGGGACCCCGGATGCGGGCGAAGCCTTTCCAGAGTCCGTAGACGGCGCCGCCGGCAGTGGCTGCCTTGAGGCCGAAGGTGGCTGCGCGGCGGCCTGCCCGGAAGTCGTAAACGGGCCAGTTGTTGTCGCGGGCGTGGCGGCGGAGGCGGGCGTCCGGGTTGATGGCCACCGGATGGCCCACCAGGCTAAGCAGCGGGATGTCATTGAAGGAGTCGCTGTAGGCCCAGCAGCGCTTCAGGTCCAGTTCTTCGGCATCCGCCACTGCCTGGACAGCCACAGCTTTCGCGGAGCCGTGCAGGATGTCTCCCACCAGGCGGCCGGTGTACATGCCTTCCGAGATCTCCCCGACCGTCCCCAGGGCTCCCGTGAGTCCCAGCCGGGTGGAGATCACAGTGGCAACTTCTATGGGGGTCGCAGTGACCAGCCACACCCGCCGGCCCACCCGCAGGTGCTGCTCGGCCAAGGCCTTGGCGCCCGGCCAGATCCGTGACGCGATCATCTCGTCGTAGACCTCTTCGCCGAGGGCCTTGACGTCGTCAACCGTGATGCCTGCGGCCAGGGTCAGCGCGGAGTCGCGGACAGCGTGGACGTCGTCCATGTTTTCGCCGCGGGCCACGAACTTGAACTGCTTCCAGGCGAACCCGGCAGCCTGGCCCATGGTGAAGGCTCCGCGCTGGTGCATCTTGCGGGCAACATGGAAGAGGCTGGCGCCGCGCATGAGGGTGTTGTCCACATCGAAGAACGCCGCCTCGCCGGGTTGCGGCGCCGCAACCGGCTTGGTGACTACGGCGACGTACTTCTCCTCGGGCATGGTGTCGAGTCTAGTCAATCCAGTCGGTGGACACTGTCGGCGTCGCGGGGCACAGTCAACGGGGCTACGGTTAAGTCATGGCAACACCGCACGTCGTCCTGATCACCAAAGCTGACTGCCACCTGTGCGAAGAGGCGCGCGACGCCGTCGGCCGGGTTACTGCCTCGCTGGGCCTTGAGTGGACGGAAGAGCTGGTGGACCACCAGCCGGAACTGCGGGACCGCTATGCCGAGGAAATCCCGGTAGTGCTGGTGGACGGCGTGCAGCGCGACTTCTGGAAGATCGATGAGATCCGGCTGGAACGCGTGCTTCAGCGGGCCATGGCAGAGTAGGGGAGCAGCACCGGTGACCGCGCGTGCTTTGTGGCCGGCTGCTTTGTTGGCATCGGCCGGAGGGCTCTAGAGTGGAGTCACAACGCGATGCGAGGGAGGGGCTGGTGGCTTCGCTGGATTCAACTCCCCAGGCTGTCCCGGATCTTCCGGGTACCACTGGCACGCCAGCCAAACAGATTCCGCCCGCAGCGGTGGCCCGGCTGACGCTCTATCTGCGTGCCCTGAACACCCTGCTTGCCGAGGGAGTGGAGCGCGTTTCCTCCGAATCCCTGGCCGAAGCCTCAGGCGTCAGTTCCGCCACACTGCGCAAGGACCTGTCCCACGTGGGCTCCTACGGTACCCGCGGTGTTGGCTACGAGGTGCAGTACTTGAGCCGCCACATCGCGGCGGCACTCGGACTGACGCACGACTGGAAGGTCGCCATCGTCGGCGCAGGCAACCTTGGCAAGGCCCTGGCACGTTACGGCGGATTCGAATCCCGCGGGTTCGACGTCGTGGCCATTTTCGACGCCGACCAGATGGTGGTGGGCAACGAGGTGGGGTGGCTGCGCGTCAGCGACGTAGCCGACCTGGAAACCGTGCTGCACCGGACCGGAGCGAACATGGTGGTGCTGGCGCTGCCGGCGGCCGTGGCACAGGATGTCTGCGACCGCGTGGTGGCCGCCGGCGTCCGCAGCGTCCTGAGCTTCGCCCCCGTGATGCTCCAGGTGCCGGAGGGGGTCAACCTCCGCAAGGTGGACATGGCCACCGAACTGCAGATCCTGGCCTACCACGCACAACGGGCGCAGGCCCCGGGGCAGACCGCCTAGATTTCTCAGGCGGTTCCGGGGCCCACGCCCGCAGGTGTGGGAAGTGCGTAAACCTACCGGCCGTAGGGGTTGCCCAAGCCGCCACCGTAAGGGTTGGCGAAGGGCTGCTGCTTCCGGAAGTACGGGGCAGCCGCCGGCAGGTACAGCAGGACGATGGCGGCGATCCCCAGAAGGGTGCCGATGGTTCCAATGCTGGGAGGACCGAAGAGGCTGAAGATGGACAGTGCAGCGAACACCGTACCCAGGATGCGCGCCCAGTTCTTGCCCTTGCGGACAAAGAAGGCCACCAGCAGGTAGAGCCCTGCGCCGAGGATGGCGAAGACCACCAGGGTGCCGGCGATGACGCCCTTGATGTCCTCGTAGGTGACGCCCGCTCCGCTGCCCTCCATTTGCTGCTCAAAGGTCTGGCGGAATACCGGGTCGTCCAGCTGGGTGAGCCCGGTGAGCATGGAGATGACGAAGATGGCGGCCGAGGCGATCAGCAGCCAGAACGAGATGTTGACCAGCTGCGGCACCCCGTTGCTGCCTGTGGGCTGCGGCTGCTCCGAAGGGTACTGCGCGTACGGGGACTGCCCGTAAGGCTGCTGACCGTACGGCTGCTGGCCAAAGCCCGGAGCCTGCGGCGGGTTCTGGCCATACTGTGGAGTGTTTTGCCCGTACTGCGGGGCGCCGGACTGGCCGTACTGGGGAGCGTTCTGTCCGTACTGCGGGGCGTTTTCCCCGTAGCGCGGCTGCTGGTTGCCCTGCTCGGGATCGTTGGGCACGGGAGGCGGGACGGGAGGATTACTCATGAGCTGTCCTTTGGCATGTCGGGTTCTGGTAGGCTGCCGGGTTTCGGTCCTGTGCCCTACCCCCAGCATGGCTTAAGTCCACCGTACCCCCGGACTGGCGGCAGATGGGTCATTCCAGGGAGGTATTCCGCCCCCTGCTCGGCAGTTGCCCTGCGATGCCTTGCTAACCCTTGTTCCCCCGCGCTGCAAACCATGCCTGCGAGTTCGGCAGCCAGAGCAGGACCGTTGCTGCGAGGCTGATCAGGAAGCCCGCCCAGTTGCCGCCCTGGCCAACACGCATGGCCAGGTTGACCAGGGCGAGGACCAGGGTGACGCCCGTCAGGACTGTGAGGGCCAGCCGGGCCCACTGCTTCCCCTCTTTCATCTTGAGGGCAAAGACGATCTGCGCGGCTCCCACGGCCGCCGCCAGCAGCATCAGCAACAGAACCAGCGCGGCCGCAGCGGGCGCCGCCGCGAAAAGCACCAGCGAGGCAAGCATGCCCAGCAGTCCGCCCAGGAGGCCGAGGATGCCGCCCAGGAACCAGATCCAGAACGAGACCTTGAGCTCAGTGGGAAGTCCCGCCACCGAGAACATGCCGGCAAATCCGTTGCGGGGCCCCGTGCTGTCAAAGTTGCTCATGGCCATCACTGTAGCCCCGCCCCGGCGGCGGCACGGCGAGGCCCGGTGCGCAGGGACTGCCCCTGCGCACCGGGCCACGGTTTCACTGCGCAGGCCGGGACGGCGAAAGCCATCAATGACAGAACCCCGGCACCGGCGCGAAGGCCGGTGCCGGGGTTCCGGCGGAAAGGATGACTAGGCTGCGGGAGCGATGAAGGCGAGCTCGAGGTTGATGGCAACCTTGTCGCTCACCAGGACGCCGCCGGTCTCGAGGACAGCGTTCCAGGTCAGGCCGAAGTCCTTGCGGCTGATGGTGGTTTCAGCGGAAACACCGGCGCGGGTGTTGCCGAATGGGTCCACGGCCACACCATTGAACTCGGTTTCCAGGGTGACCGGGCGGGTGACACCCTTAATGGTCAGGTCGCCGGTCAGCTCGTAGCTGTTGCCCTTGGCCACCAGGCCGTTGGAGACGAAGGACATCTCGGGGAACTTCTCCACGTCGAAGAAGTCTTCACCCTTGACGTGGCCGTCGCGGTTGGCGTCGCCCGAGTCGAAGCTGGCGGTGTTGATGGTGGCGTTGATCCGGGATTCCGCCACGTCCTCGCTCAGTTCCAGGGTTGCTGCTGCTTCCTTGAACTGGCCGCGGACCTTGCTGATGCCTGCGTGGCGGACGGTGAAGCCGATCTCGCTGTGGGAGTTGTCGAGGGTCCAGGTGCCGGTGGTGACGTCTGCGGGAAGTGCCATGATGTTGCTCCTTTGGGGTGTTACCAGTTGACGGTCTTGCCGTTGAACCTTCATCGGTTGAAGTCTCAACTAACTGCTGCATCTACTATAAACATGCATATGCATCTTTTGTTCCCGACTCCGGAACATTTCTTCATAAATTTCAGTTCTACTGGATGTAGAAGATTTCGGATCGAACGCCATATTTGAGAAACTGGTAAACATGCCCCAAGCCACTGTCCACCTGCTCCGCCACGGCGAGGTCCATAATCCTGATGGCGTTTTGTACGGAAGGCTGCCCGAATTCCACCTCTCCGAGCTAGGGCTGGAGATGGCACGCACCCTCGCTGAGCACTTCCGGCAGCGCTCCGAAAACGGGGCCCGTATCACGTACCTGGCCGCCTCGCCGCTGGACCGCGCGCAGGAAACTGCACGGCCGACGTCGGACGCCCTGCATCTGCCCATCCACACGGAGGAACGGATCATCGAGGCGGAAAACTACTTCGAGGGCATGAAGGTCAGCAAGGCGGAACTGCGCAGGCCCAAGCACTGGCCGCGGCTGGTCAACCCCCTCCGGCCCTCCTGGGGCGAGCCGTACAAGCAGCAGGCGGCAAGGGTTATGGCAGCGGCACAGGAGGCACGCCTCCGCGCTATCGAGCTGGCCGACGGCGACTTCGGAGCAGAGGGGCCCGAAGCGATCATGGTCAGCCACCAGCTTCCCATCTGGGCCACCCGCTTGAGCGCGGAAGGCAAGCCCCTGTGGCACGACCCGCGAAAGCGTGAGTGCACACTCACCTCCATCACGTCGCTGATGTTCGACGACGACGGCACCCTGGTGCGCGTCGTGTACAGCGAACCCGCGGCGTCCCTTCTTCCCGGTGCAGCCAGCACCCCTGGAGCCTAGAAGTGACTGACAGTTCTATCCAAAAGGGCCGGCCCGGCCTGGCCGTCAGCTCCCGCCGCAGCGTCCTTGCTGCCGGCGGCCTGGCGCTGACCGCGATCGCCCTGGGCCTTTCGGCATGTGCCCAGGAAGATGCCCTTGCGGAACAGGCAAGGGCCGGGGACAACAAGAACTATGTGGCCGGCGACGGCTCCGTCACGGAGTTCGCGGCGGGCGACCGGAAGTCCGCGCTCCAGATCAACGGCACGCTGTTCAACGGAACCACGGTTGCGCCGGCTGACCTCCAGGGCAAGGTCACCGTCCTGAACTTCTGGTTCGCGGCCTGCGCCCCGTGCCGGGTTGAGGCGCCCATCCTCGAAGAGCTCCACCAGGAATTCAAGCCCCAGGGCGTACAGTTCTACGGCGTCAACCTGCGGGACGAGAAGGCCACCGCGGAAGCCTTCGATAAGTCCTTCAACCTGACCTACCCCAGCTTCGACGACAAGGACGGCGGCGTCCTGCTGGCAGTCTCCGGCCTGGTTCCGCCAGGCGCAGTCCCCACGACCCTCGTGCTGGACAAGCAGGGGCGCGTGGCCTCCCGCGTCCTCGGCGAGATCCAGAAGGGCACCCTGAAAGCCCTCATCGCTGCCGCCGTGGCAGAGTAGCGCAGACCCGTGAACAGCCCCTTCGCCGAAGCCATCCTCAACGGCTCGCTCCTCCTCGCCATTCCGGTGGCGCTGCTGGCCGGACTGGTCTCCTTCCTGTCCCCGTGCGTCCTTCCGCTGGTTCCCGGCTACCTGGGATACGTCACGGGGTTGTCAGGGGTGGACCTGCAGAAGCAGAAGCGCGGCCGGATGCTGCTGGGCATAGGGCTGTTCGTGCTGGGCTTCTCCGTGATTTTCGTCCTCCTCGGCGGTGCGTTCGGCCAGCTGGGCAGCCTGATCGCCGGGCCGCAGAATGCCTGGATCACGCAGGTCCTGGGCATCCTGGTGATCGTTATGGGCGTGGTGTTTATGGGCGGGTTCAGCTGGTTGCAGCGGGACGCCAAGATCCACGCCAAGCCGCCGGCCGGGCTGTGGGGGGCGCCGCTCCTGGGCCTCACGTTCGGCCTGGGCTGGGCACCGTGCATCGGGCCCACTTACTCCGCGGTCCAGCTCCTGAGCCTTTCCGGCGGCTCGTCCGCCGCCAAGGGCGCGTTCCTGGCCTTCGTCTACAGCCTCGGCCTGGGGATCCCCTTCCTGCTGATTGCCCTGGCACTTCGGCGGGGCATGGGCGTCATGGCGTTCTTCCGCAAGCACCGGCTGGCAATCCAGCGCATTGGCGGCGGCATCCTGGTGGTCCTCGGGCTGCTGATGGCCAGCGGCATCTGGGGCACCTGGGTCACCGGGCTGCAGTACTGGTTCCAAACCGATGTGAAGTTGCCGATCTGATGAGCGAGCGCGTGAACGTAGAAAAGAAAACTTCCGTCCCGGCCGGTGGCAATGAGCCCGGCGCCAGGATATCAGAGGCCAAGGCGGAAGCGGCATTGCCTGCGCTGGGGCCGATGGGCATGCTCCGCTGGGCCTGGACCCAGCTGACCAGCATGCGCACAGCGCTGTTCCTGCTGCTGCTCCTCGCCGTCGCTGCGGTCCCGGGCTCGCTGTTCCCGCAGCGCCCGGCCAACCCGTCCGTGGTCACCCAGTACATCAAGGACAACCCGGATTACGGCAAGCTGCTGGACACCCTGCAGCTGTACGACGTCTACTCCTCGGCCTGGTTCTCGGCCATCTACCTGTTGCTGTTCATCTCCCTCATCGGCTGTGTGGTGCCCCGGGCCATCGCCCACTACAAGGCGATGCGGTCCCAGCCCCCGCGGACGCCCAAGCGCCTGTCCCGCCTCCCCGAGTACGGCACCCTGGTCATTCCGTCCGACGCCGGGATCCCGGCGTCGGACGCCATCACCAGTGCCGCGGCGGTGCTGAAGAAGCGCGGCTACCGCGTGGAGGTCCGGGACAGCGGCGGAGAACGTCCCTCGTTGGGCGCTGAGCGCGGCTTCACAAAGGAAGTGGGGAACCTGGTGTTCCACACGTCTTTGATCGGGGTGCTGGTGTCCGTGGCCATCGGCGGACTGTTCGGCTATAGCGGCCAGCGGATCCTCGTGGAGGGTGACACGTTCGTGAACACACTGGTGGGCTACGACCAGTTCACGCCCGGCACCAACTTCGAGTCCGGCCAGCTGCAGCCCTACTCCGTGCAGCTGGACAAGTTCGACATCACCTTTGACCGGGAGTCGGAGGGCAAGTTCGGCCAGCCCATCGACTTCTCCGCCGCCGTGACCACCAAGGAGAACCCTGACGCTCCAGCGCAGAAGGAAATCCTGAAGGTTAACGACCCCATCACCCTGGGCGGCACCAGCATCTACCTCACCGGCAACGGGTACGCTCCCGTGGTGACCATTCGGGATGGCGACGGAAACGTGGCCATGCAGGGGCCGGTGGTAGCCAAGCTGCAGGGGGACAACTACTACTCCTCAGTGGTCATCAAGGTTCCCGATGCCAAGCCGGACCAGCTGGGCTTCGGCGGCTTCTTCCTGCCCACGGCCTTCGTTTCGAACGAGGGGGTGTCCTTCAGCGGCGACCCCGACCTCTTCAACCCGCAGCTGACGCTGAACTCCTACTACGGGGACCTGGGCCTGGACGATGGCGCCCCGCAGAACGTCTTCGAGCTGGATGTGCAGGACCTGACTCCGCTGAACGCGAGAAACCTGGACGCCGGCGGCATCACCCTGGGCCCTGGCAGCAGCTACACGCTGCCCGACGGCAAGGGCACCATCAGCTTCGACGGCGTGAAGCGGTACATCGGCGTGGACATCCACCACAACCCCGGCCAGCTCTACGCCCTGATTTTTGCGCTCCTCGCGGTGGCCGGCCTGATCCTCTCCCTCTACGTCAACCGCCGCCGCGTCTGGGTCCGCACGGGCACCCACGCAGACGGCCGCACCATGGTGGAGTACGGGCTCCTGGCCCGCGGTGAGGACCACCGCCTCGCCGCTGAAGCCGAAGCCGTCCGGAACCTGCTGTCCGGGGAATGGCAGCTCGACGCAGATGCGGCCGGGCCGGAACCCTCCCAGCAAACACCCAGCCGCGAGCAGGACAATTACCCCGGCGCCGCCACCACTACAGGCTCAGTCACCACCCCAGCAGGCCCCACCGGGCCCGAAAAGGACTAGTAATGCCGTACGGAATCAACGAAACCATGGGCCAGTACAGCGAGCTCTTTATGCTGCTCGCTGCAGGCACGTACACGGTGGCTTTCATAGCTTTCGCCTGGGACTTGGCCAAAAGCAGCAGGGCCCTGCGCGCCATCGACCTCAAGGCCGCGCAGGCGGAAGACCCGGCCCGGGTGCCCGTAGGGGCCCGGGCGGGAGCACGCAGCGAGTCGCACCTCGCCGGGCCGGCGGGCAGGGCTGAACGGCCGTCGTCGTCCGCCTCCCCGTCAGCAGGGAACGGGGCCGGGGGAGCCATCACCGCCGACGGCGACATGAAGTACGCTGCCGAACGGCGCGCTCCCGCCCGGGTGGCGGTAGCCCTGACAGTCCTGGGTGCGCTGATCCACGGCGCAGGCGTGCTGACCCGCGCGCTGGGCGCGGGACGGGTGCCCTGGGGCAACATGTACGAGTTCCTCACTACCGGTGCCTTCGTTGCCGTGGCCGTGTTCCTGCTGGTGCTGATCCGCCGCGACCTGCGCTTCCTCGGCACGTTTGTGGTGGGGCTGGTCATTATTATGCTGGTGGCCGCTTCCGTGGCGTACTGGACCCCCGTTGGCCACCTGGTTCCCGCCCTGCAGAGTTACTGGCTGATCATCCACGTGTCCATCGCCGTGCTCTCCTCGGCCCTGTTCACGCTGACGTTCGCGATGTCAGCGCTGCAGCTGGTCCAGGCGCGCCGGCTGAAGACCGTCGCCGCCGGCGGTACGGACAAGCTCGGCTTCATGCGCCTGGTGCCGTCCGCGCTGAGCCTGGAGAACCTCTCCTACCGCATCAACGCCATCGCGTTCATTGGATGGACCTTCACGCTGATGTTCGGCGCCATCTGGGCCGAGAAAGCCTGGGGCCGGTTTTGGGGCTGGGACACCAAGGAAGTGTGGACGTTTGTTATCTGGGTTGTCTATGCCGGCTACCTGCACGCCCGCGCAACCCGCGGCTGGACAGGAACGCGCGCGGCATGGCTGTCGATCGTTGGCTACCTCTGCGTCATCTTCAACTTCACCATCGTTAACCAGTTCTTCAACGGCCTCCACTCGTATTCGGGCCTCTGAGCAGGGGTTTCTTCTTAGCACCCGCAGTACTGCGGCCAAATAACAATTCGGTGTAGCAATGGGGGTATTCGCGGTCCCGGCCGTGATGCTACCTTGGTGACGTGCGCCCGTGATGAAGCTTGCTGGCGACCACGAGTTTTGCTGAGGTACCCATGAGCTACGTTCTCGCCATTGATGTGGGGACCAGTTTCACGGCGGCCGCTGTTGTCCGTTTTCATGACGGAGCCGCGCCGGTTCCGGAGTGCCTGCCGCTGGGCCTTCGGGGATCAGCTGTGCCGTCTGTGGTGTATTACCCGGAGGAAGGCCCCGTCCTGGTGGGGGAGGCCGCGGAACGCCGCGGGCTCGATTCCCCCGGGCGCGTAGTTCGTGAGTTCAAGCGCCGGGTGGGCGACGCCGTGCCCATCTCTGTAGGCATGCTGTCCCTTCCACCCGAGGACGTCTTCGCCACCATGGCCCGGTGGGTGGCAGACCGGGCAACCGAGCGCGAGGCTGAGCCGCCGTCGGAAATCATCCTGACCCATCCCGCCGCATGGGGCACCCACAGGACCTCCCTCATAAAGGACGCCCTTGCCGCAACCGGACTTGGGAAAGTCACCCTGCTGACCGAACCGGAAGCCGCCGCCCTGCATTATGCCTCGCAGGTGCGGGTGGAGACCGGCAGTACCATCGCCGTCTACGACCTCGGCGGCGGGACCTTCGATACTGCTGTTCTCCGCAAAACTGCCGGCAACCGGTTCGAACTGCTGGGGCGCCCGGAGGGCTTTGAAGACCTGGGCGGCGCCGACTTTGATGCCGCCCTTTTCCGTTACGTGGCTGAAAACACCGGTGGGGCACTGGCCGGGCTGGACACTGCCGAGCCTGGAGTGCTCGCCGCACTGGCCCGGCTGCGACGGGAGTGCGTGGAAGCCAAGGAAGCGCTCTCCTCCGACAGCGAGGCGAGCATCTCCGTGCTCCTGCCAGGCATCCAGCAGCAGGTCCGCCTGGTCCGCCCCGAATTCGAGTCACTGATCGAGGAACACATCCGGGACACGGTGGACGCGCTGGAACAGTCGCTGGGGCAGCTGGAGTTGGAGCCCCCGGATCTCACAGCTGTGTTGCTCATTGGCGGATCTTCCCGGATTCCCCTCGTTGCACAGCTGATCTCGGAGCAGCTTGACAGGCCCATCGCCGTGGATGCCGACCCCAAATCGTCAATCTGCCTTGGCGCCGCCGTTTCCGCAGTGCTGGGACAGCCCACCCCCGCTGAGGCTTCTGCCGCAGTGGATCCCGGTGCAGCCGGCACAGATGGTGAGAGCGGACAAAGTCCTGCCCTGAAAAGTGGGCAGGTACCTGTTCGGGTGGCCTCCTGGTCACGAAACACCACCACGGCGCCACGCTCCGCCACGGCAGCGGCCCGCGCGCCAAGCTCCAGGGAGAGGGGCGGAGCGCACGCGCCGAAACCGAGGGTGCGGCTCACTGCTATCGCGGCTACCGCTGCCCTATTCACGGTTCTTAGCGCCACCGCCGCCCAAAGTCCGGAAGGATTCAGCGGCCTGACATCTGTGTTCGTCCCGCCGGCTGGGGCTTCGGACTCCTTGGAGACACTTCCGCCCACAGGAACCGGCGGCAGTGGGACCGGCTCCGCGGCCGCAGCTGCGGGGGATGCCCGGCTGCCAGTGACAGGCATCGAGGCCAGCGTGAAGGAGGGTGACTCCTCCCAGACGGCAGGCCTCGAGTTGGAGGCGGGGGCCACCAGCGGGTTGTCGGCTGTTGCGGCTATTAACAACGGTGCTTCCGCCGAAACCTCCGCCGGCGGTGCAGCTCCGGCTGCCGTCGCTGAGGGCAACGGGGCAACAGTAACTGCGCCAGCGACCGGAGGTACGACGACCACACCCTCGGGCACGGCGACCGCCGGCGGAACGCCGTCCGGCAGTCCGTCCGAAACCTCGTCTGCCACTCCCTCTGAAACCTCGTCTGCCACTCCGTCTGGCACCTCGTCCGGAAGTCCCTCCGAAACGCCGTCCGAAAACTCGACCGGCAGCCCGACCGGAACGGCGACCGGCAACCCGACCGGAACGGCATCCCGAAGAGCGACCGGCAGCCCGACCGGAACAGCGACCGGCAACCCGAGCGGAACGGCAAGTGCTACTTCTACAGACAAAGCAATGACGGCGCCGCCGGTAACGGACGGTTCGCCTTCGCCGGCGGTTCAGGATCCGCCGTCGCCAACGGGTGACCCTTCCCCGTTGCCATTGCTGGAGGAGTTCCCAGGCTCCGGCCAGACCTTCACGGCCTCGGCCACGACCACGACGCCGGCGGCCTAAGATGGTCAGCTATCAGTCGCACGCACAAAAGCCCGCCTTTCGTCCTCCGACGCAGGACCACCAGGGACCTGCACCCCACAGTGCAGAGCCCCTGGCCAGCCAACTCGAGGGCGAGAATGGAGCCGTCCGGGAACTGCTGTTGGCGTTGTCGGTAGGGTTTGCCCTGCCGGGACCGCTGCCCGCTGAGCTGCAGCGCAGGATCGACGGCGACGGGGCGGGCAGCCTTGATGCCCTGATGCAACGGGCAGAATCCGCTGGCCTCTTGACTCCTGATGGAACTGTCGCCGGCCCTGTACAGCATGAGCTGCTCACTGTCGCCCCCACAACTAAGGTGCATGCCCTCCAGCGGGAGCTCGTGACGGTTTACGTAGCGAACGGCCAGCCGTTGGGAGACCTCGCCCGGGAACTGGCCCGAGCCGGACTTGCCGATACGCGCGTGGCAGCGGAACTGGAGTGTTCCGGCGACAAGGCCCTTGAGCACGATCCCGGATTGGCGTACCAGCTTTACGATGAAGCCCTCCTGGCCGGCAGTGACGAGACAGCCACCGCGGCGCGGCGTGCCCAGGCGGCCGCTGCCAACGGCGACCTTGATACCGCTGCCCGCATTGTGGACACCCTCCTGGTACAGAAGGATCCGCCGGACGTGCGCCGTGCCGCCGACGTTGCTGCCGCCGTCTGGGCCCAGCGAGGCATGCTGGGCCGTGGGGCCGACGTCTACCGTTGGCTGGGACCCTCCCGGCTGGGCCCATCCGGACCCCTTGCTGCCGTTGCCCTGATTGGCTCCGGCAACCGGGCCGATGCGGAAGCCATCTTCCGCGCCGACGCACCACCGGCGTCCCCGACGCTGCTCGCAACCACCCTTTCGCAAACCGGCAAAGGCATCCTCCAGTCGCTTGCCGGCGACCCCCATCAGGGCCTCCAGATGCTCATCCATGCCTCGGACATGCTCAACGCAGCGGGTACCGTACTTCCCCTGCCCGAGACGCCGGCTGCGCTGGCAGCCCTGATGGCCCTGAACAGCGGGGAGCCGAACCTGGCGGAAACAATTTGCCGGTCAGCAGCTGCCGCTGGTCAGGGGGGCGATGCAGCCAAGCCAAGGCTGTTCCTGCTGAAAGCATGGTCAGCGATGATGCAGGACCGGCTCGATGACGCCCGGCTCTCCATCAATGAGGCATCGAAGGCGAACCATTGGCCGCTGGTGCCGCGGGACGAGTTCCTTTGTTCGGCATTGGAAGTGGGCATTGCCCGCCGTAACGGTGACGTTCCCGGGCTCATCAAGGCTTGGGAACGGGCGCGTGAAGCGACGCTCCACACGGCCGTAGACCTGTACAGCCTTCTGCCGTGGGGCGAGCTGATGATCGCAGCCGCCCGCCTTCGCGAGGGCCGCAGGGTCAGCCCTTACCTTGATGAGGCATGGAACTTGCTGGAGCGCCTCGGAGATCCGCCGCTGTGGGCCGTACCATTCCACTGGTCGGCAGTCCAGGCAGCCCTTCTGAACGAGCGGCCCGCCGACCTGGCACCGCATGCCGCGGCGTTGGCCCGCGCCGCAGGGCAAAGCCACATCGCCGCCGTATTCGCGGCGGCCGGGAGAGCCTGGGTAACCGTGCTGGCCGAGCGGTTCCATCCTGACGATGTCGAGACGGCGGCGCGGGGCCTGGGCGGCGTGGGAATGCGTTGGGAAGGAGCCAGGCTTGCCGGCCACGCGGCAGCCCGGTCGGATGACCGCAAAGACATGGTGCGCCTGCTGTCCTGCGCCCGGGACCTCCACCCGCAGGCCAGTTCGGCTGGCACGGGTGCATCCGTGCCAGCCGAATCCCGCAATGCTCCCGCCGCCGATACGGGTAACACGATGCATCCGGATGGCGCAGGGCTTAGCGAACGGGAAAAAGAAGTCGCCAGGCTGGTGCTTGATGGCAAGACGTACCGTGAAATTGGCGAAGCCATTTACATCTCCCCCCGGACCGCGGAGCACCACATCGCCCGGATGCGGCGCCGGCTGGGTGCTGAAAACCGTTCGGATCTGCTGGCTAAGCTGCGGGTTGCCTTGGGCCCGGAAAGTCAAGCCGATGACTAGCCCCTAACGCCCCAAAGAGGTTCGGTGTCGGTTCCCCACGAGGGCGACCACCGGTTAGGGGAACCGCCCCGATGCCCCGTCCCCGGCAGCAACAGTACGTTTGATCCAGGCTCGACATCCAGGCCGGAGAATCGGACAACAGAAAAGATTTGAGGACCAGCACATGACAGTCGCAAAGGATGTCGTCCAGTTCCTAATGAACCTCTTCGGTGACCGCCAGGCGGCGCAGGACTTCCTGGATGATCCCGAAGGCGTGCTGGAGAACCACGGCCTGGCCGGTGTCCGTTCCGCGGATGTTGATGCCGCGATGCCAGTCGTCCTGGATTACGCTCCCATCAGCGTCAATGCATCCCGCTTCGACCAGCAGTACAACCCCGGCGGCAACGACGCCAGCACCGGCCTTGCCGGCGGTGGCTGGACTCCGCCTCCCGGTGCCGGCGGGCACGATGACCACGGACACGCGGTGGAGCAGCTTCATCACGTAGTAGCCAATTACTCCTACCCTTCCGCGGGAGATGACCGCGGCGCCGTCATGGACCAGTCCGTGAGCCAAAACATCTGGGCGGACGGCGACGTTGAGCAATGGTTCGACAGTGACTCGCTTGCCTTCGACAGCCCTGCCCCCGGTGTTGGAAGCGACATGGGCTTCGCCGATACCAGGATCGACAACCTGTTCGACTTTGGCGTTGCCACTGATGCCCACGCGGAGAATACGGGCCACACCACCAGCCCATCCATCTCCATCAGTGATTCCTTTAGCGAGGACACGGCCGCATACTTCGATAACGAGCCCAACTTCACCCAGGAAGACCCGGTCCTCAGCGATGTCGACGACGCCGCTGACGCTGAGGAGACGGAGGACCATTTGGAGTTTGATGCCTAGGAGCCGGTTCAGGTGCTATAACCGATCTGAGGCATAAGGCAAAGGACTGGCTGTGGCAGAAACTGGACCGGCAAACCCATTGACAGCGGTGACGGCTGGGCAGCTGATCCAACTTGTGGAGCACGGCCTTCAACTCGTCGGCACTGGAGACCGGGAGGATCTCAAAAAACGCCTCGACCTGACCCTGGGGAGGCTTAGGGATCCCAGCATCCGGGTCATCGTGGTGGGTGAGTTCAAGCAGGGCAAGAGCAAGCTCATCAATGCCTTGGTCGGCGCACCGGCATGCCCTGTTGACGACGACATCGCTACCTCGGTGCCCACGGTTGTCCGCTACGGGGATCCGGCGTCGGCAGCGGTCCTGACCCCCAAAGCAGACGCGGACCCTGGCGACGACGGCAACGCTGAGCGCCAGCCAATCCCTATCGCCGAGCTCCCGGCCTATGTTTCCGAAAAGGGGAACCCCGGGAACAGCAAGAAACTCTTGGCTGCCGAAATATGCCTGCCCCGCAAGATCCTGGCCGGCGGACTTAGCGTCATCGATTCACCAGGTGTGGGGGGCATGGGGTCGGCCCACACCCTGGCCACCCTCACGGCACTGCCCACGGCTGATGCGATGCTCCTGGTTTCGGACGCCTCGCAGGAGTACACCGAACCGGAGCTGCGCTTCCTCCGCCAGGCCATGCGGATCACCCCCAACGTTGTGGGGGTACTGACCAAAACCGACCTTTACCCCGACTGGCGGCGGGTTGAAGAGATGGACCGATGCCACCTCAGCACGGTCGCCGCCGATATTCCGCTGTTTCCCGTGTCCTCCGACCTCCGCCTCGAAGCAGCACGGCTGCAGGACAGTGAACTGAACGTTGAATCAGGCTTCCCTGAATTAATTGCCTACCTTCGCAACGGGATCGTGGGGCAGGCGCAGCGCATCCAGGGCCGCTCGGTCAGCCAGGACCTGCTGGGGGTCACCGAAAACCTGCGCCTTTCCCTGCAATCTGAGCTTGCAGCACTCGAAAACCCTGAAGGCACCCCCCAGATGATAGCGGAGCTGGAGCTGGCAAAGGCAGAAGCGGATGACCTGCGGAAACGCTCGGCACGCTGGCAAATCACGCTCAACGACGGCGTCAGCGACCTGATCGCCGACATGGAGTACGATCTCCGCAACCGCCTTCGCCAAGTCCAACGCGAAGCCGAAACAGCCATCGAGCAGGAGGACCCGGGGCCCGTCTGGGCGGAGTTTTCGCAGTGGCTGGAGGAATGTGTTGCCGCCGCCATTTCTGACACCTTCGTTTTAACCAGCGAGCGGGCGGAATGGCTGGCTGCCCAGGTGGCTGAACACTTCGCGGCAGAGGAAGCGAGGTTGCCGGTGATGCACGCCTCCAATTCGGTAGACCTGATAAATCCCGTGGATGCGATGCCCGGAATGGATTCAGGACACGTGAATCCGGTGCAAAAGGTGCTGATCGGCATGCGCGGGTCCTACGGCGGGGTGCTCATGTTCGGGCTCCTGACCGGGATCTTCGGTATGGCACTCATCAACCCGCTCTCTTTGGGCGCCGGCCTACTGCTGGGACGCAAGGCTTACCGCGAAGATAAGGAAGCGCGGCTCAAGCGCCGGCAGGTTGAAGCCAAGGCCCTGGTCAGGCGGCAGCTCGATGACGTTACCTTCCAGGTTGGCAAGCAACTGAAGGACCGGCTGCGGCTGGTGCAGCGCACTATCCGCGACCACTTCACCGAGATAGCGGACGAGCATCACCGCTCCCTCGCCGATTCTGTCTCGGCGGCACAGAAGGCCGCCAACACCTACGCTCTGGAGAAGGGCGCCCGCATCAGGGACATCACGGCTGAGCTCAAGAAGGTGGATGCCCTCTACCGCGCGGCGGAAGCAGTTGCTGCAGAAGTATCGGATGCCGCAAACAGGACTCATCAGGGCGCACAATGAATCGCTCAACAATTGCGGGAGCCGTGGACCTGGTCCAGGAGGCATTGAAAGTCTACGGCGATGATCCCGCAAGCGCCGCAGTTCTCGAAGGATTTGCCCGGAGGCTCGAGGAGCCGTTGCGCATTGCGATTGCCGGCATGGTGAAAGCCGGCAAGTCCACCCTGCTCAACGCGATAATCGGCGAGGAAATAGCGCCCACAGACACGGGCGAATGTACCCGGATCATCACGTGGTATCGGCACGGGCACACTCCACGGATCACCTTGTATCCACTGGACGGCAAGCCCCGGATTTTGCCGCTCAAACGCGTGGATGGCCGGCTTGTGTTCGTGCTGGGGGAGGTGCAGGCCAGGGATGTGGACCGGCTGGACGTGGAATGGCCGTCGCCGGCGCTGCGGAACATGACCCTGATCGATACCCCCGGTATCGCTTCACTGTCCGAAGATGTGTCTGCCCGCTCCACCACCTTCCTGGCCCCAGCGGATACGCAGTCGGAAGCGGACGCGATCATCTACCTCATGCGCCACATGCACGCCGCCGACCTGCGGTTCCTCGAATCCTTCCGCGACACGGAAGCGGGACGCTCGGGCACGGTCAACGCAATAGCGGTCCTCGCGAGGGCCGATGAAGTGGGTGGGGGCCGCATCGATTCGCTGCTTTCCGCAGGAGAGATTGCGGACAGGTACCGTCATGACCATAACCTGCGGAAGCTCGCACTGGGAGTGGTGCCGGTGGCTGGCCTCCTTGCCCAGAGCGCCCGGACAATGCGGCAGCAGGACTTCGCCGCACTTCAACTGCTGGCGGGACTGGACCGCGCAGACCGCGAAAAGATGTTGCTCTCGGCTGACAGGTTCCTTCGGTCCACCATTCCGGAAGGGCTGAGTGCGGAGTCCAGGGCCTCCCTGCTGGAGAAATACGGGCTGTTCGGCATCCGGCTGGCCGTCGTCCTGATCCCCAATGGATTCAACGAACCCACCCCGTTGGCGCACGAGCTCGCGAGGCGCAGCGGCCTGGATCCGTTGCTGGACCTGTTGGACCGCCAATTCCAGGCGCGTGCCGAGGCATTGAAGGCCCGGACTGCCCTGGTGGGAGTGGAATCGCTGCTGCGCACTTCCCCCCGCCCGGGGACCGGGCACCTGGCCGCAGACCTGGAGCGGCTTCAGGCCAACGCGCATGAGTTCAGGGAACTGAGGCTGCTCGCTACACTTCGGACCACGGGCGTGCCGCTCAGCCCCGAACTGGCTGCGGAGGCTGAGGGCCTGCTCGGCGGCTGGGGCGCAGCGTCATACGCTCGCCTGGGGCTGGATGCAGACACGACGCCGGGCGAGCTCGCTGATGAGGCTCGCCGCCATCTGGTTCGATGGCGCGCCGTGGCCGAGAACCCGCTGACTGACCGTGCAGCCCTTGATGCCTGCCGGGTTGTCGTTCGCAGCTGCGAGGGTGTGCTGGCGGAATCGTCGGCCCGCCAACGCCAGCCAGCCTAACAACCCGCCTAACAACGGGGAGCCCGCCGGCTGCCCTTCAGCGATGCGCCCCTACTTCAGGCCGTCGGCATCGTGTTCGTCGGTCTCGTGCTTGTCCTTGCCGCTGCCCTTGCCGTCGTCCTTCGCCTTGGCATCCAGCTCATCCTTGAGCTTCTTGAGGCGCTCTGCTTCTGCCTGGTTGCGGCGGCGGGCTTCGAGGTTGCGGAGGAAGTCCGGATCATCGTCAGGCGCGGTGGGATGGCGCTGGCTCTGCTGCTGCGGGGAGCTGCCACGGGGCCGGCCGATCAGGAGCCAGAGAATGGCGCCGACCACTGGCAGGACGATCATGACAACGATCCAGGCTGGCTTGGAGATCCCTCGGGTGAGGCGTCCATCAGTGCGGATCACATCCACGAGGCCATACACAAAGATGACGAGGACTGCGACGGCCAAAGCCACACGGAGGAGCATGCCATTAAGTCTATCGTCAGGAGGCGCAGGGGCCTTGGGCGGGAGGCGGCTAAACTTGAATAGTGGCCTTTTTGAAATATTCCCTGATCCGCCTGGCTCTGTTCGCGCCCCTGTTTGTGGTTTTTATGCTCCTTCAGCTGGGCGTGCTGATGTCCGTGATCTGTGCAGCACTGATCGCTTTCGCCGTGAGCTACCTCTTCTTCCAGAAGCAGCGGGACGAGGCCGCAGCGGCCATCCACCACCGTTTCTCGGGCAAGGCAAAGCCGATCCGTTCAGCCAATGAAGTCCAGGACGCCCACGCGGAGGACACCCTCCTGGACGCCAACCCGGATGTCGCCATCAGCAATGACGCCAAGGACCCCAAGCGCAACAGTTTGTAGCGCAAGTCCCCCGGCGGCAAGAAGCCGCGCGGCCCCGGCAGTCCTAGAAGCCGTGGCTCAGCACCAAACCCAGTGAAAACAGCAGGCTGTAGCCGAGGTTGATCAGGCCGGTCTGCTTCAGGACCGGGATCAGGCTCTTGCGCTTGCGGCCGTTGATCATCAGCCATGCCGGCATGAGGCAGGCCGGGATCAGCAGCAGGACGATCAGCATCCACGGCCGCCCGGGGGCCAGGATCACCACCAGCATGATGGCTACGGCGAGCATCAGCACGTAGCTCTCCCGGGCATGCTTGTCGCCGAGCCGCACCGCGAGTGTCTTCTTGCCGGCCTGCATGTCGGTGGGGATATCGCGGACGTTGTTGGCCATCAGGAGCGCCGTGGCGATCAAGCCGGTGCCGATCGCGCCGATAATGGCCGGCAGGTTAATCTGCCCCGCCTGCGTGTAGGTAGTGCCCAGGGTGGCCACCAGCCCGAAGAACACAAACACAAAAACGTCGCCCAGGCCCATGTAGCCGTACGGGTTCTTGCCCCCCGTGTAGCCCCAGGCCGCCATCACGCAGCCGAGCCCCACCAGGATCAACCACCAGCTCTGCGTGATTACCACCAGGATCAGCCCGAAAACCATCGCGGCGGCAAAGGCACCAAAGGCGGCACGCTTCACGTGCTCGGGGCTGGCAGCGCCCGAGCCCACCAGGCGGAGCGGGCCCACACGGTCATCGTCCGTGCCGCGGATACCGTCCGAATAGTCGTTCGCGAAGTTCACGCCCACCTGGAGCAGGAGGGCCACCAGCGCCGCGAGGATGGCGTTGAAGAGCAGGAACGAATCCATTTCATAGGCGGCGGCGGAGCCGATCAGTACCGGCGCAATCGCGGCCGGCAGTGTTCGGAGTCGGGCGCCTTGGATCCATTGTGCGGCTGTGGCCACGGTCAGTACCTCGCGTTGTTGGGGAAGGCGGCAGGATGGGGGCCCGCCGGGTGGTGCAGGTCTACTTTACTTTCCCTGATGCAGGGCGTTGAGTTGGGCGGCCATGGCCAGGCGGTCTGGCTTGCCGTTGGGCAGCATCAGCAGGGAGGACGCCGCAAGGACTGTTTTCGGCGCAAGGATGCCCAGTGTCCGGTGCCACTCCTGTTCAAGGACGACGGCGTGGTCCCCGGTCCCTCCGGTTCCGGCTGGCTCCGCGGGCGCTGCGGTCCCTTCAGGCGGGGTGGCCAAGGCCACGTAAGCTGCCACGGCCTGGCCCCATTCCGCGGACGGTACGCCGGCCACAAAAGCGGCGGCGACGGCGTCGGACTTTTCCAGTTCCTCCTGAACGTGCGCGGCGGAAACCTTGATCCCGCCGGTGATAATCACGTCGTCGGCGCGGCCCAGGACGGTGAGCCGCCCGTCGTCGTCAATGCTGCCGAGGTCACTGGTGCGGTACCAGCGCACGCCGTCCTCCTCGAAGAAGGTGCTCCCGGCTTCATCCGGTGCTTCCAGGTAGCCCGCAGCGATCGTGTCGCCGCCCAGCAGGATGCGGCCGTCCTCTTCCACGCGCATGGACACCCCTTCCAGCGGGAAGCCGTCATAAACGCAGCCGCCGCAGGACTCGGCCGAACCGTAGGTGGTGATGACCCGGACGCCGGCATCCCTAGCGGCCGCCAGCAGCGAGGCGGGGGCGGGCGCGCCGCCCAGCAGGACGGCGTTGAAGCGCCGGAGGACCGCGAGGGTCTCCGGGGACGGCGCGTCAAGCAACCGTTGCAGCTGGGTGGGGACCAGCGAGGTGAAACGGATTTTGTCGGTCAGTTCCTGTGCGGCGGCCGTAAAGGCTTCGGGTGTAAACCCGCCGGACATGTCCATCACCCACGGGCGCGTGCCCGCGAACAGCGAACGGACCAGGACCTGGATTCCGGCCACGTACTGGACGGGCAGTGCCAGCAGCCACTGGCCCTCGCCCTTCAGGGCGAGCGCGGTGGCCATCGAGGAAGCGGCCAGGGATTCCACCGTCAGGACCGTGGCCTTGGGGGCGCCGGTGGAACCGGAGGTGCGCACCACGGCAACCGCATCATCGCAGCCGGGCGTTTCAAGGTGGCCCACAACCAGGGCACCGTCTTCACCCACGGAAAGTTCGACGGCGGGGCCCTCGCCGTGGAGGGCGGCTGCCAGCGCCTTCAGCGCCGGGTCGATGTCCAGGACGCCGCTTCCGGGCGTGCCTGCTCGGAGGGATCCGGTGTTCAGGATTTCATTACCTTGGGGATCGGTGTTCATCGAGCGTCCTGCCTTAGAAGTAGTGCGGGAAGCCGGACCAGTCCGGATCGCGTTTTTCCAGGAACGCTTCCTTGCCCTCCACCGCTTCGTCAGTCATGTAAGCCAGCCGGGTGGCTTCGCCGGCGAACACCTGCTGGCCCGCCAGGCCGTCGTCCGCGAGGTTGAAAGCGAACTTGAGCATCCGGATTGCCTGGGGCGACTGCCTGGCGATATCGGCGGCGTACTCCAGGGCAACCTCTTCGAGGCGTTCGTGGTCCACGGCCTCGTTGACGGCACCCATCCGAACCATGTCCTCCGCGGAGTATTCGCGGGCGAGGAAGAAGATTTCGCGGGCGGACTTCTGCCCGATCTGGCGCGCCAGCAGGGCCGAGCCGTACCCGGCGTCGAAGCTTCCGACCGTTGCGTCCGTCTGCTTGAACCTGCCGAACTGGCGTGAGGCGATGGTGAGGTCTGAGACGACGTGCAGGGAGTGCCCGCCGCCGGCTGCCCAGCCGTTGACTACGGCGATGACCACCTTGGGCATGGTGCGCATCAGCCGCTGGACTTCCAGGATGTGGAGCCGCCCGGCGCGCGCGGGATCGATGCTTTCCTGGGTCTCGCCGTTTGCATACCGATAGCCGTCCCGGCCCCTGATCCGCTGGTCCCCGCCGGAGCAGAACGAGTGCCCGCCGTCCTTGGGGGAGGGGCCGTTTCCGGTGAGCAGCACAGTGGCAACATCAGGAGACATCCGGGCGTGGTCCATCGCCCGGTACAGCTCATCAACGGTGCCGGGCCGGAAGGCATTGCGGACCTCGGGGCGGTTGAAGGCAATCCGCACCGTGGGCAGGTCGCGCACCCATTCGCCGTCGGAATCCCGCTCCACCTGCCGGTGATAGGTCATGTCCTGGAAGTCGTCGAAGCCGGACACAACACGCCAGCGGGTGGGATCGAAGACGTCGGACACCGAGGCGGGGATTTGGTTGCTCACCGTCCAAGTCTAGTAATCGGGGTCAGCTGATGCAGAACTCGTTGCCCTCAGGGTCCGCCATGGTGTGCCACGAATGTGGCCCCTGGCTGGCGCTCCAAAGGAAAGTGGCGCCCCGGGCCTCGAGTTCCCGGCGCACCTCGTCCTTGTCCCGCCCTGCCAAGTCAAGGTCCCAGTGCACGCGGTTCTTGACGGTCTTGCCTTCAGGGGCCGTCTGGAACAGGAGCCGCCTGGCCGGTGCTTTTGCCTCCAGTTCCTCCGGTGGGCGGATCGCACAGCCTTCCCGCCACACCAGCTTGCCGTTGTGCACCGTTGTCTGGTCCTCGGTGGCGAACCCCTGCTCGATCATGGAGCGGATGAAGCCCTCGTCCTGCGGTTCCACCGCCCATTCGAGCGATTCGGCCCACCAGTCGGCCAGGTAGTGCGGATCCCTGCAGTCGATGACAATCTGGATGTTCAGTCCCATCCCACCAAGGTACGGTGGCAGGTGCTCCTACGGTAGGTGCTGCGAGTTTCCGCGTGCGTGGCCCGGAGGATTTGTAGGGCGCAAAGTGGAGGCGGCGGACCAGCACGTCCAGGCGATGCTGGAAACCCACCACACCGAGTCCTCCTCCCAGCCACATCGGGCCGCCGACGCTGTCCCCGAAGCCCATCCATCGCCGTCGGACGTTCCCTTGGTCCAGTCCGGGGGCGAGCGCCGGAGCTGCTCGCGGCGCTCGCCCCGGCGCAGGCGTCACTGGGGAGCTGCGGCCTTTACCGCTTCCGGAGCGGGGCCTCCGTCACCACGGCGTTTGGCGGCTGCGACGACCTGGTTCCCGGTGTGGTGTCCGGGCTGGCCAGCAACCCCACGTTCCTCCGTTTCGGCAACGGCAACACGGTACTGCTCTCCGAGACAGTGGCGGCGAATTTCTACCTGCCCCTTCGCACCGAAAAGCGGCGGAAAGACGGAATCTACGCGCTCGAGCATGGGGGGCAAGTTCAGTGCCGGCATGGACTTCAGCAGCCGGCCCACCGTGGTGCACCGGTTGGACACGGAGATTGTGGTGGAGGCCAGGGCGACCAAACGCTCCTGAGCGTCGGGTTCGACGGCGCGGACACCTCCTTTGCCCTGAAACTCACCTTCCGGCCCGGGGGAGTGCTCGACGGCGTGCTGCCGCTGGGTTCACCTGACGCCTTCCAACTGGTGGAGGGGATGGGGCGCTACCGGGTGGGCTCGGAGGTTATCGAATTCGGTCCCGGCCTTCCTGCGGATCCGGACACACCACCGGCCTACAACCCCGGCGAGAACTACCGGTACCTTGCCGGGACGAATGCTTCAGAGGGGATAAAGGTGTTCATCACTGGCAGGACCAAAGGCAGGCAGGTCTTTTCGCTGCGGGCCCTCAGCCAGCAGTCCTCCTAGGCTGGCGCCTGGGATGACTGCTCAGGCCGGAACCTGCTGGAGCTGCTCGTAGAATTCCGGCGGAATGGCGTAGATGAACACCACCGCCAGCAGGTTTTTTGCTGCATGGACAAAGTAGGAGAACACCAGGTTCCTGCCGGTCCAGACGTAGACGAACACCAGCGTTGCCCCCATGGCCAGGTAGGGAAGCAGGACTGTGAGGGTGAGGGCTTCGCGGCCCACCACGTGCAGGGCGGCGAACAGGACCACGGACAACACGCAGCACACCCAGATGTTTACCCGTCGGCTCAGCTTGCCGATCAGGAGGTGGCGGAAGATGAATTCCTCCACGAACGGGCCCACCACCACCAGCAGCGGGACCATCAGCCACGCCGGAACCTGCTGCATCAAGGCCTGAAGTCCTGCCTGGTTCTCGGAGGTCTCCACACTGCCGCTGGCCGCCACCACGATGGCGGAGAGGATCATCATCGCAATTACGGCGGCCGGGACCATCAGTAACGTGAACCACGGGCGGGTGGCCAGTACCCGCAAGTCACGGCCCACCACCCGGCGGGCGGCGACGACAGCCAGTATGCCCACGACGGCATAGAAGAGCAGGTTCATCGCGTAGGAGGCGGCGGCAGGAGTGGGTGCCACCTGCCGCAGGACGGGTGCGATCAGTGGACCGGCCAGGACGAAAAAACCTGCAAGGCCTACGTAAAGGACAACAGCGATGAAATCCAGAGGCGAAAACCGGTAGAGCTGTGGCTGTGGTGCGGGTGGTATTCGGTGTGCGGTGGCCATGGTTTCAGCCTAGCTTCCCCCGACCTCCCTACTGGCGTTGCCGGGCGAATCGTGCTTCGCCTAGAATGTTCGGTATGCCTAAATTTCCATTTCGGTGCGCCAAAGTAGCCGCCCGAACCAGCCCCGTGCGGCGGGTAACGTCCCTCGCCGCCGCGGCAGCCGCCGTCGTGCTTTCCCTGCTGCTGACCGCCTGCGGAGGGGGTGCCGCCGGGAACGGCACCGACAGCAAGCCCGTGGTGCTGACAACCTTCACGGTGCTCGCTGACATCGCCCGGAACGTGGCCGGGGACAAGCTCACGGTTGAGTCGATCACCAAAGCCGGCGCCGAAATCCATGGCTACGAACCAACTCCCGGTGACATCCGGAAGGCATCGAAGGCTGATCTGATCCTGGACAACGGCCTGAACCTGGAAGCATGGTTCGGGCAGTTCGTCGAAGGCCTGGACGTCCCGCACGCCGTGGTGAGCGAGGGCGTGCAGGTGATGTCCATCAGCGAAGACTCCTACCAGGGCAAGCCCAACCCGCACGCGTGGATGTCGCCGGTGAACGTGCAGATCTACGTGGACAACATGGTGAAGGCATTCAGCAAGCTGGACCCGGACAACGCCGGGGCCTTCAAGGCCAACGGCGACGCGTACAAGGCTGAGCTGCAGGCTGTGCAGGACCAGATGAAGTCCAGCCTCGCAGGTGTCCCGGAAACGCAGCGGGCCCTGGTCACCTGTGAAGGCGCCTTCTCCTACCTGGCCCGTGACGCCGGGCTGACCGAGGTCTACATCTGGGCCGTCAACGCCGAGCAGCAGGCAACGCCGCAACAGATCACCCGGGCCATCGAGTACGTCAAAGCGAATCGGGTCCCGGCCGTCTTCTGTGAGTCAACTGTTTCCGACGCCCCCATGCAGCAGGTGGTGGGCGCTACCGGAGCCGCGTTCGGCGGGACCCTCTACGTCGATTCACTTTCCGAGGCGGACGGACCGGTGCCCACCTATCTGGACCTCATCCGGCACGACGCCGACGTCATCACCAAGGCGCTCGCGGGGGCAACAACCGGAGCAGGGTCATGACTTCCCCGGCAATTCTCGTGGAGAACGTCACCGTCCATTACGGCGAGGTCCGGGCGCTGGATGCAGCAACCCTGACCCTTGAGCCCGCCCGCATATGTGGCTTGGTGGGAATGAACGGCTCCGGCAAGTCCACGCTGTTCAAGGTGATCATGGGAATGATCAGGCCCGACGCCGGCACGGTACGCATCAACGGACAGTCGCCGTCGAGGGCACGCAAGGAAGGCGGCATTGGCTACGTGCCGCAGAGCGAAGATGTTGACTGGCAGTTTCCGCTGTCCGTGCGCGACGTGGTGATGATGGGCCGCTACGGCCATCAGGGCTTTACCCGCCGTGCGTCCAAGGCTGACCGCGCCGCCGTCGATGAAGCACTGGACCGGGTGGAACTGGGACCCTATGCGGGCCGGCAGATCGGCCAGCTCTCCGGCGGCCAGAAGAAACGCGCCTTCGTGGCCCGCGGCATCGCACAGGGAGCCACCACCATGCTCCTGGACGAACCCTTCGCTGGTGTGGACAAGAGGTCCGAGGCAACCATCACCCGCCTCCTGCGGGAGCTTGCCTCGGACGGCTGCTCCATCCTGGTATCCACGCACGATCTGCATGCCCTGCCGCAGCTGTGCGACGAAGCCGTGCTGCTGATGCACAAAGTACTGATGCACGGCCCGCCGGACGTTGTGCTGCAGCCCGAAAACCTGGCCATGGCGTTCGGGCTGGACGTGCTGGAGCGGGACCAGCCTGACACGAAGGTTTCGGGCTCCAGGACCCTGGACGGCAAGCGGGTGAACCACTGATGGAAATACTCCTCGAACCGCTGGGCTATGACTTCATGGTCCGGGCGCTGGTCACCACCGCCCTGGCCGCGGTTGTCTGTGCCGTGCTGAGCTGCTGGCTGGTGCTGATCGGCTGGTCGCTGATGGGCGATGCCGTGTCCCACGCCGTGCTGCCCGGAGTGGTGCTGGCGTACATCGTGGGCGCGCCGTTTGCGCTGGGCGCGTTGGTGTTCGCCCTGATTGCCGTGACGTTGATCGGGGTGGTCCGCAACACGAGCCGTGTCAAGGAGGACGCCGCGATCGGCATCGTGTTTTCCTCGCTGTTCGCCCTGGGCCTGGTGCTGATCTCGGTGACGCCCAGCCAGACAGACCTGAACCACATCATCTTCGGCAACCTGCTCGGCGTCAGTGTTCCGGACCTGATCCAGGTCCTGGTGCTGGGAGTGGTGGCGTTTGTCATCCTCATCCTCAAACGGCGGGACCTCACCCTCTACGCCTTCGACCCCACCCATGCCCACGCCATCGGACTCTCACCCCAACGCCTTGGCGCGCTGCTCCTGGGCCTGCTGGCCTTGACGTCCGTTGTGGCTCTTCAGACTGTGGGCGTGGTCCTGGTGGTGGCCATGCTGATCATCCCGGGAGCCACGGCCTACCTGCTGACTGACCGCTTCTCGAGGATGCTGGTGATTGCCCCCGTAATCTCCGCTGCGTGCTCCCTCGCCGGCATCTACCTCAGCTACTACTTGGACACGGCCTCCGGAGCCATGGTGGTCCTCACGCAGGGAGTGGTGTTCGCCGTCGTGTACCTCTTCAGCCCCAGGCAGGGGCTGATCGGTACCCGCCTGGCGAAGGCCCGCCGAAGGAAAGCCGCCGCGCTCGCCGCTGCTTGACGCGGCGCCCGGGTGCAGGCAGGCTGGAGCGATGAAGTCCTAACCCGGCAGGCCGGCCACGCCGGACTGTTCCCCAAAATCCAAGGCCGCCGTCGAGCACCGGATGAACCCGGTTCAGCTCCGGCGCCCACACTCCGGAACTTTGCGAGGACTTCCCTTGACTGAACACATCAACCTCTCGGACGTCACCCACGGCTACGGCGACCGGTTGCTGCTCGACGGCGTCAACCTGGTGATCGCTGCCGGCGAGCACGCAGCGGTGGTGGGCGAGAACGGTGCCGGCAAATCCACCCTGCTGCGGATTCTGGCCGGCCTCGAACAGCCCCAGGAAGGGACTGCCGCTCTCCACGGCCGGGTGGGCTACCTGGCCCAAACCCATGGGCTGCCCGAGTCCTTGACGGTGGGAGGGGCCATCGACGCGTCCCTCGCATCGCTCCGGGCCCTGGAAGCGGAGCTGGACCGGCTCGAGGCCGGGCTGGCCGACGCGGAGGAGAGCGACCTGGAAGCCTACGGCAGGCTGCAGACGGAATACCAGCTGCGCGAAGGATACGCCGCCGAATCCCGCGTGGAGGCCGCGCTGGACCGGCTGGGCCTGGGCGGCCTGGACCGCAACCGTGCCCTCGGATCGCTTTCCGGCGGAGAACAGGAACGCGTGGCACTGGCCTGCGTTCTGGCGGACCCCGCGGACATTTTGCTCCTGGACGAACCAACCAACCATTTGGACGCCCGCGGAACAGCCTGGCTGGAGGACCGGCTGGCGGCCCACCGGGGCACGGTGGTGGTGGTTTCCCATGACCGCATGCTGCTGCGCAAAGTGGCCGCAAATGTCATTGAGGTTGATGCCGAGCGCCGTACCGTCACGCGCTATGGCAACGGGTACGACGGCTACCTCCGCGAGAAAGCCGCTGAACGCCAGCGCTGGGTCCAGCAGTACCACGGCTGGCTGCACGCCATGGAGGCCGAAAAGCTGCAGGCAGAGACCGTTGCCGGGACCATGGGGTACGGCCGGAAGCGGGATGGCGACAAGATGGGCTTCGATTTCAAGGCCGGTACGTGGCAGAAAGCCGCCAGCAGCCAGGTCCGGAACGCTCAGGAACGGTTGCGGCGGCTGGAAGCCAGCCCGGTGGAGCAGCCGCCGATTCCCCTGCGGCTGGCCGCTCCGGAGTCTTTGCACGCTGCGCCATTGGGCGAAGATGTGGCTGCACCGCTGGCCGCCCACGGAGTCAGCGTTCCCGGCCGGCTCCGAGCAACGGACTTCCAGGCCGGCCTCGGCCAGAAGGTCCTTATCACCGGACCAAACGGCGCCGGCAAGTCCACGTTGCTGTCCGTGCTGGCGGGAACCCTGGCGCCCAGCGAAGGAAGGGTGACGCGGCCGGAACGGGTGGGCTACCTGCAGCAGGAACTGGAGTTGCCGCAATGGCCTTCGCTCCGGCTGTTGCCGGCGTTCGCGGCAGGGCTGGGCGGGAACATCGATGAGCATGCCGAGGCGCTCCTGCGGTTGGGCCTGTTCCGCACCAGCGAGTTCCATGTTCCCGTTGGCAGCCTCTCCGCGGGCCAGCAGCGGCGGCTCGCGCTTGCCCGGCTGCTCCTGGGCGGTTACAGCACTTTGATTGTGGACGAGCCAACCAACCACCTGGCGCCGGTACTGGTGGAACAGCTGGAGGCCGCGCTCGCAACTTTCACCGGAACCCTGGTGATGGTCAGCCACGACCGGGCGCTCCGGGAGTGGTTTGCCAGGTGCCAGCGTGCAGCGGTGAACGGCAGGAACGGCGGGAACACCGGCGGGGACGCCGTCAACGGGCGCTGGATCCGCTACTCCATGGATAAGGGCGTCCTCGCTAAAGCGTGATGTGAGTCTTGGGGGTCACGGCTGCCTCGGCCATTTCGACGGTTCCGCGCCCGCTCGACGTCGGCCGCCGTCGAACCCGCAGGGAACCGTCGAACTGGCAGAGGGGGTGGAGCCGGGAGGGGGTGGAGCCGGGGAGGGGGCGGAGGCGGGCCAGGCAGCGCCGGGCACACGCCGGGCACGCCCGACGATGGTGAGAATTGCTTTAAGAGATGGTTACCGGGAAACCCGTGGCCGGAAACATCGGCGGCGGATGATGGGCCCATGCCAGTCGTTCCGCCGGCCGAAAGGATCTGTCCGTGATCACCAAGAACCTTTTCCTGCAGGGCATCTACCCCTTCAAGGGCGCAGGGCTGGAAAAACCGGCCCCGATCCACAGCGAACTATCCCATTACGTCCCGGACGGGGTGATAAACCAGACCCTTTACTTTCGTGGCGGCAACTCCAGCAGCGAACTGGTCACGGTGGTCCTGGTGCGTAACGGCGTACCCATGCGCTACTTCCCCATCGGAGCGAAGAGCGATGTTCATGTGCCGCTCCGCGTTGTCGAGGACATCGAGGGCGGCTCGGTGATCGAGCTCCATCTGGCGGCCCCCGAGGGCATTGAGGGTTCGGTTGTTGTTGATCTGGGGATGGTGGAGCACTGATGACCAGCGTGGTGGACCGCCCCCAAGGCAGGCACGCAACCACCCCGCCGCGCCGCCGCCTGGTGGTGATCGGCAATGGAATGGCAGGCGCCAGGGCAGTGGAGGAGATCCTCGCCCGGGGAGGCGCGGGCCAGTTCACCATAACGATGTTTGGTGATGAGCCGTACGGGAACTACAACCGCATCATGCTCAGCCACGTCCTTTCCGGCGAGGAAAGTGATGCGGACATCTTCCTGAACTCCCTGTCCTGGTACCGGGAGAACAACATCACCCTCCACGCCGGGGTCCGGGTTGAACGGATTGATAAATTCACCCGGCACGTCTTCTCGAGCGACGGGAGGGTCACTCCCTACGATGTCCTGATCATCGCCACCGGAAGCCGCTCCCACATGCCGCCGATGGACGGGCTTTTCACGCCCGGCGGCTCCGTAAAGCAGGGCGTTTTCGGCTTCCGTACCATCGATGACACCCAGCGGATAGTGGCTCATGCCCAGCAGGAGCATCATCGCCGCGCCGTGGTGATCGGCGGCGGGCTCCTGGGGCTCGAGGCGGCCTACGGCCTGCGCAGCCACGGGTTAGACCTGGAGGTGGTCCATTCCGGCGGGCACCTGATGAACGCGCAGATGGGGCCCGACGGCGGTGCGGTGCTCCGCCGCAGCGTCGAGGCCCTGGGTATCAAGGTGCACACCGGAAGCCGGACCACTGCCGTGCTCGGCGCCGACCGGGTCACCGGTATCAGCCTCCGCGACCAGCCGGACATCAGCTGCGACATGGTGGTGGTTGCGGCCGGGATCCGTCCCAACGTGGACCTGGCGGTGCTCAGCGGGCTGCCGGTGGAACGGGCCATTGTGGTGGATGACAGGCTGCGGGTGCAGGACGAGGAGGGCATCTACGCGGTGGGGGAGTGCGTCCAGCACCGCGGCGAGGTGTACGGCCTGGTGGCGCCGCTCTGGGAGCAGGCCGTGGTCCTGGCTAACCACGTCACCGGTGCGGATACCAGCGCTGCCTACCTCGGATCCCGGACGGCCACCAAACTCAAGGTGGCGGGCGTGGAAGTGGCCTCCATGGGTCTGCACGGGCCGGAACTCGACAGCGACGAACACATCGTCTTTTCAGAACCCAGCCGGGGCGTCTTCAAATCCATTGTGGTCCGGGACAACAAGATGGTGGGCGCAACCCTCCTGGGTGACAGCCGCAAGGTGGCCTACCTGACCCAGGCCTACGACCGCGGCCTGCCGCTGCCGGAAGAGCGGCACAGCCTGCTGTTTGATCTGGGCACCCCGGATGGCGACGTGGGCGTGGCCGAACTCGACGACGACGCCCAGGTCTGCAACTGCAACGGCGTCAACAAGAAGGCGCTGGTGGGAGCAGTGAAGGGCGGCTGCACCACGGTGGCCGGTGCGATGGACGCCACTCGTGCAGGCAAGGGCTGCGGCTCCTGCAAGCTGCTGGTGCAGCAGGTGGTGGAGTGGGCGGCCGGCGGTGCCGTGGAAGAGGACCCGGCCGCCAGCTACTACGTCCCGGGTATCCCATTGGACAAGCAGGCGCTTATGGACGAGATCCGGAAACGCGGGCTGCGTTCGGTGTCCCAGGTGTTCCAGGCGCTTGCTCCGGGCAGCGCGGAGGACGCCAAGTCCAAGATGGGGCTGGCTTCGCTGTTGAAGATGATGCTGGCCGGCCAGTACATCGACGAACGGGACGCGCGGTTCATCAATGACCGGGTGCACGCCAACATCCAGCGCGACGGCTCGTTTTCGGTGGTGCCCCAGATGAAGGGCGGGGTGACATCGGTCCAGCAGCTGCGCCGTATCGCCGACGTCGCCGAGAAACATAACGTGCCGCTGATCAAGCTCACCGGCGGCCAGCGCATCGACCTGCTGGGCATCCCCAAGGAGGACCTGCCGCAGGTGTGGGCGGACTTGGACATGCCCTCCGGTTACGCGTACGGCAAAAGCTTCCGCACTGTCAAAACCTGCGTTGGCAAGGACTTTTGCCGGTACGGAACAGGGGACTCAACAAAGCTGGGCATCGAGATTGAATCCCGCTTCCAGGGCATCGAGTCGCCGGCCAAACTGAAGCTCGCCGTGTCCGGCTGCCCCCGGAACTGCGCCGAATCCCTGGTGAAGGACGTTGGCGTCGTGGCGGTGGAAGGCGGCCGCTGGGAAATCTATGTCGGAGGAGCGGCCGGTGCCCACATCCGCAAGGGCGACCTGCTGGCGACTGTAGACGATCCGGAGCAGGTGAAGGTCCTCACCGGGCGGTTTATGCAGTACTACCGTGAGCAGGCCAACTGGCTGGAACGTACCTACGCCTACGTACCGCGGGTGGGCATCGAACATCTGCGGGCAGTGATCGTTGAGGATTCCGAAGGGATTGCAGGGCGGCTGGATACCGCCATGCAGGCCTCCGTAGACACTTACATGGACCCCTGGAGCGAGCGCAATGATCCCCTGACGCCCGGTCAGTTCAGGACGTCGCTTCCCCTGACGGTCCTTCCCCAGGTGCCGGTTCAATGAACAGCGCCGAGGCAAATGGGAGCCCTGCCTTTCACGTCCTGGGTCCCGTTGACCAGATTCCGTTGGGTGAGGGCAGGGCTTTTGCAGTGGACGGCGCACAGGTAGCAGTCTTCCGGCTCCGGGACGGCGCACTGCGCGCGCTCGCCGCCGTCTGCCCGCACCGCGGCGGTCCGATTGCAGACGGCACCATTGACCGGCAAGTGGTGATCTGCCCCCTGCACCAGCACGCATTTGACCTGGCGACCGGCTGCTCAACCAGCGGGCAGGAACCGCTGCGCAGCTACAACGTGACGTTGGACGGGGACCGGAACCTGGTGCTGCAGACGGGCGTGTAGTGCGCGTCACGTAGCACCCCTGTGCGTCTTGTAAGATAGACGAGCCGCGCGAAGCTTCGGCGCCACGAGAGATTCCGATCACATTCGGTTGCCCAACAGGACATAATGCCGAATTTGTGAGCGGAATCATCCGTGGGCCGGATGCGGCCAACCCCCAACCCACAAGGAATCGTTGTGCCTCAAAGTACCCCCACAGATCTCCAGAACACCACGGCACCATCCACCGCCGTCGACCCCACCCTCAGCGCCGAGGGATACAGCAAGACGCTGGGCAGACGCCACGTCACCATGATTGCCATGGGCGGCGCCATCGGCGTCGGCCTCTTCATGGGTGCCGGCGGACGCCTGGCCTCCACCGGCCCGGCCTTGATTTTCTCCTACGCCATCGCCGGCGTCATCGCCTACCTGCTGATGCGGGCACTGGGCGAGCTCATCATGTACCGCCAGACCTCCGGCTCTTTCGTGAGCTACGCGGGTGAGATGTTCGGCAAGAAGGGCGCGTTCCTTTCCGGCTGGATGTACTTCATCAACTGGGGCATGACGGGCATCGCCGAACTGATTGCCATCGGCCTCTACTTCCAGTTCTTCTTCCCCAACGTTCCCGTGGAAGCCTCAGCCATTGCCGCGCTGGCTCTCCTGGTGGCGGTCAACCTGCTGAGCGTCAAGGCATTCGGCGAGTTCGAGTTCTGGGCTTCCTGCCTCAAAGTCGGTGCCATCCTGATCTTCCTGGCAGTGGGCACCTTCATGGTGGTTACCAACGCCCAGGTGGGTGACGGCAACGCATCGGTGGCCAACCTCTTCGCCGCAGAGGGCGGGATGTTCCCCAAGGGCGCCCTGGTGATGGTCCTGGTCCTCAACGCCGTGATCTTCGCCTACAACGGCATCGAACTCGTGGGCATCACCGCCGGCGAGATGCAGAACCCGGAACGCGAAGTGCCCAAGGCAATCCGCGCCGTCGTACTCCGCATTGTGGTGTTCTACGTCGGCTCCGTGACCCTGCTGGCCATGCTGCTGCCGTCCGACCAGTACGTGGCGGGAACCTCGCCGTTCGTCACCGTGTTCGGCCAGATGGGCCTTGCCTGGGTGGGCGATGTGATGAACATGATCGTTATCACTGCGGCACTGTCCTCCTGCAACTCAGGCCTGTACTCGATTGGCCGTGTGTTCCGCACCATGGCCAACAACGGCCACGCCCCGCAGTGGCTCACCCGGATGTCCAAGCGGCACGTCCCGTACGCGGCTATCCTCGCCATCGCGGCCTTCTACTTGGTGGGCATCCTGCTCAACATCTGGCTGGGCGGCTCGCACGCGTTCGACCTGGCCCTGAACACCGCATCCATCGGCGTCATCTTCACGTGGGGCGCCATCTTCGCCAGCCAGATTGCGCTGCGCCACAAGAAGGGCGTCACGTCTACGCTGCCGATGCCCGGTTCGCCGTGGACCAGCTGGGCCGGCCTGATCGGACTGCTGGCCATCACGGTGCTGATCGGCTTCGACACGATGACCAGCAAGAGCGGCGAGGTGTTCTACCTGGGCCTCTGGACCCTGGCCACCATCCCGTTCTTCGCCGTGGTCCTGTGGCTGGGCTGGCAGAAGGTCAAGCAGAACGAACCGAAGAACGCGCTGTACAGCTAACGGTTCACCCAAGCAGTACGACGACGGCGGGATTCCCTGGGAGGGGATCCCGCCGTCGTCGTTCCCTGGTTAGCGGTGGAGACGGATGGTGCCGAACCCATTGATTCGCCGGAAGGTTGCGGAGTCGCTGGAAGGCGTCAGCGTCGGGGCGCCGTTCCAGCGATTTCGGCGACGGGCGGGTATGCGTGTGGTGCGGAGCGCTCCATGGAGGCAAACTAAGGCTTGTGGGCGAACCCTGGGTGCTGCATGTGGACCTTGACCAGTTCATTGCAGCCGTCGAAGTGCTCCGCCGCCCCGAACTCGCGGGCAAGGCGGTGATCGTTGGCGGCCGCGGCGATCCGTCCGAGCGGGCGGTGGTGTCTACGGCGTCGTACGAAGCGAGGGTTTTCGGTGTCGGCTCGGGAATGCCGCTGCGCATCGCCGCACGAAAAGTGCCCGACGCCGTCATCCTGCCCGTCGACCAGGAGGCCTACCTCGCTGCGTCCGAACAGGTCATGTCAGTGCTGCGCGCGCAACCGGGCGCCACGGTCCAGGTACTCGGCTGGGACGAAGCGTTTGTTGGCGTGCAGGCGGCGGACCCTGAGGCCTATGCCCGGCAACTGCAGCACGCCGTCCTTGAGGAGACCCGGCTGCACTGCAGTGTGGGCGTCGGCGACACCCTGGTCCGCGCCAAAGTAGCCACTACGTTCGGCAAGCCGGCCGGCGTCTTCCGGCTCACTGAAGACAATTGGCTCAAGGTCATGGGAAGCCGGCCCACCATCGAGCTGTGGGGCGTGGGAACCAAGGTGTCGCGGCGCCTGGCCACGCTTGGCATCAAGACTGTTGCCCAGCTTGCGGCGTCCAAGCCTGATGACCTGATTCCCGAATTCGGCCCGAAGATGGGCCCCTGGTACGCGCAGCTCGGCCGGGGCGACGGGTCACGGACAGTCGATGACACGCCCTGGGTGGCACGCGGGCACAGCCGGGAAACCACCTTCCAGCACGATCTGACTGAACCCGGGCAGATTGACGACGCCGTCCGGGAGCTGGCGGCGCGTGTGCTGGAGGATGTCGGGGCCGAGGGGCGGCCGGTCATCGGGCTGACGCTCAAGGTCCGCTACGCCCCGTTCATCACCAAAACGTACGCCCGGAAGATCCCCGAGACATCAGACCCCGCGGAGGTGCTTGCGCGCACTCTCGACCTCGTGGCGAAGATCGAGCCCGGCCGCCCCATCCGGCTCCTGGGGCTGCGCGCCGAAATGACGATGCCCGAAGACTCCCGGCAGGGGCACACTCCGACCCGCAGCGGATGGTGAAAGTGGCTGGACAGCAGAACGGCGGCGGATCCTCGGATCCGCCGCCATTTCTGACTGTTGCAGCACGCCGTTCGCTGCGGCTGCATCAGCGAGGAGCTAGTCGCGCTTGAACTCGTCCTTGACGCTTTCGCCGACCTTCTTGGCGTCGGCCTTGACCTGGTCCGCCTGGCCCTCTGCCTTCAGGCGGTCATTGTCCGTTGCGTTGCCCGCAGCTTCCTTGGCTTTGCCGCCCATATCTTCTGCTGCGTTACTGATCTTGTCTCCGAGGCCCATGGTGGTGGCCTCCTTTCGTTTCCGTTGATCAAACAATGCATTTTCACACTAACACGAAGCTTGCTTACTATTTCAAGCCCGGACTTTCCTTCCGGGAGGGGCGCCTGTTGATTGTCCGTACCCGCGGCTAGGCTCGGAACATGGAGCACACCACCAGCCTCACCCAGCACATTCAGGCGTCACCGGAGAAAGTCTGGTCCGTCATCACGGACATCCCTGGCTCCGCGGCAACGCTGTCCGGAGTCGATTCCGTGCAGCTCCTCACTGACGGCCCCTACGGGGAAGGGACGCGCTGGAAGGAGACACGGAAGATGCTGGGCAAGTCCGAGACGGTGGAGATGTGGGTGGCGGAAGCAGACCGGCACCGCAGCACCACCGTCAAGGCCGTCCAGGGCGGCGCGGACTACACCACCAGGTTCAGCCTTGCCCCGCGGGACGGCGGCACCGAGCTTACCCTGACCTTCGGTGCCGAGGTCATAAAGCCCACGGTAGTGAGCCGGCTCATGATGCTGCTGTTTGGCAGGATGGGTATGGCCGCCACCCGCAAAGCCCTGACCAAGGACCTCGCAGAGATCGCAGCCAAAGCAGAATCGCTTCCGTAGTGGCCGCGTATCCTTCCAAGGCCGCTGACCTGAAGGTTACGGCCCCCAGGCTCACGCCGGTGCGGCTGGAGAACCTGACGGACCAGCCGGCGTCGGACTTCCGCCGCGGTGAAAGGTACGACGGCGGCCGGTACAGCCGTGCCGAGGCTGATGGACTCGAACTCAGCGGGACAGACTTCGCAGAGTGCGAGTTCCAGGGGGTGTCCTTTAATGACACGCAGCTCCGCGGATCCTCGTTCCGGGACTGCATCCTGGGCGAGCTGTACGCACCGGTGTTCAAGGCGGCCCGCTCCACCTGGCGGGACGTCGAGTTGCGGAATCCGCGGCTTGGCTCCGCTGAACTGTACGAGAGCGGCTGGCAGTCAGTCAGCATCGAGGGCGGCAAGCTGGACTTCCTCAACCTGCGCGGCGCCAAGCTCACCGACGTCCTCATCAGCGACTGCATCATCAACGAACTGGACCTGGGCTCAGCCACGGGTACCCGCGTTGGGCTCAAGAACTGCACCATCGGCTCCCTCGACCTCGCCGGGGCGAAACTCAAGGACTTTGATATCCGGAGCACAGGGTTCCGCAGCATCAGCGGGCTCGGCAGCATGGCGGGTGTCGTGGTGGACGAGTACCAGTTGGGCCTCCTGGCACCCCTCCTGGCCGCGCATCTGGGCGTTACGGTCCTCTAAAGCGTTCGAGGGAAGCGCCGGTACCCATCCAAGACCCTCCCGTGTACTATTTACAGAACGAACGGTCGGTAAGTGCTGTGCGCTGCCTGCCGCCGATGACAGTGCTGTTTATCGCGTGAAGGGTGTTTCCATGGCTGCAACCGCAGGTCCGCAGGCTTTCCTTGTTGGCGGGGTCCGAACGCCGGTGGGCAAATACGGCGGGGCGCTGTCCTCCATCCGCCCCGACGACCTCGCAGCCCTGGTAATCAGGGAGGCCGTGAACCGGGCCGGGCTTGATCCGGACAGCATTGACGAGGTGATCCTGGGCAACGCCAACGGCGCCGGGGAGGAAAACCGGAACGTCGCACGGATGGCTACCCTGCTTGCCGGCCTGCCCCTCCACATCCCCGGCATCACCGTTAACCGGCTCTGCTCCTCCGGCCTCAGCGCGATCATCCAGGCGAGTCACATGATCAAGGCCGGCGCCGCGGACATCGTTATCGCCGGTGGCGTCGAATCCATGAGCCGTGCGCCATGGGTCCAGGAAAAGCCCACCGCCGCCTTTGCCAAGCCGGGCCAGATCTTCGACACCTCCATCGGTTGGCGCTTCACCAACCCGCAGTTCCACAAGGGCGAACTGTCCCGCGAGGGCAAGATGACGTACTCCATGCCCGAGACGGCTGAAGAAGTGGCCCGCGTGGACGACATCTCGCGCGAGGACGCGGACGCCTTCGCGGTCCGCTCGCACCAGCGCGCCCTTGACGCCACGGCTGCCGGCCGGTTTAGGGACGAAATCGTCCCCGTCACCGTCAAGACGAGGAAGTCTGAGCATGTTGTGGACACGGACGAGGGTCCCCGGGCTGACACCACCATGGACGTCCTGGCCGGGCTGAAGCCCGTGGCGAACGGCGGCACCATTGTCACGGCCGGCAACTCGTCGTCCCTCAACGACGGCGCGTCAGCCATTATCGTGGCTTCGGAAGCGGCCATCGAACGGCTGGGCCTGACACCCCGGGCACGCATCATCGATGGTGCCTCCGCCGGTTGCGAGCCCGAGATTATGGGTATCGGGCCGGTGCCGGCCACCCAGAAAGTCCTGAAGCGGAGCGGGCTTAGCGTCGGTGACCTCGGTGCCGTCGAACTCAACGAAGCGTTTGCCACGCAGTCCCTTGCCTGCATCCGCCGGCTGGGCCTGGAACAGGACATTGTAAACAACGACGGCGGCGCCATCGCTTTGGGGCACCCGCTGGGTTCCAGCGGGGCCAGGATCGCCATCACCCTGCTGGGGCGGATGGAGCGTGAGGACGCGCGGATCGGGCTGGCCACCATGTGCATCGGCGTCGGTCAAGGCACCGCCATGCTGCTGGAGAAGGTCTAATGCCGGGCGCTGTGGACCTGGCGTCGGAAAAGTTCCATGCGCTGCTGGTGGAAGAGCGCGGAGACCGCGTGGTGGTGCTCCTCAACCGCCCCGAGGTCCGGAATGCCATCGACCAGCAGATGGTGGATGAACTCCACGTCGTCTGCGCTGCCCTTGAGCAGAACCCGAAGATACTGATCATCGCCGGCGTGGACGGTGTTTTTGCCTCGGGAGCGGACATCGCACAGCTGCGGGAGCGCCGCCGGGACGATGCCCTGCAGGGAATCAACTCCACCATCTTCGTCCGGATCGCCAAGCTGCCCATGCCCGTCATTGCCGCCCTGGACGGGTATTGCCTGGGCGGCGGGGCGGAACTCGCCTATGCGGCTGACTTCCGGATCGGCACACCGAACGTGCGCATCGGCAACCCGGAAACCGGGCTGGGCATCCTCGCCGCAGCCGGGGCCAGCTGGCGGCTGAAGGAACTGGTGGGGGAGCCGGTGGCGAAGCAGATTCTGCTGGCCGGCAGGGTCCTCGGGGCCGAGGAAGCCCTGGCGGTTAACCTCATCAGCGAGGTCCATAGCCCCGCTCAGCTTCTTGACGCTGCGCACGACCTGGCGGACAGGATCGGCCGGCAGGATCCGCTGGCCGTGCGGATCACCAAGTCGGTGTTCCATGCACCGGCGGAAGCCCACCCCCTGATCGACCAGTTGGCCCAGGGCATCCTCTTTGAATCTGAGGCCAAGTTCGACCGGATGCAGCGGTTTTTGGACAAGAAGGCCGACAACAGCGCCGGTGTGAAGGCCGGCACCGGGACCGGAAAGAAGAATCCATGAGCACACCGCAACCTGCCCCTGGCCTGCCTTCCCGCGTCGGCGTCCTGGGCGGCGGCCGCATGGGTGCCGGCATCGCGCACGCCTTCCTGGTCAAGGGGGCGGACGTGCTGGTGATCGAGCGCGACGAGCAGTCCGCCGAGGCGGCCCGGGAACGGGTCGAATCAGCCGCAGCCAAGAGCATTGAGCGCGGCGCCGTCGACGCCAACCTCGACGAGCTCGTTTCACGGCTTACGGTGGGCGTGGACTACGACGCTTTCAAGGACCGGCAACTGGTGGTCGAAGCGGTGCCCGAGGACTGGGACCTGAAGGTCACCGCGCTGCAGGGCATCGAGGAACGGCTCGCGGATGATGCCTATCTGGCGTCAAACACGTCCTCGCTGTCCGTGAGCGGACTGGCCGGGGAACTGAAGCGGCCGGAAAACTTCCTGGGGCTGCATTTCTTCAACCCGGTGCCGGCGTCCACCCTGATCGAGGTGGTGCTGGGTGAACACACGTCTTCCGGCCTTGCCGCTGCGGCGAAAGGGTGGGTGGAGGCACTCGGCAAGACCGCCGTCGTCGTCAATGATGCGCCCGGGTTCGCGTCCTCCCGGCTGGGCGTGGCGATCGCCCTAGAGGCAATGCGCATGGTGGAGGAGGGGGTGGCGTCCGCCGAGGACATCGACGCCGCCATGGTCCTGGGCTATAAACACCCCACCGGACCGCTTCGAACCACGGACATCGTCGGGCTGGATGTGCGCCTGGGGATTGCCGAATACCTGCACTCCACGCTGGGGGAGCGATTCGCGCCGCCGCAGATCCTCAAGGACAAGGTGGCTCGCGGCGAATTGGGACGCAAAACTGGGAAGGGCTTTTTTGACTGGCCCAGCTAGGAACGCCGGCTAGTCGAAAAATCCCACAATGTAGCCGACGAAGTACAGGAGCGACAACAGGACCACCACCGCGATAGCTGCGATAACGAAGAACTGTGTGATCTTCTTTGTGCCGTGCTCATCGTGGCCCTGGGGTCCGGCTGTCGAAGCCTCGCCCGGCGGCGTTTCGCCCGGGGGAACTCCGCCTCCCGGCTCCAGGCCGGTGATCTTGTCGTCCTCCGGGTCCGGGTTGGTTCCTGACACGTTATCTCCCTCGTTTGCCGTCCTGGTGCTTTGCCCAGCGTAACCGGCCCGGTTGGTTGGACCTAGGCTGGTGCAGTGACCTTCCTTGAACCCCTTACCCTGACCGGCCGGTATGTAACCCTGGAGCCGCTGAATCCGGACCATCACGACGGCCTGCTTGATGCTGCTCGGGACGGTGAGCTGTGGCGCCTCTGGTACACGTCGGTGCCGTCGCCGGACGAAATGGCAGCGGAGATTCAGCGGAGGCTTGCCCTGCAGGAGCAGGGTTCCATGCTGCCGTTTACTACCCGGTTGATCGACCCGGCCTCCGGCGGCCCCGGCAGGATTATCGGAATGACCACGTACATGAACGTCGACGCCGGCACTCCCCGTGTTGAGATCGGATCCACTTGGAACGCCGCTTCAGTGCAGGGGACCGGGACCAACCCGGACTCCAAGCTGCTGCTCCTGCGGCACGCGTTTGAGGTCCTTGGCTGCCCTGCCGTGGAGTTTCGGACGCACTGGCTTAACCACCAGTCGCGCGAGGCGATCGCCCGGCTGGGTGCCAAGCAGGACGGTGTGCTCCGCAACCACTCAAGGACGCGCGACGGCCTCCTGCGCGACACGGTGGTGTTCTCCATCCTCGAACACGAATGGCCCATGGTCCGGGCGGGCCTGGAGCACCGGCTTGCCCGCCGGGGCTAGGGGTGCTTGGCTACTGGCGTGCGGGCTGGGCCGGCCCAACCGCTGCCAGGAGCGCTGAGGCGTAAGCCTGATGCCCCGCCTGATTGGGGTGGAAGTTGTAGTCGGCCCCGAAGTCGCTTGGTGACAGCTGGAGCCACGGGGCTGCTGAATTAACGGCGTGTCCGGCAAACTCATCAGTCACGCCAACGTACAGCAGGTCTGTTCCGGGCCACGCCTGGGCGGCCAGAACAGCTTTTTCGATAGTCGCATTCACTACTGACGTGGCCCCATTCATGAGCGCCTGATTCTCCCGCGGGATTGGCCTTATTTGACTGGCCGGATCAAAGAGGAGCGGGTAGCCCAGCACCACCGTCTTTGCACGCGGTGCCGTTACTTCTATGGCTAAATATGTCCCGACGAGACTCGCTTTTAGGAAAGCAAGGGCTTCGGGGGAGGTGGCCTGCGCAACAGCTGCTTTGCATGTGCTCTCATCCGAAAAAGCACAAACTGCCAGCACCCGGGCGAAACCCAGATCATTGGCTCCAGCGGTAATCGAGACCAGATCCGTCTTAGCGGAGAGGGCCCTGCCGCGCACCTGGAACCTGATTTGCTCGTGGACGGTGGGCGTGTAGATGACGGGGTCATATGTAGGGCTGAGTCTGGAGAGCACGGCTCCGTGGCAGGCCGCATTCGCCACCAGCTTGATCCCTTTGCTCTTTCCCACCAGGTCCACGTACCCCGGCTGGCTCTGCCAGCAGTCCACACCTGCAGGGCGTTCCGGTGCCCCCGCTCCGGTCCCCGCGGTGTAGGAATCGCCCAATGCCACGTAATCGGTCTGGGCCGGCGCCGCCTCGGCCGGAATGGCTGTGACACCAAGTGCCATCGCCACGGTAACGAGGGCCGCGGCGAAAACGGACCGCCGGCGCCGTACTGCTGGTTTTCCCATTTCGTTCCCCTTCGAACGTCCGCCGCGAACTCGCCGCAGTCAGCTCATGGTCACCGTATACCCCAAGGCCTAACAGGTCACTGGTAGGCCGTACCCCAATCTCGGCAGGTCCGCTACCTGTTTAGAGGTGCAACGGATGTGACTGATGTGATTAGCTGTGCGGATGAACAGAGCGGATGGGTCGATGGACTGGGACGGCGCTGTCAACGCGTGGCACGTGGCCGGCGGGGTTTACCGCATGGGGCGGCGGGAGTGGCTGACCGAGGCTGGCTGGCAGCAGGCCTACAGCGACGGCGTCCGCACCGTTATTGACCTCCGCCACACTCCTGAGGCCCGGCGCCGGGACAGCGATCCCCTCGTTGCGGACTCGGCGTTGGCCGGGATAACCATAGTTTCCGCGCCTACCGAAGAGCCCGGTCATCCGGGCTTTACAGAGATTTCCGGCCCCTACCTCAACGACCCCGCCTATTATGCGGACAACGCCAGGATCTTCCCGGAGAAGCTGGTGGGAGTCTTTCGTGAACTGGCCGCAGCATCGACGCGAGGCAACGTTGTGCTCCACTGCGCCGCCGGCAGGGACCGCAGCGGCATGGTGGCCGCCATGGTCCAGGACCTCGCAGGGGACTCCGACCAGGACATCGCCGAGGGCTACCGGCGCGCCGCCCGCGGTATTAATGAGCGCTATCGCACCCACGGCCCGCCGCACGACCGCGAACGCTATCTTGAGGAAGCCGAGCTGGCACCTGTACTCGAGCAGCGCGGAGACGCAGTCGTGGAGTTTGTGCGGAGCCTGGACACCCGGGCTTTCTTGCTGCGGCACGGCCTGAGCCCTGCTGAGCTGGACGCGGTGCTGGCACTTTGCGGAGCCGGAGTTTCCCAATGAGCGCCGGCAACCTGAGGAGCGCCGCCAATCTGCGGCGTTTCCTTGCCGCCGGGGCGGCCGCGGGGGTATTGGCGTCCTCTGCTTTTGCCGTAAGTCCGGTGTGGGCGGCGGACGCCCCTGAGTTGCCCGAGCCTCCTGCCGCCGTCACTGATGCACAACATTCCGGATTGTCCGAGGCTGCCCTTGAGGAAGCCGTCCTGCGTGATTTGGGAATGACGCCCGATGAGTTTGCTGCGGCGGGGGAGTTGGGTACGCAGGCGGCTGAAGTGGCGGCCGGGCTGCGGGACGTCCCTGGCTACTCAGGAATCCGGCTCCAGGACGGGCAGATTCTGGTGTCGGGCGCCGGAGCGGAGCTGCTGGCGGAAGTTTCTGTGTTTGCACGGACCATCCCGGCCCTTGCGGTGGAGGACGCCCCTGGTCCGGTGGCGACGGAGGAACCTGGCGATGACACTGCGCCAGGCCAGGGCAGCGAGTTGGCGGTCAGTGCCGAGCAGCTGTTTCAGGCGTATATCCGTGAGGTGGGCACAGAGGGCCTGCAGGCCGTAGTGGCCTCGGGCGGAAAGTTTGTTATCCGGACCGGCGGCGTCAATTCGCCGGAAGCAGCGTGGGATGCCGCTGAGGGTGGCTCGGCTGAGGCTGGCCCAGCGACTGGGGGTTCAGCGGCTGCAACGGCCGCCGCTGCCTCCGGCAAGAAGTCGCCTTCCGAGTTCGTGGCCCGCTTCGCCAACGTAGAGCTCGACGGCGGCGCTGCGCTGGCGCCAGAAGCCGACGTTCCCGGGGGAGTCGGTTACATTGCGGATACGGGGTGGTTCTGCTCGACAGGCTTTTCCGCCTTCGACCCTGCCGGGCTGCCGGCAGTTCTTACCGCAGGGCATTGTGCTTCGGACGGTGCTGCCGAAACGGCCGACCTGGAATCCCAGTTCAACAGGTTAGGGCTGCTGGGCAGGTTCGGTTTCAGCCAGTTCGGCGGTCCCGGCAACTCGTGGGTGCTCGATCCCAATACGGCCATCGGCCCGGACAACACTGCAGTAACCGACCCAGGCAACGTGGGAACCGATATCGCCGTCATTGAGTCCCTCCGCCCCGACCTGGACCCGCTGCCCGCCACCAGCACCTGGGGGGACTCGTCGCAACCTGAACCTAATGTCAAGATCATCGGTACAGCTGATCCCGTCCCCGGCATGCCAGTGTGCCGTTCGGGCAGAACCTCCGCCTGGTCCTGCGGCACAGTCGACGCGGTCGGGATTTTTATCGTGCCCGGCCCAACGTATGTTGAGCCCACTGAAACCAGCGATCCCGATGAACCCCTCGACCTGAGGGCATTCCGGGGATTCATGTCCTACGGCGTACAGTCCAGCGGCGGGGACTCCGGCGGACCCTACATCAGCGGCAACTACGCGGTGGGCACCCACGCGGCGGGCGACACCCGCGATAAGAGTGGCAACGTCATCGAGAATTTCGCGGTCGGTGCCACCCTCGCTGACGGCCTCAGCGTCCTGCCCGGATACCAGCTGGAGTTGTTCCTCAACAAGCCGGTGGTGACGTCCCCGCCACCGGGCGCGGTGTACGAGGCTGGCCAGGCCATCAGTGGCAGCGTCCCGGCAGCGCCGGCAACAGCGGTTGCAGCCGGGTCGAAAGTCCGCATCACCATTGAGGGGGATGAACCGTTCGAGCTCCCGGTTAGCACGGACGGCACTTGGACCTTTCCAGCCCCCGAGGGGAATGGGCCGCTCCGCTTCACGGCCGAGACGGTCAACGGGTTCAGTGTCTCCGGAGCCAGCAGCTTCGAATTCGCCCCTGCTGGATCGGCCGAAGGCACTACAGAGGCTGAGTCGGCAGAGCAGGTACGGCAGGTTTCCGCGGACGGCCCGCCCGCCGTCGTCGTGAACGCGCCCGTCAACACTCCTCCTGCTGTCCTCGCCAACACCGGAGGAAACGGCGACCGGAGGAACACCGTCAACCTGGCCTACACCGGCCCGTCCGCGCTTCTCCCCGCGGCAGGCGCTGCCGCAACCGCAATCGTCGTCGGTGCCGTGCTGATGGCGCTGGTTCACCGTCGTCGGCGTCAGACGCCCGGCTGAGGTTTCGGACAACCGCCGTCCAGACTGGTTATTTGTGCCGCCGCATCAGCAGGTTGGTGATGCGCAGGGTGCAAAGCCGCTGGCCAGCCTCGTTGGTGATGACCACCTCGTGCGTTGTGAGCGTCCCGCCCAGATGGATGGGGGTGGCGGTGATGGTCACCTGGCCCTCCCGCGCGGAGCGGTGGTGGGTGGCGGAGACGTCCACGCCCACCGCCGTTTTGCCCATGGTGCTCGCGTGGATCACGGCAGCCCAGGACCCTACCGCTTCGCCTACGGCCAGAGACGCTCCACCGTGCAGCAGCCCGAAGGACTGCCTGTTCCCCTCCACAGGCATGGTGGCCACCACACGCTCCACCGACTCCTCGAGGATCTTCACGCCCATCTTTTCGTCGAGCTCACCGAGGGTAATCTTCCACAACTCGTGGGCATCAGGCCGGTTCTCCACAGCTGCATCCTTCGGCGAGGGGGCGCTCATCTGTTCTCCTTCTGGGTGGTCATTTCGGGCCCGGCCTTCTAGTGTGCACCATGGCCTTTCATGTATGGTGAATATATTACCGAACGGACGGTCAGTAATCACTGGCCGCCTTTGTATGCCCCTTGTTGGAAGGACCCGTCAACGATGACCACCACCGCCACAGCTCCCCAGGCCACGGTCGACACCGTGGAGACAGTGCCCAGCTTCATCATGGATGCGTGGTGGACGCCCGACGCCGGTTCCACGGGTTCCGCTGTCCCCGTACGTGATGCGAGCACGGGGGAGATTTTGGCCAAGGTAAGCACGGAGGGGCTGGACCTTTCCACCGTCGTCGACTACGGCCGCACTACCGGACAGGCTGAACTCGGCCAGTTGACCTTCCACCAGCGCGCCCTCAAGCTCAAGGAACTGGCGCAGTACCTCCACGCCCGGCGCGAACACTTCTACTCCTTCTCGGCCCAGACCGGCGCCACCAAGGTCGACTCCATGATCGACATCGACGGCGGCATCGGCGTCCTGTTCACCTTTGGCTCCAAGGGCCGGCGCGAACTGCCGAACTCGCAGGTGGTGGTGGACGGGCCCATGGAAGTGCTGTCCAAGGACGGCTCCTTCGCCGGCGAGCATATCTACACCCGCATCCCGGGCGTGGCCGTGCAGATCAACGCGTTCAACTTCCCGGTGTGGGGCATGCTGGAGAAGTTCGCCCCGGCCTTCATTGCCGGCGTTCCCACTATCGTCAAGCCCGCCACGCCTACCGGCTACGTAGCTGCAGCCGTGGTCAAGGCCATTGTTGAATCCAACATCCTTCCCAAGGGCTCGCTGCAGCTGATCTCCGGCTCCGTCCGCGGGCTGCTGGATGTGCTGGACTACCGCGACCTGGTGGCCTTCACCGGCTCTGCCTCCACCGCGCTGTCCCTCAAATCCCACCCCAACGTGGTCCAGGGCGGGGTCCGGTTCACCTCCGAAACCGACTCCCTGAACGCCGCGATCCTGGGACCCGACGCCCTGGAGGGCACGCCTGAATTCGACGCCTTCGTGAAGTCCGTTGTCACCGAGATGACCGCGAAGGCGGGGCAGAAGTGCACCGCCATCCGCCGCGCCATCGTTCCGCAGGAGCTCGTAGCCGCCGTGTCTGCCGCCGTCGGAAAACGGATCTCTGAACGTGTTGTGCTGGGCGATCCTCGGGCGGACGGCGTCACCATGGGCGCGCTGGCCTCCGTTGAGCAGCTTGAGGGCGTCCGCGCGGCCGTGCAGTCAATGCTCGACGCCGGCGGTGAGCTTGCGTACGGAACCCTCGAAACGCCGTCGGTCACTTCCGCCGACGGGTCCACGGGCGTGGCGGACGGCGGCGCCTTCATGGCTCCCGTCCTGCTGAACTGGCAGGACCCCGAGGCGGAGGAAGTCCACTCGCTGGAGGCCTTCGGCCCCGTTTCTTCTGTGATCGGCTACAAGGACATTCCCGATGCCATCCGCCTCGCCGCCCGCGGCAGCGGCTCCCTGGTGGCCTCGGTGTGCACCAACGATCCGGCCGTGGCCCGCGAACTCGTGATGGGAATCGCTGCCCACCACGGCCGCGTCCTGATGCTCAACCGCGAGGACGCCCGCAGCTCCACCGGTCATGGCTCACCCGTGCCGCACCTGGTCCACGGCGGCCCCGGCCGGGCAGGCGGCAGCGAGGAACTGGGCGGTATCCGCTCGGTGATGCACCACATGCAGCGCACGGCCATCCAGGGCTCACCCAACATGCTCACCGCCGTTACCGGCGTCTGGCATGCCGGCGCGGACCGCAACTTCACCCTTGAGACGGAGGGAACCCACCCCTTCCGTAAGTCACTGGAGACGCTGCGGATTGGTGACGCCGTCAGGTCGGACCTGCGCCAGGTCACGCTGGAGGATATTTCCGCTTTCGCCGACTCCACCGGCGACACGTTCTACGCCCACACCAACCAGGAAGCCGCGGAAGCCAACCCGTTTTTCCCGGGCATCGTGGCGCACGGCTACCTCTTGCTCGCCTGGGGCGCGGGACTCTTTGTTGAGCCGGCTCCGGGCCCGGTACTGGCCAACTACGGGCTGGAGAACCTGCGCTTCGTCACGCCGGTGGCCGCTGGTGATTCAATCCGCGTCACGCTGACGGCCAAGAAAATCACCCCGCGCGAAACGGACGAGTACGGCGAGGTTGCCTGGGACGCAGTGCTCACCAACCAGAACGACGAGATCGTGGCCACCTACGACGTCCTCACCCTCGTGGCGAAGTAGCCCCACCCCCCGACGCTCTCTCACTTAATGCGCGTTTTTCCCTGACGCTCTCTCACTGTCCTTAGGAAAGTGAGAGAGCGTTTCGGGTTGGGGCGCATTAAGTGAGAGAGCGTTTCGGGATGGGGCGCATTAAGTGAGAGAGCGTTTGAAGCAGGGAAACGGGCGGCGCTTTTCAGGCCACCCGGGCGTAAAATTCTCCCTTTAGGAGGTGGCCATATGACCCTAAGAATGAACACAGCCACCACCGTCCTGCCAGTCGATGATCCGATGCGCGCCCGCAGGTTCTACACAGAAAAACTCGGGATCCCGCACCGCGGCATGACAGACGATGGAAGCGAACTACTCGGCACCAACGGCGGCCCGATGCTGCAGTTGATGCCCGTCTCGGATGGAAAACACTCCGAGCACACTGCAATCAGCTTCGAGGTGACGGACATCGAGCGGACCGTCCGGGACATGGAAGCCAGGGGAGTGCAGTTCCAGGACTACGACCTGCCGAACCTGAAGACCGAGAACCACATCTGCACCACAAACTCGGAGAAGTGCGCCTGGTTCATGGACACGGAGCACAACATCCTCTGCGTCCACGAATCGCTTGGTGTCCAGGCCGAGTACGAACTCTAGATACCCCCTGAAAGCGGTAGGGGCGCCCCGATCAACCGGGGCGCCCCTACCGTCGTTTACGCCAGAAGTGTCAGGATTCGGCACCGCTGTGCAGGCCGTCGTCGCTGCTGTCGTCCGACGGCGCCGCCCCGGTCTGGTCGGAGAGGTCCATGTTGCCGCGGGCTTCATCCATAGTGGGGCCGCCGGAGGGAACGCTGTAGGTGTCCGGGCGGATGCCGTGGGACTGTTCCTCGATCAGCGCCTGCTCCTCGCTGAAGCGGATCGCGTTGGCTTCGTCTGCGGCATCCTGGGGAATGTCCTCGCGGACTTTGGACGGGTCCGGAATGATGAAGCCGGCGTTCGGTTCTTCCTTGGGGCTCATTGTCTAACCTTCCTTTTGGGTTTACTACTCGGTTGGCCGGTCGATAAGGTCCGCTTTGATGTCCAGCGTCTGGTCATCCCGCCGGACTTTGAAGCCTACGGTATCGCCGGGGTTGCGGTTCCGGAGTTCAGCCAGGAGCTTCTCGGGCGCATTCAGCTCCACTCCTTCCATGGATTCCAGGACGTCGCCGGGGCGGATTCCGGCCCGGCCCGCCGGGCCGTCCCCGTCCACGGACAAGACGACGACGCCGGTGGTTGCGTCGATGCCCAGCTGGTCCGCGATCTGCGGTGTCAGTTCGCCCGGGGTGAGGCCGAGATAGGCGTGTTCGGCCGTACCGTCGGCGAGCAGCTCCTCCGCCACCTGGACCGCGGTGGCGGCAGGGATGGCAAAGCCGAGGGAGACGGCGCCGGAAGACGGCGGGATGTACGCCTCGCTGATGCCGATGATCTCACCGCGCATGTTGATGACGGCGCCGCCGGAGTTGCCTGGGCTGATCGGCGCGTCAGTCTGGATCAGGTCCACCAGGGAGAGGCTGTTGGAGGCGGAACCCGGAATTGAACGGTGGAGGCCGGAGATGATCCCTGCGGTGGCGGTGTTTTCAAAGCCCAGTGGGGAACCGAGTACCAGCGCACCTTCTCCCACGCGGGGAAGGCTGTTCTGGTAGGGGGGCTTAGGCAGCCCGGTGCGGTTGGCCTGGACCAGGGCCAGGTCCGTGACAGGATCCGTGGCCCGCACGGTCCCCTCTACCCGCTGCCCGTCCGCGAAACCGACCTCAACCGTGGTGTTGCCCCGAACCACATGCTCGTTGGTGAGGATGAGGCCGTCCTCCGAATACACCACACCGCTACCCAAGCCGCCCTCGGTGAAAATGGTCACTACGGACGGGGCCAGGTTCTCCACCAGCTGGGGAATGCCGCCGGCCGCATCAGGAGCGGGCGCGTTCACGGTGGGTGAAGCCGTGGCGCTGGGCGGGCTGTTGGCGCCGGCCGTGGTGGCTGCGGACGGTTCGCTGGGGGCAGGGGGAGCAGGTGAACCGGTGCACGCCGTGAGGGCCAGGGACAACGCCAGGACCATTCCTCCGGCTGCTGCACGCAGGCAGGCAGGCCCGCGGAATCCCTGGCTGATGGTGGTGCTCATGGATGACCTCCCTGCGGATGCTGCCTGCTTCTACCACCGTAACCGGGCAGCAACAGAAATACCAAGCACACTTAGTATCTTGGCCGGGCGAAGGGGTCTAAGGCTGGGAGTGGAGCCCGTCGAACGCCATGGTGATGACGTCGTCGGCAAGTCTTTCGGGCGAAAGTGACCCGCCGGGTTTGTACCATTCCACGATCGAGTTGATCATGCCGAACAGGAGCCGGGTGACGGTCCGCGGGTCGATGTCCTGCCGCAGCGAGCCCTCGTCCCGGGCGTTGGAGATCAGTGCGGCCACCTTGTGGTCGAAGGTGCGGCGCCGTTCCAGCGCGTTGCGTTCGATCTCGGTGTTGCCGCGCAGGCGCAGGAGCAGCGTAACGAACGGGAGGCGGTCCACCAGCACGGCCACCGTCTGCCGGAGCACAAACTCAAGCCGCGCGTCGGCCGCGCCGGAGGTAGCCTCCGGTTGTTCGAGGATGGCCTCAAGGCCCCCTAGTGCGTGGTCAAGGGCGAGCTTGAGGAGGTCGCCCTTGGACGGCACGTGGTGGTAGATCGCCGACTTTGAGATGCCCAGGTTGTCCGCCAGGATGCCCATGGACGTTGCGTCGTAGCCGTGCCGGTTGAAAACGTCGACGGCGATGCGCAGCACCGACTGCTGGTCGTAGCCGGGCCGGCCGCGCTTGGCGCCGGCGGCTGTACTTGCTGTTTCAGTGGTGCTGGGCATGGTGCCTAGTTTCTCATGAACGGTCGGTCGGCCTGCGCGCTGCTCCTAGCCTTTCGGCCGCAGGTCGTAGATGCGCCGCAGCTTGCCGTTGGACCGCTCAAGCGAGCCCGGCTCCACCACATCCACCGTGCACGACGAACCCACGTGGATCTTGATCTGCTCCTTCAAGTTGCGCGCCGCCGTCGTGCTCTGTTCGGGGGTGACGGCGTCGCGGCGTTCAATCCGGACGGTGAGCTGGTCCATCCGCTGGCCCTCGGGGCGGGTGAGTTCGAGCTGGAAGTGGGGGCTGAGCTCGGGGATCCGCAGGGCGATTTCCTCGATCTGGGACGGGAAGAGGTTGACGCCGCGGAGGATGATCATGTCGTCGCTGCGGCCGGTGATGCGGCCCATCCGGCGGTGGGCGGGGCGGGCTGTGCCGGGCAGGAGCCGGGTGAGGTCCTTGGTGCGGTAGCGGATGATGGGCAGCGCTTCCTTGGTGAGCGAGGTGAAGACCAGCTCGCCGTGTTCGCCGTCGCGAAGGACGTTTTCCTTGCCCACCACCGGGTTGAAGGCGTCGATGATTTCGGGACGGAAGTGGTCCTCCCAGATGTGGCTGCCGTCCTGGGTTTCCACTGCCTCACCAGCGACGCCTGGACCCATCACCTCTGAAAGCCCGTAGATGTCGCAGGCCTTGATGTTCATGGTGACTTCGAGTTCATGCCGCATCTCCTGGGTCCATGGCTCGGCGCCGAGGACGGCGAACTTCAGGGAGGTGGAGGCCGGATCGATGCCCATGTGCGCCATGGCGTCGGCGATGGTCAGCAGGTACGTGGGGGTGGCCAGGATGGCGTCTGGCTTAAAGTCCTGGATCAGCTGGATCTGGCGCTCGGTCTGCCCGCCGGACATCGGGATGACCGTGCAGCCGAGGGCTTCCGCTCCGGCATGGGCGCCCAGGCCGCCGGTGAACAGGCCGTAGCCGTAGGCGTTGTGGACCTTCATGCCGGGGCGGATACCGGACGCGCGGAAGCAGCGGGCCACGAGTTTGGCCCAGTCCGCCAGGTCCTGCTTGGTGTAGCCGACGACGGTGGGCCGGCCCGTAGTGCCCGAGCTGGCGTGCACCCGGGCTACTTCGCTCTGCGGCACGGCGAACATCCCGAACGGGTATTCGGCGCGCAGGTCTTCTTTAGTGGTGAACGGGAAATTGCCCAGGTCGCTGAGTTCACGCAGGTCGGTGGGGTGGATGCCGGCCTCGTCGAACTTGCGCTTGTACAGGGGCACGCGCTCGTAAGCGTAGGCCACCGTGTGCTGGAGCCGGGTGAGCTGCAGGGCCTCGAGCTCGTCGCGCGAGATGGTCTCCTCGCGGTCCAGGCCGTCAGGCGCGGCGGCGGACGTTGCTGCGGTCGCGGCGGGGGTTTCGGGGGCGTGGAGGGTCATGGTTGTCCTACTTCTTGGGGATGGTCCGGCTGCGTCCGCGGAACTCGGCGATGAGTTCGCCCGGGGCAGGCGCGCCGGCGTCGGCAGCAAAAATCTGGATGTCGTACAGGCCGCTGCGCCCGGCGCTGGAGCGGCGGTCGGCGACGGCGGTGATCACCTGGCCGCGGTAGGCCGGCTTGAGGAAGTTGATGTCGACGCCGGCGGCCACAGTGATGTTGTTTTCCTCGCCGGGTGCCGGGTGGACCGGGTTGCAGGCCATGGCGAAGGCGGAGTCCGCAAAGGCGAAGATCATTCCGCCATGCGCCATGCCGAAGCCGTTGAGCATCTCCTGGCGAAGGGTCATCCGGATGGTGGCGTGCCCTTCGCTGACGGCGAGGACCTCGATGCCCATCCAGATGGAGGCGTAGTCGTTTTCCAGGATGGGGTGGATCGCCCCGGAAACTGTTGTTTCAGCCATGCGTCATTGCCTCCAGCTTTATTTACCGAATGTTCATTAGGTAATCCCATGAGGGGGTGCGGTGTCAAGGGGAACGGCGTCCCGCGGGACGCCTTGTAACGGCAGTGCCGGGCTTCCGGATTGCCGCGAAGACCCGTCTCGCGGAGCGCGAAGTGCCCTCGTGTGGGGAGGGAAGTGCAAGGATGGAAGGACCGGCACCAGCACATCAGCAAAAGGGCGGACCATGGCCAAAAGCATCTACGTCAGCGCAACCACCCCCGGATCGGGCAAATCCCTCGTGGCCCTGGGCCTGGCGGACACCCTGCACCGGCATGCCGACAGGATCGGCTTCTTCAAACCCGTGGTGCATGGGCCGAATGCGGCGGACGATCCCATGGTGGCCCTCATGAAGTCCAGGTTTGCGTTGGAGGATGAGCGCTGCCGCGGCGGCCTTACCCACGAGGAAGTCCGGTTCCTGCTCGCCGAAGGCAAACGCGAGGAAATCGACTCCCGCTGCGTGGAAATCTTCGCCGAAATGTCCCGCCACTGCGACGTGGTGATCGTTGAGGGCACCGACCTCACCGGCCAGGACGCCGCCGTCGAATTCGACCTCAACGCGCGCCTGGCCAACAACCTGGCCGCCCCCGTGGTGGCCGTGGTCGGCGCCAAGGGACGGACCGTGGCGGAGGCGGCGGCCGCCGTCGAGGTCGCCCGCAAGGAGCTCGCCGCGGAGAAATGCGCGCTGCTGGCCATCATGGTGAACCGCGCTGACCCGGACGACGTCGACGCTATCGCCGCCGCCGTCAAGCCCGGCGCCTCCAAGCGGCCGGTCTACGTCCTGCCCGAGCTGGAGGAAATCGCCCGCCCCACCACCGGGGAAGTGGCTGCCGCGCTTGGCGTGCGGCAGATTGCCGGCCGGGCGGACATGGAGCGCGACGTCCGGGACATCAAGGTGGCTGCCATGAACGTGGGCAACTTCCTGAACGTGCTGGACGAGGGCGCCCTGGTGATTGTGCCCGGGGACCGCGCCGACGTGATGGTGGCATGCCTGGCGTCCTCATTCTCGCCGGAGTTTCCCGTGGCTTCAGCGCTCATCCTCACAGGCGGGCTGGCGCCGGACGCCAACATCTATCCTCTCCTGGCGCAGGCGCCGTTCCCGGTGTTCGCCGCCCAAGAGGACACCTACACCACGGCCCGCCGCGTCTCGGAAGTCCGGAGCGAGATCTGGTCCGGGCACCGCCGCAAGGTGGCCTCGGCCCTGGGACTCTGGTCCCGCAGCGTGGATGAGGCGGAGCTGGTGGAACGGCTGCACCTGCCGCGGGCCGAGCGGATGACCCCGCTCCGCTTCCTGCACGACCTCATCGAACGGGCCCGGGCCCAGCGCCGCCACGTAGTCCTCCCCGAGGGGACGGATGTGCGGATCCTGCGCGCGGCGGAAATCCTGCACCGGCGCGACGTCTGCGACCTGACCGTGCTCGGACCCGAATCGGACGTCCGCGAACTGGCCGCTGCCCGCGGTATCGACCTGTCCGGAATCAACATCGTGGATCCCGCCACCTCCGACCTGCGGCAGAAGTTCGCCGAGCAGTACTCGGAACTCCGGGCACACAAGGGTGTGGACCTGGCCAAGGCCCTTGAGATCATGCAGGATGTCAGCTACTTCGGCACCATGATGGTCCAGTTGGGTGTGGTGGACGGGATGGTGTCCGGGGCTGCCCACACCACCGCGCACACCATCCGGCCCGCGCTGGAGTTCGTGAAGACCCGCGAGGGCGTGAAAATCGTGTCGTCCGTGTTCCTGATGCTGATGCCGGACCGGGTGCTGGTCTATGGTGACTGCGCAGTGAACCCGGACCCGAACGTGGAGCAGCTGGCGGATATCGCGCTGGCATCCGCCGAGACCGCAGCCCAGTTCGGCGTCGAGCCGCGGGTGGCTATGCTCTCCTACTCCACCGGCGGTTCCGGTTCCGGCTCGGCCGTGGACGAGGTGCGGCAGGCCACCGAGCTGGTCCGCCAGCGCCGTCCCGACCTCGCCGTCGAAGGCCCCATCCAGTACGACGCCGCCGTGGATGCTTCGATCGCCGAGTCCAAAATGCCGGGCTCCTCAGTGGCCGGGCAGGCCAGCGTGTTCATCTTCCCGGACCTCAACACCGGCAACAACACGTACAAGGCGGTGCAGCAAAGCTCGGGGGCTGTCGCCGTCGGGCCCGTCCTGCAGGGGCTGCGGAAGCCGGTCAACGACCTCTCCCGCGGCTGCACCGTTGAGGACATCGTGAACACCGTGGCCATCACGGCCATCCAGGCGCAGGCGCCGGCCTCCTAGGAGTGGCCAAGTCCTCGAAAGCAAAGGACGACGTCGGCACCCGGGCTGGGTGCCGACGTCGTCCTTTTGCAGGGGTCAGCTGTTGTCCGGCTTGGCCAGGCTTTGCTCGTCCTCCTGCTTGGCGGGCTCGTCGGACAGGCCCTGCGGCGTCAGGTCCAGGTCCTCGGTATTTTCGGGGGCCTGCGGGGCTTCGCCCGTTTCGGCGGCCTTGACGTTGCCGGTGTCGTCCAGGGCCGGGTTGGCGCCCTCAACCACAGTGGGATCCTTGGTACCGGAGCCTGGGCCGGCGTCGGAGTCCGCCTGCGGATTGAGGGGCGCCGTGCTGCTGGAACCCGTGTTGGTGGGGTCGTTCTCGTCGATCGATGCGGGCTCGTTGGTCATGGAATTGTCCTCTCGGGGCGTGGTCCAGCCTGTCCGCCGACTCTAGGCACAGCCCGCCCCCATCCGCAAGGAAACTGCATGGCACCAGGGCAACCTATAGTGTGGTTTGAACTGCAGAAGCCAGGCTCAGGAGGCCCGCATGCTCGTGCTTGTCATCAATTCCGGCTCGTCCTCGCTCAAGTACCAGGTGCGCGACGTCGCCGCAGGAAGCGTCTTGACCGAGGGGCTGATCGAAAAAATCGGCATGGGCAACGGCGGCGACGGTGACGGCGAGATCGAGGGCCCGCGGGACCACGCCGAGGCCCTGGAGCAGGTGGACGCAGCCATCCATCAGGAGCTGGGCGGCCTGGAGCTGGCCGCGGTTGGGCACCGCGTGGTGCATGGCGGCGAGCGGTTCGCAGAACCGGTGCTGATCGACAACGAGATCACCCGCGCGATCGAGCGGCTCAACCCGCTGGCGCCCCTGCACAACCCGGCCAACGTCCTGGGCATCCGTGCGATCACCAAAAAGTGGCCGGACATGCCGCAGGTGGCTGTGTTTGATACAGCTTTCCACCGCACCCTTCCGGAGCACGCCTGGCGCTACGCCGTCCCGGACGAGCTCTACACGAACCACGGCATCCGCCGCTACGGCTTCCACGGCACGTCCCATGAGTACGTCACCCGCCGCGCCGCCGCGCTGCTGGACCTTCGGGTTGAGGAGTTCGACGGCGTCATCGCCCACCTGGGCAACGGCGCCTCCGTCACGGCTATCCGGGGCGGCCATTCCGTGGACACGTCCATGGGCTTCACCCCGCTGGAGGGCCTGGTGATGGGCACCCGTTCGGGCGACCTGGACCCCTCCATCCTGGTGTTCCTCGGCCGGGCCGGCTGGACCCCTGAAGACATCGACACCATGCTCAACCGCGAATCCGGGCTGAAGGGCCTGGCCGGCAACAACGACATGCGCTCCGTGGTCGAGGCATCCGAGGCCGGCGACGCCAAGGCGGCCACCGCGCTCGGCGTGACCTCGTATCGGCTGGCCAAATACATCGGGGGCTACCACGTGGCCGTGGGCGGAGCCAAGGCACTGGTGTTCACCGCCGGCATCGGCGAGAACTCACACCAGTTCCGCGCGCTCGTGGCGGAGAAGCTGGGTGCCCTGGGCATAGAGCTCGACGCCGGCCTGAACGCGGAGCGGTCCAAGGAACCCCGCCTCATTTCCACCCCGCAGTCCGCCGTCCCCGTCCTGGTGGTTCCCACTGACGAGGAACGCGCCATCGCGGAGGCGACGGCCGCCGTCGTAGGATCCGGGTCTGGCCGGTAGCCTCCTTCCCATGCCTGAGATCACCCTGCCGATCCGCACCGAGCGGCTGGTCCTGCGCCGCTTCGAGGGCCGTGACCTGGACGCCTTCCACGCGTATCATTCGCTGGCGGAGACGGCCCGGTTCCTGCCCGGACCGGCCAAGAGCTACACCCAGTCGATGGAGCGCGTGGGCCGGTACGCCAACTTCGTTTTCGAGAAGGAGGGCGACTGGGTGGCGCTCGCCATCGAGTCCGCGGACCAGGCCGGCCTGCAGGGCGAGGTGGTGCTGAAATGGCTGCCGGGCCGGGGGCAGGGCGAGGTGGGCTGGGCCCTGGCGCCGGGTGCCAGGGGCAAGGGCTACGCCACCGAGGCCGCAGCGGCGATGCTTCGGCTTGGTTTCGAGGAGCTGGGCCTGCACCGGATCGAGGCGCGCCTGGACGAACTCAACACGGCATCGGCCGAGCTCTGCTGCCGGCTGGGCATGCGGCAGGAAGCACGGCACGTGGACAAGTGGCACTACAAAGGCCAGTGGGCCACCGAGCTGATCTTCGCGGTCCTGGCCGACGAGTGGCGCGTCGACCAGGCCCTAAAACGGACCAGGCCCTAAACGCCGAAACCCCCAGCGACGCTCTCTCACTTGATGTGGCCTTTTCTCAAGCGCTCTCTCACTTGATGCGCCTTTTCCGGAAACGCTCTCGCACCCCTCAGGCGCGGCCCTTGAGGATCAGGTTCCAGTACACCTGCGGGAAGATGTCCCGGTCCACCACCCAGGACAGCTTGCTCTCGTTCCAGGTGGGCACACGGGGGATCGTAGGCATGGGCCGGTACCGGTCGTCGAACTCCGCAAACACCACGGTGTTGCGCGACACCGTGAACGGGCACACGGAGTAGCCGTTGTACTTAGCCGGCAGCGGTTTCCCCTTCCGGGCAGCCACCAGGTTCTTGGCCAGCACCTTGGTCTGCTTGCGCAGGGCACCGCCTGACTTGGAGTTGGTGGTCCCGGCCGCGTCGCCGAGGGACCATACGTTGTGGAACCGGATATGCCGGAGGGTTTGCCGGTCCACCTCCACAAAGCCGCCCGCCTCAGCCGGGGCGGGCAGGTCCGTTGCCTTGAGCCAGTCCGGCGCCGACTGGGGCGGGACGGCGTTGAGGACGTCGTAGTGCAGGTTTTCCTCGACGCCCGACTCGATGTTCCGCACCGTCGCCTTCTGGCCCGCAGCATCGACGGACACCAGTTCGCTGTTGGTCCGAAGTTCGATGCCGTACTCGGCGATCTTGCGGTCCAGTTCCCGGTCCACCTCCGCCACCCCGAACACAGTGGGGTAGGGCTGGACCATCACAACCCGGATCTGGTCCAGGACGCCCTGTTCCCGCCAGTAGTCGCAGGCAAGGTACATCGGCTTTTGCGCAGCGCCGCCGCACTTGATGGGGCCGGCGGGCATGGTGAACACGGCGGTGCCGGATTTCAAGCCGCTGAGCAGCGTCCAGGCTTTGGGCGCCAACTCGAATTCGTAGTGGGAAGCCCCATTGGGGGAATGCACAGCCTCGGCCAAGCCGGGCACCGCGTCCCAGTCGTACTGCAGGCCCGGGCATACCACCAGCTGGCCGTATGCCACGGTGGCTCCGGACTCAAGGGTGACCGTGTTCGAGTCCGTGTCCACGCCCGTGGCGGAATCACGGATCCAGGTGACACCCTTCGGGATCAGGGGCTCCTGCGGCCGGACGGCTTCCTTGGCTGCTGCCCTGCCGCCGGCGATGTGGGAGAACAACGGCTGGAAGTAATGGTGCTCGCGGGGCTCAATGACGGCCACATCCTTGACGCCGTAGCGCTCCAGCCGGGCAGCCAGGGAGATGCCGGCATTGCCGCCGCCAATGATCACAACCTCGTGCTGTGCGGGCACCGTGCTACTTCTTTTCCGTCAGGGCGGAGGCCTTGTGGGCAGCCCGCGCGCCGGTCTTCGCCGATTCCACCACGTACTGGGGCTCGTCTTCGCTGGCACGGTGCTTGTTGCCGTCCAGTTCGAAGTCGCTGGTTTTCTTTTCCACAATTTTGCCGTGCGTCTTGCCCTGCGGCGTGTTCCATTCCACGGACGTTCCCTTGCTCAACGACATCTGCTCTCCTAGCTGGGATTTGCGGTGGGTAGGGGCTCCACAACGGGGGCCGTGCCCCCAGTATCCGCTGTTGGGACCGGCGACTCAACGGGCGCGTACGACGGCGGTGCGTAGCCGGGGGCGGGCTTCGTCGCCGGTGCGGTTGCGGCCCCGGTTCCTGCCGGAGCAGGTGCCTGGGCCCCCGTTCCGGGTGAACTTGGGGCGGGTGTAGCCGGCACAGCTGGAGTTGTGGGGACCGATGTTGCGCCCGGTCCGTCGGTTGGACGAGGCGTGACGGCTTGCGTGGAGCCCTGGGTGGCACGTGGGTCGGCCTGGACGATGGCCGTGATCTGGTCTTTGAACGCGGCGAGCCGGCCCTGGATTTCCGAGAGCGGCACGTTCTGGATGTTCCGGCCGTACTCGGCAATTTCTGCCCACAAGGCCGTCAGTTGCGCCATGCTGGATTCGCTGAGCGGACCATCCAGGGTGAGGACCAGTTGGCTGGCCAGCGCAAAGGTGAGGCACTCGAGGCAGTTGTAGTTGGCTGCGGCCGAGAGGTTCTCCGGGACGATCACGTCCGCCTGGCCCACGATGAGGACCACCTGGAAGCCCACCGCCACCGCTGCGCAGCCGGTGCAGCTGGCAAGGGCGTACGCCTCGTTCCTGGTGTCAACGGGATCCCCGTCCTCGGCCCACACCAGCGCGAAGGCCACACTGTAGGTGACGGAACCGTCGGTGGTGTTCACGGCCAGGGCCTGGTTGCCGTCCTGCGCAGGCGCCGCTGGCCGGTCGAACGGGAAGACCCACGACGGCGGTGCAGCCGCAGCTGGAGAAGCGGATGGGGATGATGCCGGGCCGGAGCCGGGCGAAGCCTCCGCCGGCACCAGCACCATGCTCAGTTGCGGGTTCTCCCGGGTAGGCATAGCGGCACCTTCGGGCCACAGCGCCACGGTCCTTCCGCTGCTGCCTTCCCGCAAAACGGTGTCCGCAGCAGCGAAGATCGACGTTGTTGCATCCGCCAGCGTGCCGCGTTCGTACGGCTGCACCGGACGGTACGTCCCGCCCTCGGGCCACCATGCCCAGCCGAGCCCTGCGAGCAGCGCCGCCACAACACCCATGGCGGCCGTGCGCTGCAGGGCGTTGCCGCGGGTCTTCTGCCAGAGCCCGCTGACCAGCTGCCTCAGCAGCCGCAGCAGGATGTAAAGCATGCCCAGCAGGGGAAGGGCCACGGCCGCGATGGCCAGGACCCGCACCGCGGCGCCCGCCGGATCACCGGCGGAAAGGCTTTCGGCGAACAGTTCCTGCTGCCTCGCGGCACTGCTCCATGCGGTGGCCAGCAGCCGCGGCAGGGCGAGCACCATCATGGCCAAACTGAACAGCAGCAGCGGCACGGTCACCAGCACCCACACACTCACCACGGCCCGGGCCCAGGGCTTGAGCACCTTGTTTTCCGGTTTTCCCCAATGCCAGGGCAGCAGGCCCAGGAGGGTGGGCTTAATGCGCTGGAACAGGTCGGGTACTCCGGTGGCGTCAGCCAGGATGTGGTAACCGTCGAACCTCACCAGGGGGAGCAACTGCCGGACCATCTGCAGGATCTGGGTGACCACCACCAGCAGCAGGGCATCAAAGCCGGTGGCCCACCACAGCCCCATGATCGCCACTGCAACAATCGCGTTGAAGTAGAGGCCGCCAAGATCTGTGCGCAGCCGGCCGCCGCGGCCCAGCCGGTACGAATCGGTGACGTCGGTGAAGAACGCCGGCCAGACGAGGTAGAGACCCATGCCCATGGCGCCGGGTGTTGCGCCGCCTTTGCGCGCGGCTGCGGCATGTCCAAACTCGTGGAAACCGGCTGAAAGGATGGTGATGGCAAAAATCAGCAGCAGCAGTGCCGGGTTGGCGAACGCCTCGTGGGTGGCCGAGCCGAGACCCTTCACCATCAGCACCCACCAACAGGCAGCCAGGAAGCCGGCCGTCACGGCCACGACGATCAGCGGACTGAAAAGCACCGCGAAGGGTGCCGTGATTTTCCGCGTGCGTTCCGTGTCGGTCACTGTGTAGCGGAAGCGCATGCCCAGCAGCGGGTCTGCCTTCCGGACTTCCGGCTCCGATCCATCGGCCAGGCGGAGCAGTCCCATTGGCAGCAGCTGGGAGTCCATCAGCGTGCGCACGTTGTCCGCGCTGATGAGCCGTCCGGAACCCGCCGTGGCGTGCTGCGCGATCTCCTCCACGCTCCGGTTTCCGTCCGCAGCTTCCAGCACCAGGTACAGCAGCCGGGTCAGCTGCAGGGTCTGGCCGTCCGCGCGGCGGACCAGGGAAGGCGGCTCCCGGTAACCCGACCCCTCGGACTGCCCCAAGAGCTGGACGCCGAAGGCACGGGAGGGAACCTGCACCGGGTGCTCGGCAAGGGAGGCAGGGGACGACGGCGGGCCGGCCTCAGGGCGCGGCCCGCCGGTGGCGTGGGTCATCTGTGCTTACTGTTCGAGGTTGGACTGCTGGTCCGCGGAGGCGTTGGCTTCGCCCTCGATGTGCTGCGAGATGATGGCGTCCTGCTCGGCCACCGCGTAAGCCTGGCTGTCGATGGATCCGATGTTCGCGGCGACGGCGGCGTCGATCGGGGCGGCGACGTTTGCGTTCGCGGCCACTGCGCCGTTGATAGGTGCGGCGATGTCGGCGTCGGCCGCGAGGTCCACGTTGACGTTTAGCAGGTCCCCGTCCAGTGCGGCGGCGGGGTCCACCGGCAGTGCGCCGACGTCGGGCAGGGTGCCGCCCAGGCCGTCCTCGGGGACAAGGCCGTCGGTGGCCGTTCCGTCGGGGAGGAGGCTCCCGGCGTCGGCCGTTCCCGCAACGGTGCCCGGTTCAGTGGTTCCGGTGCCCGCCGTGGTGCCGCCGCCGTCAACGGTGTCGTTGCCCTGGTTGATGGTGCTGTCTTGAGTGGATTCGGCGTTCGCGTCGGCCACGATGCCCTGTTCGATCATGACGCCCTGGTCCGCCAGTGCCTGCGCGTCCGAACCGTAGGAGAGGATGTTTGCGGAGGCTGCGGCGTCGATCGGTGCGGCCACGTTGGCGTTGGCCGCCACGGCAAGGTCAATGGGTGCTGCAGCATCGATGCCCAGGTCCAGATCCGCGTTCAGGTCAAGGACAGAGGCAACTTCCTTGTCCGGCAGGGCTGTTGCTTGCTCTGACATCAGTTCATCGTCGGTCAGGGGACGCATTTCCTGTTCCATGCTCACGCAAACCTCCAGATTCGGCGCCGGGGTGGCCTGCCCCCAGCGGGCAGTCAGCGCCAAACAATAGTAAGCATGATGAGCATTTTTTAGTACAGGCGGGTCCCACGGCGGGACGTGTTACCGCTGGTCACGCCGGTTCGAGGGGGCATTCGCCGCTTCCCTTCCCGCACCGTTCAGCCCTAGTGGCAGGGCATTGACTCCGGCTGGCGGAGGGTCCAATCTGTCGCTGTGCCTGCCTTCCTGCCGGCAGAGCCGTGCCGGCACCAGGTGCCCTTCAAAGGAGAACTCAGTGCCTGTTGTAGAAGAAAGTGTTGTTATTGCCCGGCCGCCGCAGGAAGTCTTTGACTTCCTCTCCAAGTTCGAAAACATCGCCGTCTACGATTCCTCGGTCACCGCGTCCGAGCAGATCGGCGGCGGCCCCCTCGGGGTGGGCGCCCGTGGGCGGGGAACCAGCAAAATCATGGGAAAGCAGTTCGACTGGACAACCGAGATCATCGAATTCGACCCGCCCCGGCGGATGGTGTCCCGCTCCGTTGAAGGCAAGCTGGACTTCACCGTAACGCTCACACTGGAACCGTCCGACGGCGGCACCCGCCTGACCCAGCGGATCGATGCCGGGTCCGGCCTGGGCGGCGTCTTTGGCAAACTGGCCGACTCCCTGGTGGAACGTGCCCAGGGGCGGACCGTCCGCGCCAACCTCGAAACCCTTGCAGAGTGGCTGGCCGAACACCCGCAGTCCTGACGTTCCGGCACTTTGGCGGGGCAACGGCGGACAACGACGGCGGGACGGGCCCGCCGTCGTATCCTCGAGTCCTACTTCAGGCCGGCTCCCGGCAGCAGTTCCGTGGCGCCGAGCGAGTCGGCGATGAAGGCGTAGTCCCAGGCCCGTTCGCGCCACTGGACGTAGCGGCCGGAAGCGCCGCCATGGCCGCCGTCCATCTCGATCTTCATCACCACCGGCTCGGATCCCGTGGTCCTGTTCCGCAGCTGCTGCACCCACTTTGCCGGCTCCACGTACAGCACCCGGGTGTCGTTAAAGGACGTCACCGCGGCGATCTTCGGGTACCGGGCAGGGCTCACGTTCTCATAGGGGGAGTACGACTTCATGTAGGCATAGACCTCGGGGTCTGTGATCGGGTTGCCCCATTCCTCCCACTCGAGGGCTGACAGCGGCAGCTCGGGGTCCAGGATGGTGGTGAGCGCATCCACGAACGGCACCTGGGCCACGATCGCGGCGTACTTTTCAGGAGCCATGTTGGCCACGGCACCCATCAACAGTCCGCCGGCCGAGCCGCCGAGGGCCGCAATCCGGGTCGGGTCTACCCAGCCGGAATGCGCCAGCCAGTCGGTTGCGTCCACGAAATCGGTGAAGGTGTTCTTCTTCGCGAGTTTCTTGCCGCTCTCGTACCAGTGCCGGCCGAGCTCGCCGCCGCCGCGGATATGTGCGATCACGAACACCACGCCACGGTCCAGCAGGGACAGGCGCGCGATGCCGAAGCCGGGGTCCATGCTCAGCTCGTAGGAGCCGTAACCGTACACCAGGCCGGCCGCCGTCGAATCCTGCTTCACGGCCTTGTGGCGCAGCACCGAAAGCGGGATCCGCGTGCCGTCCCTGGCCTCGGCCCATTCGCGCGTGGCCACGTAGTCGTTGCCGTCGTAGCCGCCCAGGACCGGGCTTTCCTTCCGAAGGAGCAGCTCGCCGGCGGGCTGCCCGGGGGTGGGCAGGACGAAGTCGTAAACCCGCGACGGCGTGAAGTAGGACGTGTAGCCGAGCCGGATCACCGGCGCCTCGTAGTCCGAACCGCCAACTCCCGCGGTGTACAGCTCCTCGTCGAACGCGGGCTCCACGGGTGCCTCCTGGGCCTCCGTCCCCAGGCCTGCCAGCCCCATGACCTGGACCCGCTCGATGGTGTCCTTGCGGATGGAGACGATGAGGTGTGTGGAGGTGACGCCCGCACCATTGACGCGGACGTCGTCGGAATGTTCGACGACGGTGTCCCAGCGCTGCTCGGCGAGCGGCTTGCGAAGCTCGGCCGGGTCCGCCAGCGAGACCATGGAGTTGATGGCGCCGCGGTTGTGCGTGAGGAGGATGCGTTCCGTCTTCATGCCGTCCGGGCCGGGCAGCAGGACCGGTTCGGCCTCGTAGAGCACGCGCTCATCCCGTGGGATCACGGTGGTGAGCTCCTGGGCCGGGTCATCGAACCGGAGCAGGCGCGTCTCGCTGTACTCGGAGCAGCCGATGCCCAGCACGAGGTAGCGGCGGTCGGCGGAAAGCTCGAAGCCCAGCCACATGGCGACGTCGTCTTCCTGGTAGATCACCACGTCCTCGGTGACGGGTGTTCCAAGGGTGTGGGCCTTGACCTGGTAGGGGCGCCAGGAGTCGTCCACCACTGTGTAGAAGATGCGGGTGCCGTCGGGGGAGAAGGCGACGCCGTAGAAGATGTTCTCGATGACGTCAGGCAGCAGGTCGCCGGTCCGGAGGTCCTTAATGCGCAGGGTGAAGCGTTCATCGCCTGCGTTGTCCACGGCGTACGCATAGAGGTTGCCGTCCACCGTCACGGCCGTGCCGCCCACCGAGAAAAACGGCTTCCCCTCGGCTTCGATGTTGCCGTCGAGCAGGACCTCCTCGCCCGGAATTTCGACGCCGGGCTCCACTGCGGGGGGAGTCCAGTCCGCAACGGGGTTTCCGGTGTTCTGGGCGCGCACCCGGCACTGGATGCCGTACTCCTTGCCTTCCACGGAGCGGCTGAAGTACCACCAGCCGTCCTTGCGGTGGGGGACGGACAGATCTGTCTCCTGCGTGCGGCCTTTGATCTCCTGGAAAATCGCCTCGCGCAGCGGCTCCTGATGCGCAGTGACCGCTTCCTGGTAGGCATTCTCAGCCTTCAGGTGCTCCACAACCTCGTCGGATTCCTTGTTCCGCAGCCACTCGTAGTGGTCTACGAAGGTGTCTCCGTGGTGGATGCGCTCGGAGGGGATCTTCTTGGCCACCGGGGGAGTGGGCGTGGTGGCGGCGGTGCTGGCGGAATCCTGCAGCGGAGTCTGGGTCATGAGTTCAATATATAGACCCGGACCGACAATGAACCGGCCGTTCGCTACCGGACGATAACCCCCCGCCGCTGCCACCTCCGACGCGCCATCACCTCCCGCAGAGATCCAGGTGACATGGCGCCCTAGTGGGCTGTTGGCGGCAGGCGTATCCTGTTCACGCTAAGGCACATCCGCCCAGCGTGAGAGGGGAAGTTTATGACCATCCCGCCAGTGCACGAGCCCGAGCCGTTCCCGCCGGAACCGGGCCCGGACCAGCCTGATCCCACCCAGCCCGGCCATCCCGGACCTAATCCATTCCCGACGCCGGCGCCGCCCGGTCCACTGCCCGTCCCGGACCCGGGTCCCGCGCCGCTCCGGCCAGACCCCACCCGCAGCTAGAACAGCCAATACACAGCGCTGAAGGGGCCTTCGCACGCCGCGAAGGCCCCTTCGCCGTTCCTGCTGCACCCGCCCGAACGCAGTAGAAATTCTTTGCAAAAACCGCTTGCGAATCTGTTGGGCAGGTGCTAAAAAATCTATATCAGCCAATACAGATCGGCTGGTACCAAAACAGGTGTTGGACCGTCTCTTACGAGGAGGGAAGCCATGTTGATGCGAACCGATCCGTTCCGCGAGCTGGACAGGCTGGCCCAGCAGGTCCTCGGCACGGCAGCGCGTCCGGCAGCAATGCCGATGGACGCATGGCGTGAAGGCCAGGACTTTGTAGTCGCCTTTGATCTGCCCGGCGTCACCCCGGATTCGGTGGATCTGGATGTGGAACGGAATGTCCTGACGGTGCGGGCAGAGCGTCCCGAACCTGCAGGCAAGGACACCGAGTTGATCGCCTCCGAGCGGCCGCGCGGCGTGTTCAGCCGCCAGCTGATGCTCGGGGACACGCTGGACACTGACAACGTGAAGGCTTCGTACGACGCCGGTGTCCTGACTCTGCGGATTCCTGTCGCCGAAAAGGCTAAGCCGCGCAAGATCGAGATTGAGGCCAAGGGGGCAAAGCAGGAAATTTCCGCCTAGTCGCCAACAAGGATCGGGACGTCGGGTATTGATTGTTGACTGCCTCTTGGGGCGGATAGCCATTCTGAGCACGCCACAGCGCCTTTCGCGCATCGGCAGGTGAGGCCTGAACTTCCCGATACGGTGGCCCCCGGCTTCGGCCGGGGGTCATCCCACGCCCAGAGGCATCCACGCCCAGAGGCATCCAAGGACGGGGGCGTCCAGCGCCCGGGGCTGCAACCATACAGGGTGGGGTTAAGTGTTCAGCTCCAGCATCAGTGCGGGCAGTTCGTCGGCCAGTTCGCGGGCAAGGAAACCGAGGGGGCCCAGCCTGCTGGCAAGCCTGTCGGCTGCTGCGGCATGAAGATGCGTGCCCCAGCATGCCGCCTGCGCGCTGGTGGTTCCCCGCGCCCGCAGGCCCGCGATCGCCCCGGCCAGGACGTCCCCGCTGCCCGAGGTCCCCAGCCCACCGTAGCCGGTGGTCATCTTCCAGAGCTCGGATTCCTCCGGAGCGTCTCCGCCGGAGGGCCGGGCGATGAAGCCCTGACAGCTCACTACGGCCCGGAACTTATCGGCGATCTCAGCCACATCCGCCGTCAGGTCCTCCATCTCCCGGCCCAGCAGGATCGCTGCCTCCTTGGGATTGGGCGTAAGGATCAGGCGCCCCTTCCACGGGTCCAGCCGGTCCGCCAGCTTCACGAGGCCGCCCAGGGCGTAGGCATCAAGCACGACGGCGGGGCCACCTCCCGCATTTCCCTCCCCGGAGCCTGAATCACCGGAACCTGAATTACCGGAGCCGCCCCCTTCCCGCTCCAACAGCGCCCGCAGCAGATTCTCGGCAAGGTCCGGGTCGTCCAGCCCGGGGCCCACCAGGATGGCATCGGCACGGTCGAGGTAGGAAGAAATCCGATCCAGTCCTTCGCCGGTCACGGACCCCTCTGCGGTCTCCGGGAGTCCCATGGCCCCGCATTCCGGCAGTGCTACACCGAGCTGCATGGCGACGGATTCCGCCACGGCAAGGGTGAGCTTTCCGGCGCCGGCCCGCAGCGAAGCAGTACCTGCCAGCAGTGCCGCACCGGGTGTCGCCCGTGCACCGCCGATGACCAGCACCGAGCCGCGCGAGTACTTGTCCTCGCCCGGCGCCGGCAGCGGCCAGTCGCGCAGCAGCGACGGCGTCACCAGGGTAGGTGAAGCGGCGGCAACGGACTCACTTTGGGTGGACACTGGCATCCCCTGCGTGTTCGGTGACGGCGACGCCCTGCTCGGTAAGGTGGTCCGCCATGTTGAAACTCTCCAAAGTCCAGGGCCCCTCGCCTGACGGTCGCACGTACCGGGTCAGGGAGGCATTAAGCACCGACGTGCTTGCCGCGAGGTCCAGGATTTCCCGCTCCGTCATTCCTTCGAGCACATACCGGAACAGCAGGATCACGGCATCGTGGCAGACCAGCATCACCCGGTGCCCCGTGCTGAGGTTGTTCAGTTCATCCAGGACAGACCGCAGCCTCAGCACCACATCAGCCCAGGATTCGCCGCCTGGCGGCCGATAGTACATCTTGCCCAGCCACTCGCGGCGCTCTGCCTCTTCCGGAAAGCGATTTTCGACGCCCCGGCGGGTCAGCCGGTCCAGGATGCCAAGTTCGCGGTCCCGTAGCCGTTCATCCGTCCGCACTTGCAGGGGCCAGCCTGCGGCCTCAACGGCGATTTCGGCCGTCTGGCGCGCGCGGGCGTAGGGCGAGGAGACCACGGCATCAGGCCGGAGGTCCTCCGCGATCCGTGCCAGCGCCGCGCCCAGGGCCTTTGACTGTTCCTGCCCTGTGCCGGACAGGTTCACGTCAGCATCCCGGGCGGGCACCTCGATGACCTCGGCCCCCGCCAGCCGCGCATCAGTTGCGGCCACGTTGCCTTCGCTCTCACCGTGGCGGATCAGGATCAGCTCCACCGCCCCGGCTTCCTGGACAGCCTCAGTCAGCCCATCCTCTTTCACAAGAATCACCCCGTCCGTGTGCCTTGCCGAATGCAGGAACATTACCAGCGGCGTACCCAAGGAGCAGGGAAAGTAAACGAACGAAAGTAAGCAGGGGGAGAAAAGCGGACGGCGGCGGGATACGAAAGTTCTACATCCTGACGCCGGGCGGGCAGGCGCGGCTGCCGCCGGCACTGCTACCGCTCCGGCGGCGGCACCTAGGTGAACATGGCGCCGCCGTTCGCGTTCCGCCCGCCCTACGGCACGGCCGCGAAGTCCCCGATCCGGCCCTCGCGCAGCGCGGCCCCTACGGCGTTGATGGCACCGTAATCAGGGAACAATACGGACTGGCCCGCGATGAATCCGGAGCCGGCGGTCGGCAAGGTCATGGTTTCAATGGCATTCGCGTCCAGGTTGCGCAGGCTGTAGGCGAGGATGGCCGCCTGCACCGGGTCAAAACCCTTGTTCACAGTGAGGCAGCAGGACGCGAAGTCCACCAAACTCCTTACCGCTGTCACATCATATAATATGCCGCCGGCGGTGAGGCGGGCCAGGACGGCGCGCAGCAGAATCTGCTGGTTGCGCACCCGCTGCAAGTCGCCGTCCACGAACGCGTACCGCTCCCGCGAGAATTCCAGCGCAGCCTGGCCGTCCAGGTGGTTCACGCCCGGACCGAACACGTGCCCTGTATCGTGCGTCGACTGGAACGGGACGGGCACGTTGACGTCGATGCCGCCCAGCCCGTCCACCATGAGCTTGAGGCCGCCGAAGTCCAGCATCAGGGTGTGGTGGATAGTGATCCCGAACAGCTGCTGCACCGTTTGCGTGGTCATGTCGATGCCGCCGTACTGCAGGCCGGCGTTGATCTTCCCCCCGCCGAAGCCTGGGATGTCCACCCACATATCCCTGTTGATGGAGACGATGTACAAGGTCCGGCGGTCAGCAGGAACGTGGACAAGCATGAGGGCGTCTGAACGATGGTCCATGGGCTGGCCGGTCGCTGCCGTATGTGCTGCAGCATCCCTCGCGACGCCCCGCATGTCGCTGCCGATTACCAACACGTTCATGGGTACGGCCGGATGCTCCGGAATGGGTGGAGGAGGTGGCGGGGGAGGAGGCGGGGGAGGAGGTGTAGTTTCTGACGGTGTTTCGGAGGGCGTGGGCGGGATTTCGGTCTGCACCGCTGCGGGCTGCGCCTCCGCGCCGGCTCGGTTGAGGCTGATGACCGCGACGGCGGCGACCACCACAAGGACGAGTGCCAGCAGTGCGGCGATCCACCGCCGCCGTCCGTTCGCGAGCAGGCCATGCGGATGGGGGTCGGAGGGGTTGGTACCGGATGGTTCAGAACCGGCTGGCGTGCTCATTGTGCCTCACCTCATTGTGGGATGGTGGGATCAGTGTCCGCCCGCCGGACCCCCGCTGGCTACATACGTGTCCAAACTGTCATCTGCGGGATGTTTTCGATTAAGTCGGGGTTCCGGCAGCACCATGCGCTGGCCGTAAGTGGCTGCCCATCCCCGAAGTTAGCAACGGCGGAACCGCGATACATCAGGGGAATCCGCAGAAATCCCGCAGGATTTTCCACCGCGGCATCACGACGTTGACAGGCGGGTCAGGCGGGCGCGGCCGAACGACGGCGGCGGGGCTGGCAGGTCAGGCGGGGCGCCGTCGTCGAAGTCGCCGGAAAGGTGCCCGGCTCGCCGTAACGCTACAGCGAACCCGCACGCGTCCCGCGAACGGGAGCGTTGAGGCGTGCGTGGCGCAGGATGGACACGATGGCAGGCGCGAGTTCGTCCTCCATCTGCCGGTACACCTCCGGCGCCCGGCGGTAGGGATCGATGATGTCGTTCTCGGCCGGGTCCGCCGGCAGCGACAGATGGCGCACAGCGGCCGCCCGGGCCGGCAAGCCCCGCCAGAAAGTGTGGTTGGCTGCCAGCGGGTCGCCGTCGTCAGGCGTTCCTAACTCCGGTTCCCTGCCCTCGGCAGCGGCAGCGCGCTGGTCGAGGACGTCAAGCATCCGGGCAAACTCGCGGATGGTGAAGGTCCTTTTGAGGAGCGACGCGTCAAGCTGCAGCACTTCGCCGCGGTGTCCCGAGGTCATGGTGAGCACCAGGTCCACACCGCGCAGGATCTTCGGCGTCAGCTGGCGGGCGGCGAAGTTCTCGGAATTGCCGCCGAACGTGCGCACAATGTCTGCGGAGATCGGCTGCATGGGGTCGCCCACCATGGCACGGGTCCCTGCGCTGGCCACCTCGAAAGCGCCCGGCAGCACCTGGTTGAGCCCCGCCTGCAGGAGCCGTTCAGCCACAGGGGACCGGCAGATGTTGCCCGTGCAGACGGTCAGGATTCTTACTGGTGCGGGTGAGTCCAAGGGAGATTTCTCTTTCCAGCCGGTGCCTCCGTGCTTTTCAACTTAACACGCAACAGCCCGACGGCGGCCTCCCCACCCCGACGCTCCATCACCTTCTGCAGGTTTTTCCCCGACGCTCCATCACCTTTCGCAGGTTTTTCCCGGACGCTCCATCACCTTCTGCAGGTTTTTCCCGGACGCTCTACCACCTTCTGCAGGTTTTTCCCGGACGCTCCATCACCTTCTGCAGGTTTTTCCCGAACGCTCTATCACCTTTCGCGAAGGGCCACGATGATATGACTGTGGAACGCGCTATCGAACGGGACTGCGTGATCGCAGGCGGCGGGCCGGCAGGAATGGTGCTCGGCTACCTGCTCGCACGCAGCGGCCTGCGCGTCACAGTGCTCGAGAAACACGGTGACTTCCTGCGCGACTTTCGCGGCGACACGGTGCATCCGTCCACCGTAACCCTGCTCGGCGAACTCGGGCTGCGCGATAAGTTCCTGCAACTGCCTCTCACCCGGTTGCCCACCATGGACGCCGTTCTCGACGGCCAGCGCTTCACCCTGGTCGACTTCGGCACCCTCCCGGGTCCCGACAACTTCCTCGTCTTCGCCCCGCAGTGGGACTTCCTGAACTTCCTCGCCGGCGAGGCCGCGGCATTCCCCAACTTCGAGCTGCGCATGCTCACCGAGGTGAGCGGACTCATCCTCGAGCAGGACCAGGTGCGCGGTGTCCGGGCGGTAACGTCCGACGGCGGGCTGGAGATCCGTGCGCCACTCACCGTTGCTGCCGACGGACGCAGTTCTGCCTTGCGTACCGCTGCCGGGCTGACTCCCGATGATTTCGGTGTGCCCATCGACGTGCTGTGGTTCAACCTGCCCAAGCCGCCAAACCCTCCCCCCGCAACCCTCGGGTACATATCTACTCAAGGGATGGTCATTACCATTGACCGAGGCGACAGGTACCAGTCCGGCATGGTCATCCAAAAGGGAGGCTTCGACGAGCTTCGAGGGGCAGGACTCGACGCCCTTCAAAAGCGGATCAGCGACGCTGCACCTGTCCTGCGCCCCGTCGTCACCACGCTCACGGACTGGGACCAGATCAAGCTCCTCTCCGTCCAAATCAACCGGCTGCGGCGCTGGTACCGTCCCGGGTTTATCGCGATTGGTGACGCTGCCCATGCGATGTCCCCGATGTTCGGCGTCGGAGTGAACTTCGCAATCCAGGACGCCGTCGCACTGTCCAACGCCATCGCCCAGGACCTCGTTCAGCTAACGGCGCCGGTCGGGAAACTCGCGGCGGTGCAGCGGCGTCGGGAGCGGCCCGTCAAGGTCATGCAGCTGCTGCAGCGCAACGGACACAGGGTACTTTTCAGGGCGACCGCCGGAAGCCGCGTTGCACCACGTTGGCTCGTCCTGCTGCTCCGGGCCGCTTCACCCCTGCTGCGCCGCCTCACGGCACGTTTGGTCGGGGTGGGAATCCTTCCCGAACACGTGAAAAGTGGCGGCGCTTTACCTCGGGGGCGTGCCCCAACCTGAGACGCTCTCCCACCCGTCGTGCGATAGGTGAGAGAGCGTCGAGCGGGGAGTTCAGAGCCCGGCCAGGAGCTGCTTCATCTCAGCGATTTCCGCTTCCTGGGCTGTGACAATGTCGCGGGCTAGCTGGACTGCCTCCGGATGCTTGCCCGCGCCGATCTCCTGCTGGGCCATCTCCACGGCGCCTTCGTGGTGTCCGGTCATCTGTTCCATAAAGAGCTTCGCGGCCCCGGGGCCCTGAGCCGCCTTGAGTTTGTCGAGGCCTTCGGCGTCCACCATGCCGGCCATGCCGTGCCCGGAGTGGTCCGGCGCCGCAACGGGCGCATTCCAGCTCTTCAGCCATCCGGTCATCGCCTCGATTTCGGGCGCCTGGGCATCCTTGATCCTGGTGGCCAGCGCGGCAACTTCCGCCGGCAGGTCCGATTTCGCCAGAACGATGTCGCTCATCTCAACCGCCTGCGCGTGGTGGGGAATCATCATCTGCGCGAACGTGATGTCGGCTTGATTATGGTCGGCGTTGGCGTCCGGCATCATGCTTGACGTCGCACTCGGGCTGCCGTGATCCGCGCCGTGGGTGCTGCTGCCGCCGGGGGTCCCGGTGCCGGCAGCGCAACCAGCAAGGCCAAGCGAGGCGGCGAGGACTGCGGCGACGGCGAACGTGCTGATCTTCATGGCAATGGGTCCTTCTGGTGGATATGAAAAAGCGTTGGGTTTTGGTTGCGGTAGGTGATGGGGCGTTGGGTTTTTGGTTGCGGGAGGTGATGGGGCGTTGGGGTTTTGGTTGCGGGAGGTGATGGGGCGTTGGGTTTTGGTTGCGGGAGGTGATGGGGCGTTGGTTTCAACGTAGCTCGGACGGGTTGAGGCGCACCCTCCGCAGCAGCTGCGCGTTCAAAGCCACCACGATAGTGGACACGGACATCAGCACGGCGCCGGCGGCCGGGGAGAGCACCACTCCGGCGAAAGCAAGGACGCCGGCGGCCAGCGGCACGGACAGGATGTTGTAGCCGGTGGCCCACACCAGGTTCTGCCACATCTTCCGGTAGCTCGCCCGCGACAGGTCCACCATCGACAGCACCGCGCGCGGGTCGTTTCCCGCCAGCACCACACCTGCAGATTCCATGGCCACGTCCGTACCCGCACCAATCGCGATGCCCACCTCCGCACGGGCCAGCGCCGGCGAGTCGTTGACGCCGTCGCCCACCATGGCCACCTTCAACCCCCGGGCTTGCAGCTCGGCTACCTTCTTGTCCTTGTCCGCAGGCAGGACTTCGGCGAACACCTCGTCGATGTTCAGCTCGGCAGCCACAGCTTGGGCCACCTGCCGGGCGTCGCCGGTGATCATGCCCACCTTGACGCCGCGCTTCTGCAGGGCAGCTACGGCCTGGCGCGACTCTGCCCGCACCGCGTCCTCGAGGCTGACCGCCCCAAGCACCCGGCCGTCGTCGACCACGTGCAGGACGGCCGCGCCGCGGTCCATCCACCCGCGCGTCGTGCCGGCCAAGGCAGAGGGTACGACGGCGCCAAGCTCGCGCAGGAGCGCCGGCCCGCCTACGTGCACCGTGCGGCCGCCCACGGAAGCACGGACGCCACGGCCAGTCAGCGAGCTGAAGCCGGCAACGGCGGGCAGCGGAAGGTTCCGCTCCCGGGCTGCGCGGACGATGGCCCGGGCCACAGGGTGTTCACTGTCGGACTCGACGGCCGCGGCAAGGGCCAGCAGCGCGTCAGCGTCTTCACCGGGGACGGTTGCCACGTCCTTCAGTTTGGGCTCGCCGGTGGTGAGGGTGCCGGTCTTGTCGAAGAGGACCACATCGATGGTGCGCATCCGCTCCAGCGCCATGCGGTTCTTTATCAGGACGCCGGCGCGGGCAGCCTGCTCAGTGGAGATGGCGATGACCAGGGGGATGGCCAGGCCCAAAGCGTGCGGGCAGGCGATGACCAGAACGGTGACGGTGCGGGTCACGGCTTCGGGGACGCTGCCCAGGAGTGTCCACACGATGAAGGTGATAACGCCGGCGCCCGCCGCGAAGTAGAACAGGAAGGCTGCTGCGCGGTCGGCCAGCGCCTGGGCCCGCGACGAGGATGCCTGTGCTTCAGCGACCAGCCGCTGGATCCCGGCAAGGGCGGTATCGTCACCGACCGCATCCACCCGGACCCGCACGCTGTTGTCCGTAGCGACTGTTCCTGCCACCACGGCGTCTCCGACGCCCCGGAGCACCGTCTTGGACTCGCCGGTGATCATGGATTCGTCGAACTCAGCCTGCCCGTCGACCACGGTTCCATCGGCGGGCATCCGGGCGCCGGAGCGTACTAAAACAAGGTCGGCGGGCTGGAGTTCGGAGACGGGTACTGTTTCGGTTCCGCTGTCCGTAATGCGTTCCGCCTCATCCGGCAGCAGCGCGGCGAGGGCATCCAGGGCACCCTGCGCCGAACCCAGCGCCCGCATCTCGATCCAGTGCCCCAGCAGCATGATGGCCACCAGCAGCGCGAGCTCCCACCAGAAGTCCAGGTCGAAGCCGCCCAGGCCAAGGCTGGTGACCCAGGAAGCGAGGAACGCGACGGTGATGGCCATGGCGATCAGGAGCATCATTCCGGGCCGGCGGTCCTTCAGCTCCTGCAGGCCGCCTTTCAGGAAGGGCTGGCCGCCGTAGAGGAAGATCACCGTGCCGAGGACGGGCGGGATCCAGGTTGAACCCGGGAACATCGGGACCCTGTACCCCAGGATGTGGCCCACCATCGGGCTGAAGTAGACCACGGGAACGGACAGCGCCAGCGTGAGCCAGAACCTGTTCTTGAACATGGCCGTGCTGTGGCCGGCGTGCTGTCCATGGGTGTGGACGGCATGGTCATCGTCGTGGTGGGAGTTGTGGGCAGCCCTGCCGGTGCCGTGGTGTTCGTGGCCGACCGGGGCCGCAGCAGCTCCCGCTTCGGTGAGGGTGTCGCTGGCCCGGCCGCCGCCGTCGTGATGGTGCGGGTGGTGCTGGTGCTGATGGTCAAGCATGTCAGTTTCCATTCCTTGATGAAGGATCGATGGGTGCTGGGGTTGAACGGCTGTGAAAGGCGGTGCGGGGCACCGGCCGGGACATACCACTTCACTGACAACACTTGAAATATACCCCCTGGGGGTATCCGAGTCAAGAGTTGCGAGTCACCCAGTGCCTTTGGATTCAGCCGCAGACGGGCTGTCTACTCTGTCCCCGGTGCAAGTTTCCGGACATACTTGGATGAACTGGCAACGACGCCAGGACGTCCTGGCGGGCGGGCGGAAAGAAAGACGGGAGGTGGCTGTGGCTGAACTCAGCGGCCCCTACACGTACTCGAGCGCATTGGGCGATAACCAATGCGTGGCGGGCACATTCCACGCGGAACTGGACGGCTGGAAGCTGGAGTGGTCGGACGGGATGTTCGAACTGCACGGTTATGAGCGCGGCGATGTGGTCCCCACGTTGGAGCTGCTGTATTCGCACAAGCATCCGGAGGACAGGCCGCGGTGCGAGGAGATCGTGGCGCAGGTCTGTAGGACCGGCGGCTATTTCTGCATGTACCACCGGATCATCGACGCCCGGGGACGTACCAGGCGGGTGCTGACATCCGGCGACGCGATAATGAACGCGGAGGGGAAAGTCACCTCCATTGAGGGCGTCATGGTGGACCTGACCTCCACGCTCCAGCGTGAAACGGAGCAGACAGCCCGGGATGCGGTGGCCGGCGCCACGTCCACCCGTAGTGTCATAGACCAGGCCCGGGGGATTTTGATGGGCCAGCTGGGAATGGGTTCCGACGATGCCTTCAAGATGCTGGTCAGCACCAGCAGCCACCGCAATGTAAAACTGGTAGTGGTGGCGGCCGAACTGGTGCACCTGGCCAACTCGGAGGAGACGAGGGGTTATCTCCCCGACGCCGTGCGGGCAATCCAGCAGGACAGCAGGAGGCCGGCAGCCCGCCGCCGCGCCAGCTGATTCGTTCTAGTGGTGCTCCACCCAGCAGGCCAGGATGGTGGTGGACAGCTGGTAAGCCAGGGCGTTCCGGGTGATGGCGTCCGGTCCCAGGGTTGCGGGGAGGTCCGAGGCGTCCACCTGCAGCACGAAGCTGTCCTTTTGGAACACCGCTGACCCGTCCTCGGTTTCATACGCCGGAAACCCGAGGTTTGCCAGGCCCTCGATGGGCTTGGCATCCACAGCGAGTGCCTGCATGGCCTCGAAGTAGTTCAGTGCTGTGGCCTGGTCCGCGGCTTCTTTCACGGAAATTTCCAGCGCGCCTTCGTCCAGGTGGTAGATGCAGGTGAACGTGCTGTCGGCCCAGCTGTTCACGGTATGGGGGTCCTGCTTCAGATCGAGGATTGACGTGAGCCTGTCCATCGGCTGGTCCCCGCACACCATCTTGGCCGCTTCGCTGGGCCCCTCGGCGGAGGCTCGGGGGGAGGCGGCGCCGCCGTCGTGATGTCCGCCGCCGTGGGCTGCTGACGGGGAAGGGACGGCGGCAGCAGCGTCCGACGGCGGTGCGGGCACCGCTCCTACGGACCCCGCCGCTGCTGCGCAGCCGGAGAGCAGCAGGGACGAAAGTGCCAGCGAGGCCAGCAGGGGAGTGCGGTTCTTCATGGCTCTTCCGTCCTGGCCGCACACCCCTTCGGGGAGTCGCGGCCGCCTGTCAGGCTTTGAGTTTTGCGTAGATCACGTAGTTGTCGTCGAAGAGGCCGGTGGCGGGATCGTAGCCGTCGCAGGTGATGAGGCGGAGTTCGGATCCTGCGGTGTTTCCATAAACCTCAAGAGTCGGGAATTCGTTCTTGCTGTAGAGCTCGCCGCGGTCAACAGTGAAAACGGCGGTGCTGCCGTCAGCGCGGGACACGGCGACCTCCATCCCCGGAACGAGCTTGCGGAGGTCTGCGAAGACGCCCCCGCGTCCATTGGGGGAGTTCACATGGCCCAGCATGACCGATGGTCCTCGTTCCCCGGGGGTGGGGGAGCCGTTGTACCAGCTGGCAGGGGCCCCGTTGCCGTCGTCCTGGGGGACCTCAAGCGAGCCGTTCTCCCGCAGGCCGAGGCTGAGGAGTTCGGTGCGAACACCTATGGCCGGGATTTCCAGGGACACTGGTTCGGACCGGGACAGGACCGCACGTTCTGCGGCAGGAGGCACGGCGGCAGCGGGGCCGGCCGCGGAAGGCGACGTCGCGGCTGAACCGGGCACGGCACGGGTAACCGCCACGGACGGGTTCGGGGAAGCGGAAGGCAGGGAGCCGGCGTCGGGCGTTCCGGTGCTGCCGGCACCGCAGCCACCCAAGGCCAAGGCGAGCAGAAGCCCGGCCGCCGAGGAGGCAAAAAGACCCCCGCGGCGGCCGGAATTCATATTAATCACAGTGGTGATCAGCAGCCGGTGCTTAGGCTGCTGCTGCGGTGCTGCGGCGGCGTACAACGTAGGCGCCGCCAGCGAGGGCGACCAGGGCCAGGCCGCTGCCGATGGCGAGGGCTCCGGTGTCGGTGCCGGTTTCCTGCGCAATGCCGGTGTCAGCGCCGCCCGCTGGCATCTTCATTTGCCCGGCTGTCAAAGTTCCGCACAGGGCGGGGGAGGTGGCAGCCAGCGGAAGGGTCGGTGCGAGGTCGCTCTTTGCGGCTTGGCCGGCTGCGCTGAGGGTGGCGGGGTCAAGACCGTGAACCACTACCACTGCGGTGCCTGCTGCCAGGGCCGCCTTGGTCTCGGCGTTCAGCTCGAAGGTGCGGTCAACGGTGTATGCGGCACCCTGGCCGCCCACTTTAAGATCAAGGCCTGCTGCGGGGCTGGTGTCGCCGCTGGTGGAGAGGGTAGTGACGATGCCGCCGTAGGACGGGGCGCCTTCAGTGGTGGAAATAACCTGGTCGCCGTCCTTATCGGCGGAAGGGGCCGGGCAGACGCCCTGTGCCCCGCCATGGATGTGCTGGACGTGCGGGTACGGGGCGTCCATGAAGGTAGCCGGCATTCCCGAAACGTTCAGGACAACATGGGCCTGGTTGCCAGTGACATCAACAGTGATGGTGCCCGAACCGGCGCTGCCGTTGAGCTGGCTCAGGGTGGACTGGTAGTGGTCGGCCCCATCATGGGCCATGGCGGGGGCACCGGAGAGGGCAAGGGCGCCCAAAGCGAGGGTGGGAACAGCCATAAAGCGGAGTGTCTTGTTCATCGGAAAGCAGTCTCCTCATACAAGTAACGTTGTCGTCCCAGGTGAGGGACAAGAGTGCTTCGGAGCTGAACGTGTTTCGGATGGGAGCAGAGTGAATTGGACCACATCATGCCTGCGGAAGGTCTGCCTGTAAGATGGTCTGAAGGTGCGCCGGGAAGTCTGGTCGGCATAATCTTGTCGACCCGAATTTGAGGACGCTTCATGAGTAAAACGCCCCCACCCAACCCCATCCGCTCCACGATCTTCGGACGGGGCAGCTATGCCGAATCCCTGCGAATCGGTGAGATCCTGCGCAAGGAAACGGTGGGCGGGGCGCTGCTGGTGGCCGCTGCGCTCATCGCACTGGTCTGGGCGAATTCGCCCGCATCGGACAGCTACTTCGCCCTCCGGGACTACAAGGTGGGCTACGAACCCTGGCACCTTGAACTCAGCCTGGGTGCCTGGGCAGCCGACGGGCTTCTGGCGATCTTCTTCTTCCTGGTGGGCCTGGAGTTAAAGCGGGAGTTTGTAGCGGGGGACCTGCGGCAGATCAGCAAATCGATCGTCCCCGTGACTGCTGCAGCGGGCGGCGTGGTGGTTCCGGCCCTGATATACGTGGCCATTAACCTCACCAGCCCGGAGACCCTGCGCGGCTGGGCCATCCCAACAGCCACGGACATCGCCTTCGCAGTTGCAGTCCTGGCTATCATCGGCTCGCACTTGCCCAGCGCGCTACGGATCTTCCTGCTGACCCTGGCCGTCGTTGATGACCTCATCGCCATCAGCATCATCGCGTTCTTCTACACCAGCGACCTGCACGTCATGCCATTGCTTCTGGCCCTCATCCCGCTGGCTATCTACACGTTCCTGGCACAGAAGTACCGCTTCTTCTTTGGCCGGAAAGCATCGGCGGCCTGGGTCATCCTGCTGCCGCTCGGCGTCATCACGTGGGCCCTTGTCCATTCCTCCGGCATTCACGCCACAGTGGCCGGTGTGCTGTTGGGCTTCGCCGTTCCAGTGCTCCGGTCCCAGGCAGCCGGCGGCCCGGAAGCAGGACCAGGCCTGGCCGAGATCTTCGAGCACCGGTTCCGGCCCATCTCGGCAGGTGTGGCTGTTCCCATCTTCGCCTTCTTCTCCGCCGGTGTGGCTGTTGGCGGCTGGGAAGGGCTGGGTTCGGCGCTCGCGGATCCGGTGGCGCTGGGCATTATCGTGGCGCTAGTGCTGGGGAAGCCGATCGGCATCATGGGCACCACCTGGCTCCTGACAAAAACCAGCAGGGCGGAGCTGGACAAGTCCTTCAAGTGGATCGACGTCTTCGGGGTTGCGCTCCTGGCCGGTATCGGGTTCACGGTGTCCCTGCTGGTGGCCGAGCTTAGCTTCGGGCAGGGGAGCCTGCATGATGACCACGCCAAGGTAGGCATTCTCGCCGCTTCCCTGCTGGCAGCCCTGCTTGCAACGGCCGTATTGAAGACCAGGAACCGCCAGTACCGTGCAGCTGAAGCTGCCGAAAAAGTGGACGCCGACCACGACGGCATCCCGGACGTGTACCAGGAAAGGCCTTAGGGCCGGCCGGCCACCCGGTGGAGTTTTTGTCCACGTATGCGGACTTTAGGGCTCCTGAAGCCTGCGTACGTGGACAAAAACTCCGAATTCTGGCGGGTGCGCTTTAGCGGCGCACGGACCTGCGGCGGCCCACAACGGCTTCGGCCGTGCCCACCAGGAGTACGGAGGCAATAACGGCCACGATGAAGCCCAGGAAGTTCAGCTCGAAGATGTCCCCGGTGCCCAGCAGGGAAGCGACCACTCCGCCGATCACCGAGCCCACCAGGCCCAGCAGGAGAGTTGCCAGCAGGCCCAGGTTTTGCTTGCCCGGCTTGATGAGGCGGGCCAATGCTCCGATAATCAACCCTGCAACGATGAATCCGATCATGAAGTGCTCCTTCGTGGTGGTAGCGGGCAGGTGGCGCCCCGACTGCCGCGGTGGTGCCGCATTGGCTTCATTCTATGCATGGTTGGCATGCCGGCTTTTCCTGCGCCAGTCCGCAGTTCTCAGCGGACATTCCCTGCCCGTTCAGGCGCTGGCCAGAGGCTTGGCCTGTTGCTCCACGTGCCGGATCTCCAGCGCCTCCGGATCCAGCAGCTTCCGCGCCCCGGTCCTCGCGTCCAGGATCCAGAACAGTTCCAGGGCGGGTACGACGTCGGTCACCCGCCCCCGGTGGAAGAGCTTGCCGTTGTGCCACGCTTCGATCTGGTCGCCGATGCGAAGCTGGGCCGTCATTACTTTTGGTGCCTCCATGATGCGGTGCCTCCTGCTGTTGTATCCCCGTAGGAACAGCATGCCGTGGCGAGGTTGCTGAATTGTTTCAACAGGGTGTTTTTTCTGTATCAGCAGCAGGAACTGCGACGCCGCGTGTCTTCTTAGGGGCACCACGACGGCGGGCTGACGCACGCCGGAATCAGGCAGCCGCCTCGCGCCGGGCTGCTTCCACTGCCTCTTCGATGCCGCCTGTCCAGGGTTCACCGTGGCCGGGCAGGACCAGCGAAGCGCCGGTCCGCGCCAGCTGCGTAAGGGTGTCCAGGTTCTGCCGGCTGTCCATGGTCGCGGCTCCCGCCACGATACGCGGACCCGTCCGTCCCGAATAGGGATCAAGCGTCACCAGGGCGTCGCCGCTGAACAGCACATCCCGGTCCCGCAGGTAAAGGCCGCAGTGCCCGGCGGTGTGGCCGGGCGAGAACACCACCTCAAGCGACCCCGGCACCGGCAGCGTGCCGGACCCGGCAGGGAACAGGGATATTTCGTCAACGCCCTTCACCCGCAAGGCGCCCGCCCTGGTCATGCTGGCCAGGACGGGCAGGCCGCCAGGATGCGCCAGCGCAAAGACGAAACGGGACTTCTCGTGCTGGTACTGGTAGGGGTGGCGGGCGATGAAGGAATCGCCTCCGTGCACCCACACCGGCACCTTGAACTCCGAATGCAGCCGGTGCGCCAGGCCCAGGTGGTCGAAGTGCGCGTGGGTGAGCACCAACGCCTTGATGTCGCCGACGGAATGTCCCAGGCCCCGCACCGATTCCTCCAGCGTCTTCCACATCGCCGGCAGCCCCGAGTCCACCAGGGTCAGCCCGTCGGGGCTCTCCACCAGATAGAAATTGACGAAGGCCTCGGAGACGCAGTGGACGCCGTCCGCCACCGTGGTGAACGACGCCCTGCCCGAGGTAGCCTGCGTCATTTCCGCCCCGCCGCCCGCCGCAGCGCCCGCACCGCGGCAACGCCACCCAGGCCGGCAAGCACCCACGGCCCGCCCACCAAAATCGGATCGATCCATTGGTGGTTAACGTCGGCCCGCTTCTTCCCGAGCCGGGAGCTCAGGCCGTGCCGGGAAAACTCGCTGAGGACTCCCGTCTCGGTGACAGGGTTGTCCGGTCGCACGGTGGCCAGCGAGGCGAGGTGGTGCTCCCACGCGTCCACCCGGTCAGCGGCGATCAGCAGCAGCCAGTGCGCGGCCCTGCCCTCGCTGAACCTGGCGTAGGCGTATTTCCGGATGGCTCCCGAGACTCCGGCAGGAGGGGTCGAAGTTCCAAAAACCGGGGTCACGAAAGCGTGTTCGATGGACCGCTCCCGGGGCCACTCCTCCTGTTGGCGTTCCGGGAAGTCCCAGTGCGCGCCGGTCTCGATGCCCGGCTGCTCGCGGGGGAATGAGGGCCGGTCCGCCGGGTCGAGGTCCACACCCCATCCCGGGATCCGCGCCCGCAGCTCCTCCACGGACTCCTTCAGTGCAGGCTTGCCGGCGGTGTAAGGCGTTGGTATTTCAGCCACGGTGCTCTTCCTTTCAGGCCGGGGTGGAAACGATGAGGGGCTTGATGCAGTCATCGAGCTTCGCGGAGAAGATGTGGTACCCCTCGGCGATGTGCTCCAACGGGACGCGGTGGGTGACGATGTCGCTGGGCTTCAGGTACCCGTTCCGGATGTGCTCGAACAGCCTCGGCCACTGCCGTTTGACCGGGCACTGGTTCATCCGCAGCGTCAGGCCCTTGTTCACGGCGTCGCCGAACTTCACCGCGCTGAAAATCGGACCGTACGCGCCCACCACTGACACCGTTCCGCCCTTGCGGACAGCGTCGATTGCCCAGTTCAGCGCCACGGGCGAGCCGCCCTGCAGTTTCAGCTTGGCGGCGGTCACGTGCTGGAGGAAGTTGCCGTCCGCCTCGGCCCCCACCGCGTCAATCACGACGTCGGCGCCCAGGTAGTCAGTCGCTTTCTTCAGGTGCACCACAATGTCGTCGTACTCCACAAAGTTGTACGTTTCGGCGTGCGCGAAGGTGCGCGCCTTCTCCAGCCGGTACTCCAGGTGGTCGATCACGATCACCCTCCCGGCGCCCATCAGCCAGGCGGACTTGGCGGCGAACAGGCCCACCGGGCCGGCACCGAACACCACCACGGTGTCGCCTTCCACGATGTCACCGAGTTGGGCCCCGAAGTAGCCGGTGGGAAGGGCGTCGGTGAGCAGGACGGCGTCCTCCTCGTCCATCCAGTCAGGTATTTTTGCGGGTCCCACGTCGGCGAACGGCACTCGCACAAACTCCGCCTGGCCGCCGTCGTAACCTCCGCAGGTGTGGGAGTAGCCGTAGATGCCGCCCACCGCCGTCGCGTTCGGGTTCACGTTGTGGCAGTTCGAGAACAGGCCGCGGGAGCAGAAGTAGCAGGACCCGCAGTACACGTTGAAGGGAACCATCACGCGGTCCCCGACGGCCAGGTTCTGCACCGAGGGGCCAACCTCGTGCACCACTCCTACGAACTCGTGCCCGAACGTCATGCCCACCCGGGTGTCCGGCATCATGCCGTGGTAGAGGTGCAGGTCCGAGCCGCAAATTGCCCCGGTGGTCACGCGGATAATCGCGTCGTTGGGGTGCTCGATCTTCGGGATGTCTTTTTCTTCGACCCGGATTTTGTACGGGCCCCGGTAAACCATTGCTCGCATGTGTGCCGCCTTGGTTGTTGGCTGGCAGTGCGGTTCCCGTCTCGTGCAGGAACCACCCCCGCTGCTTGAGGCGCACCGCTTGCCCTACGTTTCCACCTCGGGCAGGACTGGTCAAGGGTCCCCGCGCAGGCGCCGGAAGCGGGTGCGGAGGATGCTTAGAGCGTCCGACGGCGGGTAGGGGACAGGGTGAAAGGTGCACCGACGAAGGGGGAGCGAACAGTGTCACGGGAAACCCGAACGCCGCCGGCGAACGCGGCCGGAGTGCCGGCGAGAGCGCCTGCCTTCCTCTTCGGCATGGGGATCGGCGGGTTCGTGGACGGCATCGTCCTGCACCAGCTGCTGCAATGGCACCACATGCTCAGCCACACCGAAAGCGGCAACACCAAGACGGTGGCAGGCTTGGAATTGAACACCCTGGCGGACGGCTTGTTCCACGGCGCCATGTGGGTGCTGGTGGTGGCCGCGGCGGCCCTAACCGTCCGCGCCCGCCGGCAGGGGCGGCTGTCCGGCCGCTGGAGTTTCCACACCGGCTTGGTCCTGTGCGGGTGGGGAATCTTCAATATCGTCGAGGGCCTGGTCAATCACCACTTCCTGCAGATCCACCATGTCCGTGACGACCTGGGCGGCCCGCTGGCGTGGGACCTGGGTTTCCTGGCGGTCAGCGTGGTCCTGGCCGTGGCGGGCTGGCTTCTGTTTCGGGGTAGCCCAACGTCTGGTCAAAGCGCCGCAGTTAACGCAGGATAGTAAGCATGCTGATTAACTCGGCTGCCGCAGCGTATCGGCGTGACAGCATCCGGCGCAGCCCCATGGCCCGGAAGTAACCGGGCCGGCCGGGCCGGACGGCAACAGCACACACCACGAGGAGAGAACTACATATGTACCTGCATACTGAACTTCTTATCAACGAAATTGCTGCCGATGAGCCTGATCCGGCGGCAGCGAACGCCCTGCAGGAGGGCCTGGGCGGCCAGTTCGGTGAAATGCGCACCATGATGCAGTACCTGTTCCAAAGCATCAACTTCCGGGGAGACCCGGCTTCCAAGCCTTACAAGGACCTGCTTCAGGGCGTTGGCACCGAGGAGATCAGCCACGTCGAGCTCATTGGAACCACCATCTCCCAGCTCCTGGACGGCTCCCCGCGGTACCAAGGCAAGAAAACAGACCCCGTTGACGAGCCCGGCGCCAAAGGTGCCACGCCACTCAAGATTGCCTTGGACACCAGCAATATCCACCATTACCTCGTGGGGGCCCAAGGTGCGCTGCCCGTGGACGCCGCCGGCAACCCGTGGAGCGGATCCTACGTTTACAACAGCGGGAACCTCGTCCTTGACCTGCTCTATAACCTGATGCTCGAGTCCACCGGCCGCCTGCAGAAATGCCGCATTTACGAAATGACGGAGAACAAGACGGCCCGCTCCACGATTGCCTACCTAATTGTTCGGGACCAGGCGCACGAGAACGCCTTTGCCAAGGCGCTCGAGAGCCTCGGAGTGAACTGGGGCAAGGTCCTGCCCATCCCCAAAACCAACGCCGAGCAGTTCCCCGAAGTGAAGAAGCTGCTCGACCTTGGACTGCAAAGCATCCAATACACCTTCAGTGCCGACAACCTCAGCGAGGCAGGGAAGCTGTATCGGGGCGCATCGCCGTCGAACGATGGCACCGAACTCAGCACCGAAGTCATGCCCACCGGCGTCCCCAAGACGATGTCCCCGGAGCGCAAGGAAGAGTTCGCACCGGGCTTGGACCCGGAGCTGCTCGCACTCATCCAGGCCACGGCAGAAATAGAACTGAAGGACGCAGACAACCCCACAGAGGCAAGGGCTTAGCCTGAGCCAGCAAGAAGCCCTTGCCGGCAGGTCCATGATGTGACCGGGCGGCAGGGGCTTCCTTGTGCCTACTTGTTGGGGTCCGGGTCCTTGACGTCGCGCGGGCCGATATCGGCAGCGCCCAGGATGCTGGCGGCCGGGCTGTCAGCCGGCGCATGCTCCCGAATGCTCAGCTCCGGGTGGTGCAGGTCCAGGGCGGGACGTTCCGAACGGATCCGGGGCAGGGAGGTGAAGTTGTGCCGCGGCGGTGGGCAGGACGTGGCCCACTCCAGCGAGGCACCAAAGCCCCAGGGATCGTCCACGGTCACCTTCTTGCCGGTCCGCCAGGTGATGTAGACGTTCCAGAGGAACGGGATCATCGAGGCGGCCAACAGGTAGGAGCCGATGGTGGAGAACTGGTTCATCCACGTGAATTCATCTTCCGGCATGTAGTCGGCGTAGCGGCGGGGCATGCCCTCCACACCAAGCCAGTGCTGGATGAGGAAGGTGCCGTGGAAGCCCAGGAAGAGCATCCAGAAGTGGATCTTGCCCAGGCGTTCGTTGAGCATGGTTCCAGTGAACTTGGGCCACCAGAAGTAGAAGCCGGCGAACATCGCGAACACCACCGTGCCGAATACCACGTAGTGGAAATGCGCCACCACGAAGTAGGTGTCGGAGACGTGGAAGTCCAGCGGCGGGGACGCCAGGATGATGCCGGTGAGGCCGCCGAAGAGGAACGTAATCAGAAAGCCCAGGCTCCACAGCATTGGCGTCTCAAAGGTTAGCGAGCCGCCCCACAGAGTACCGATCCAGTTGAAGAACTTCACGCCTGTGGGAACCGCGATGAGCATGGTCATAAACGCGAAGAACGGCAGCAGCACCGCACCGGTGACGTACATGTGGTGTGCCCACACCGTCACGGACAGGGCAGCAATCGCAATGGTGGCGTACACGATGCCCTTGTAGCCGAACAGGGGTTTCCGGCTGAAGACCGGGAAGATCTCCGAGACGATGCCGAAGAACGGCAGCGCGATGATGTACACCTCAGGGTGGCCAAAGAACCAGAACAGGTGCTGCCAGAGGATGGCGCCACCATTGGCCGGATCGTAGATATGGGCGCCGAACTTCCGGTCCGCCCCCAAGGCGAACAGCGCCGCGGCCAGCGGCGGGAAGGCCATCAGCACCAGGATGGAGGTGACCAGGGCGTTCCACGTGAAGATTGGCATGCGCCACATAGTGAGGCCGGGGGCACGCATGCAGATGATGGTGGTGATGAAGTTGACAGCACCCAGGATGGTGCCGAAGCCGGACAGTGCCAGGCCGAACACCCAGAGGTCGCCGCCGAGGCCGGGCGTGAAGGTGGTGTTGGACAGCGGGGTGTAGGCGAACCAGCCGAAGGACGCGGCGCCTTGCGGCGTGATGAAGCCGGACACTGCGATGGTGGACCCAAAGAGGAAGAACCAGAAGGCCAACGCGTTCAGCCGCGGGAACGCGACGTCGGGAGCGCCGATCTGCAGCGGCATAATCACATTAGTGAAGCCGGCGAAGAGCGGGGTGGCGAACATCAGCAGCATCATGGTGCCGTGCATCGTGAACAGCTGGTTGTACTGCTCCTTGGTTTGCAGGATCTGCATGCCTGGTTCGTACAGTTCGGCGCGGATGAGAATTGCCATAACGCCGGCAAGCAAGAAGAAAACAAACGAGGAAATCAGGTACAGGTACCCGATGGTTTTGTGGTCCGTGGACGTGATCCAGCTGACCACGATGCTGCCCTTAGGGCGTTTGGCCACAGAAGGTGCGGCGGTCGCCGACGTGACGCCCATGTTCTGGCCGGTGGTGGTCATTACGGTTCCGTCCTTTGTTGTGCCTGTTCCAGGGCTGGGCGTTCCGGATTCCGGTCGTACTCATCGCCGCGGATGCCGGTGTTGCCCCTGGCGCGGAGGTCGGCAATGTGGCTGTTGTACTCCTGCTCGGTCACGACACGGACCTTGAAGAGCATCTCGGAATGGTATTCACCGCAGAGCTCAGCACATTTGCCGGTAAACTCACCGGTGCGGTTGGGAATGATGTCGATGAACCTGTTGTACTGGTTTTCACCGGGGTACATATCGCGTTTCTGCATGAACTCCACCACCCAGAAGGAATGCTGGACATCGCGGGAGTTCAGCTGCAGTTCCACCTTTTTACCCACCGGCAGGTACAGGGTGGGCAGCCGGTCGGGCGTGCCCCAGTTGCCGTCCAGGTGGGCCTGAACGCCCGGATCTTCGTGGACGTCCTCCTTGACGTAGTTGAAGTCCCACGCCCACTGCTTGCCCCGGACATCGATCACCACGTCCGGGTCCTCGAACCGGTCGTCCATGGCGCGCTGCTCGCGGTCGGTAAAGACGAACAGGACCCCAACGATCATGAGCGGTACCGAGAGGTAAAAGACCTCAAGGGGGAGGTTGTAGCTCATCTGCCGCGGGAACCCGACCGTATCCTTCTTACGGCGGTAGGCGATGATGCACCACAGGATGAGCCCCCAGGTGATCACTCCGACAACCATTGCGGCGATCCACGAATTCACCCACAGGTCAGTGACCAGGGGGGTGTGGTCGGTAGTGTCCCGTTCGCCGGGCAACCAGCCTCGCTGAACCTCCGCAGAACAGGAGGTCAACGCCAGCAGGGCCGGAATCGTCAGTAAAGCGGCAGCCCGCCGCCATCTAGAAGTGTTTCTTCCAGTGCTGCCCACAGCGCGGTTCCCTCCGGAAAATACCCAGAGGCCCAGCTGCATGAGCCCAATTGCCCATGGCGCATGGCCAGCGGGTTTGTGCCCACCCTAGCGCGGGACAGTAGCGGATGGAAGAGGTCCGAACCGTGCGGATTTTTCCACGGCGGCCGCCGGAACCAGGGCAAGCCGTAGGAGGCCGACGGCGGCAGGGGAGTACCGCCGTCGGGCGCCACATCAGGCCGCGTCGCTGATGATTTCCCTGGCCGCCATGGCCAGCAGGTCACGCTGGAGGGCGGGCAGCGAGATCAGTCCCTCCACGTAGGCCTGGACCTCGTATTCGCCGGCAGTGCCGCTCATGCCGAAGTACCGCAGCCAGAGCTCGGCAACGGTGATGTCGGCGTCCTTCAGCATGCGGTTGAGCTGGCTGCGTTCCTCCGGCTCGTGCGGCTCGAATCCCATGACTGTCCCCTTGGCGTCGTTGGGGGCGGCGCTTCCGGCCGCGCGTCAGGCGACGTCCGGGTAGCTGGCGAGGATGTAGTCTGCGGCGGCGGGACCGGTCATGTACAACCGGCAGTCGTTCACGTCAACACCGCAACGCCGCATGCCGGCGCGGAAGGCCTGGTCCGATTTGGCCCGGAAGCCGTGCAGCGATGCCCAGCTGACGTAGAGGCCGTACAGGCAGTCAGGTCCCAAGGGGTGTTCGGCTGAAGGATCGGTGACGGTGGCTTCATCAAGGAACTGCTGAAAATGTGAGGACGGCATGGTGGCCCCAATCCGGTTCTGCAACCTGTGCCGCCGGGCGGCTCCAGCAGCGACTTCCGGCGGCCCTGCAGTAAGGACCGGGAAGGACGGGAGTAACGCCCGTCATACTTCAGAATCTACCCGCGGCAGCAGGGGAAGTATAGCCCGCCCGCCGCCATCTCTAGCCGAATCAGCAGGCTCGGGGAGGCACGAGCACAACGGGTGGACAAAAGATAGTCTTCCCAACATTTGATAAGCGTGCTTATTATGTTCTTCTTTCGGCGGCAAGCAGTGCCCGTCAGCACACCGTCCACAATGGGCCATGCCCAGCGGAACAGCTGAAAGGCTCCCATGCACCTGACCCGGTCCGAGTACTCAAACCCCAACCATGTGCTGGTCCACGTGAGCGATCCTCACTATGTGGAAGAGGGGTTGCTGTACGGCGAGCTGGATCCGCAAACGGGGCTGGTGGAAGTCCTTGATGCCATCGAAGCCAGCGGGCTGAAGCCGGAAGCCATCATCTTCTCCGGCGACCTGGCGGACAAGGGCAGCCTGGAAGCCTACCGGCGGTTGCGGACCACCTGCCAGGCGTACGCCGAGCGCATGGGCGCGCAGCTCATCTGGGCCATGGGCAACCACGACGAACGCATGAACTTCCAAAAGATGCTTCTCGACGAGGAGCCGCGCACCCTTCCGGTGGACCGCAGCTACTACCTGGGCAACCTCCGCGTGCTGGTCCTGGACTCCTCCACCCCTGGCTACCACCACGGCGAGATCAGCGATGAGCAGCTTCGCTGGCTGGCGGGGGAACTGGAGACACAGGCCGACGACGGGACCCTCCTGGTGATCCACCACCCGCCTGTGCCGCCGGTCCAGGAACTTGCGGTGCTTTCGGAGCTGCGGAACCAGGAGAGCCTGGCCCGGGTGCTGGAAGGCAGCGACGTCATCGGAATCCTCTCCGGCCACACCCATCACAGCGTCTTTTCAACCTTCGCCAGCATCCCGGTATCGGTGGCCTCGTCCACCAGCTACAACCAGGACCTGGCACTGCCCGCAGGCGCCATGCAGGGCATGAACGGCGCCCGGTCGTTCAACCTGGTCCGCATCCACAACCGGACCTTCGTCTCGGCGGTGGTCCCCGTGGGCGAGTACCCCCGGATGAAGTCCTACGTCACCGCCGAGGAAACCCGGCAGCGGCTGCAGGCCGCCAAAATCGACATCCCGTCCGCCACCGAAAACGCGGGAGGCACCCCCTGCGGCCGTCACTAGGCCGCGACTTCGAATGAAAGGACCAGCCATGGACCAGAAACCACCCTCTCCACCCGGCACCCGCCGCCGCAACGTGGCGGTCATCCTGGCTGGAGGAGTCGGCGCCCGCATGGGCCTGGACATCCCCAAACAGTTTGTCCCGATCGCCGGCCGCACCAGCCTCGAGCACACGGTGGAGCTGTTCCAGCACTGCGGGCTGGTGGACGAGATGATCGTCATGATGGCTCCGGGTTACATCCCCCGCGCCGAGGAACTTCTCCTGGGCAGCAACAAGGGCAGCAAACCGGGCGCCAAAGCTGACGCGAAGGCAGCCAGCAAGTTCGGCAAACTCGCCGGCATCCTTCCGGGCGGGGCGGACCGGAGCGAAACGTCCCGCCTGGCGCTGGCGGCCATCGCGGACAAGGACGCCAATGTCATCTTCCACGACGCCGTCCGCCCGCTGCTCGACGGCGACATCATCATTGCCTGCATCCGCGCGCTCGACGTCTACGCCGCCGTCGACACCGCCATCCCCTCAGCGGACACCATCATCGAAGTGGATGATGAGAACTTCATCCGCGCAGTGCCACCGCGGGCCAAACTGCGAAGGGGCCAGACGCCCCAGGCGTTCAGGATGCCCGTGATAGCCGAGGCGTACGAACGGGCCGGCCAGGACCCCGGCTTCTCCGCCACGGACGACTGCTCTGTGGTCCTCAAGTACTGCCCCGACGTCCCCATCTTCGTGGTGGACGGGGACGAGGCGAACATCAAAATCACCCAGCCCATCGACATCCACCTTGCGGACAAACTCTTCCAGCTCAAGCACAAAACCATGCTGCCCGGCGGGAACACGGACGGGCTCCGTGGCTCCACCGTGCTGGTGTTCGGTGCAAGTTCCGGGATCGGCCTGGAGCTTGTCCAGCAGCTCGAGGCTGAAGGTGCCCTGGTGGTGGGGCAGAGCCGCACCGGCAACGGAACCTACGTGGAGGACCGCCGGTGCGTGGCCCAGGCGCTGGCCTCCGCCGCCGCCACCCACGGCCACCTCGACCACGTCATTCTTACAGCGGGCGTCCTCAGCGTGGGGCCGCTCGCCCAGCTCACCGATGAGCAGTTGCACCACGACGTGGACGTGAACCTCACGGCAGCCTTCATCGTGGCCCAGGAGTCGCAAAAGTACCTGGCCGAGAGCAAGGGATCGCTGACGCTTTTCGCCTCCAGTTCCTACACCCGCGGCCGGGCCAACTACACGGTCTACTCAGCCACGAAGGCTGCGATCGTGAACCTCACCCAGGCGCTCGCGGACGAGTGGAGCTCGGACGGCATCCGGGTGAACTGCATCAGTCCCAGCCGTACCGCCACCCCCATGCGGTCCAGGGCGTTCGGGGCGGAGGAGGAAGGGTCCCTGCTGCCCGCGGCGGCTGTGGCCGGGGCCAGCATCCAAGTTCTGGCGTCGGCCATGACCGGGCAGGTTGTGGACGTCCGGCTCCCTTACCTGGACCAGTCCAAGGACTCCGACCTGGTGGCGCAGCCATGAGCCAGGACGTCGAGGTACGCAGCATTACCAGCAATAGCTACAGCCACACCCTTCGTGCGGACAGGGTATCGCTGACCCTCGCCGGCCCGCCCATTCCGGCCGGCGCCACCTTGTCCATCCTGCTGGGGGACAGGCCCATCTGGAGCGTCCACTCCGGCGAGGGCGCCAGGGGCGTCCCCGGCAGCTGCATCATCGACTGGCCGCCCGCCCTCGCCAGCCGGCTGTCCGGGTGGGCGCGGCTCAGCGTGCTGCAGGACGGAACGCCGTTATGCCCGACGGCGAGAGTCGCCTTTGATGATTCACCCCACCAGTTCTCGCTCGAGGAGCCCGGCACGGGGATGCCGCAGATCATCAACAAGTGGGGGCGGATCGCCCGGAACTTCGAAGGCCGGCGCGCCTACCTGATCGACGAGGCGCTGGATGAGGCCTGCAGGCTGGTGGAGTGGATGCGGGGCCGCGGCCAGGAGCTGTTCGTCACCGGTGGCACCCTCCTTGGGCCCGTACGCGACGGCCGGGTGATGCCCGGCGATGACGATGTTGACCTTGCCTACCTGAGCCGGCACGAAAATCCCTCGGACATCGCGCTGGAGGGCTTCGAGCTGGAACGGGCCCTTCATGCGCAAGGCTACGAAACGGTCAGGCACTCAGCGGGGCACCTGCAGCTGCTGTTCCCCGGCGCGGACGGCACGGACCGGTTCTACCTGGACATCTTCACCTACTTCAATGTGGGCGGCTGGTTCCACGGTACGTTCCATGCCCGCGAACGCACGGAGGCCGTGACCATCTTTCCGCTGCGGAACCTCAGCATCAACGGACGGGAGCTGCCCGCACCGGCCGAGCCGGAGCAGATGCTCGCCGCGATTTACGGGCCCGGCTGGCACACCCCTGATCCTGCGTTCCGTTTCATCACGCCACCGCCGGCCCGCCGCCGTTATGACACGTGGCTGGGCGGCCTGGACTGGGACCGCGAGAACTGGGAGGACCACCACCGGGCGGTGCTGCGGGGTGAGGGCGGGCAGGGTGCCGGCCAGGCGCCGTCGGCCTGGGCGGAGGAGCTGGCCCGCGGGCTGCCGCCGGCCTCACGCATCCTGGAACTGGGCTGCGGCCTCGGCGGCGACGCTCGGCACTTCTCGGAGCAGGGGCACCATGTGGTGGCCGTTGACTACAGCCGGCCGGCAATCGAGTACCTGCGCGGGCAACAGGCTGGCCCCGGGTCCCTGGAGTTCCGCCGGGTCAACCTCAACTCGCTCCGGGAGACCGCCCCGCTGGCCACGCTCCTGAAGGAGGGCCCAGGCCCCCTGCATGTGTACGCGCGGCTGCTGCTCAATTCGCTCGACTGGCAAGGCCGGGAGAACACGCTGGGGCTGGTCCGGCAGCTTTTGCGGAACCAGGGCCCGGCTGCCGCGGCCTTCCTGGAAGTCCAGGTGGGAGAGTCCGGACCGGCCTTCCCGGAGTGCCGCTTCTATGCGCCCGTGAATGTTGCCGATCTGAAAGCCAGCCTCGCGGAGCTGGGGCTGGAAACAGAAGATGTCCCACCACAACCAGGGCGCCAGGATGACGGCGCAATACGCACGCAACGAGTGAAAGTGAGGGCCCTGCCATGAATGACCCACTGATTGACGCCATCCACGAGCACGAGCCCCTAAGCGACCCGCTGGAAGAGGTTAACCTGCGGCTGGCCAAAGCCGCAACGGATATCGCCGAACTGCGCGCCGAGGTTATCCGGCTGGACCAGGACCTGGACGAGTCCCGGCGGCTGAACCGGAGGGCTGCCGAGCTGCTGGACCTCGTCTACGAGCACCTGGCCGGCAACCCGGGCCGCCTGCCCGCGGACGCTCCTGCCCTGCAGGGGGAGGGAGCGGGCAGATGAGCGGAATCGAAATTATCGGCGCCTTCGAGAGCACGTATCTTCCCCGGCACGACAGGGACATCTTCGAATCCACTGCCCACGATGTCCAGTGGAAACAGGACCTGCAACTGCTGACCGAATGCGGGGTGAGCCGGCTGCGGTACCCCGTCCGCTGGCACCGGGTGGAAGCCGAGGAAGGGGTCTTTAACTGGCAGGACACGGACAAGGTGCTGCATTATCTCCGGGACAACGGCTTCCGGCCCATCGTGGACCTGGTGCACCACACCAGCTATCCCCACTGGATGGAGGGCGGCTTTGCGGACCCCCGCTTCCGCACCGCCTACCTTCGGTACACGGAAGAGTTCGCCCGGCGGTACCCGTGGGTGCAGGAATACACGCTCTTCAACGAGCCTTTCTCCACCTTGTTCCTCACCGGACACGAGGCCATTTGGCCGCCCTACCACGAGGGGCTGGACAGCTTCGTACGCCAGATCCTCAACGTGCTGCCGGCCGTGGCGGAGGCGAGCCGCGCCTACGCGGACCTGCTGCCCGGTGCCAAGCACGTATGGGTGGACACCTGTGAGCACCACACCGGGGAAGGGGCCGCCGGCAGCGCTTACGCCACCATGGCCAACGAGCGCCGGTTCCTGGTGCTGGACAGCTTCCTCGGCAAGTACAACGGCAAGGGCTACGACCCGAACGGCCCCATGGCGGAACTGCTTCGCGGCGCCGGGGGAGAGAAGCTGCAGGAACTGGAGCCGGGACGGATCGACGTGCTGGGCCTGGACTATTACGCCCACTGCCAGTGGCACTTCGATGACAAGGGCGGGTCCACCCACACCCCGCATCCACTGCCCCTGGCGCAGCAGATCTACCTGTACTGGGACCGCTACCGGTTCCCTTGCCTGCTCACCGAAACCAACATCCGCGGTTTCACATCTGACCGGGCCACCTGGTTCAAGTACGTTTTGGAGCAGTGCGAACGGGCCCGGCACATGGGGGTTCCGCTGGACGGCCTGTGCTGGTTCCCGGTAATTGACTCCACGGACTGGGCTTCGCTTCTGTTCCGCAACGACGGGCACATCGACCCCGTGGGGGTGTACTGGCTGGACGACGAGCTGGCGCGGCAGCCGTCAGTTATGTCCGAGTCCTATGCGAAAGCCGCGGCCGGCACGCCGTCCAAAGAGTTGCCGGCCTTCACGCTTGGCGAACCCGTGGCCACCTGGCTGCGCGGATACGAATCACAAATGTCCCACTGGAATTGGAGTGAAGCCCCTGACACGGATCAGGGCAACAACCTGCCCAACACACAGACCCGGATGGAATTGAGGATAGTCAATGCAGAGTGAACTGATCGTTTTGTCGCATCTCCGCTGGGACTGGGTATGGCAGCGCCCCCAGCACCTCGTTTCCCGACTGGGCTCCCGCTGTTCCACCTGGTATGTGGAGGAACCGCTCACGCCGTCGCCCGGATTCACCGGGCCGAACCGGCTGAACCACACGCAGGTGGACGGGATGAACCGGGCCTGGCTGGAGATCCCGGAGCAGGGCCACCACGTGGGATTTTTCGACGACGTCCTCCCGGACTACATCGAGCAGCTGCCCGAACTGGTGGGTCCGCCCACGGGGGAGCGGGTGGTGTGGCTGTACACCCCGCTGGCCCTGGAACTTGCCCTCGCCCTGCAGCCCACCACGCTGGTGTATGACGTGATGGACGATCTCGCCGCCTTCAAGGACGCCCCGCCCGAGCTGGTGGTGAGGCAGCGGCAGGCACTCCGCCGGGCCGACGTCGTCTTTGCCGGTGGCCGCTCCCTGCACCGGTCCATGGTGCGGCAGGGCCGCGCTGACACCCTGCTCTTCCCCAGCGGCGTGGAGCCGGAGCACTACCGGACCCCGACGGCGGAGCCCCGGGTTCCGGGGCAGCGTCCCGTTGCCGGATACGTGGGAGTGCTGGACGAACGGTTGGACCTGGGCCTTATCGCCGACCTCGCCAGCGCGTTGCCGGAGTGGGACATCAGGATGTACGGGCCGGTGGCCAAGATCGATCCGGCCAGCCTGCCCCAGGCGCCGAACATCAGCTACGAGGGGTATACCTGCTACGCGGACCTTCCGGCAGCGATGGAGGGCCTGGATGTTGCCCTGATGCCGTTCGCCCTGAACGAGGCAACCCGTTCCATCAGCCCCACCAAAACGCTCGAATACCTCGCCGCCGGCCTTCCCGTGGTGTCCACCCGGGTGCCGGACGTGGTGGCTGACTTCCCGGGCGTGGTGCACCTGCGCGACGACGGCGCGGGCTTTGCTTCGCTCTGCCGGAACCTCGGCCAGCGCGATCCTTCGCGCGCCCCCAAGCCGAAGACCCGGGAGCTGCTGAAGAAGTACCACTGGGATGCGATCGCAGCCCGGATGGCCGAGTCCGTCTTCGCTTCGGGCCTGCAGGTGCCGGAACCGTCCGACGCCGAGGCCACTGCCTAGCGCAGGGTTTTTGTCCAGATACGCAGACTTCCGAACCCTGGAACCCTGCACATCTGGACAAAAAATCTGCCAGTTACGGAAGGAAAGTGGAATGACGCACATACGGGCCATGATTGACGCCCACCCCAAAGGGCTGGATGAATTCAACAAAGCCAAACTGGCTGAATGCATCGGTGCCTGCTTCGAATGCGCCCAGACCTGCACTGCCTGCGCCGACGCCTGCCTCAGCGAGGACATGGTGGCGGAACTGGTCGCCTGCATCGGGACGGACCTGGACTGCGCCGACATCTGCGCAACAACGGGAAATGTGCTGTCCCGCCACGCCGCTTACAACGGCAACGTCACCCGGGCGCTGCTGGAAGCCTGCCGCGCTGCCTGCCGGGCCTGCGCGGAGGAGTGCGATAAGCACGCCGACATGCACGACCACTGCCAGGTCTGCGCGGAGGCGTGCCGGCGCTGCGAACAGGCATGCGCCGACCTCCTGACCTCACTGGACGAAGGAGCCGAACAACAATGAACGAAGTACCCCTGCACAAGGAACTGCCGCTGCCTGACTACGACCACCTGCCGGCGGGAACCCTCCCGTCACGCATCTCAGGCCTGGACGAGGCGCAAGTGGTGCAGTTGATCACGTACGAGGAGGCCCACGGGAACCGCCTGCCCATCATGCAGATCCTCGAAAAGAGGCTGCATGACCTGCAGGGCGGCACCGTTCCCCGCGGCCCGCAGGCGCCCAGCACGCCGGAAGTGAACACCGGCCAGCCGGACACCCCGCAGACCGCGAACGTGCCGGGTCCGCCCATCAACCCGCCGTCGCAGGGCGATCCCACCAACCCTGCCCAGCCCCGGTGAGCCGTGGAGCAGTATCACGGGTTCGAGGGCCATGACGGCCCGGGTCACGAGGGCCCCAGCCTGCACGCCCCGGAGAACCAGGACGTGAAAGACGCCGGCAGGGACCACGACGACGGCGCTGACCTCCACGCCTTCGTCGTCTCCCGCCGGGCAGAGCTTGAGGGCCAGCTGGCGGAGTGGGTGCGCGTGCCCGGCGTATTGGGGGCGCAGGAGCACACCAAGGACCTGCTCCGCTCGACGAACTGGCTGGCGGCGGCCTTCAGGGACGTGGGCTTCCCGGTGGTGGAGGTGCTGCCCACCGGGGAGTCGCACGCCGTGTACGCGGAATGGTGCGAAGCGCCCGGTGCCCCCACCGTCCTGGTGTACAGCCACCACGATGTACGGGTGGCCAAGCCCGGGCAGTGGGACCAGACCGCGCCCTTCGAGCCGGTGGTGCGGGACGGCCGGCTGTTCGGGCGGGGCAGCTCGGATGCGAAGGGCCAGGTGATGGCCCACCTGTGGTCACTCCGGGCACACCTCGCCCAACAGTCCAAACGCTCTCTCACTTCCGGGGCCCAAAACCCCAACGCTCCATCACCTTTTGACGCCAAAACCCAAACGCTCTCTCACCCTGAACCGCAGGGCCCCCCACGCACCGCACCCGCGGTCAACCTGAAATACCTCGTCGAAGGGGAGGAAGAGGGCGGGTCACCGCATCTGGCCCAGCTGCTGGAGGAGCAGGCGGACCGGCTGCAGGCGGACCTGGTGCTGTTCTCGGACACCCTTCTCTTCCGCGAGGATCATCCGGCCCTGTGCATGAGTCTGCGCGGGATGCTCAGCGCACACCTGGAGCTCACCGGGCCGGATGTCGACGTTCACAGCGGCGCCGTGTCCGGTGCCGCCCCCAATCCGGCCTTTGAACTGAGCAGGTTGCTCGCCGGTCTTCATGACGGGGATGGCCGGATCGCCATCCCCGGATTCTACGACGACGTTGCCGCGGTGCCGGAGGACTTTCGGGAAGCGCTCGCACGCCTGCCCTTCACTGAAGAGGACTGGGTGGAGCGCTCGGAGTCGGGAAGCATCACGGGCGAAGCCGGGTACACGGTTCCGGAGCGGCTGTGGCTCCGCCCGGCGGTGGAGGTCACGGCGCTGGTTGCCGGCGATCCTGCCGGACTTTCCAGCGCCGCCGTTCCGTCGGTGGCGTCCGTGGACCTGAGCTTCCGGACGGTGGCCGGCCAGCGGGTGGAAAAGGTGGCCGGGCAGCTCCGGCAATGGGTCCGGGACACGGTGGGGGAGAACTACGGCCGCACGCTCAGGGTAGATCTCGAGACGGCCCAGGAACCGTATTGGACCCCGGAGCACCCTGCTGTTTCCGCCCTGGAACGGGCCATGGCCAAGGGCTTCCGCTCAGCAGATGTGGGCAGGATGGGCAACGCCGGCGGAGGGCCTGCCGAGCTGCTCAGCCGGTCGCTGGACGCGCCGGTCCTGTTCTTCGGGACGGGCCTGGTGGAGGACCACTGGCACGACAGTGACGAAAGCGCCAACCTCGAAGTCCTTGTCAACGGCGCCGTCACGATTGCATGCTTCTGGGACGAACTGGCCCGGATGGAATGACAAAGGACGACGACGATGGACGGCTCAGGCGATAACGGCAGCGGCACCGGACGGGACACAAACGGCAGTCCAGCTGTCCGGACTTTCGGTATCGAGGAGGAGTTGCTCCTCGTGGATCCGGGTACCGGGGAGGCCGTGCCGATGGCCGGCGCACTCTGGGACCTGTACGTTCGTCCGATGGACTCCGCTTCCGGTCCCGTCCTGACCGCCGAGTTCCAACAGGAGATGATCGAGGTTGTCACGCCCCCGCATTCCACCATGGCTGCACTGGAGGCGGACATCATTCGGGGGCGGGCCATTGCTGAGAGGGCGGCGAGGGACGTGGGAGTCCGGGTTGCAGCGCTGGGAACATCCCCGCTGCCCTCCGATCCCCATCCGGTGCAGCTCCGCCGTTTCGTGGCCATGACTGAGGAATATGGGTTAACGGCCAGGGAGCAGCTCACCTGTGGTTGCCATATTCACGTCTTCGTGGAGTCGGACGAGGAAGGCGTAGCAGTGCTGGACCGGATGCGGATCTGGCTGCCGGTACTCATCGCCCTGAGCGCCAACTCCCCGTTTTGGCATGGGCAGGATACCGGCTACGCCAGCTACCGCTCCCAAGTGTGGAGCCGGTGGCCAACGGCCGGGCCGCTGGAAATCCTGGGTTCACCGGATGCCTACCATCAACTGGTGTACGACATGGTGAGCACCGGTGTGGCACTGGACGAGGGGATGATCTACTTCGATGCCCGGCTTTCCCGCCACTATCCCACGGTGGAGATCCGGATCGCGGATGTGTGCCTGCGGCCGCAGAACACGGTGCTGCTGGCCGGCATCGCCCGCGGATTAGTAGAGACCGCTGCCCGGGAGTGGCGGAAGGGCATCGACCCGGTCGGCGTGCCGGCGTCGCTCCTTCGGCTGGCAGGGTGGAAGGCCAGCCGGTGGGGACTGCGCGGGGAACTGCTGGACCCGGTGACCAACCGCCCGGGGCCGGCGCTCGCCGTCGTCAATGCCCTGCTGAACCATATCCGGGAGGCGCTGGAGGACATCGGGGACCTGGACCGGGTGGAGGAATTGATGGACGATCTGCTCTACGCCGGCACGGGCGCCGTCCGCCAGTTGGAGGTGATCCACCGCACCGGGGATTTGGAGGACGTGGTGGCCGATGCCGCCAACTGCACGGTGTGGGTGGAGGCGGACTAGGAACAGTCGGCGCTGCCTAGGAGTTGGCTTTGTCCGTCTGGTGCGGGAGTGCGACGTCGTCGGCGGCGCGGGCCGCGGAGGGGAACAGGAGGAGCAAGAGGCCCAGGCCCGCTGCCGCGCCGATGAACTGCGCGATGACGAACGGCGGCACGGAGCCCGGTGCGATGCCGGCGAACGTGTCGCTGAAGATCCGCCCGACCGTCACCGCGGGATTCGCGAACGAGGTGGAGGATGTGAACCAGTACGCTGCGCCGATGTAGGCGCCCACCGCCGGCGCGGCAAGCACGCCCCGTTTGGTGGCGGCGAGCGCAAAGATCAGCAGGATCAGCCCGGCGGTGGCAATGACTTCACCGAGCAGGTGCCCACCGGTTGCCCGGTCCTTGCCGGAGATGGAGGTGCCGACGTCGTACATCGCGTTCGCCACCACGCTTCCGCTGATGGCGCCGAGCGTCTGTACGACGACGTAGGTGCTGAGCTCGGGCAGGGTCAGTCCCGTCCCGCTGCGCCGACCCAGAATCCAGTCCACAAGCGAGACCACAGGGTTGAAGTGCGCGCCGCTGACAGGACCGAACACGAGGATGAGGACGGTCAACCCCAGCACGGTGGCGGTGCTGTTCTGAAGCAGCTGGAGCCCGATGTCGTTGGGGGAGAGCTGCTGCGCCGCGATGCCCGAGCCCACAACGATCATCACGAGGAGGCTGGTGCCAAGAAGCTCTGCGACGGCACGGCGCCACAGCGGTGGCTGGTTCGTAGTCATGGCACCAAGCTTGACGCAGGAAAGTGACTCAGTCAAAATTGAGTCAATGAAAACTGAGCCAGAAGATGGGTTCCAAGCGCGGGTCGCAAAACACGCGGCCCTTGCAGATCCTGCACGCCTGCGCATCGTGGACCTGCTGACCCTCGGGGACTTCTCACCCACGGAACTTCAGGCTGAACTGAACATGCCGTCGAACCTGCTGTCCCACCACCTGCGTGCCTTGGAAGGAGCCGGGCTGGCAACCCGCCACCGCTCGGAGGCCGACAAGCGCCGAAGCTACATCAGGCTGGCTGCCGGGGCGTTGGAAGGACTTGCGCCCGGGGTGGAACATGCAGCCAGCCGCGTTGTGTTTGTCTGCACGCGGAACAGCGCCCGGTCCCAGCTGGCTGCCGCCCTCTGGCGCGGGGCCAGTGAAATCCCCTCAACCTCGGCAGGAACACATCCCGGTGACCGCATCGCGCAGGGAGCCATTGAGGTGGCCCGCCGCCATGGCGTGGACCTTCCGGAGGTTCCGCCCCGGAAGCTTGGCAGGGTGGCCAGCGGCGACTTCGTGGTCACCGTCTGCGACAACGCCCACGAGGAGGTCACCAGCCTCGGGGGCATCCACTGGTCCGTGCCCGATCCCCTCCGGATCAACACCGAGGAAGCCTTCGAAATCGCCTTCACTGACATTTCCAACCGGGTCAACGATCTCGCGCCCCGGATGCACGCCGCCTAGCTCGAACCTCAACCAGACCATTCATCCAACTTTCAGGAGAAAAACAATGAGTCCCGAAACCGCCAAGAAGCCTTCCGTCCTGTTCGTCTGCGTCCACAACGCCGGCCGTTCCCAGATGGCCGCCGCCTTCCTCACCACGCTCGGCAAGGGTGAGATCGAGGTCCGTTCCGCCGGGTCCCAGCCTGCCGACAAGATCAACCCCGCCGCGGTGGAGGCCATGGCAGAGCTGGGCATCGACATGTCCGCCGAAGTTCCGAAGGTCCTCACCACCGAGGCCGTGAAGGAATCCGACGTCGTCATCACCATGGGCTGCGGCGACGAATGCCCCTACTTCCCCGGCAAGCGTTACGAGGACTGGGTCCTGGAAGACCCGGCCGGCAAGGGCGTCGAATCCGTCCGTCCCATCCGCGACCAGATCAAGACCCGCATCGAGGGCCTGATCGAGTCCCTCATTCCGGCTGCCACGTAACGCCAGCCCCTTGAACGCGGCATCAAAGGCGCAGGGCAGTTAGGTACATAGGGGTTAATGTTCAGTTCACCAGTTAGGTATAGGAAATCCGCACATTCCTTGAAAATGGGGTATAGGGGATCGATTGCTTGTTCTTTCGCTTCTGGTTTACGCTTTGGCATAGCTGGCATATAGCCGTCGTTGTTTCTGGGTCAACGCTTGCTTTACCCAGCCGGATAATTTAAATCCCCAGTAGAAATAGCGAGGCCGGCTGATGTTCTGGCGTAAGTGTGCAGCGATTGCATCATCCCTTCTGCTCGGGTTCGCAATCATTACTCCCACAACGGCAAACGCCGCCGTATCGACGATCCTGCCCACCATGGACACCTACGTCCAGGCGGACAAGCCGACTACCAACTTTGGCGCCAGCGTTCGTATTTCTACAGAGGGCCGTGCGAAAATCTGGCGGAACTCGCTCCTGCGGTTCAATGTTCAGGTTCCCGCCGGCGAGCATATTGTGTCGGCTAAACTGCGGGTTCATTCGGAGACATCCACAAACTCCACTGAATTTGTGGATGTTTTTACTACATCCGGCGGCTGGACCGAGGGTGGAGTTACCTGGAATAACGCACCAGCACGGGTGACGTGGCTGGGTAAGGCCGGCGGATTTGCTGCCGGCTCTTGGGTTGAATGGGATGTTACGAAGGGCGTGGGCGCAAAAGGGGGCGAGCAGAATTTCAAGCTGGAAAGCAACGCTCAAAAGTGGATTGGGTTTAAGTCGAAGGAATCTTCCAATTCCGCCCTGCGCCCACGGCTGGTGGTGACCACAGCGACTGACACGGCAACCTCAACCGAGGCTGCGGTGGTTCGTGGTTGGGGCACGCCTGTTACTGGCGATGAGTTCAATTACACGGGTGCGCCGGACGCCACGAAGTGGACTGTCTACAACAGCCCCGGGCACGCGGGCAACGGTATCCGGAGTCCCCAGCAGGTTACCGTGGACGGTTCCAAAATGGTTATGACTGGAACTCCGGAGGGCACCACCGCGGGCATTAGCGCGAAGTTTGCAAACCAGAAGTATGGGCGGTGGGAAGTCCGTGCGGCCGGATCCGGTGACAATGAATACCACCTGGTGTCCATCCTGTGGCCGGACAGCGAGAACTGGCCGTGTGATGGTGAAGTTGACTACGCAGAGACGACTGGTGACTGGAACGTCATCAAGTTCTTCCATCACTACTCCTGTGAGAACCGCCAGGTGTCCGCGGAAAAGGTATTGGACGTATCCCAGTTCCACAACTACGCGGTTGACTGGCACTCCGGCGGCATCATTGGTTACGTGGACGGTGTGAAGTGGTTTGAGACCACCAACCCCGCGCACCAGCCTCCCGGTCCGATGCACCAGACGCTGCAACTGGACTGGTTCCCGGACAGCACTGCCAACGGCGCCGGCGAGATGCGGGTGGATTGGGTCCGTGTGTATGCGGCGGCCGGAACGCTCTAGTCAGGGCGCACCATATTGACACGGCCCACACCTGAGCGCACCCTGATAGCGCTAGTTGCCCGTGTTGGCCGGCATTCTGCAGCTTCGCAAGCCGGCCGGCCAACTCTCCCGGAGTTGTCTGGGCGCTCCGGATGAAACAGTTCCACCCGCTCCCTGTCAGGAGAACAGTATGGCTGGCAATTCAGTCAGAGCCCTTGAAGCGAAGTCGTTCGACGAACCGGATGAAAAACGCCGCCCGCCGAAAACCCAGGTGGATGTTGTCAACATCGGAGACACCACCCTGGGCAGGTTTACTTTCGAGCCGGGCTGGAAGTGGTCCGAGACGGTCAAGACCGTGGTCCACACCGACAGCTGCCAGGTGAATCACGTGGGGATCTGCGCCGCGGGGACGCTGACGGTGGAGATGCTGGACGGCACCCGGACCACAATCAGCCCCGGCAACGCTTACACCATTCCCGCCGGCCACGATGCCTGGGTCGAAGGCGACGAGACATTCGTGGGCTACGAAATCATGAGCGCGGCCACCTTTGCCAAGCCTGCCTGAATCGGGCGGGTGATGCGTCCATCTCCTCGGACGGCTTCCGGGTCAGCAGAAGCTCCGGATTCCGGTGCCCGGAGGAAGCCCCGGCGCGGTTGGCGCCGCGCCGGGATCGCCTCGTTGATCATCCTGGGGCTGATCCTCGTCTCCACGGTGGTCAACCTGGTTCTGGAGTCGAGGGAGAAATCGGGCATGGCTGCCTACGGTGAACGTATCGCCGTAGGCAGCGGTTCTCTGAACGTGTACCGGAACGGGCAGGAAGAGGGCCAGCCGATTGTCCTGCTCAGCGGCCTGGGAACCCCGGCGCCCGGCCTCGACTTCGCTCCTCTGGCCCGGGAACTCAGCGGCTTCGACGTCATCGCCGTTGAGGGGTTTGGGTACGGTTACAGCGACATGGAAGCCCCGCCGCGGACCAACGAGAACATCAGTACCGAACTTCACGAGGTCCTGGCCAAACTGCAGGTCAAACAACCCTACGTTCTGGCAGGGCACTCCATCGCCGGTTTCTACATGCTCGACTACGCGAACCGGTACCCAACGGAAGTGGCCGCCGTCGTCGGAATCGATGCGTCCATCCCGAAACCGGGGGATCAGGCGGTTCCAGACCCGGAGCCGGGCATCAACTGGGAACGGGCCCTGGCCGTCACCGGAATAGTGCGCGCAGTCGCCGCCGTCGCGCCGGGTTTCGTGGACCCGGCAAGCGACGCGTACACGGATGACGAGCTGCACCGGATGCGCCTCATGACCAGCTGGAACTACGGCAATCAGGCAGTAGCCGATGAAACCGCCCGGATAGCGAACAATGCAGCAGCCCTAAGGGGAGTGACCTACCCCGACGACCTGCCCGTGCTGGCCTTCATTGCCGGCGAGGATTCCGATTCGACAGCCGCCAAAACATCCGCTGCTCAGAACCTGCTGAAGAACGTCCGGCGGCATGAGGTGGTCACGCTGGAGGGCAACCATTACCTGCACTGGACCCAGTCCAAGCGGATGGCAGAGGAAATCCAAACCTTCCTCGCCGGCCCGGGATAGCCCGGCTGTGGAAGCCTAGAGCGGTTCGGGCCGCACGCGCACCGCCGCCAGTGAACGCAGAAGCGCGACGGCGGTGATGGCGCCCGCCGCCATGATGGACGCCAGGACAATCACTTGGAACCGCCCTGCTTCCAACGGGGAGGCGCCGCCGAAGATTGCGCCCACGAAGGCGCCCGGCAGGGTGACCAGGCCGGTGGTTTTGGTCTGGTCCGTGGAGGGGATCAGGGCTGCGTGCACCGAGTAGCGGGCCTGGGTGAGGGTGGCCTGCGGGGCCGTGGCGCCGAGGGCCAGCCAGCCTTCCACCTGGTCCCACTGCTCACGGACGGCCTCATGGAACCGGCGCCCGGCAAGCACCGCGATGGTCATGCAGTTGCCGATCACTATCCCGCCCACTGCCAGGACGTAGCGGGGCTCGAATGCCACAGCTCCCGTGCCGAAGACGACGGCGAGGGTCACCACGATGCCAAGGCCATGGTCGCTGACACCGTTGCGAAGCGCAGCCAGGACCACGTGAGCCGGCGCGTTGCCGTCACCGCCGCTACGGTGAACATCACCAGCAGCGCCACCGCCACCCACAGTGCATCTGCGATGATGCCGCCGAGGACCAGGCTGATGAGCGCCAGCTGGGCTGCGCCGCGGAGGATAGCCAGAGCCGGTGCAAGGTACGACGGCGTGTGCGAACCCCGGAGCACCGCGACAGTCAGCAACATCAGGATGGCCACGGCCGCGAAGGTGGGTGCCAAGGCGTCGAGGAAGGCCATCAGTTCAGCCTAGCGCCGGCCTGACCCGCACTTAGCGCCGTGACACAGCGATTGGGTCAGCGCCTGGTCCTGGTAACGAAATCAGAGCAGGCTGGGCTGGCTCGAGAGGATGTAGTCCACCGCTGCCGGGCCTTTCAAGGACAATCCCGGCCATTCATGCTTGCCGGTACCGCGCTGTTGCTTTACGTATCCCCGTTGATCCATGGCTGCCCACAAGGACGTTGCGGAGCCGGGCTGCTGGCCATTGAGCAAGCACCAGCTGACGTACACCCCGTAGATGTCGTCTTCGCGAAGAGACGGTTGCCTCTCGCGGTCTTGAAGGAAGCAATCCGAGAGGAAGCGGGCGTAGTTCGGAACACTCATAAGTGGCTCCTTCGGGTCGTTGTAGCTCTACGAATGCTTTGCGGCACTGGTCGCGCAGCAGTGATTCGGAGCCATATCTGCGAAGGATGGGTCAGTGGTGATTAATGTTTTAACCGCCCGAGCTGGCCCCTCGCTCAGGACGAGCGGGCGTGCAGCTGGTTGTCAGTGGCGTTGCTGAGGGGAGTGAGTACCATGTCGTCGATCTTCGGCACCGCATGCCTTAGGCGGTGCCCGGCCTCATGGGTGACCTGTTCAGCGGCAGCCAGGGTGACGCCGTCGTCCACCAGCAAAGTGGCTGCGCCCTGCAAGCGGTGACCTGACCACCGCAGCTGCAGGCGCGGCACGGCCAGGACGCCCGGCGTGCCCTCGAGGGCCTTTTGCGCCGTATCCACAAGGTCGGGTTCGATCCCGTCCATCAGCCGCCGCCCGACGCTTCGCACCGTCCCCCACAAGAGGACCAGGATGGCCGCGGAAATCAACAGGCCGACGATGGGGTCCGCAAGGGGAAAGCCCAGCATGACGCCCACTGCGCCGAGCACTACGGCCAGGGACGTGAAACCGTCCGTGCGGGCGTGCACGCCGTCGGCCACCAGGGCGGCTGAGCCGATCCGGCGGCCCACCCTGATGCGGTACATGGCCACTACCTCGTTGCCTGCGAAACCGATCAAGCCGGCGGCGAAAACCCACCACAGATTGCTTAGCGGTTGGGGGTGCAGGAGCCGGTCAACGGACTGCCATGCCGCCACGACGGCGGACAGGGCAACGACGGCGACGATGAACAGCCCGGCAAGGTCCTCTGCCCGGCCAAAGCCATACGTATAGCGGCGGGTGGCCGCGCGGCGGCCCAGAATGAACGCCACCCACAGCGGGACCGCCGTCAGGGCATCCGAAAAATTGTGGATGGTATCGGCCAGCAGCGCCACGGAACCACTGACCAGCACCACCAGGAACTGCAGGACGGTGGTCGCCAGGAGAATGAACAGACTGATCTTCAGGGCCCGCACGCCTTCGACGCTGGCTTCCATCGCGTCGTCGATGGAGTCGGCGGCATCGTGGGTATGGGGAACAAACAGTTCCACCAACCAGCCCTTGAACCCGCCGTGCCCGTGCCCGTGCCCGTGCCCGTGCCCGTGGCCGTGCTCATGGTCATGACTGTGCCCGTGGTCATGATGGTGATGGTCCGTGTGCTGGTGGGCGTGCCCGGGGTTGCTCATGAGGCCGCCTTCCGGTCGCGGCGGTGGTGCGCAGGCTCTCCGCCAAGGGCGTGCTCAGCCTGGAAAACAGCGTCCACCACCAACTGCCGGGCATGTTCGTTTGCCAGGCGGTACAGAACCCTGGTGCCGTCCTGCCGCGTTGAAACCATCCTGGCCAGACGCATTTTGGCCAGGTGCTGCGAGACGGCCGCCGGTGATTTTCCCACGACGTCGGCCAAGGCACCCACGGCCATCTCGCCGTCGCGCAGGGCCAGGATGATGCGCACCCGGGTGGCGTCGGCAAGCATGGCGAAGACCTCGACGGCGAGCTCCACGTACTGGCTGTCGGCACTCAGCGAACAAATGCTGTTATCTGCATTCATGCGCACATTCTGCCATAGTGGGCGGCAGGTGCCTTACCTCGCGGGGTAAGGCACCTGGTTGAGGGAGCGGGCAAGGTGGGCGGCGTTGCGTGCTGCTCCGGCGGTGGTCGAAGCCACCTTTTCGGGGACGCTGTCCAGGTCTTTGTAGTCCACGGTTTGCATGGCCTCGCCCACCCAGTACGTGGCCCCCTGGGCGGGGATGGTGAAGCCGACGTCGTTCAGCGCCTGCTGCGTGTCCGCCACAGTCTTGTGGGCGCCGTCTTCGTTGCCCACCACTGCGACAATCGCTACTTTTCCGTACATGATGGGCCGCCCGGCCTCGTCAGTTTCGGCGAGGTCGGCATCGAGGCGTTCGATGACGCGTTGCGTAATGCTGCTCGGGTGCCCCATCCAGATCGGGGTGGCGAGGACCAGGATGTCCGCAGCGAGGATTCTCTCGCGGATCCCAGGCCACGCGTCGCCGTCGCCCATGTCCACCTGAACGCCGGGCATCACGTTGTGATCCACCACCCGCAGCGTGGCACCTCGCACGCCGTGCCCTGCAAGTTCCTTTAGCACGTGGTGGGCCATCAGTTCGCTGCTGGACGGCGCGGGTGAAGGCGTCAGGGAGCAAATAAGGGCAAGCGCGGTGAGGTCAGCCATCGTTCATCCTTGTCGTTGAGTTTTCCTTGGTACCGGTCAGTGGTTCGGGGCCGACGGCACGGCGGACTGCCGCGGACCGTCCCCTTCTGGACAGGAAAGTGCGACGGCGGTCCGAACCCCAGTTCCGTCCGTTTTCCCTCGAACACGTCTTGCGCGATAGATAGCAAGTGTGCTTAGTATCTAGTTAGTAACCTTACTTACTAATTGATCAGGCTGGGTTTGAAAGTCCAGCTGCCAACCAGTGGAAGCGAGTGACGATGACGGAGAACCAGTGGCCTGAGGCTTCTGCCCGAAGCCATCTCGACCAGTACGGGAACGCAGCACCGACGGATCCTTCCGCAGAGCCGGAAACTCACGTCACCAAGAAGGACGCAGCCAAGGGAGAGACGTCCAAGATCGCCGGGCAGGCGGCCGGTGCGGCCCACAATGTGGCGCAGACTGCCAAATCCGAAGTCGGGAACGTCGCATCCGAGGCCAAGTCCAGCGCAAGGGACCTCCTGCACCAGGCGAAGTCAGGACTGGGCAGCCAGGCCGGCGCGCAGCAGCAGAAGGCCGCCGATGGCATTCGGACCATCTCCAGTCAGTTGCACACCATGGCAGATGCCCCGGAGCAGAAGGGTATTGCCAGTGACCTGATCCGTCAGGCTGCAGAGCGCACGTCCTCGGTTGCTTCCTGGGTTGAAGGCAAGGAACCCGGGGCGCTGTTGGACGACGTCCAGTCCTTCGCCCGGCGCAAGCCGGGGACGTTCCTGCTCCTGGCTGCCGGCGCCGGCGTTTTTGTGGGCCGGCTCGCGCGTGGCCTGCAGCCAGCCCCGGCCCCGCAAGCAGCAATCCCGCCGATGCCGGCGCAGGCGCCGGCTGCCGCAACGACTGCTGCCGCACCAACCGGTCCGCCCTGGGGCGAGGAGTCGGTCTACCAGGATCGGGTGGCGGCGCCGGCAACCTACGGCGAAACCATCTACGGCGAACCTGCCCGGCCGGCCTATTCGGGCACGGAAGCAGGCGGAGTCCCGCTGCGGGACCTGGATGATCCGTACAGCGAGGTCCGCGGCACGGAACGCCAGCCGTAAGCAGCCAAAGCTGACAGCCAGACACCAGCCCCACCAAACAAAGGACCCGTGTCATGAAGAAACTGCTCTTCGCTTTGCTCCCCGGCATCATCAGCCGGGTACTGAAGGCCCGGAAGGCCAAGCAACTCCGTGCCGGACAGACCCGTCCGCCGCGGAACCGCTTCTAAATTTGTCCTCAAGCAGCACAAAACCAGTAACAAGAAGGAGAAACACATGATCAGCACTGAGAACCTTTCTGCACTGACCACTGCCGGCGGACACGTCGTTGGTTCCGACGGAAGCAAGATCGGATCCATCGGGCAGATTTACGTTGACGACCAGACCTCCGAGCCCACCTGGGTCACGGTGAAGACCGGACTCTTCGGATCCCACGAATCCTTCGCCCCGCTGGACGCCGCTTCGCAGGACGGTAACGACATCGTCGTGGCCCACACCAAGGACAAGGTCAAGGACGCACCCCGCGTCGCCCCGGACGGCCACCTCGAGCCGGAAGAGGAAGACCGCCTTTACACCTACTACGGCCTCAACGGGCACACCGGCAACGGCTTCACGGGCGGCAACGGCTACGCTGCCGGCACCGCAGACGACACGGTGGGCCGCGAAACTGTCGGCCACGACACCTCCGGTCCCACCACCGATGACGCCATGACCCGCTCCGAGGAGCAGCTGCACGTCGGCACCCGCAAGGAAGAGGCCGGCCGGGCACGCCTGCGCAAGTACGTCGTCACCGAAAACGTCACCACCACCGTCCCGGTGCAGCGTGAAGAGGTCCGCCTGGAGCGCGAACCCATCACGGACGCCAACATTGGTGCCGCCCTGGACGGCCCCGCGATCAGCGAGGAAGAGCACGAGGTCATCCTCCACGAGGAGCGCCCCGTCGTCGAAAAGGAAACCGTCCCGGTGGAGCGCGTGCGCCTGGACAAGGAGACCGTGACCAGCGAGCACACCGTCACCGAGGAAGTCCGCAAGGAAAACATCGAGCTCGACGACGACGGCCGCACCCGCCGCTAAGGCTCACCACCGGAATCCTCACCGATTCCCCGCGCACGGCCCGTCCTCCATTCCGGAGGGCGGGCCGTGCGTTTGCGTCCCTGGGCAGGCCCGGACAGTCCCGGGGACGCGGATCGTCGCCGGCGGGGGACGGTCAGCCGATAATGGGCCGCTCCTCGGGCAGGCGGTACAGGCGCGGCCGGGCCGAGAGGGCCAGGGCGGACGCGACCGCCACGGTGCCGATGCGTCCGGTGAACATGAGTGCCATGAGGACCCACTCGGCAGCAGGCGGAAGGTTGTACGTGATGCCGGTGCTCATGCCTACCGTGGCGAAGGCGGAGATGGATTCGAAGAGGACCTTTTCCAGGCTGTAGTCGGTGAACATCAGCAGCAGCATGGTGCCGGTGACCACGGCGCCGATGCCCAGCAGGGCCACGGACAGGGCCTGGCGCTGGGAGGAGGAGCTAATGGACCGGTGCGCGATGGTCACCTGGTCGCGGCCGCGGACTTCGTTCCAGATGGCGAAGCCCAGCACCAGGAATGTGGTGATCTTGATGCCACCGGCCGTGCCGGCGCTGCCGCCGCCGATGAACATCAGGATGTTGGTCACCATAAGTGTTTCCGGCGCGGCAACCCCATAGTCGATGCTGTTGAACCCGGCCGTGCGCGGGAAGACACCGCCGGCAAAGGACCCCAGGATCTTGCCGGTCAGGGAAAGCTGGCCGAGCGTTTCGTTCCTGTTCCATTCGAATGCGGCGAACAGCGCAACACCGGCGGCCAGGAGGAAAACCGTTCCGTAGATGGTCAGGCGCAGGTGGATGGTCCAGTTTTTGGGTTTGATCTCGCCGCGCGAGAGCTGGATGATCACCGGGAACCCCAGCCCGCCGGCGATGATGGCCAGGCAGATGGGCACGATGATCCAGGGGTCTTCAGCGAAACCGATGAGGTTGGTGCTGTAGACGGAGAAGCCCGCGTTATTGAAAGCGGAGATCGCGTGGAAGATCCCGTGCCAGAGGGCGGTGGCCAAGTTCTGGTCGTAGGCAATCCAGAACCGGACGGTCAGTGCCAGGGCTGTTAAGGCTTCGAACGTAAGCATGATCCTGGCTACCCGGACCAGCACAGCACGGACGTCACCGAGGTTCAGGGTGTGGGTTTCGGACTGGGCCACGAGTTGGCCGCGCAGCCCGATGCTCTTGCGGACCAGCAGCGCCAGCAGGGTTGCCAGGGTCATGATGCCAAACCCGCCCACCTGGATGAGCCCGAGGATGATGCCCTGTCCCAGCGGGGTCCAGAACGTTGCCGTGTCCACGGTAATGAGGCCTGTGACGCAGACCGCTGACACTGATGTGAACAGCGCCGGCATGAACCCCTCGGACCCGCCGTCGGTCCGGGCAGCGGGAAGCATCAGCAAAGCGGCACCGATGATAATGACCAGCAGGAAGGCCAGGGGAACTGCCCTGACCGGGTGTGACATCACCCTGCGGATGATGTTTTCCTTGCGTCCTTCCTTGCCGCCCTTCTTGCGTCCCTCCGCCCGGGCGTCCCGAAACATCTTCTGGACAGCGGCGATGCTGGACGCGTCGGGCACCCGCGTGGGGGATTCCGACGGCGGGACCTCCTTATGGATGCTCATCCCACGTGGATGCCGGGGCGCCGGTCCGGATCCGGCTCGTTTTCGCGGATGATCTCCCGGACCACCGGGGCGGTGTCGCCGCGGCCCAGGAGCAGGTAGCGCATCAGGTGCGCCAGGGGGTTGCCTTCGGACCATTCGAAGTAGGCGTGCGGGCGGACGCCGGTGGCGTCCCGCAGGGCCAGGAGGATTGCGGCGATGGCGTTGGGCGCGGCCGGGCTCTGGGCGCGCAGGACCCGGTGGCCGTCCACTTCCACGCCGTGGACTGCCAGGGTGTCGCTGAACTCGGAGGGGTCGGTGATGCCGATTTCGAGGAAGATGACGTCGGCCGTGCCGGGGACGGGGTTGTTCTCCCGCTGCACGGCTTCCTTGTCCGCGTATTCGGCGCCGTCGCACGCCTGGGGCCGGTTGGCGATGAGGTTGATCCGGCCGTCGTACTCCAGGGTGTCGCTGATGAAGCGGCGCGCGTCGTCGTCGAACTCAATCCTGTCCACGCGGAGCTCGGTGGTGCGGCTGATGCGGGAGACGAGGGAAACGGCCACGATGCCCAGGATGAAGAACCCGGAAATGGTGATGCCGTCCGGCTTCTCGATCACGTTCGCCGCCAGGGCGTAGAGCATCACCACGGTCAGGGCCGTGAAGCCGATGGACGCGCGGCGCTGCTTTTTGCGGATGGCGGAGATAGTGACGGCGATGGCCCCGGACACCATCATCGCCAGGATACCGGTGGCGTAGGCGCCGGCCTGGGCGTTGACGTCCGCGTTGAAGCCGATGGTGATCAGGATGCTGATGGCGGTGTAGACCAGCACCACCGGGCGGACGGCGCGGGACCAGTCCGGCGCCATGCCGTAGGAGGGCAGGTACCGGGGGACGATGTTGATCAGGCCGGCCATGGCGGAGGCGCCGGCGAACCACAGGATCAGGATGCTGCTGACGTCGTAGACGGAGCCGAAGCCGTTGCCGAGGCGTTCGTGGGCCAGGTATGCCAGTGCGCGGCCGCTGGCTTCGCCGCCGGCCGCAAATTCCTCGGCGGGGATCAGGACGGTGGTGACGAAGCTGCTGCCCAGCAGGTAGACGCTCATGATGAGCGCCGCCGTCGTCAGAAGCTTCCGCGTGTTTTTGATCCGGCTGGCCAGTTTTTCCTCAGGCGTGGTGCCCTTGGCTGCGACCAGGGGCATCATGCTGACGCCGGTTTCGAAGCCGGACAGGCCCAGGACCAGCAGGGGGAAGGCAACCAGGGCAGGCCCGATGACGCCGCTGAAGCCGCCGCCGGAGGAGAGGAGGGCGTCTGTCCAGGAGGCGAGTGCGCCGGGGGTGGCAAAGACGTGGATGATTCCTTCCCCGATGATGATGGCGTTCATCAGCAGGAAGACCGCCACGAGCGGGATGGCGACGGCGACGGCCTCCGAGAAGCCCAGCAGGAACACCCCGCCCAGGATCAGGAGCAGCACCACGGTGATGGCAACGGCCTGCCCTTCCAGGAAGGGCGGCAGGTAGGGGTTTTCGAGCAGGTGCACCGTGGCGTCTGCCGCCGAAAGGGTGATGGTGATGATCCAGGAGGTGGCAACGAAGCCCAGCAGGATCAGCACGAAGATTTTTCCCCGCCAGAACGGCAGGAGCCGCTCGAGCATCGCCACGGACCCCTGGCCGTGGGGACTTTCCTTTGCAACCCGCCGGTACATGGGCAGCATCCCGAGCAGTGTCAGGGCCACGATGAGCAGCGTCGCAAGCGGTGAGAGTGCGCCGGCGGCGAGGGCAGCGATGCCGGGCAGGTAGGACAGTGTGGAGAAGTAGTCCACGCCGGTCAGGCACATGACCTTCCACCAGCTCTGCTGCGTGGCGTGCGCGTCGGAGGTCTCCGGGCCCACGGGCTGGTTCACCCGGTGCTCCAGCAGCCACCTGACCAGAGGGCTGCCGGATACGGCCTCCCGTTCAGGATTGGGAACGGTGGCGGGGATGGTGAAGTGGGCGGAAGCCGTCAAGGTCGTGTCTTTCTGTACTGCCTGACACGGGTACAACGTCCCGTTTTCAGGCGCGACGCTGTGCTGATAACCACCGGAGCGTAGCACCGGGGAAAGCCCGTCAACGTAGCGTTTCCGCGGATCTTAATGCTTTCTTAACGCCGCCCTGGGGCCCTCCTGCAGGGGGCACCCGTGCCACTGCAACAGGCCTGGCGGGCTACTCCTGGAAGCGGTAACCCAGGCCGGTCTCGGTCAGCAGATGCCGTGGATTCGCCGGGTCGGTTTCGAGCTTCCGCCGCAGCTGCGCGAGGTACACCCGCAGGTAGGCGGTCTCGTGGGCGTAGGCGGGTCCCCACACCTGGGTGAGGATTTCTTCGTGGGTGACCAGGGCGCCGGTGTTCCTGGCCAGCAGTTCCAGGATGTTCCATTCCGTGGGGGTAAGCCGGACTGCCACGCCCCGGCGGGTCACCTGCTTTGTGGCCAGGTTGACGGTGAAGCCGGCGGTCTCGATGACGGGAACGTCCCCGGTGGATCCGCGGCGCAGGGCTGCGCGGAGCCGGGCCATCAGTTCGTCCATCCCGAAGGGCTTGGTCACGTAATCGTCGGCGCCCGCGTCGAGGGCCTGGATCTTGTCATCGGAGCCGTGCCGTGCGGACAGGACCACGATGGGGACTTTGTTCCAGCGCCGAAGCCGCCGGATCACTTCGACGCCGTCCAGGTCCGGAAGGCCCAGGTCCAGGATGATGACGTCCACGGGATGCTGCGCCGCCTGCTCCAACGCGTTCTGTCCGGTGAATGCGGTGACTGTGGAGTAACCCCTGGCGTTCAGGTTGATCTGCAGGGCGCGGAGGATCTGGACCTCGTCGTCAACGATCAGCACTGCTGCCATGAAGTCCTCTCATCCCGAGTTCGGGTGCTACGCCCGTAGAGAGCGGAAGCCGGACCACCATGGTCAGGCCCCCGCCGGGAGTGGGTTCAGCCAGGAGCACCCCGCCCATGGCTTCGGTAAACCCTTTCGCCACGGCCAGGCCCAGGCCGATCCCCGTCCCGGGCGTGGTGTCATCGGCACGCTGGAAAGGCCGGAACATGGCCAGGACCTTGTCCGGAGCGATGCCCGAGCCGTGATCCACGATGCTGAGCTCACTGGCAGGAACATCCCCAATTCTTGCACTGCCCGCGCCGCCCACCGCGCCGGCAATCACGACGTCGGACTCGGGGGCGTACTTCAGCGCGTTCTCCACGAGGTTCGCGATGACCCGTTCCAGCATCCCCGGATCGCCGTCCACCGGAGGCATGTTGTCCGGCAGCAGCACGCGGAGCCGCTCCGAGTCCGTTCCCCGCAGGGCCTCACCCACCACGTCGGCCCAGTAGACGGGGCGGATCAGGGGCGCCACCGAGTCCGCCGTGATTCGGGACATGTCCAGGAGGTTGCTGACCAGGCGGTCCAACCTGTCGGCGCCATGCTCTATGGTGGCCAGCAGTTCTTCCTGCTCCTCCGGCCCGAAGGTGATGGACCTGTCCCGCAGGCTGCTGGAAGCCAGTTTGATCCCGGCCAGGGGCGTGCGCAGGTCATGGGACACGGCCCGCAGGATGGAGGTCCGCATGGTGTTGCCTTCAGCCAGGCGCAGGTTTTCACGCTGGCTCGCGGAGAGCTCCTCGCGCTGGACCATGGCCAGCAGGTGCGCCCCGAAGGCGGCCAGCAACCGCCGTTCGTCTTGGGAGAGTTCCTTTCCGTTCAGCGTGAGCATCCGGTCCCCGTCCAACTGCTCCACCGTGTCTGCCCCGGCCACGTCCGCCGGGCGGGTTTCGCCGGAGAACTCCTGCAGCTCCCAGCCGACTGTCCTGCCGGGCCCGGACTCCTGCCTGGTCCACAGTCCTGCCCCCGCCGCCTGGAAATGCTCCCGCACCTGGTCCAGGAACGCAGGGATGCTGTTCCCTTCCGCCACGGCCCGGCGGCTCAATTCCCCGAGGACAGCCGCTTCCGCGCCGGCGATGTGCGCCTCCTTGCTGAGCTTGGCGGACCGGTCCACCACCAGCGACACAGCCACTGCCACCAGGACGAAGATCAGCAGCGCCAGGACGTTTTCCGGATCGATCACGGTCAGCGAACCCACCGGCCGGACGCTGTAGTAGTTCACGATAAGACCCGCGACGACGGCGGCTGCCACTGCGGGCCACAGCCCCCCGAGCAGCGCCACACCAACGATCCCGGTCAGGTGGACCAGCATGTCGGTGGACAGCTGGTTGTGGGGGAGCAAGTCCAGGCCAAACTGCAGGAGCGGGGGAAGCCCCACCGCGAGCGCGAACGCCGGTATCTCCCGGCGCCGCCCCAGCCGGGGAGGCCTCCGTCGCTGTCGGTCAGCGGAGTTGGGGAGGTGGTTGATGAGGTGGACATCGATATTCCCTGCGTCCTGCATGACGGCGGCTGCCACCCCGCGGCGGGTGCCGAGAAGCGGCCGGCGTGATGAGCCGATGACAACCTGGGAGGCGTTGATGCTCCTCGCGAAATTTACCAGCGCCACACCCGCGTCCTGCCCGCCGACGGAATGGAAAAATCCTCCCAGCTCAGCCGTCAGCTTGCGCAGCTGTTCCAGGTCCTTGCCGGATTCCGGGCCGCGGCCATCCTTGCTGGTGCGGACATGGACCACATGCAGTTCTCCGCCCGCGGCGGCAGCGAGCATCCTCGCAGCACGGCGGACCAGTACCTGGTCCTGCGCCCTGCCGCCCACCCCCACGACAATTTTCTCCCGGGCGGGCCAGCCCTCCCTCACGCGCGCCGGGTCACGGTAGTCCGCCAGCCCGGCGTCGACCCGTTCAGCCAGCCACAACAACGCAAGCTCGCGCAGGGCGGCAAGCGTGCCAACCCGGAAGATCCCGGCCAGGGCGGCATCGGCCTCCTCCCGGGTGCTGTAGATCTTTCCGTCCGCCAGCCGCTGGCGCAGCAGCTCAGGTGCGGCATCCACCAGCTCGACCTGGTTGGCGAGCCGCACCACGGCGTCGGGGACAGTAGTCGACTCCTGGACGCCCGTGATCTCCCGGACGGCATCGGACAAGGACTGCAGGTTCCGGATGTCGAGTGTGGAAATGACATCAATCCCTGCTTCGAGCAGGTGATCGATCTGCTCCCAGCGGCTTACGCCGTCGGCCATTGCAGCGTAGTCGTCAACCAGCACGACGTCGGGCCGGCGGGCAATCAGCGCCTGGTTATCCACATCGGCCAGCGCACTGTCCGGACGCTGCGGACACAGTTCAAGGCCCTTCAGCAGCCCGGCAGTATCGGCACGTCCTCGCGGGGAGACGGCACCAACAACCACATCAAAGCCCTCGCCGGCCAAGCGCCTGCCTTCTTCCAGCATCGCAAACGTCTTGCCCGCCCCGGGCGCAGCCCCCAGAAGGATGCGCAGATTACCTCGTGCCATGGCTCCATTGTTCCCTCCGCCAGGCCACCCCGGCTCCAGGCCCGGAGTTCATCGGCCGGCAGGGCCCATAACTGGCTCAGGACGCCGGGACAATTCCGGTGACGAGTGTGCCGAGGCGGGCAGCTGCTGTCAGCTCAAGGTCAGTCTCCGTGAATCTCAAGTTGTCGCCGCTGATGACCAGGACCCGCCCTGCGCCGGCTGCCTGCAGCCATACGGCGTCAAGGGGGTTCCTGCTGTCCAGTTGCTGGGAACACATCAGGAGTCCGTCAACATGCAGTTGGACTGTTCCACCATCGGCCACGGTGCAGGTGCAGGTGTTCCCGGCAGGGGCAGCCCGCTGAAGGATGTCGGTGTAGCTGGCGCTGAAAGACATCTGGAATCCGTGGTTGAGCAGGACCGAGACCAGCGCCGACGTCTTCTCCCCGCCCGGTTGGCCGATAACAACATTCGGAACCAGAGTGTAGGCCAGCACGGGAATGTCTGCTCCGGGCCCGGCCCCACTCAGGACCAGCCGTGCACCAATGGAGGTCACCTTTTCCACCACACCAAACTCTTCACGCACAGTCAGCCCGGGTTCCTGGCACTGCAGATGGCAGATAACAGGATCGAAGGTGAGGGACGGTGCACCGGCCAGGCTGCGGCCTTCCGTGATGATCACCGACAGGGACAGGACAGCGCCGGGGCCAAGAGGCAGCAGGCACGCCCCGCAGCGGCTGGCCGCAGCCTTGACCGTCTCGATGTAGTGGGCAGTGTCCGTGCCCTTGAAAGCCTTGAGCCGTCCGTCCCAGGCGACATTGCTGATGATGGGCACGTTCCGCAGTCCAATCCGTGACGCGCTCCAGCGACGGACGGCACGAATGGGCTGTTCACGTCGTGGAGCGGGAGACCTGCCGCCGGGCTGGGCATCACATGGGGGCTAGGATGCCTGGCCCGGCGCACTGACCGGAATGAGTTATGGGGGCCAACTCCCCGGCCAGATAACCACAGCTTGAAGCCGCCGCCTTGCGGAAAACCTAGGACGCTGCGGGCGGGAGGCCCCCAAGGAAATCCCAAGCTGCTGACCGGGGCCAGGGCTGGGACGGGAACTGTGGAGGAGCCAGTCCAGTCAGCGGTTGTCCCGCTGCTTTTCGGCCTCTTTCTGTGCCTCTTCCCGCTGTTTTTCGGCTTCCTTTTGTGCCTCTTCGCGTTGTTCCTCGGCTTCCTTTTGTGCCTCTTCCGCCTGCTCCTGCTGGTCCTCGGTCAGCTGTGGGGCAGTCGCAGGGGTTGTGGGCGGCTTTGCCAGGGTTGCTTCCAAATCGCTCCTGATAGTGCCGATGGCAGCCTCGATCCTGCTTCTGCGCTGCTGGGTCATCCGGCCCTGCCCGGCAGCTGTTGCCACCTCCTGGCTCAGTTTCCCAAGCTCGGCCATCGCTGCGGGAAAGTCCTGCTGCGCGGCCCGTTCTTTCGCCGCGGCCACCCGCGTTTGCAGTTGCGCCGCCACGGCGTCGTCGAGATCGGGTTGACCGGAGCAGGACGTCAGGAGCGACATGCCCAGGGCGGCGGCCGCAACACCGGTCAGCAGTTGTCGCAGGGGAGTGCGGTTCATGGCGTGACGCTTTCTTCCAGTTCCTTGAAGTGCTCGCCCAGCTGCCCGGGGATGGCCGGGCCGGGTGTTTCCACCGGCGTGGGCGCCGGCTGCTGGACCGTCGTCAGCAGCACGGCCAGGAGGATCACGACGACGGCGGCCACCGCAGCCAGGACCCACAGCCGGCGGTTTCCCAGGCGTCCCGGTTTTTCCCAGGGGCGCTGCCGTGCCGGCGCCGGCTGGGCGGAAGACGGCGGCGCGGGCGCCGCCTGGACGGAAGCCGGTGAGCGCGATGGCATGTGCGGGGCCGGCTGCCATGACGTGACGTTGGTTGCCTGGTTCTCGGACAGGGCCGGGAGCCGGGCGCCCTGCCTGGCGGCCGGGCTGCTGGACCGGGGCCTCCCGGCAGCTCCCGCAGCCAGGACTTTGGTGGGCGGGTGGGGTGCTGCCAGGGCGGTTTCCACCTCATGCGCTTCGCCGGCCGGCAGGGACCACCCGACGGCGGTGCCCAGCGTGGCTGCAACACTCGCCGCGTCGGGCCGGTCCTGCGGGTTCCGGGCTGTCATGCCGGCAAGCACCGATAACCACTGTGGGCCCAGCGACGCAGGAAGGTGCGGGCCGCGGGAGAGCCGGGCCACCGCCGCTTCCAGCGGCGGTCCGGGAAAGGCCACCGTCCCGGTGAGGGCCTCCAGCAGCACCAGGCCCAGGGAGTAGATGTCCGCCGCGGGTCCCACCGTGTCGCCGCTGGCCTGTTCCGGACTCAAGTAGGCCGCTGTGCCCGGAACCATATTGGTTGCGGTGACCCGGGCGCCGTCAAGCATTCGCGCGATGCCGAAATCAGCGAGCTTGGGCCGCAGCGGTGCTCCTGCCGCGTAGCGGGTGAGGAGGATGTTGGCCGGCTTCACATCGCGGTGCACCACGCCGCGGTGGTGGATGTACTGCAGGGCCTCAGCCAGTTCAGCTCCCAGCCGCGCCGCTTCGGCACCTTCCAGCGGTCCGCTTTCAAGAAGCCGGCGTAGATCGGTTCCGGAAACAAGCTCCATCACCAGGAAAGGCACCTCCCGCCGGCCGCGCAGCAACGTCCCCGTGTCGAACAGCGTCACCAGGCCGTGGTGGTTCAGTTGCGCCAGCATCCGTGCCTCTGATTGCTGCCTGGCCAGTTCGTCTGCGCCGCTGACGTCATCGCGGAAGATTTTCAGCGCCACGTCCCGGTCCAGGACCAAGTCTGTTCCCCGGTAGACGCTTCCCATGCCGCCGTGGCCCAGCACTTCGCCCACCCTGTAGCGCTCGCGCAGGATGGTTCCGGCCAAACCGGTGTCCGTCTCTTCGGTCATGTCCGGGCTTTTCGTTTCACCCAGCCCCACGCCGCCGTGGCAACGAACAGCACCAGGCCGATAAGCGCAAGCCACAGCAGGCCTTCGATGATGAAGCCCAGGATCGACAGAACAAGCCAAATGACAAGCAGTGTGATTATTAGTCCCATTCCCGAATACTAGCCGGAAAGGAACGAGCCGGTCCGGTCTAGGAGTTACTGTCCGAAACCGCTGAACTGACGGCCGTGGGGCTGTCGTACTCCTTGTCGGGGATGGCTTCCAGGGCCTGGATCACGTTGTTGTCAGCACCGGAGTCCTTTGCACTGGACAGCAAGGCTTCACGGCTTGCGGGATAGTCCACGCCGCCGAGGAACTTTTGAATCTGGATCGGGTTCGGAGTTTCGGCCATGGTGCCAGTTTCCTTTCTGATCGGTTTTTATGCCCTCGGCTCCTTTTTATGGGAAAGGGCCGCGAGGACTTCATCGTAGGCTGCACGTTTTGATAGGAAAAGGGTGATTACGGCTGCGCGGAATCTTCCGTCAGCCAAGCAAGCGCTTCATCCTTGGAAGTAAAGAACCGGGTGGGGTGGGCCGGATGGTGCCGTGCCATGTAGAAGCCTGCCATGGCTTCGTCTACGGCCGAGGTTCCGACGATTGCTGCCCGAGTGAGTGGCCAGGAGGAGGCGAAGGCTTCCTGTGCACGCCGGTCAATCCATGTCATGCCGGTCATTTCAACCAGCAGCGGAAGCGTCCGCCCTGCACTGAGGGTGGTGGCACGTTGCATGAGTGCTTTCGCATCGCTTTCCCTGACCACGGCACCGGGGGCCCACTTCAGGCACAGGATCTGCCCGGAAAGCTCGATGGTCCCGAAGATGTCATCATGTGCGTCCTCTTCCACGGCGTCTCCTAAAGACCCGTTGTCGATGAACCGCCGGATGCCATGATGTGCCCGTTCTGCTCGGAGAGCCATTGCAGGGCTTCCGGTTGGCTGGTGAAATACGCGGAGGGAGTGGGAGATTGCCGGGCGAATGCCGCGAGCACGGTGCCCATGGGATGGTCACCCACGAGAGCCACTACGGAGAAACCCCGGTAGGCGATCATGCCTGCCCGTGCCTCCGGGCTCAGTCCGGTCACTCCGGTGATATCCACGAGAATGGGCATGGCCTGCCCGCCGCTGAGTTCCTCCAGGGTGCGGGCAGCCTGGACTGCAATTTCGTAAGTGACAAACACTCTTGGCCGCCAATGCAGCCGCAGAAACCCATCTTCGTGCGACGCGGTAAACGAATTCATGCGTTCCACTGTGCTGGTATCGGAGGGAAAGCGCCAACCCAGGCCCGGCGGGCATCATCGAGACAGCATCAGGTGAGGTTATAGAAAGCTTCCCGGTGAACCAGAACGGGGAACCCATCTACGTCGCCACTGGCAACTCAAACCGGGAGAGGCCTCACGGGGCCAATCCTTAGGGTCGGCGGTAACCGCAGAGGTAACCGCAGTAGCTGGATCGCTGCGGTCTAAAGGCCCGGCTTGTTGATGGGCTTGTCCAACGCGAGGCTTATGGTTTGTCCGGGTACTAATTCGACAGTTGGCAGGTCAACAAACTCGTACCAGGTTCCCCCTGTGCCGGTGGTCGGGCGGTTGGCTGCTCGCAGGTCGGTGATGCTGAATCGGAACGAGATTTGGCGCTCTGTGTCGCCGGGGGCTGTGGTGTAAGTGAGTGGAATCCCTTCAGCATCGGCAGTGAACGTGCCCTGCGCACCCTCGATCTTGAGTTCGCCGGGTATCAACCGCACTTTGCGTCCTGCCGGGATTGGCTCGTTGGCCTCGAGTGACGGGTTGTAAAGCAGGATCTGTTCGGTAGTGGAGCGGAATTTGTATCCGAGGCTGTCGAGAGAGTCACCGTCCACGGTGGTGTAGTAGATGGCCTGGCCGAACGAGTTGGTGACTGTTGTTCCCTTGCCTGATCGGCTGTCCACGGGGTTTTTCTGCAGCTGGATAACGTGTCCGGCCTGGATGAAGTAGGTGCCGCCTTTTTCGTAGGTGAACGGGACCTTGTTGGCTTCGGCTAATTGCTCCGGGGTTAGGTTGAACCGGTACGTAATGCCACTCAGGGTGTCACCGGTTTCTATCTTGTAACTGGTTGGGATGCCGGTCGCGTCAACTGTGGCAACGCCCTTTGCCCCAATCATCGGTTCAGCGGGAATCAACCGGAGTTTTGTACCCGGACTCACGGGTGAATTTCGCTGGAGTCCGTTGAATTCAGCGACCTTTGCCTCTGAGAGGTTGTAAGCGGCAGCCACGCTGGCGAGGGTGTCGCCGGAGACCGTGGTGTAGTAATCCACGTTGCCGAACGAGTCGGCCACCGCTTCCCCGCGTAGGGAAGGCTTTCCATTGCCGACCGGTGACACTTCCGGTGTGGCGGTGGCCGAGTGTGCTGGGACTGGAGCCTCAGTTTGCGTGCATCCGGCCAGCCCCATCGCTAGCAGTGCAATGGAGGCAGCTGCCCACCGGGCCAGCCCTACATGCTTCCGAGCAACTGCAGTACCTTCGTTTCCCATACATCCCCCAAAAAAGCCCGGTGCAACCGGGAGCAAAGATCGTCAGACCAAACCTGAGCATAAGACCTGACGCATCGAAAGTGGATTTCCGAGTCGCCAAGGTCCAGGTGAGGGGTGCATGGGCAGGAACGTACGACGGCGGCGCTCGCCTCGTGCGAGAGGTGATGGGGCGTTCGGCAAAGGGGTGAGGGAGGTGATGGCGCGTTCGGGAAAAGGGTGCGGGACGTGATGGGGCGTTCGGGGAAAGGGTGCGGGAGGTGATGGGGCGTTGGGGGAAAGGGTGCGGGAGGTGATGGGGCGTCGCAGGGGCGGTACCACGCTTGACGGTCAGGAACGCTTCCGCATATCCTGAACGAACGGTCGGTAAATAATTCGGCACGTCCCAGTAGGTCTTTGCATAGGAGCAACCATGGCAGCGCAGAACTTGCAGTCAGTGCCAGCTGAGCTATCCCCGGAGGAGTTCTCGGCGGAAGAAGCGGCAGGCAAGGCCAACTTTGACCGGGTCATGGCCGAGGATTCCCGCATCGAGCCCAAAGACTGGATGCCGGCGCCGTACCGCAAGACGCTGCTGCGCCAGATCTCCCAGCACGCGCACTCCGAGATCATCGGAATGCAGCCGGAGGCCAACTGGATCTCCCGCGCCCCCAGCCTGAAGCGCAAGGCCATTCTCATGGCCAAGGTCCAGGACGAGGCCGGCCACGGGCTCTACCTCTACAGCGCAGCCGAAACCCTTGGCCAAACAAGGGACAAGATGATGGAAGACCTCATCGCCGGCAAGGCGAGGTACTCGAGCATCTTCAACTACCCGGCGCTGACCTGGGCGGACATGGGTGCCATCGGCTGGCTGGTGGACGGTGCCGCCATCTGCAACCAGGTCCCGCTGTGCCGCGCCTCCTACGGCCCCTACGGCCGCGCCATGGTCCGCATCTGCAAGGAAGAGTCCTTCCATCAGCGCCAGGGCTTCGAGATCCTCCTCGAACTCTCCAACGGCACCCCCGAGCAGAAGCAGATGGCCCAGGACGCCGTGAACCGCTGGTACGCCCCGTCCCTGATGATGTTCGGCCCGCCGGACGACGATTCGCCCAACTCCAAGCAGTCCATGGCATGGAACATCAAGCGCTTCAGCAACGATGAACTCCGCAGCCGCTTCGTGGGCATGATGGTCGAGCAGGTCAGGGTCCTGGGCCTCACCCTCCCGGATGACCAGATCCGCTACAACGAGGACACCAGGAAGTGGGAGCACGGCCCGCTGGACTGGCACGAGTTCCAGGAAGTCCTGGCCGGCCGCGGCCCCTGCAATTCCCAGCGTTTGGAACGCCGCAGGGAAGCGCACGACGACGGCGCCTGGGTCCGCCAGGCAGCTTCCGCTTACGCGGACAAACAGCGGGCAAAAGAGTCAATGAAGACGAAGGAATACGCAGCATGAGCCCCCACGGCAACCCGGAAGTCCCCGCAAGTTCGGCCAGTGAAGTAATCCGCGGCGCGGAGCAGGTTCCGGCCGGCGCCCCCACCCCGGAGGCAGCCGCCACCGAGGCCAAGGCCGCCGCAACAACCCCGGCCTCCGAGAACCAGGTTCCCTCGATCCAGCCTGCCGCAAGCCACGCGGACCGCGGCGCCTGGGGCCTGTGGGAAGTGTTCGTAAGGTCCAGCCGCGGGCTGAGCCACGTCCACGCCGGAAGCCTGCACGCACCGGATGCCGCCATGGCCCTGCGCAACGCCCGCGACCTCTACACCCGCCGCAACGAAGGCGTCTCCATCTGGGTTGTCCCCGCCGACGCCATTGCCGCCAGCGATCCCGATGCCAAGGGCTCGTTCTTCGAATCGCCCCAGGGCAAGGACTACCGGCACGCCACGTACTACACCAAGAGCGAAGGGGTAAAGCACCTGTGATCCCCACCGGCTCCCACAGCTCGCAAGCTCGCAGCGGGTCCCTCGCCGGCGTGGCCCCTGCTAACGAAACCACCACCGGCCACGGCGACATCTCCACCGGCGTGGCAGGCGGTGACTCTAACGCAAGCGCAACCCGCATCACCCCCGGCAATGCCCTCCGCCCGGAGGACATCGCGCTCGAGGTCCGCACCGGCGTGGCCAAGCCGTCAGAGGACGTCGCAGAATACGCGCTGCGCCTCGGCGACGACGCCCTGATCCTCGCCCAGCGCCTGGGCCACTGGATTTCCCGCGCCCCTGAGCTGGAGGAGGATGTGGCCCTGGGCAACATCGCCCTGGACCAGCTGGGCCATGCCCGGAGTTTCCTCAGCTATGCCGGCGGCGCCTGGGGGAAGAGCGAGGATGACCTCGCCTACTTCCGCCGCGAGCACGAGTTCCGCAGTGTCCAGCTGTTCGAGCAGCCCAACGGCGACTTCGCGGTAACCATCGCCCGGCAGTTCATCGTGAGCTACTACCAGTTCGAGCTCTACCGCCGCTTGACGGAATCAACAGATGCTACGCTCGCCGCCATCGCGGCCAAGGCCGTGAAGGAAGTGGACTACCACCGGGACCACAGTGCCCAGTGGATCCTCCGCCTGGCTGGCGGCACCGAGGAGTCGCGCAGAAGGATGATCCACGGCCTGCGGCTGATGTGGCCGTACGTCAACGAACTGTTCCAGGACGACGAGCTAACGCAAAGGCTTGCCGGGGCGGGTGCCGCCGTCGCGCCTTCCAGCCTGCGCGAGGACTTTGACCGCCTTACCGGCGAAGTCCTCAAAGAAGCCGAACTCGAGGTGCCGGACGTCCCGGCGGCCCCCGGCGGCGGCCGGCACGGCAGGCACTCGGAGCACCTGGGCTACATCCTGGCCGAGATGCAGGTGCTGGCCCGCGAGCATCCCGGAGCAAGCTGGTGAAGGCCATGTACATCTCTGACTTTGAAACCCGGACCCGCACCCCGCGGCAACAGGCGTGGGACATCGCCGCTACCGTCTGCGATCCGGAGATCCCCGTGCTCACCATCGAGGACCTGGGGATCCTGCGGGACGTGCAGGTGGCAGGAGACCACGTCAGGGTCACCATCACCCCCACCTACTCGGGCTGCCCGGCCATGGACGCCATCCGCGACGACCTCAAGGCAGCCTTCGGAAAAGAGGGCTACACAGATGTCGAGGTGGACCTGGTGCTCGCCCCGGCGTGGACCACGGACTGGATGACGGACGCTGGAAAGCAGAAGCTGCAGGAGTACGGCATCGCCCCGCCGTCGGGCAAGGCAGGAGCAGCCCGCCACGCCGGCCCCATCCGCCTGAGCATGGCCGTGAAGTGCCCCCAGTGCTCGTCCCTGAATACCAAGGAACTCACCCGCTTCGGCTCCACCTCCTGCAAGGCGCTGTATGTGTGCCAGGACTGCAAGGAACCGTTCGACTACTTCAAAGTGCTGTAAGGAAGCCCCATGCCTGTTGTCCGCCAGACTGCCGCCGAAACGGCGCAGGCCACCGGCCGCCGTCGTCCGTCCTTCCACACCCTCGCCGTGAAGGAGGTGCGCCGGCTCACCGAGGACGCCATCGAGGTGGCCTTCCACGTCCCCAAAGAGCTCGCCGGCCAGTTCGACTACCTGCCCGGCCAGTACGTGGCCCTGCGCACCAAGCTCCCGGATGAGACCGGCGAGCTGCACGAGGTGCGCCGCAGCTACTCCATCTGCGCCGAGCCGCGCAGCTTCGCGGACGGCAGCAGCGAGATCCGGGTGGCGGTGAAAAAGGACCTGGGCGGGCTGTTCTCCACCTGGGCCAACGCCGAGCTGAAGGCCGGGGACACGCTGGACGTGATGAGCCCCATGGGCGCGTTTGTGTCGCGGCACGGCCGGGACGGCCAGGCGGTGGAGCAGAACCGGATGAACTCCATGAACAACCCGGAGGAGCTGGCGGGGGACGTCGCCTCCCACGGGGAAGCCAGCTTTGTGGCCATCGCCGCCGGCAGCGGCATCACCCCGGTGATCGCCATCGCCCGCACGCTGCTGGCCGCCAACCCGGAGTCCCGGTTCGACCTGATCTACGCCAACAAGGCCGCCATGGACGTGATGTTCCTGGAGGAGCTGGCGGACCTGAAGGACAAGTACCCGCAGCGGCTGGCCATCCACCACGTGCTGTCCCGCGAGCAGCGGATCGCACCGCTCCTGAGCGGCAGGATCGACGCCGAGAAGCTCCAGCAGCTGCTGGGCACCGCCATCCACGCGGACGACGTGGACGAGTGGTTCCTCTGCGGGCCGTTCGAGCTGGTGCAGCTCTGCCGGGACACCCTGGCCGAGCGCGGCGTGAAGCCGGAAAACATCCGGTTCGAGCTGTTCACGTCCGGCAAGCCGGACAAGCCGGAGGGGCACGCGGGCCGTCCCGTGGTGGTGGACGAGTCCAAGGAGACGTACAAGATCACGTTCAAGCTGGACGGCCTGCAGGGTGACGTGGCCAGCCCCACGCACGCCCGCGAGTCCATCCTGAACGCCGCGCTGCGTGTCCGCCCGGATGTTCCGTTCGCGTGCGCCGGTGGAGTGTGCGGCACGTGCCGGGCCAAGGTGGTCACTGGCAGCGTGACCATGGACGAAAACTACGCGCTGGAGCAGGATGAGCTGGACAAGGGGTACGTGCTGACCTGCCAGAGCCACCCCACCAGCAAGGAAGTCACCGTCGACTTCGACGTCTAAGCCTCTTCAACTTTAAGGAGTTCCATGATTTCCCTCTCCATCAGCAGCGGCGTGGCCGAAGTGGTCCTGAACGCTCCGCACAAGCTGAACTCGCTGGATGAGCAGGCGCTGGCGGATTTGTCCCAGGCGTACGACGACGCTGCTGCCGCCGCCTCCCGCGGTGAGGTGCGGGCGTTGCTGCTGAGGGGAGAGGGCCGCGCCTTCTGCGCGGGCCGGGACATCCAAAACGTGACGCCGGAGAGTGACGACGCCGCCGCGTACCTGGGCGGGCTGGTGGAGCCGCTGCTGAAGAAGATGAGTGCGTTCCCGGCTCCTACGTTCGCGGCCGCCCACGGTGCTTGCCTCGGCGTGGGGCTGGGCCTGCTGCTGGCCACGGACGTGGTGTACGTGGCGGAGAACGCGAAGTTTGGGTCCCCGTTCGCCAAGCTGGGCGCGACGCTGGATTCGGGCGGGCACTGGTACTTCACCGAGCGGCTGGGGATGCACCGGACGCTGGACCTGATCTACACGGCGGAGCTGATCAGCGGCACCGAGGCAGTGGCGCAGGGGCTGTTCAGCCGTGCCATGCCGGCGGATGAGTTGCTGGAGACGACGCGGGGGATTGTGGCGAAGGTGGCCCGCGGCGCCACTGGTGCCTTTACCGCCAGCAAGGAGCTGGTGGCCCACATCCGCGACCAGCGCCTGGGCCTGTGGGAGGCCATGCAGGAGGAGAACGTGGAGCAGGCGCGGCTTTGCAAGACGGACGATTATGCCGAGGGTTTCCGGGCGTTCCAGGAGAAACGCGAGCCGCAGTTCCGGGGCTGAGCCTGCAGGTGCCCGAGCTGGTGGGGCGGGCATTCTGGGCGGATCTTGAGCGAACCCTGCGTTTAGGCTGCGGGGATCTTGATCCATTTTCGGCAGAGTTGGCAAGGCTGGATCAACCAGTCCAAAGCACGCTGCACGGAGTAGGTAAGCACTATCAGGCCGGGTAAGCGGCAAATCAATGGGTTGACGTGTGACGAGCTTCGTCACCAAATCAGCATCTGCAACAGAAGTAATGCGTCCGTCACTTCTGCCTAACGATCCAAACGTCCCATCGATGCGCCGTCGCAGCATTATGAGAAAGAATCAACATGGGGGTCTCTCAGAGGCGGCTTCTCGCCGCCGCTGCTTCACTTGCCATCGCAGCATCCAGTATCGGATCTGTTGCACCGGCCATCGCAGCACCAACACCTGTAACCAACGAGCAGGTTACGGAACCGACCAGTGCACCCACGGAAACGGGAACGGCTTCGGCTGAAACCCCGGTGGCGCCTCCCGCGGCAGAGGCAAGCAAGCCAGCACTGACGGAAGAGCCCAACGCGCCCGCAGTTGCCACTGCGGAACCGGCGCCGCACGTAACATCGGAAGCACCTCAGGTGGCCTCGGCTGAAAGCCTGAACGCGGCCAGCGAGTCCGGCACCACGTTCGGCCAGGTCTCCGGGCTCTTGGGCTCGCTGAAGATTCTGCCTGAGTCAACGGTGCAGTACGACCGGGACCTGTTTGAGCATTGGATTGATGCTGATGGGAATGGCTGCCACACGCGCAAAGAAGTCCTGATTGCAGAATCGCAGGTCCCGGCAACGGTCGGTGCAGGCTGCACAGTAACCGCCGGTCAGTGGACTGGTTGGTACGGCGGAGGCACAGCGTACGATGCCTCCGCCATCGAGATCGATCATTTTGTTGCCCTGTCGGAAGCCTGGGACTCGGGCGCTGCATACTGGACACCGGAGCAGCGCCGCGCCTTCGCGAATGACATGGTGATCGACGAATCGTTGGAAGCCGTACCTTCGGCTATCAACCAGAGCAAGAGCGATCATGACCCAACCGGCTGGCTACCCGCAGACCCAACAGTTTGGTGCAGGTACGCGACAGCCTGGCTGAAGGTTAAGTACCGCTGGAATCTGGCTGTGGATCAAGACGAGTATTACGGGATTGAGCGGATCCTGTCCCTCGGAAGCTGCGGCTACGACACGCTGTACTACCCGGAGAAGGCCGGCACCTCCGAGCCGACTGCCGATAGAACGTACTTGGTGCAAGGCGCTATTGCCGACAAACATGCAACAGCAGCAGGGGTGTTGGGTTCTCCCACCTCCCAGGAGTTCGCGGGTCAGCGATTCGGCGGGGCCTACCAGCTCTTTGAGCGCGGCACTATCGCCTACCTCCAGCAGTATGGCGCCTACATGGTCATCGGCGGCATCAACACTGTATGGAATTCGATCGGTGCCCAAAACAGCGATCTCGGCTACCCCACCTCTGACGAGTACGCCCCGATGGCTGGCGGCGTGATGCAGAACTTCCAGTTCGGAAAGATCTCCTGGAATCCTGCAACGGGTTCGAGGATCACGAAGGGCGGCATCGGTGTCACCTGGGACAATGCAGGTGGCCCGCTCAGTGGCCTCGGTTATCCAACAACTGATGAGTACGCTCCGATGCCCGGCGGTGTAATGCAGGGGTTCCAGTACGGGAAAATTTCCTGGAACGCGGCAACGGGCTCCCGCATCACCAAGGGTGGCATCGGCGCTACGTGGGACAAGGTCGGCGGCCCGCTCAGTGGCCTTGGCTACCCCACCACGGACGAGTACGCCACCGCTAACGGAGGCGTCACGCAGGCGTTCCAGTACGGGCAGATCGTCTGGTCGCCTGCCACCGGCTCCCGCTTCATCAAGGGCGGCATCGGCCAGACGTGGATCAACGCCGGCGGGCCTAACAGCGGACTGGGTTACCCCACCTCGGATGAGGTCGGTGGCCTTGTCGGAGGCGGCGCGAAGCAGTACTTCCAAGGCGGAGAAGTTGTCTGGTCTCCCGCTTCGGGCGCGCGCGTCATGACCGGTGGCATCAGGGGTGCCTGGGTGGGCCAAGGCTCCGAAGGCGGCCGCCTGGGTTACCCGACTACCAATGAATACGGTGCCAGTGGTGGTGGCTACTCGCAGGACTACCAGGGTGGCCGCATCACGTGGCGCTCCGGCAGCGTGAGCGTCGAGTACGCGTCCGACGCGTACAAGCCCGCACCGGCTCCTGCCCCTGCCCCGGCTCCCGCCCCTGCCCCGGCTCCAGCTCCCGCCCCTGCCCCGGCCCCCGCTCCGGTCTACTATGCGAACTGCACTGCGGTGCGTAATGCAGGGAAAGCGCCACTCTACAGCTGGCAGCCTGGCTATCGCTCCGCGCTGGACGCGGACTCCGACGGTATCGCCTGCGAGGGTTAACAAAGCAGCGAAGAGCCCCATCCTCGATCGAGGGTGGGGCTTTTCGCGGTTTTGGAGGGTTGAGCCTGGACAAGCCTGTAGGGGCTTAGGTGGAACCGCATAGCTGGGCTTAGGTGGGTACGGTGGGCCTGAAGGAACGGGTATCGCCTACTCGTGTTTCCCGCTTCGCTTGGTTGTCTACTGGGAAGTGCCGGCGAGGTGGGAGCCTTCGCGAAGAATCCCACCGCAGCACTCGCCGGCACCATTCATCGCGGCAGCTGAAACAGTGTGTCCTCCGGCGAACCCGGGGTGATTCAGGAACGGCGGGATCCATGCGAACCAGATCATCCACTGGGGACGGCATCAACCTTGCGGCCTGCCCCCACCAATTTGTTGGCCGATGCGATGACTGTTCCGCGTCAACAAGCCTGAGGGAATCAGATCAGATGGTGACAGATGAAGGCGGGACCACCTTCGCGGCCGAGTCCGATCCTTACCCGCGCACGTGGTGAACCAGGCCATACAGCCCCTCACAGAAGATCTTGACCCAACCTTGCAGGTTGGTTGCAGGATTCTTAAGTCTCGTTCGGAAGAGTAGACAGGGCCGGGCAAACGTGCCCGGCCCAACTCCCGCTGCCGCTCCTTAAAGGCCGGCCGCGGTTGAAGACTACAACGGGGGCGTCATTGTCTGAGGTTTTGAACGAGAAAGTCACTAGCGGCGAAGAAAACGGTTTCAGCCGCCGCAGGGTAGTCAAGGGAGTGGCGTGGTCTTTGCCGGTTATCGCGACTGCTATCGCCGCTCCGGCGGCAGCGGCATCAGGGATCGCCGCGTCGGTAACGCTAGGGTCTCCCGTTCCAATCACGCTAACCGGAGCCACTGCAGCCTCAGGTACAGGCCCAACTGGCTTCGACATCGAGACCGGAAGTGTGAATACGGGGTCGTCGGTCTCCTACACAATCGTCATTGAATCGCAGGCGCAGAACCAGAAGGCATTGGTCCAAATAGGGTCTGTCTCGGTTGGCACCGGGACCACCTCTATCCCTCAAAACAAAAAGAACACCACGTTCGCAGGCACTTTGCCGACCACACCTGGAGCCCACGCACTGCGCGTCTCTTTGGGTGGATTCAGGTACACCGAGACTGCAACGAGGGGGACTTTTACTTACACCGTTACCCTTACAGCCACCATTGCCGGGTCACCGGCGATTGTCACGACCTCGACCTTCTCGATCACCTACGCATAATGGTCTGGAAACGAGGCGGCCTGGTGGCCGAAGCCCGCACCGAACACCAGGGGCGGGTTGCCCTGCTCCATCTGGACGCAACCCGGCCCGTGGTCCTGGAAGGCACAGCTGCGACTATCTGGGACCTGATCGACGGCCGGCGAACACAGCAGTCCATCCTTGCTGAACTTGAGGCCACCTTCGAGGATCAGGCAGGACAGATGCAGTCCCAGGTGGAACGCTTCCTCGCCAGCCTCGAGGCCCAGCGCCTGATTGAGGCCGCCCCCGACGCGTCGCGCTAACTGTAGAGGGCCGCGGGAACCATGGGAAACGCAGTTGTGGCGTGGAAGCAACGTCTCTTCGAGGAATTGGCACGAGGCAGTGACCTGCTGCGCCTGGAGGTCCTGGGAAGGCAGTTCACTGTCCGCTGGGGCCGCGCGGTCACTCGGCAGCAGCGGGAAAGCATGAATTCGGCGTGGGCGCGCTGTGCCAGCAGCCGCGAGCCCGTGCTTCCGCCGCCGCCAATGGAGCCCACGGACAACCTGCCGTTCACCGCTGCAGTCATCGGCAGGTCGCTGAAGCACGACGGCGGGATGTTCCACGTGCGGGCCGCCTCCTTTGAGGAGCTGGCTGAGAGCCTCACGTCCCGGCTCACGGTGGAAGCCATCCTGGCCAATGCGGGTAAGTTGACAATGCTTCACGCCTGCGGGCTGGCCCACCCGGCCACGGGGGCGGTGGTGGCGCTCGTGGCGAAATCGGGAACGGGAAAAACCACCGCGGCGTCCATGCTGGCCAAGATCTATGGGTATGTCACGGACGAAACGGTGGCCATCCGCCCGGACGGCTCGGTGGTTCCGTATCCCAAGCCGCTGTCTATAAAGCAGGGGCCGGGTGCACCCAAACGCCAGGTGGGACCGGGCGAGCTTGGCCTTCAGCCAGCTCCAGCCATGCCCTTCATCCAGTCGATCGTTCTCCTCAACCGTGTTCAAAGCGAGCCGCCTGCAGCCCCTGTGCTGGAGAAGGTTCCGCTGGCCGATGCGGTACTCGCCCTGATCCCGGACTCGTCCTCGCAAGGGGACCTCCGGGAGCCGCTGCAGTCGCTCCGCCGCCTGATAGACAGCGTTGGGGGAGTCTGGCAGGTGACCTACTCGGAAGCCTCCGATCTGCCGGCAGCCCTGGACCCCCTGTTCAGGACCCAGCCGCAAAAACGGCACGGGGCAGAGCCTGAATGGGAAACGCGCGCAGCAGGTACCCGGCCGGGACCCATTCCGGACCGCTACATCCGAAGGGCAGCAGCAAAGGATGCCGTCGCTATAGGCGACGATCTGCTGGTGATGCTGGACAACCAGATCGTCCGGCTCAGCGGGATCGGCCCGGCCATCTGGGCAGCATCGGCCACTGCGCTCCCGCCGGACCAGCTCGCTGAAGCCGTAGGGGAGGTGCACGGCACGCCGGAAGGCTACCGGGACGCCGTCGCCCTAGCCGTGCAGCAGCTCATCGCTGCGTCAGTTTTGGAACAGGGCGGCGAATAGCCCCCAACGGGTGGGGAACCGCCCGAAGCAGCATTTCGGCCAGGAAGACCAGGCCAGGAAACAAAGAACTTGAGTGGAAGGAACCACTGTGAGCACCACAGCCGCGCCCCCGGAAGCGCCCGTTGGCATGGACCTGACGGACTACCTCCGCATGCTTCGGGCCTACTGGAAGGCGATTGTCGCCTTCACCCTGCTGGCCACCCTAGCGGCCGTGGGCTGGACCGTCCTGCAGCCCAAGATCTACGCCTCGGACTCCAGCGGCATCGTGGTCACGCCGGGCTCGGACAACGTAAGCCTGTCACTCGCGGGGGACAGCCTGGCCAAGGCCAAGGTCAAGAACTACGAGTCGGTGGCGAAGTCCCGGCTTGTGGCGGACCGAGTCATCCAAGCGCTGGAGCTGAACACCAGTGCAGACGCCCTCCTGGGCAGCATCAGCGTGAAGGTTCCGCTGGACACTGCCGAAATCCGGGTGACTGCCCAGTCTACGGACCCTGCCACCGCACAACGCGTTGCCGATGCCTGGGTCAACGGCCTCGCCGCCCAGGTGGAGGCGATCGAAACGGCACCTGCGGGCGAAGCAGCTGCTCAGTCCGGCACCGCAGCAACGCCCGGCGCGGAGTCGCCGGCAAACACCACGGCAACTGCTGTCCGGGTACTTCCGCTGGGCAAGGCCGTCCTGCCCACGAGCCCCACGTCACCCAACCTCAAACTCAACCTCGCCCTGGGTGCACTCGTCGGACTGGCCCTCGGTGTGGCCTACGCGGTGATCCGGCGGCACCTGGACCGACGCATCCGGAAGGCCGCGGAAATCGAACGGATCTTCGGCCTCCCCGTGATCGGCACCCTTCCCGTGGACCACCGCCTGGACCAGAGGAGCACCATCCTGGACGCCGGCACAGGAGTGCAGGTCCACGACGCCGGCGGGGCTATGGGAGAGGCCCTGCGGGAGCTGCGCACGAATATCAGCTTCCTCGACGTGGACCAGCCGCCGCGGATCATCGTGGTCACCAGTTCAGTGCAGTCAGAAGGCAAGTCCACCGTCACGGCCAACCTGGCGGTCACCATGGCGGCCGCGGGAGAAAACGTGGTGGTGGTCGACGGCGACCTCCGCCGGCCCACGCTGGTGGATGTTTTCAACCTGGTTCCGGGAGCAGGGGTCACCGATGTCCTCACCGGCACCGCGAAGCTGGCGGATGTCCTCCAGCCCTGGGGTGCGCTGCCGAACCTTTCAGTCCTTGGCTCCGGCCGGATCCCGCCGAACCCCAGTGAGCTGCTGGGGTCCCGGGCTATGAAAAACATGCTCAACGCGTTGGCCGAAGATGCCATCGTTTTGATCGACGCCCCGCCCCTGCTGCCGGTCACCGACGCCGCCGTCCTCTCCCGCGCAGCAGACGGCGCCATCGTGGTGATCCGGACGGGCAGGACTACCCAGGAGCAGCTGGCACAGTCCCTGGGGAACCTCGAGAAGGTCAAGGGCAGGATCCTGGGGGCGGTGCTCAATTACGTGCCAACCAAGGGAACGGATGCCTACACGTACTACGGAACGTACACCGCTGCGCCGCGGCCAGCGCCGGCATTGGGAGTCGAGCCGCCGCCCGTCATCCTCGCGCAGGACAGCGGGGCTGAGGATGTCCTGGAAGCCTTGGCCAGCGGGCGCAGGGCCAAGGACTAGGGATATGTCGGACGCGGCCAATCAAGCCCAGCTCAGCATTCCTGAGGGTGTACTCCTGTGCCACACCTTGGTGGCACGGGTAGCGGAAAGCCTGGGTATCCGTGCCTTCTTCATCAAAGGGCCGGCCAGCGTGATACAAGGGCTGCGCCAGCCTAAAACGTCAACCGACGTGGACGTTTTCGTCACACCCTCCAATCTGGAACACATGGTGCAAGGCCTGCGGGAGCGGGGCTGGCGGGAACGCCCCGTTGATCCGGACAGCAGAACGTTTCCGAAGCACGCGGTGACCTTGCACCACCCGGAGTGGCCGTGTTGTATCGATGTCCACTTCCGCTTCCCGGGGATGGAAGGTCCGGCAACGGACTGTTTCGAGGTGATGTGGGAAAATACAGATTGCTTGCAACTTGCAGGACAGGAGGTTTGCATCCCTTCAGCAGCGCTGGGAATCCTAATCATTGCATTGCACGCCCTCCGGTCTCCTCATCTGCCTGCCTGCCGGCAGGAGCTCGTATTCCTGGCCCACCTCACGGAACGGCAATCGCGCGCGTCCGCAGTGTTGAACATCGCCACCGCCACTAACTCCCTTGGGGCCATGCGGCCTTTTCTCGAGGATCTCCTCCCTGAAAAAGCTCTGCCGGAGTGGCCGGAGCCATCCACGGAATGGCGCAATCGGCTGATGGCCAAGGAACCGGGGAGTGCAAGGCTCATAGCCATCGCACAGGCGTCGTGGCATCAGAAGCCAAAGATGTTGTGGCGGGCCGTCTTCCCGCGGCCGGACGTCTTCCTGAGCGGGAACATCTACGCGGACATGTCGCTCCGGGGACGGCTCTCGCAGCATCAGGCCAGATGGGTCCGGTTCCTGCGCTCTGCTCCACGAATCGTGCGGAACCTCAGGAACATCGGTGGTTAAGCTGATCAAAACTCAGCGGCCAAGCAGAAATTGCCTTTATCCACCGCTGATTTGTAAGGTTCAGCTATGACTACGGGGAAAGCTATCACCAAAGCCGTCATTCCTGCTGCCGGATTGGGGACTCGCTTCCTGCCCGCCACCAAGGCAATGCCGAAGGAAATGTTGCCGGTCGTTGACCGGCCGGCCATCCAGTACGTGGTTGAGGAAGCCGTGAAGTCCGGCCTCACCGATCTCCTGATGATCACGGGGCGGAACAAGCGCTCCCTGGAGGACCACTTCGACCGCGAGCCTGGCCTGGAGCGCGCGCTGGAGCTCAAGGGCGACAAGGACAAGCTGGAGTCCGTCCAGTACGCCTCCGAGCTGGGACCCATCCACTACGTCCGCCAGGGCGAGGCAAAGGGCTTGGGCCATGCGGTGCTGTGCGCCAGCCAGCACGTAGGCAATGAGCCTTTCGCCGTGCTGCTGGGAGACGACCTCATTGACGAGGCTGAGGACCTGCTGACCACCATGATGGAGGTGCAGCAGAAGACCGGCGGTTCCGTGATCGCCCTGATCGAGGTGGATCCGTCCCAGATCAGCGCCTATGGCTGCGCAGACATCACCGCCGTCGACGGCGAAGACTACGTCCGCGTGAACAGCCTGGTGGAGAAGCCGGCCACGGGGGAGGCTCCCTCCAACCTGGCTGTAATCGGCCGCTACGTGCTGCACCCGGCAGTGTTCGGCATCCTGGAGAAGACAGAGCCGGGCCGGGGCGGCGAGATCCAGCTGACGGATGCCCTGCAGACCCTGGCCGCCGGCGAGGGCGAAGGCTCCGGCGTGTACGGAGTGGTCTTTAAGGGCCGCCGCTTCGATACCGGAGACAAACTGAGCTACCTGAAGGCCGTCATCACGCTCGCGTCCGAGCGTGTTGAATTCGGCGAGGACCTGAAGACCTGGATGAAGGGCTTCGTCAACTAACTGACGTTATCTACTGCCTACAGGCCTGCTGCCGGAAGGCGGCGGGCCTGTATTTTTCGGTGCGCGGCGGTGACCAGCAGCGCACCAATGACAGCCCCTGACGCATTTGTTACAAGGTCCCCTGGGCTTGCAAAGCGGTCGTGAAGAAACAGGAGTTGCCCCAGCTCAATAAATCCGGAAATCAGCAGGCCAAAAGCACCTATTTGCCACCAGGCCTTTTTTGGAAAAGCAAGCAAGCTTACGAATCCGATGGGGATAAATAGCGCAACATTGGCCGAAGCCTCTACAAAACGGTAGCTAAACCAGTCCGGAATTCCGTTCCGGTGGAGGAATAGAAGGATCCGGGCCAGCAAGCCTTGGATTGGCTGGTCCACAGGGGTGGGCCAGAAGGCGATGAGAGCCAGTGGAACCATCATGGCGATAAGGATCAGACGCCAGAGTCGGTAGTTCTTAAGAAGCTTCACATCTCCCTCAGGAGGTCCTCAGAAGGGCTAATGCTGCTATGCCAAGGGCAGCAACCGCTAGCAGCGCCAGGAAGGCGTAGCTGAGCATCTGACGGCGGGGTAGGTGTAGAGAGAAGTCGTATTGCCGTGGTGCTCGCCGCCAATGTCTCCCCATAGTTCATATTGATACCACAGCCAAGCCGTCCCACTGGCGGCTAAGTTCTTTCGGAACCTTAAACGAAGAAGGTGGGTGTTCTCCCTTTCTGGAGGACACCCACCTTCTTCGGCGGTTACTAGTTGGTGCAGTTACGCAGCGACCTCAGCCTTGGCGCGGCGACGAACGACAACAACTGAGGTTGCGCCTGCGGCCAGTGCGCCTGCACCCACGAGGGTCCAGAGGACAAGGCCGGAGTCCGCACCAGTGTTGGCCAGGCCTGAGCCGGTGTTGGCCAGAGGAGCGCCACCGGCGTTGCCGCCGGTGTTGGCCAGGGAAGCTGCCACCGTAACCGTGACGGGGCCGACTACAACGCCGGACTCTACGCCTTCAGCGGTAAGGCTGTAGGTGCCTGCTTCGTTGATAGCGATGGGCAGGGAGAAAGCACCCTGGGCGTCAGCGGTTGTACGCAGGGTCTGAGCTTCGGCAACAACGCTGATTCGTGCTGCTACTGAACGGCCGCCCGCGATGTTGGCGCCGTTGGAAGCAGGAGCCTGGCCGGGCGTTACGCGGATGATAAGCGGTTCCCCGGCGCGGAAGCCCTGGCCGCGGAAGACGAAGTTTTCGCCAGGGCCTACAACGCCGTCAGAAACTGCCGCGTTCGGCGGAAGTGCAGGGTAAGTGTTGGCAACGGCAGGAGCCGAGCCAATCAGGGCGATGGAGCCGGCAAGCGCGAGTGCTGCAAGAGTTTTCTTCATGAGTGTCCCCCCGGAGACGTTTAAGTTTTGGTGTACCCGATTTTGAGGAAGTTTTCCTCTCCACACGAGACCTGTGCGGAACTTACGGATAATGATCCCAAGAAAGAAGGTACCACCTGATCCGCTTTGTGAGCAATGTCAATCCAGTCGGTTTACATAGAGTTAACTCGGAGTCCACATATCTAGCTGCAAGCAACAGTTTCTGTGGGCAAAGTCACGTCGTTTACATCCTGAACGGTCGGCGTGACAACCAAGTTAGGCTCCGTGTGCTGAACGATCTTTCCAAAGGTGAAGTCCACCGTCTGGCTTTCTCCTGGCGCTAGCCGTATAGCCAAAACGCCTACCGGCCTATTGCTGTGCAAATAGGGCGCAAACTCCGTCTTCCGCCCATCCAGTTTCGCCGTTTCCACCTGCGCTTGGACCGGGCCGTAGGCCACTATGTTCGTTTGTACTGACCCCGGCGGCACTCCGAAGTTTCCCCCGCCGGTAACATACGCCGGCAGGGAAGTAGCAGCATCAGCAGGGGCAGTGTTCGTACTGGTGACGCGAACAGTTGTTTGCTCGTAGCCATCCCGCGGGCATTCCTTTACGAGCTGGACTGTTCGCTTCACGTAGTAGTCCATCTTTGCGCCAGTCCCGTCGTTGAAGTAGACACCAAATTGAGCAGATGACACGCTGGGCCCAGAGACGGATCCACTTATAGGGTACTTTGCGATAATCGACTGTTCGGCGGCCGCAGTTGACCATAGCAGAACCCGGCCTTCCTGGGTCCCGCGAGTGAGGCTATCAATCAGTCCCTTGGCGTTGGCTTTGCCGTCGGAAAGAGCAGAAAATATCTCGTTGGCTACGGCTGCGAAGTAAGCGTCCTGAAGGGCCGGTTGCTCGATCTTTGCATAGACATCCGAGAGCAAGGTCTGGACCACATTTTGTCCCGTAAGCTCCGTGGGCAGGTCATTCCCTCCCAAGTTGACGAGCTCTGTTGTTGTGAGGCTCACCGGCCCGATTTCATCCAAAATGTATCCCAAGGTGACGGGATCAATCGAAATGACGCCGTCAAGGCGCTGTCCAGTTTTTTGTTCCCACATGGCATGAGCGGTGCTAGCAGCTGTGGGGAAATCAGGTGTCAGGTTCACGTCCTGCATGTACTTACCCAGGCGTCCGGAGTAGATCTGTTGCTGCTCGGATTCAACGGTAAGTGTCGGCTCCATGATGCCGATCTCAGTTGCGCTGCTTTGGGTCCCTAGGGTCAGTTTGCCGTTATCCAAATTCAGCACAGCAAGAGCCCCTGGAATACCACCAGAAGCTCGCGCCTCAGCATTGTTTTGAATCATCAGTAGATAGTTTCGTGGAGTTTGGGCACCCAGCATTCCCGGCGTCAACTCTCCCGCGCTGGCGGCTGCATCGAGCGCGCTAGCGACTTCTTCTAGCTGAACTCGCGTACGAATCAGCGGGTCGGCAACTTCTGGCATCAATGCGCTTGCATCGAGGGTGTTTAATCTCTCGGAAGAAAGGCGAACGGCATGAGCAGCGGAAGATATCTTTGGGGAGCCCGATTCCAAAGGCCTCAGGTCGGTCCCCGAACTATTAGGAAGCAACACTTCCCAATTAAGGGAGCTGTAGACCTCGACCAGCGGTTTTAGGCCTAGGGTCGCTACGTCGTCGGCAGAACGGGCAACCTCGGCAACAGCACCAAAGTTCGGACCCAGGCCGGGCAGGCTTGACGCCAAGGACCAGACCGGATCATTCGCCGAATCCTTGGCGGCCGAAGTGTGAACCCGAATTTGCTCCACTGCCGCCGACGCTTCATCTACGTTGTCACTGGCGATATGTTCTTTCAGAGGAGCAATCAATTGCGTCGCTGCCTCAAGTTCTGACTGTATTACCGAGGCTTTCGTTGCAAGCCACGCTCCGGTCGCCCCAGCCAGGAGAACCACCACTGTTAAAACGGACAGGGCAAGGAAGAACGGGCGGCCGGGCCGTCTCCAGTAAGTCCGGTTAGGCGCCCTTTTGCCAGAGAGAAAGGAGGTTTCGGGGCTATCTTGAGGGGTAACCATTGTCAGGAACGTCCCAGACCGCGGTAGCTCCATCCCGCGGCCCGCCACTTTGCAGGGTCCAATACGTTGCGGCCATCAAGAATGAGAGGTGTGGAAACGTAGCCTGCCAAGTCATAGGGGTCGAGGTCACGGTATTCTGGCCACTCAGTCAGCAGCAGCAACGCGTCTGCGTTTGAAACAGCCGTAACGGTATCGGCCTCGTAGTGGAGTTCGGGAAAGCGGAGCGCCGCGTTCGCCATGGCCTTTGGGTCGGTGACAGTTACCACTGCACCTTGCAACTGAAGTTGCGCTGCAATGCTTAGGGCAGGGGAATCTCTGACGTCATCGCTCTCGGGCTTGAAGGCGGCACCCAGCACAGTGATCCGCTTGCCCAAAAGAGATCCATCACACAATTCTCGAGCTAGCTCTACAACTCGCGTTCTACGCCGCATGTTGATGCCGTCAACTTCTCGGAGGAAAGTAAGCGCTTGGTCGGCGCCGAGTTCTCCAGCGCGAGCCATAAAAGCACGAATATCCTTCGGGAGGCAGCCCCCGCCAAAACCGATACCGGCATTGAGGAATTTTCTCCCTATGCGGTCATCCATACCGATAGCATCAGCCAGTTGAGTCACATCGGCGCCAGCGGCTTCACACACTTCAGCCATGGCGTTGATAAACGAAATTTTGGTGGCGAGAAATGAGTTGGCGGCGGCTTTAACAAGCTCAGCGGTGGGATGGTCAGTGACAATACGAGGTGTGCCCGATGCCAGAGGTGTTGCATACACGCCATCCAAGACGGCAACGGCGGGATGGTCCTCCGAGCCATCGCTGACGCCGTAGACGAACCGATCGGGGCTGATCGTATCTTCAACGGCATGGCCTTCCCGGAGGAATTCAGGGTTCCATACTAGGTGCGCCGCCGGTTGTTCCGTCTGCAAGAGAGCTTCCAACCGTGATGCAGTCCCCACTGGAACAGTTGACTTTCCCACTACCACATCACCCGGTGCGAGGAAGGGGATAAGGCCAGCTGTGGCCGCATCCACATAAGTTAGATCAGCCCCATTTTCCCCTTTCTTTTGAGGGGTGCCCACACAGATGAAGTGAACGGCGCTGCCCTCGGCTGCGGAGAGGTCCGTGGTGAAGGACAAGCGCCCTGTCTCCTGAACCTCGTTCAGGAGGGCTTCTAGTCCTGGCTCATAGAAGGGCGCTCGCCCCGCAGATAGCTCTTGGATCTTTCTTGAGTCGACGTCAATGCCCACCACCTCGTGCCCCAGCTTTGCCATGCAAGCGGCGTGAACAGCGCCCAGATAGCCGCAGCCAATTACAGATATGCGCATAGTTTTTTCCTTCCCCAAAGGGTCAGTTGTCCGCGTGGCAATGCGGGATCAGATGGGTCAATAGGCGCCCGTGCTGCCGAAGACAGCACGGGCGGTTCGGAGGATGATGACGAGGTCGCCAGCGAGGGACCAGTTCTCCACGTAGTACAAGTCAAGCCTGACTGAGTCTTGCCACGACAGATTTGAGCGTCCACTCACTTGCCAGAGTCCCGTGAGTCCGGGCTTGACCAGTAGGCGGCGGCGGACGTCGCTTTCGTATGCTTCCACCTCGCGTGGCAGCGGTGGGCGTGGGCCGACCAGGCTCATTGAACCACTCAAAACGTTCAAGAGTTGAGGTAACTCGTCAAGGCTGAATCGCCGGAGAATTCGTCCCAAACGCGTTACGCGAGGGTCATTCTTGATCTTGAAGAGCGGACCACTGCCTTCGTTCAGCCTCGCTAACTCTGCAAGACGAGCTTCAGCATCAACAACCATCGTACGGAACTTGAACATGTAGAAGTGGTTCCCTTCCATTCCTACGCGCTCCTGACGAAAGAGAATGGGGCCCGCTGTGTCCAGTTTGATGAGTATTGCGACTAAAACCATCACGGGCGAGGCCAGCAACAGCAGAAGCCCGGCGGCGGTCACGTCAAAGAGTCGCTTGGCAACTCGTTGACCTGCTTCAAGAGTTGGCGTCGTGACGTGGATGAGCGGCAGGCCGGCCACCTGCTGCGTATGGATGCGCGGCCCAGCAATGTCTGTAAGCGCCGGTGCCATTATTAGTCCGATATTTCGAGCTGCCAGTTCCCATCCCAAATGCCGAAGGGTCTGAGGGTGGAGTTGGACGCCCGCCGATAGTGCAACCGCATCAGCGCCGCACGCGTCTAAAGCCCCAACTATGGAATCCGCGTCTGCTTTGTTGCCCAGGATTTGTAAACCCGAATTCGGCTCCAAACCAGTCATGCCTTCGAGCCCAGGCATATAGACACCAACGGGAAGGTACCCGGCATGCCTGGCACCGCGCAATGACGATGCCAAGTGGGAGACAGCACCAGGACCACCAACCAAGAGAAGCCGAGACATGCTATGTCCTTGCCTGCGCTTGATACTTAGATGCTGCCTAATCAGCCAGCGCCCAAGAAGAAGTCCGATCAAGCCGACTGGAAGCGCCAGCCCGACATATCCACGGGCGGTGTCGATGCGAAAGACGTAGGACACAATGGCAACGATGCCGAACAACCACAGGGAAGCCGCTGCAACTCTTTTGTATTCGTCGGGTCCGGATCCAAGAATACGGCTCTGACGGCTATTCCAAGCGCCCAGCATTAGCCACCATGCCACCGCCAGGACAAAAGAAAGCCACGCATAGGCGATGTCTTGTCCTGCAGTGGAGAATTCTGGATCAATCCCAAATCGGATCAGGAAGGCCCCAATAACCGCCCAACTGACGACGAAGGCATCTACAATTCGCAAAAGCCGCGATGATCGCTTGCGCCAATTAGCGTCTTCGCTCATCGAGCATCCCCCATGTCCACCCGAAACCTAGTTGCGAACGGTAAGTGAATTGTTCCTGAACCATTCAACTGTCGTCTGGATTCCTTCTTCAAGCCCAATTGAAGCGGACCATCCGGACTCAGCTAACTTCGAAACATCTAAAAGCTTTCTTGGTGTTCCATCGGGTTTGCTGGAGTCCCAAGCGATTTCTCCGTCATATCCGACCGCAGATGCAACCAGCGAGGCGAGCTCACGAATGGTTACGTCCATTCCCGTCCCCACATTCACCTGGGAAGGCCCATCGTAGTTTTCCAATAAGTGAAGGCACGCTGCCGCCATGTCATCCACGTGCAGGAACTCTCGCCGAGGTGATCCCGTTCCCCAGTTGGTCACGACGTCCACTCCCGATCTAGCGGCTTCGTCATAGCGCCGGATCAAAGCGGGTAAAACGTGCGAACCGGTTGGGGAAAAGTTATCTCCGGGTCCGTACAAGTTTGTCGGCATGGCAGAAATCCAGGGGAGGCCATATTGCCGGCGGACTGCTTGAATCTGCATTATTCCTGCAATCTTGGCAATTGCGTAGGCATCATTGGTGGGCTCCAGGTGCCCTGTCAGCAGTGAGTCTTCCCGTATCGGCTGTTCGGCGAATTTGGGATATATGCAAGACGAACCTAAGAACAGTAAGCGTTCTACGCCGAACTCGCGCGCCGCGTCTAGAACATTTACTTGGATCCGGACATTTTCACTTAGGAAGTCAACCGGATAGCTGTTATTCGCAAGGATGCCGCCCACTTTTGCTGCGGCCAGCACAACATACCGAGGTCGCGCTTCGGCGAAGAAAGCAAAAACCGCGTCCCGATTTTTCAAGTCGAGCTCCGATGAGGTGCGGCCGATCAGATTAGAAAAGCCATTGCTTTCCAGATTCCTCCAGATTGCAGAGCCCACAAGACCTCTATGGCCAGCAACATAGAAACTCGAGGAGCGGTCAAGAGCCGCCGGTTCGAACCCTAAATTGTTAGACACGTGCTGTCCAGCTTTCAAGTTCGACTGTGTCAATCCAGTCATTGCCAGCATGCTTGAGGGCTTCGATATCGGCGTCCACCATAATTCGGGCAAGTTCAGGCGTGTGCACTGTAGCTTTCCAACCCAGTTTTTCTTGCGCTTTTGATGCATCTCCAACGAGTGCATCGACTTCAGTCGGGCGCAGGTAACGCTCGTCAAAGCGCACGTGATTCTCCCAATTTAGGCCAGCATGATCGAACGAAATTTGGAGGAAGTCGCGGACGGTGTAGTTACCCCCGGTTGCGAGTACGAAGTCGTCCGGGTCCTCTGCCTGGAGCATGCGCCACATGCCCTCGACATATTCAGCCGCGTAGCCCCAGTCGCGCACCGCGTCAAGATTTCCCATGTAGAGCAAGTCCTGTTTGCCGGCCTTGATGGCGGCGACAGCGCGAGTAATCTTGCGTGTTACGAACGTTTCCCCTCGGCGGGGCGATTCATGGTTAAAGAGGATGCCGTTTACAGCAAACATGCCGTAGGCCTCACGATAGTTCTTAGTAATCCAGTAGCTGTAGACCTTTGCGGCACCGTACGGCGACCTTGGGTAGAAGGGCGTCTCTTCATTCTGAGGCGGGGGCGTTGCACCAAACATTTCAGAAGACGAAGCCTGATAGAACCTAGTCTCAATTCCGGACATTCGCACTGCTTCAAGAAGGCGAATGGTTCCAACGCCGGTAGTGTCAGCAGTGTGTTCTGGTTCGTCAAAAGAAACACGAACGTGAGACTGCGCCGCAAGATTATAAACTTCATCGGGCTTGATCTCGGCCAAAAGGGTGACCAGCCGTGCTCCATCGCTGAGATCTCCGTAGTGGAGGAAAAGCTTGGCCTTCGGGTCATGAGGGTCCACGTAGAGGTGATCAACTCTAGCTGTGTTGAAAGTGGACGCTCGTCGTATTAGTCCGTGGACCTCGTACCCCTTCGAGAGCAGTAGCTCTGCAAGGTAAGAGCCGTCCTGACCTGTTATCCCGGTAATTAGAGCACGTTTGGTCATGATACCCCCAAAAAGATAGATGTTATGCAAAAAAGAGTCGCCCGACCTATCGGCCGCGCGACGATGCCAGACTCGTGATGAAATCATCATAGTGGGCAACCGCAGTGGCTTCCGCCAATGTTTCATGCCTGAAACGGAGAGCATTAGCTGCCAGTTGCGCAGCTACGGAGGGTTCTTGTGAGAGCGCCTCTGCGGTCTCCACCAAAGCGATGGGAACTCCCGCGTCGACCCTTACTCCTCCTCCGGAGTTCTCAATTTCGTAAGCTGTGACACTGTTCTCGTCCGTGGCTGCAATTACGGGGACTCCAGCGTTGAAGTATGAAGTTAGTTTGCTAGGCACAGCCATGTCCTTGACTCCTGGCAGTTCATTGACAAGCAACACATCAGCAGCAGACAGTGCCCGTTGGAAATCCATGTCGGGTAGCGGGTCGACGAAGCAAATTTTCCGTACCCCCTTTGCCATGGCTTCCAGGCGGCCACGCTGATTGCCATCGCCCATGAGAACGAAACGAACCGCGCTCCCGCGGGCCTCTGCGATGCGAGCGGCCTCGACAACGTTCTCGAGGCCTTGCTTCTTGCCCATGTTCCCCGCATGCAGTACGACTACATCCTCGGCGGACCAGCCCAGCCTTGCTCGCATCTCACGGATTCCGGTTGTCGGTATGTCAGGTAGATGAGTCCAATTGCGTATGACTTCCACTTTGTCGGCAGGGACACCCAAAGTATTGATCATGTGATGCTTGAAACGGTCATGAATGGCCGCCACACCGTCAACAGAGCAAAGTATCTTTGATTCCAGGGCGGTAGCGAGCTTGGCGAGTCTTCCTCCTCCCGTGCCGGTTTCAATAACTCCGCGGCTGTAGAGGTCCTGAATCCAGATGCCAACGGCCGGCCTGTTGGGTCGCAACCGGATGCGCAGTATTGCCAATGCACTTGAGAGAAGGGCGGGACTGACCACCAGTACGACGTCGGGATTGTCCCAACGAGTTGTCAGCAGTCTCAGACCAAAGCTCAATTCCATATGCATCCGAGCGAGGGCGGTCGGATTTCGAGGGACGTGATGCCGAACACGTTTGACGAAGACGCCATTCATTACCTCGGAGATCTTCCATCCGGTGTAGCCCTCCTTGAGGACCCATTCGGGGTAGTGCGGAAACCCAGTGACAACATGAACCGTATGTCCCGCGGCTGCTAGCCCTTCTGCGAGGCTTGCTGTGTACGGTGCGTTTCCAGAGGGTTCTGGGGAGTAGTTGAGGCCTAGGATTGTTATTCGCAATTTTGCTGGAGTCACGAGTGCAAGAATAGTGGTGTTAACAAGCACCGGCTCTCGGAGGACCTAGATATGGACGAACATGCAACGCCTCAGGACGTCCCCGTAGTCAACTTGTGTGATGCGCCAGGCGAACGCAGCGCTTGGGACCGTCCCGCAGCAACCGTCTATGCCTGGGCAATCGTGGAGCAATTGGTCGTCTTCAACCCTTGGCAGATAAGTTCGTCGCTCCGGGTACGTGCGCTGAGGTGGTTTGGGGCCGAGATTGGGAAAGACGTAGTTTTTCGGCCGCGGACGAGGGTTAAGTTCCCTTGGAAGCTGCACGTTGGGAATAACAGCTGGATTGGCGAGGGTGTCTGGTTCCATAATCAGGACCATATCTACGTCGGATCTAATGTAGTCGTCTCACAGGAAACAATGTTGACAACAGGAAGTCACAAGCACCGAAGCGACATGGGTTTGACAACGCGCCCCATTCACATTGAAGACGGCGCATGGGTGACGTCACGATGCATGATTTTGGGTGGAACAAGAATAGGCCGTTCGGCGATAGTTCGTCCCATGTCGGTTGTTGACCGCGATATCGCCGCTAACACCGTCACCGGCGGCGGGCGTGACGTTACTAAACGTTTCTAGGACCATATGAGTTTGGTCTGCCTCGACGAGGACAAGCGAATCTAGTGAAACTTATAGGGGTCAGGCTTTGAAGGTATTGCGTGTGGTGACGTTGGCGAGTTCCACCGGAAAATATGGAGGGCCATTTGACACCGCTGTCAGCCAAACGCGTTTGATCTCCCGCGCTCGAGGTGCAGAAGTGACACTCATCGCCGGGCATCTTCCCAATGACGCTCCTGTTCTGGATTCGCGAACATTCGCTCTTGTCATTCGTCCCGTGCGAAAACTCGTTGCTGGAGCCGGGTTTACGACTTGCATATCGTGGCACATGTGCATGGACCTCCTGCGCCAGGTTCGACGGGCCGATTTGATTCACGTCAGCTATGCGAGAGAACTGATTCCGCTGTTGGCGGCAACTTTGGCCCTTGCATTCCGGAAGCCCCTGGTCCTACAGCCACACGGCATGCTAACGGCACGTTCTAGTCGGCTTCATCGGATCGTCGACTTGGTAGCGCGTCCCATATTCTGCAAAGCAAGCCGTGTTATCGCCCTGACCGTTGTCGAAAAGGCGCAATTACAAAAGTGGTCCGGCCTGAAAGACGATGGATCGTTCAGCGTCATTGGCAACCCGTTACCCTACGAGCCTCAAAACGACCAAGCAACCAGCTCGACGCTTAAGGCATTGTTCATTGCCAGGCTCGAACCGCGCAAACGAGTGCGTGATTTCCTGGAGGCCAAACGTCGGGCGAATGCCTATGGTTGGGAGGAACTTTACGAAGTCGTGGGCCCTGACCAGGGGGATGGGGAAGCCGTTCGGTTGGCGGCGGCCAGCACACCCGGGCTCGTCTATCGAGGGGCAGTGCCTGCAACGCAAATCGACGATATCCTTGGGACTGCCGGCGTGTTTGTGCTCACATCGTGGAACGAGCCTTGGGGAAACGTATTAGTCGCGGCTCTAATAAAGGGGCTTCCAGTGGTTGTTACACGTTCTGCTGCGTTAGCTGAGGAGATCGAGCAGAATCACCTAGGCTTGGTCGTTCCCGACGGAGATCCCGAGGCAGTAGCGCAAGCGGTTCATCAAGTGCTTAGAGGCCGTTGGAGAACGCCTCAAGAGGAAGAAACAGCGTCAAACTTCGCGAAACAGCGTTTTGATCAGGCTGGAATCCAAATACGACTTCTTCGTGCTTATCGTTCAGCGAGCGATGCCCGCGATTAGCGAAAGCTGTTCTAGGCAGATGTCTTAAGGAGTTCAAGTTGCGCTTAGACTCGAATTTCCAATTAGTCGGTCGCCTTTTAGTGAATCAAAGCCGCGCTTTGAGTCTTCCCGCGATTCTCCTGGCAGCGTTCAGTAGCGCTACAAGTCGGCCAGCAAGTCTATCGAGTACCGCACCCACCGGCCCTAACTGAAATCTTTCTACTCGAACCTGATGCTGTAGTAGCGGGTTGAGCGATGCACCTTTCTCAGATATACCGCCGCCCAAATAGTCGATAATGACTTCCTCGGTAACAAATGGGCGTGAAAGTATTCCGAACCTCAAGATAACATCAAAATCGTCGGCCGTACCAAATCTGAGAGCGTGGGATCCCGCATCGATAAAAGTGTCCCTTCTGAACCAGGTCGCTTGGTGGCAATGCGGCTGGAGTCCATAGGCGTGGCGCCACCAAGTATGAGGAACGCTCGGTATCCGTCTGAGAACAGCACCTTGATCCCCGCCCAAATTTTGCGCGGCCGAAATGGCCCAAGGGGCACCTTCTACCTCAGCCCTTTCTAGTGCCTTCAGCGTCGTGCCTAGGCTGCTGCGATGCGTGAAAGTATCTCCTGCATTTAGGAATTGTATCCAACGCCCTTTGGCTAGCTGGGCACCCTTGTTCATAGCGTCATAAATCCCCCTATCAGGCTCAGAAAGGACAGTTCCGACGAATTGAACATTCTGTAGTAACGTCAAGGTGTTGTCCGTTGACGCGCCGTCAACCACAATTACTTCAACTTGCGGAGAACCAATCTCAAACTGGCTCTCAAGCGAACCTAAAGTGCGAGGAAGGAAATTTTTAGCATTGTAGGTAACGATAATGATGGACAAGCGAGGCAGGAAAACATCATCACGACTCATTCAGTATCATATTCCAGTCTTGCGCGCATTTGCTATGCAGGTCGAGGGCCGTCGGTGTATACGTGGGCCAAGGCGTGGCCAAAAAGCGGGAAACAAGTTTCCCGAGCTCCACTGCGGTTGGTGCCAAACTTTCGGTATTGACAATGTGCTCCACGCCAGGGGACGCATAAGCTAGTACGGGTACACGCAGACTCAATGCCATGTGGATTGAACCGCTTTCCGTTACTGATCGATATGGCGCAATCATCAAGTCCGCCGTTTCCAGTCCTGCAATCAGCTCCTCGTCGGACGGGCCGCTTCCCGAGCCGACGTGCTCGCAAGTGACGCCGTTCTCTTCAAGCGCCGCAACAGTCCCATCAGAGACGCGGTCGGGCCCCAGCACTCGCAGTACCCAGCGTGTGTCGGAAGCCTCGGCGACCTGTACGAAGTCCTTGGCGCCCTTGTCTTCTCTCAGGGCGCCAATAAAGGCCACTACGGGCATATCTTGAACTCGGCGGCTGGGGCTCTTCACACGACGTGATGATTGTGAAGTGGTCTCTCTATATGGAGGGTGGGCGGCCACTCGGACTTCGGTTCCCGGGACCTCTGTTAAGGCGGCCAAGCGAGCGCTGTGTACTACACAAAGAGATGATGCCCGCAGTAGGCAGCGCTCCATAAAGCCGGCAATTCCGCGTCGTTTTCTCGCATTGCCTGGATTGTGGTAGATGAAAATGGTCTTTCCACCCACGATCGCTCGGAAAAGAAACAAGCATGCATCCCACGGGTCTCTTGTCCAGACGACGATTAGAGGAAAGCGTTTAGAAGTAGACGCGAGGACCGACAAGGGGCCAATGATCCGACGAAAAGCGAGGGCTGCAAGCCCTGTGTAAGCTCGTTGCCCTAGGGCCAATCTTGGATGAAGATTGACTCCCTTTGGTGCTGATGACCTATTTTCAGTGCACCACAAATCAACGCTGTAGCCGCCGGCCGCGATAACAGAACCTAGCTCCATGCCATATGGATTAATCCAGTTTGGGTCATAAATAGCAACCCGCTTCTGCTTTTTGATGATCAAACTCCAACCAGTTCAACGCTCGTGCGCATAAAGTGTTTCGCTTTCAATATGCATGGAATGAGCTGCGTTACAAATACGGCTACGACCGACGCCCAGACAACGCCACTTGCACCCAAAATCGGGGCTAAATAGATGGAGAGTCCCAAATTCAACATCAGCATGACCGTGGAACAAGTTGCTTGGAAGGTTAGATGTGCCGGCGATGTTAGAAGTACGGCGGAAGCTTGATGACAAGCCATCACTCCTAATAAACAACCAAGCGCTACGGCTAGATCTAGTCCTACGGTCAGCTTGTTCTCGGTAATAATGTCAGCCACAGGACCAACGAAAATGATAAAACACGCTGCAAGAAAACCACCACCTGCGGTCAAGGTAGTGATGGCCTTCGACCATAGCTTTATCGAAGTAGAACCGGATCTTGAGAAAATTGGCCACAACGCCACGGCCGCCATGGAGATGATGGAGAAACAGGGCGCGTACATTTGGGCGGCAATAGAATACTCCGAGAGTTCTCCTGCATTTGAAAAGTGAGATAGAACAAGTCGATCACTCTGCATAGCCAACGGGACGGTGATACTGATGATGATCATCGGCAAGGCAGAGTTCCAAAGCCGAGGCTTATTTCGGATTCTGCGAACAATGAATATGTCACGTAATTTCCAGTGGCTAACTTTCAGGGCCAAAACAAAGCACGACACCGAGACGATCAGTATTCCCGAAGGGGTGGCTACTGCGAGGACGAGTGGGTCCACATTTAGCTCAAGAAGCACATAGGTTGTTGCTGTTGCTGTGACTGGGCCAGCCATGCTCAGGAGACTAACAATGTGGTTGCGTCCTTCTCCGACCAGTATTCTTTGACCTATCCCAAAGGGTATAGATAAAGCAAATGGTAGGAGCACTAGCGCTATCACCCAGCTGGAGGACGCAGCCATCCCTGGGGGTAGGCCTAGAAGGTAGGGCCAAGCACCCATTAGCCCGATCGCCACGGTCACAGCGATAATTACCGCGGCGGAAATTGCTAGGGTTCGGAACGCAATGCCAGCCGTAGCAAGCGCATGTGCACAAAGTGCGCGGCTCTCGAGGCGTTTGGCGGAAGCATTCACGACAGCGGCACCCATACCCAAGTCAGCAAAAGGAACTAGCTGAAACAACGCACCGACAAGAATTATGTAAGCGTAATTTGATACACCGAGCTCCCTGACGAGGAGAAATGTGGTGACAAAGGTCGCTGCTGCCGTGACTGGGAGGGTGAGAACCCTCGCGGAGGCAGAGAGCAATAACGTCTTACCTATCGATGCCACGCGTAGTTACCCATTTATTGCAAGCCTCTTGTAATGCCACACTGGGGCCATAGCTACCACCCCTACCACCACCAAGTCTTCTGACCTGGCGTTGCTAGGTGGTATTGGAGGTCGCTAGGGCGCTCCGAAATGAACTTAGCTGGGACGCCTCCTACCAGCGTGAAGGGTGGAACGGTGCCTCGAACTATGGATCCAGCCGCGACCACGGCTCCTTCGCCAATAGTTGTTCCAGGCAGCAATACGGCACGCGGTCCTATCCAGGCCCGATCTCCGACAGTAACGGGAGCCTCAACATAGCTGAAGTCAGGGGATCTCCAGTCATGCTGGGCCGTCCAGATCATCACCTGAGTGGACATGTTCACGTCCCTACCCAGTGTTAGCCCTCCCCGGGCATCGAGAACTGCACCGTCACCTACAGATGTGCGTGCACCAATCGTTAAGTTGCGCGCGCTCCTGACTTGAAAGCCATGGTAAACGACAGCATTAGAGTCTATTTTTGCACCAAAGAGCCTTAATGCACATATTCGAATCCGATGAACAGGAGTAAAGGCGACTAAGCGGAGTGTCATCATCTCGACGGCCGAGTATTTTGATTTTGCAAACTGCAATGGTGAAGTCACTGGCTATTCTTCCTTTTTCGTCAAATTCATGGCCACTACTTAAAGTTGGTTGAATCTGCTGCTTCGAAAGGTTTTTGCAGGTTGCGTCCCAGGATCTAATAACGCGCGGTCGAACTCACTCACCGAGAGCGTTTCAGTCTCCTCACTTCGCTTGGAGCGGTCTCCCAGGGCGTTGCGCCGCTTTTCACCTGACCTTGCAGATGCTAGCGGCTGTTCGCTGCTGTAGTAGCTGTAGGTGTATGCATCTGGGCCTTTGATTGGGAGCCTATTTAGCACGACGCCAAGTACTTTCGAACCGACCATGGAAAGTGCGCTCAACGCTTTCTCCAAGTCTTGGTGTCTAATCTTTTGGACTCCTACAACTACCACAACACCACCAACGAATTGGGATAGGACCGCGGCATCAGTAACCGGAAGGAGGGGCGGGGCATCAACGACCACGGCATCGAATGAATCTTCGAGCCTTACCAGAAGCTGTTGCATTTCCTCGGAACCGAGGAGCTCGCTGGGATTCGGTGGAATTTGACCCGAAGTCAAAACGTAAAGGTTGTCATCTCCCCAAGGCTGTAAAAGGTCTCCTACGTCGACGGCTCCAACTAAAGCAGTCGTCAGCCCAACTCCTCGCTCAAGACCGAGATACTCATTTATCATTGGCCGACGGAGATCTGCGTCCACAAGACACACGGCCTGTCCCGCCTGCGCGAGCGCTATCGCCAGATTTGTCGCTGTAGTGCTCTTTCCCTCGCCAGGCAGCGATGAAGTGACCAATACTGTTTTGGCACGTCGCGAAACATTGGCGAACTGGAGGTTCGTCCTAAGTTGCCGGAATGATTCGGCCCGCGGGCTTTGATGCGCTGCTTGCGTCAGTAATGGCAGCCGCGTGGCATCTTGGTCGAAGGAAATTCCGCCCAACAGCGGAGCCTCCGTTACCCGGCGCAAGTCTGCCTCGCCTCTTATGCGATTATCAAGGGCTGTTCGCGTGAATGCGCCTACAATACCCAAAGCGAGGCCTACGATAAGCCCCAGCGCGAGATTGAGCTTCGTGTTTGGTCCTGAAGGGTTAAGAGGTGCCTTGGCGGGGGTAATTATCGACATGCTGACGGGCGAAGGGCCTCCGGTTCGTGGCTTTTCCAGAGTATCGACTGCACGCACGAGGCTGTTAGCCACCGCCTCGGCAATGGCAGCGGCTTGAACCGGAGAGTTGTCAGAGACAGAAATGTTTATCAGGACGGTATTGAGGTCACTAGTCGCTTTGACTTTTTTTGCAAGTTCCTCGGACTCGATCGAAAGGCCCAGTGCATCGATTGCCGGTTGCAGGACAACGGGCGTTTGGACTGTACCGACGTAGGATTGAACTCTAGCCTGACTGAAGGTGTTCCCCTGTTGTAGCTCTTGAACAGATCCGGAGCTCTGGATGGCGACAAAAAGTTGAGTGTCAGCAGTGTACGTCGGCTTAGAGAGCATTGATATTGTTCCGCTCACGAGGAGACCAGCGAGCGTTAGCGCAGTAACTAGAATCCAACTTCGCCGTGCAATGCGCAGGTATTCGCGTATGTTCAAACCGGTCCCCCTTTTGAATCCAGGGGTGGCCGGCGGGCACACCACCGGAACGGCAATATTCGTGCGGTCTTGGTAATTGTACCCGCCCGGTACCGCAGTCTTTGTAGCACAAGCACGTTGTTGCTCGCATGACAGGTCGGCGGACCGGTGCATGCGCTATTCCGTTTTGTCCTACTCCCTAGGTGATCCGGCAGTGTAATCCCCGCCCAAGCGGTCATACGCTACCAGGGCGCGCTCCGTGGCAGGCCGTCCAGAGACAGAGGACCCCCTCTCCCGTATCGGTTACTTCGTAGGAAAGGCTGACACCTCCCGCGTGGTGACGTCGAGAGCCCAATACACGGGAAGGATCGGTGGAGTCCCATCACTCACTCACCCTCCATCTATCGCCCTGCTTGGTAGAGATGCTCGTCGCCGACTGGAAGGGAGCATTGGTCGCGAGGACGGATGAGCGGCGCGTCTCGGAACATGTACGGGGGCCGTTCAAGCGGCCAGTACAATCGTCAGCGGCTGTTCCCAGCGCCACTGAAAGATTGACCGTGTCCCATTGAGTAGGATGACGCGGTGACTATATTAACCCGTGCCCGCCGGCTCTTTGAGGACTCACTAGAGCGACCATTTGTCCCTTCTGTCATCCGTACTTCCCTATTCATGCTCAGGACTGGTTCGAAAGATGCCTTGGTGGGTCGCAACTTCAGAATAATAGACCAAGGGTCGTTTAGTGCACCGAAAGACGCTCGACTGCGTTTCGGCACCGGGTTCTTTGGGTTTCTCGACGGCAGCGAACCTGCCCTAATCCGCAACAGGGGTGCACTGACTTTTGCCGGTGCAGTTTCTATCGGAGGCGGCGCGCGGTGGGACGTCGGAAGGGACGCGATCCTGACGGTTGGGGCAGACACTCAATTCTCACCTAACACGAAAATTATCGCTATGAAGCAAGTGAGCATTGGAGAGCGGTGCGCGATCGGATGGGATGTTCAAATAGTTGATTCCGATTTCCACTCGCATGGCATAGCCGGGACGAGGGAGGAACTTCCCCCTGCAACAAACTTCCGAGTTCCTGTAGAGATTGGCAATCACGTATGGGTGGGCAGCGGAGTCAAGATATTCAAGGGAGTGCGAATCGCTGAGGACTGCATAATAGCGGGCGGTTCCGTTGTCACGCGATCCGTAGAAGAAAAAGGCTCGCTTATCGCGGGAAACCCTGCTCGAATCGTGAAGTCAGGAGTGGACTGGCGCTGATTGGTGATTCGTCTTCGAGGTTCGCCTTCGCTCCGCGCGTCTGCGGCCGCCGCCGCACTCGATGACGGGCCAATTGATCGCAGTCCGTATCGCCTCGAGGGGAGACTAGTGCGTATAAGCTGTTCCATACATTTGGTCTTGCAGCAGATTAGGTGGGATTCAGCCTTCCTTCTAACTTCCAAAAACTTTCAGGACAAGATCAAGACGCCCTCAAATGCACTTTGGAGCTAGCCGAATTTCTCCGGAAGCAGTTCTTTCAAGTTCGCTGAACCCATCCACCGGCCGTCTAATCGTAGCGGGCACATCTCTATGGCTTCGTTTGATCATTCCGCCAGCTTCTTTGAGTGGCCATCCAAATCGACACGTCATTCTGTCAACGATGGGTGGGTGGGTGTCCCTGTTGTCAAGGTATCGACCTTAGCGGGCTACGCGAACCTGTACTTGGGGAGGCATTCCTTGTGCATTGACAGCTGACGTGAAAACAGATGGAATCGCTCCTGTCACGGAGTCATGCACATAGGCTGCGCGCCCTAACATTGGGCCTGAAGCTTGATACCCGACTGTCTGGTAACCCGCCCCAGTAATTACCGTCGCTGACGGAGCCGCTACTTGGGGGACTACAGCAAGCCAGTACAGACCTGGGTCAAGAACGGCAGAAATCGCTGCTTCCTTGAATCCTGATGTGTCGGTTGCGACTTTGCCAGTTGTTCCGGGCACAAGAGCGCCAGGGTAGCCTCCGATTCCGTCGAGAACATCGGCAAAAATGGCGAGTTGCGCACTGCCGCCAGTTGCAGCGGGAGATGCGACATTGAAACCAATGCGGTCGACTGTAATCCGCCGGCCAATGAAGATGGGGGTCGCTGATAGCCGATTCAGGGTCACGGAAGAAGTGCCTGTAGTAGCAGGGGAAGCGTAATACAAGTTAGGTCTGAGCCGTGACCCTGCCTCCCGGCCTTCTTCAAGGAGGCGCACCCCTTTTACAGCAAATCCATTGGCACCAACAAAGGGCGGGGCGAGGTAAAAAGATTGCGGCAGCAGCGTAACCGGCGCGGCAGTATCGTTAATTCCAAGCCATTCGTTGGCCCAAATTTCAATGCGCGACCCGTAGTAGCCGTCGGCCACATGAATGCGAGTGACTCCGCAATCCGAAATGATGTTGTTCTTGAATACAAGGTTGTCAGAAACTGGCCCCGCATTCGTCGGGTTGCCTTTTGCGCGAATCCCGGAATGAAGAGCGTAGCTAATGCGGTTACCATCGAACTCGACTTCGTTCAGCGTGTTGCCCGAAGCTGCATGGGTCGGAGCGAGGTAGATACCGTGACTAGCCGTGGAGCCATACGTGCCGACTTGCCCGGAGCCGTCCAGCCTGTTGTTGCGAAACGTGAGCCGGAGCGCGTAATCGCCCTTAGCGAAGATGCCATGTGAAGAATATCCGGAAATCCTGTTGTCGGAGATTTCAGCATCCTCAAGAGCCGCTGTGCTGTATATGCCGAAGGCATTGATACTGCCCCAGTCTGGCCCTGAAATATCTATATAGTTATCCCGAACCACCAAGCCTATGCCAGCGACACCTCTGCCCCAGGAATGTGACCCATCGTCGCCGATGGTTATCCCGTGTAGGTACGACTCTGAACTTTCCGCAGTAGTCTGTGAGCCGATGAGGTGATTGCCTCTGATGATGGTGTTTCGTCCTCGAGAGACTATTCCACCCCCACAGTCCTTGACGGTGTTATTAGTTATTTTCACAATGTCAGTGGAACCGTGCGTAGAAATGCCGGCCGAGCAATCGCCCTCAGCAGTACAGCCATCAAATAAGACATCTCGGACTTCGTCTACATCGAATGAGTGACGGTTCTTGCGGCCATAGCAGCCTATGAACTTTACGTTCTGAGCCTGGGTGACGTGAAAGCCGTAGCCTAGGCCGGAAGCATTGCTTCCTTGCACGCGACAGTTTACGGCGGTCCAATCCAGGCCAGTTGTGCCAGCCAGTCCCTCGATGCCTGCGCCCTCAACAAATATGTTGGACAAGTTCAAGCCGTCAAAATTCGCGAACTGGATACCCGTCTGTTTTGATCCCCCACCTGCGCCTTTGAGGTTGAGGTCCGATACGTAGAGATTTTTCACGGCGGGTATGCGTTTCACGGTCACCGTATAGCTTGATATCGAGTAGGCGTTCCACGTCCGCGTTTCCAGTGTCAGAGTTGTCGCATTTGTGACTTCCTCAATTCGAGCCATCTCCTGTTTCACTGCAGTGGATCTGTCCGAGTTGAAAATCTCTGCATTCGATCGAATGGAAATCATGTCACCCGCGAAGAAGCCGGCAGTAGACGTCACGGTCAACGTCCGACTGCGCGATGTAAGTGCCGCGATTAGAGTCGTGGTTAGGCTCCCGTCACCACCCATGATTCGGAGGATCGCTCCTGATCCAACTGCGCTGCCATCGACAGTGGCGCCTTGTCCATCGATGAAAACATTAGGCTTCGACGTCAAATCATACGCTGAGGGCACGGCGACGGTGTATGTCTTTCCCTGCCCAAATTTGAGGCATCCTCCTGGGGCTAGATTAGCAAAAGCGGCAGCAATAATCTCGGCATCGGTCCTTGTACCGTTCCGAAAGGACTCAACATAAACAGTCCTGCCGACGGGGGCATAAGTCGTGGAGAGGTCAGGAAGTTGGACCTCGGGAATCTTGGATTCATTATCTAGTGTGGCTACGCCGGCAGCGGCACCCTTTTCCGCTGTAGGGACATATGTCGCCGACGGGCTTTTGTCACCGGGGGCAGCATTGGCACCATTGGCACCGACAACTGACACTGCGGAGGCGCCAGTGACGGCAGCTAGAAGGGTGCCAAATCGAAGAAGTCCTCGGCGTTCAACACCAGCGTCGCAATTGGGTAGGCTACCTGTTTCTTTACTAATTTCGCTAGCCATCACTGCTCCGCGATACGAGGGAACACGCGGACAGCCTGAGCAAATGCATGCGACGGCAGCCCCCTTTGGACGGGTGTCGTCACCAGGGAAGCGCCGCCCGTCCCACTACCGGCCAGAGCTGTTTTAAGTCTCCACACTGGTCAAAGCCTCCTAACTCATGGATTGCAGTCCTCAGAGGTTATGGTTTGATTACCTGGTAGGGCACAGTAGGAGCTACTCGAGTTCTAACAAGGCAGCACTCGGCCAAAAGGCTGTGATACTCACTTGCACTATAAATTGCGTTGATTTGAGCGAATCTTAAATTGTTCTTGATCGATTACTGAGCCAGATATGGTCGGGTTGTGTATAGGAGTCGTATCTTGACGTTGGGGCATTTCCGCCACTGATGATGACATATGCACCAATTGCGTCTCCAATAGGTATCCGCCGGTGCCCTACGAGCTTGGCCAGTGTGATCTTCAGCTGGCACATTTGTATCCCTGGCCTCCGTTGTGAGAAACTGTCGCCGTTATTTGTGTCTCTTTTCCTTCTGGTGCTGGATCGAAAAGGTCGTGGCAAGCGTCGCGGCGAAGATCATTTGAGATTTTTGGACATGACAGGTACGAACGCGATGTTCCACAGGCCGACATACGAAGCGGGAGCGCATAGCACTGGAACCTGTTCCTCGCATGCCACCAGCCGGTTCAGCAAGAGCCATGCGATGTAAGCCGTGATGACGAGTCCGACGAATCTGGGGTTGCTCAGTGATCGCTCAATCCATGGCGTAGTTTGATCTGATTCCCGGGAGCAGTAAGTTTATGTATTCGGCTTCGAGATTTTTGTCGGTTGCGTGCAAACCTGTCCTGGCATGATCACATACTCCAAGTTGGCAAACGGCCCCCTGTGCGGTAACCGAGCCACCTGTCGAGGAATAATCGCAATGGCACTCGCGATTCGATCTGCCCCGATGCCAGTAAGTTCTCGCCAATTGCAAGTTGGTTAACAGGAACCACTTGTTGCAGAGCTGGAAGTAGCCATCTACCACTACCTAAACTGCGGCTTGAGCAAGGCCCAATATATAGCCCATTGATACTGTCGGGGTGGCAGTCGTTTTCAACTTACGAGGGGAATTTGAGCAGGGCGGGACGGGCGTCCTGCCTTGTTGTCGCGGGCTGCGCCAGCGACACCCACCTCCGGGCTCCTAACATCGTCGTCCCGTTCTGCCGCTCTAGCTGTATCGGAGATTAGGAATCACCGGAAGTTACCACCGTAAGATTCAGGCAGACGCATCCGAATGCTCAGCACACCAGACTGTGGCAATTAGAGGGCCGCCATTTGTGGACTTTTTATACATCGTCACGTGCACGGTCGTCTTGCCACACTCAGCGCAGAAGGTTTTATGTTGTTTTGTCCCCATACGGGGAATATTACGCAGCCAGGCCGACCTGATCCAAGCGTTACTTTCGAGGGTTACTCCTTACCTACGAGCGACTCAAGTGACCTTCACGTCATGCCCAAGCTTGCAAGCCAGTTTCGTGCCCTGACTAAGCTTTCCTCGTTCTTACCGTGAGGACAGGAAGCTACGCGTGTACCAGCAGGGTAAGCGATAGGAGTTGAACAACAGAGGCCTAGCCCTTACGCGTTCACGTTAGTGGGAATCTGTTTCTGAGTGCACCGCCGACGTTGTGCCGCACCTCAAAGTACGTAACAAGGGCCGGGACGTCATATAACGCTTGACTTGATCAATCCTTGAGGTTGTGTTTTGTACCATCTCGCCATGGGTAGATATGGGGGCACTTACTACACCCGCCGGTCGCGGCGGGAACTGCGGCAGCGCCAATTCCAGGTATTGTCTTACGTTCTGCTGACCCTTCTGGCAGTGGCAACAAGCGCGGTCGTACTGGTGGCATTAGACACCTGACAGAGACGCAGCTAACGGAGGGCCGGTAACAACGTGACTTGTCAATTGACGGCTCGCGTGGTTATGTCGTGGTCGATGGGGATCACTGTGACCAATGGAGGCTGTTGTGGCTATATCCGAATTTGCTTTAGCGTTTTGTGCGCTTTTCGGCACGTTTCTGGTTCCTTTTTCCGTCTTGTACCACATGCTGCGGCTCAAACGCCGGGCCGTTCAGATACCAGCCCCCGCCGCCACACGAGGTAACCGCCCCTAGCCATGCCCTACATTGACATCAACCCGCACAGAGGTCGACCCAAATGGCAGGGCTACGTCGTTTTGACCGTTCTGCTTATTCTTACCGCGGCTGTAGTCGCTGCTGCACTCGCCCGCGTCTGATCGGTGGGGAGTGCCCAAACCCCCTAGACTTACTGTTTGACCAGTGCCGCAGAACTTTTGCCGAAACGTCCTGGGGGGACAGACATGCCCGATCCGGCGGATCAGAACGCACGCGCCTATGCAGATGATGCAGGGCAGCCGCAGCAGCGCCGACGCCGCGATATACGTCGCGCCGACGGTGAGCTAACGGATGTCCGGACAGGAACCATGCCAGCAGCAACACCAAGCCACTCCAACCCGTCTGACACCGGAAAGCCCGCCACGCGCCGGAGCTCCTGGGCGGAGGCAGCAGCAGCAGCCGATGCCGGAACGCAGGCCGCGCATGTTCCGGCTCCCGCCAGGGCGCCAGCCTCTGCTGTAGTTCCGTTGCAACAGGCTGGACCGGCCACAGCCACCTTCTCGTTTGATGGAACAGCAGCGGAAGCCGGACGTGCGCCGTCGGCTACAACAGCTGAATCTTCCGCCTTTCGACGTGCCCGGCCCACGACCGCAGACGTTATCGCCGGCACCCCAATGCCGGACTTCACCAGCTCACCGGGTCTATTTGTGAAGGAGCAGAGGCCGCGCCCAATTGGCGGTTTCCGCGGTGCGATGTACAACATGACGGGCGGCGCGTGGAACATGGGCCCCGGCCTCAAACAGCGCCTGGAAGAAGAATTGGGACGCCGCATTTCCCGTCAGCTCCAGGGCAGCTACAACACGGCGATATTGAGCCTGAAAGGCGGCATTGGCAAGACCTCAACCACAGTGGGGGTAGGCCTCACGCTGGCTGAGTACCGTGGCGACGCGCCCTGTGCAATTGACGCGAATCCCGACTCAGGAGACTTGGTGGAGCGCGCCTTGGGCGAGGGGATATACCAACAATCCAGCCCACGCACCATCTCGGACCTGCTCCGCAACATCGAGTCAGTTGACTCGCTCACCGCGCTGGCGCGGTACATGCACCACGCCGGTCGGTTGCACCTAATTGCAGGGGAGCAGGACCCGGAAGTCTCAGACTCGCTGACCGCGGAAGAGTACTTGCGCATCCGCAAGCTCATCGGCGCCTACTACTCCGTGGCCCTCACCGACTGCGGCACCGGCGTCACTCACAACGCTATGAGCGGTATCCTGCAGTCCGCAAACAATCTGGTGATCGCCGCCGGTTATGCTGTGAGCGGTGCCAAGCGTGCACGCAGCACTCTGCAATGGCTAGCCAGCCACGGGTATGAAGACTTGGCCCGTGATGCCATCGTGGTCATCACGGATAAGGACGAAGTCTCGTCCAGGGTGGACAAAGACGCCATCGAGGAACATCTCGCAGGCATCTGCCGCCAACTTATCGCCGTGCCGCATGATCGGGGGGTGGCCGACGGGGACTTGGTCACACTCGATGTACTCAAGCCTGAAACTCGACGCGCCTACAAGGAGATCGCCGCAGCCATCGTGGACGGGTACCGGTAAGGCAAGCGGTTTTGAACGCCTTCTTCCCCGCGAGGGCTAAGCCGTCCCTCAGCTTCGATCTGCACAAACCCTGATCCAAGGCTCGGGCGATCAACCACGCATTCCTGAGCCTCGCGGCGTAGCTCCGGGGCTTTGTCAGGCGGTACAGGGCACAGTACTTGGGGAACGGGACATGAGTATCAACGACTACGTTGTGGCTCTTGTCGCCGCTGGACTTATCCGCGCTAAAGCACGTCACTAGCCGGCCGCCAACGGGCAGATTTAACCGCTTGTGCTTGAGGGTGCAGTGCAGCGCTCTATGCCAACAATGGGGCTCGGACCGGACCCCGGCGAGCCGCCAGCCATTGCCCTCAGGATAGTTCTCCGTCACGCTGCAGGCTTCAGGTTCCACTGGCGGGAGACTCCCGCGGGCTTGGTGAACGCGGCATGTATGAGCAGCGGTTCCCCGCCAAGATTGCCGCCCATGCCACGTCGATAGAAGTGCGGCTTTCCAGAACTGTCTCCAGGTTGTCCCCGGTGGAACGAACGCTCCGCATCTCCGGTGCAGGCGTAGGCAGGCCGCTGGTTGTCACCTCCAGGGTTTGCCCGAGGGCGGTGCCATGATCTTGACACGCTCGGCGGGACGGACAAAAACCTTACCGACTGCACAACGAACCGGCACTCGATCAGCAACACTAGGTCCGGTCTCCCTGGGGCCCTTTCTGCCACGATTCTTGACCAAATCGATGGGGCTGTCGGCGTTACCGTTGCCCCCGCCTCGTTGGCTCTAAAGGTAGCCCCGTCTCCTGGTCGGAAGATCGCGTTTGCTTTCTCCGTTGTCCCCCGAAACTGGCAGGAACCCGGTGGTTTTCCCGTAATCCCCTGCAAGCAGGCGTAGCGGGCGACACTTCGGCTCAACTCGTTCTCAGCCAACAACAAGGGCATCCGCGCGCTCGCGCATGGCTCGGGCCGGTCCATGAGCATTGACTGGTACCGCCCCGCACACAGGCTGCCAGGGGGACCAGATCGTTGCTAAGTGCCAGCTTCAGATCGAGGACGTCGCCGGCTACAAGTGCCGCTTACTTGGCAGGCACGGCGAACCTCACGGTCAAGATGCTCAATCGGTCCATGGTGGAGCTCGGCGGCCAACCGATGCTGGAAAACATCGGCACGGAGAACCCCCGGGCCCGGTACGGTTCGCCACGCTAACGCCGCCCGCAGCCGGGGCAACTGCCATCAACATCATGGTCGCTCTGACCGCATTGACAGGCGTCCAGGTCAAGGTCCGCATCGGTGCCGTGTCATTTCGCAACGGGACGGCTGAGGGCGCCATTAACATCGCCAGCTAAAGCCTTGTTCAATAGAGGCAGACAGGGTCCCGGTCGCCTACGGGTTCAATGAGCTGGCGGCCGGGCCATTACTCTTAGATCCCATGGGGACATCTCAATTTCAGGATCACTGGCCGAAGCTAATAGTTGCAGCAGTAGTTTTTCTGATCCCTTTGCGCGCACTTTCGGTACCCGGAATGGGCGGCGCTACACCGGGGATCGTCCTCGCAGGACTTCTGTTTTGGGTCGTCTTCACCAACGCCAGAGACTACCGTATCGGCTGGCCTGTCGGCCTGTTCATCGCTTCACTAATATCCGCACCTCTCCTGCTGGAGATCGCAAAATCGGACCACGAAGTAGATCCATCAGCGACAACCGGGTACATCGTCATCCTCGCCGGCGCGCTGCTCACCTACCTGACTCTTCTTTGGTCACGTAAAGAACTGGGCCTCCGTGCCACCGCCATGCTCTACAGCGCCGGCTGGATAGCCCAGCAAGCCATGTCCTCCACAAACTGGAGCACCAACGCGTGGAAGTACGCCTTCGCGTGGCCTGTGACCATATTCCTTGCGGCCCTGATCTACAACAACAGGTCCCGCCTACTGTCGCTGCTGCTAATCGCCGTGATGGCGGCATTGTCCATCATCAACGATTACCGCAGCAACTTCGGGCTACTCGTTGTAGCCGCCCTCCTTGTTATCTGGCTCTGGAATCGTCAGGAAAAGCCCAGCGGCCCGAAGACCGCGGCCATCCTCGTCACCCTGGTTGGGATCTTCTGGTCCGTATTCCAAGGTGCGGTATGGCTGGCCATCAACGGTTACCTGGGGCAGCGAAACCAACTGGTGACTGCCCGGCAGATCGCAGGCGGTGAGAACCTTCTGACGTCCGGACGTGTGGAGTCATCGGCAGCGTTCAACCTGTTCCTGAACCGGCCCTTCGGTTATGGCCCAGGCGTAGCGCCGAACTTCGATGACGTGAGCATAGCTAAGACGGCTCTCCAGGCGACCGGGGTGAACCTCGAAGGCGACTACGTTAACACCTACGTGCTCGGGGCTCAGATCAAGCTGCATTCCGTTGCCAGTGACCTATGGGTGAGCTTCGGCATCGCAGGCCTTCTGCTCGCCGCCTACTTCGCATGGTTGCTGCTGACCAGGCTCATCGGTTCGCAGGAACGCGTCACGGTCCTCTTTGTGTTCGCTTCGCTGGTTGCCCTGTGGGACATCGCATTTTCCCCGATCACTTCGAACATCCACGAGGTATTGTTCGCCGTCGCTCTCGCAACGCCGCTGATCAAAGACTCAGCACGCACCCTTTTGCCCGCGCAAGCCAAAGCCGGCCAGAACGACGAGGACCGCGCCAAGCGGTAGAACCCACCCCGCCCAGCCTGACTCGCTGAAAACAAAAAGGGCAGGCTGAACATCATCAGCATCGTGCCCGTTACACCCGAAACTGCTGGCATCGTCGTGTAGTCACGACGCATCAAAGTTTCTCATCTTCCCCCTACTGGTGCCCCGTTTCTACCGGCCCGTTAGGGGCAAATATGACCGATTTATTATCGTCCCCGTCTTGTGGCATAAGTAGCAAACGCGGCGTTCGGCTGTTGAGGAGTGCTCGAATATCAAAGCTCCGACCCCTGACGGTGCAGTGCCCGCGTTCCTCGCCAGCAGGATGGCCCCCGGATAACTGGCGAGAGTCACAATGGACGCTAAGCCCCGGTTCAGTCGCGCTTGGAGCAAAATGCCAGTGAAACCCAATACCGAGCGTCCCAAGAATCAATTTCCCGACCATTAGGAGGAAGCCGACCGATTGCGCTACAACTTCAAATACCTGCACCCATAGGGAGAGATCGATAATGCGTCACCTGACTTGGACCGCTTATGATTGTTCCTCGCTCCCGCGCACCGTCTCGATCGACGCGCACGGAATAGGGACGATCGAGAGGGCGCCCTTGGCTGGCCTGCTACAGCGCACGCCGCTGCGCATCAGTTCACCGCGTGTCCAAATCCTCAAACACCAAAAACGTCTGGGTATCAAGCACACCAGGCATGGACTGGAGCTGGTCGAAGATGACCCGCCGCAGGTCGATGTTGTCCACCGCGCGGACCAGCAGGATCACGTCGAAGTCGCCACCCACCAGGGCCACGTGGTGCACCTCCGGTATGGCTCCAAGCTGGTCACGCAGTTCTCGCCAGGCGTCCTGCTTCAGCTTCAGCGTCACGTAGGCGGAGGACCGGAGCCCGGCCTTGATCGGGTCCACCAGCGCCGTGAACCTGGACAGCACGCCTTCGCTGGTGAGCCGGCCGATCCGTGTGTACGCGTGTGCCCGCGAGATATGGACGTTCTCCGCCACCTGGGTCACGGACATGCGTCCGTCCCGGGTCAGCTCCGAGATAATCCTGCGGTCGATGTCGTCCAACGGGACGGGTTCCGTCCCGGCGTCCCTGGTTGCCACGCTGTCCACGGCCTATCAGTAATCCGGCTCACACTTACAATTCGTCTCCCAGTGTAAGGGGAGTTGTGCAAGCCTTTGCGATTACCGGAGGAGCTGAATACGAACGGGTGTCAGGAACGCGGGGACGAGGACTCGCTGCGCCGGGCGCCTTCCAGGTTCGCTGCGGTGCGGATGAAGTCGCAGTCGGCGGGGGAGAGGAGAGTTTCACCGTGCCGGTCCTGATCGAACTCTACTCCGGTGGCCTTGGTGATCGCCGCCACCACGGACCGGGGAAGGATCTTGCACCCGGGATTGTCGATCAGCCACTGCCGTGTTTCTGGCTCGAGCCGGTCCCACACCTTGTCAATGCCCATTACGGTTACCCACCCCTAGTCATTCACCTGTGTTTAGAATGCCGCCCCGCGCCCGCGGGACGGATGGTGCTTGGTTTGTCCCGGTCCCCGTCAGCCGCAGGAAAGGCTGGATCGGGAAAGTGATTCAGAGGCGGAGGGGACCACGCTGTCCCCTCCGCGTCCATCGCCACACCAGGAGCCCCCATAGAGGATATCCCTGCCACCTGGTGCGGAGCGTGCTGCCTGCAAAAACAGAAAACGAACTCCGAACTTGACCGAAAGACGTTTTCGTCAATCGACCAAAATAGAGTGTGGTCCCATGCCTGGAGAAGGTCAAGGAGTTTTTCTAAACAGAAGAAGCATTACGGGCGCGCAGCCGGTCGCTATGGGCTTCTTCCGCCAACCGGCAAACTCGGCCCCTCAAAAGTCAGGGGCGGTTTGGTTGCTGCCCGTTGCTTAGGTCGTCCCGTGCGGCTTCCAGAAGAGTGCAATTGCGGTTGCAGGCCGTCATGATGAGCCGTCCGGCCGCTTCCTCCGGCGTGCAGCCGATTCGCGCGGCTATCGCCCCGCAGGCCTCGGCGATCACCGAACGCGATACAAGTGATTCCTCCAGGGCCAGGAACTGATAGTCCCAGAGAGCCGTGGATGGCAGTTCCTCCGGCAGGGGGCGCAAGGAGGTGAGGGCGGACGCCGTCCGCGCCTGGAGTACGGACCGGGCAGCGGCAAGCAGTTCGGCGGCTTCCGGGTATGCCAGCCGGTAGATCAGGTGGCCGTCGGACCGCAGGCACTGAATCAGGTGCTGCCCGCGCATCTGGCCCAGGTGCCGGGACAGGTGCGTCGCCTTCACTCCCGTGCCCTCGCATAATTCCGGAATGGTGGACTCGCCGTGGGAGAGCAACTCCAGGATGTGCGCCCGGACCGGATGGGCCACGGCCTTGAACAACTCCGCTGCAGCAGACATAGGCGGGCCGGCGCCTCCGCCAATAACCCCGTCCGGCATAGCCTGGTGGCTCTCCACGCCAATGTCATACCTGCTCATGCGCTTTGCTCCCTATAGGGCCTGCACGCCATTATCCTCCGTTGTCCGGCTCCCGGCCCCGGAAACTGTCCAAATAAACGGGTGGTTGCATTTCAAAAATACGGCTCGCGCATCTGTGTCAGCCGTGGGGCCACCGCTGTAATTTCCCTATTCAGGACCGGGAGCCCGGCGTTACGCTTGGTCCCAGGACGGAGGAGGCGATGATGCTCGACGAGGCGGACCTGATGCAGGCCCTGCGGCGTCACTGGGAATACTCAGGCAAGGACGAGGACATCGCCCACGAGATCTACCACGACGACGCAGTGCTTGAATTCCCCCAGTCCGGCGAACGCTTCGAAGGCGTGGAGAACTTCCGCGAATGGCGGCGACGGTACCCGGCCAAGCTCAAGTTCCACACCCGGCGCATCACGCACCGTGCCGACCTGGTGGTTGTGGAGAACCTGATCAGCTATGACGGTGCCCCATGGATGTTCACAGTCAGCCTGCTGGAATTCAGGGGCGAGCACGTTGCGCACGAGCGGATCTACATCATGGACGGCTGGGACGCCGCCGAGTGGCGCGCTCCGTGGCGCTCCGAGGTGCCCGCAGACCCGCCGCCGCCGTCTCCCTAGCAACCCCCGGCGCCTCTCGCCGCCATCGAAAACCCACCACCGTCCTGGCCGACCTGTAACTCAAACGCTCTCTCAGCCCGAGTACGCGGATTGAAGCATTGTCGCCCCCCCATTCTTCGCCGAGCCTTTTCTATCCCAGTGGTGAGTGCCTGATGCGTGACGATGTCACGGGCGGTCGTACCGCTGAAACGAATCTTCTTCACGTTTGGCCGAGATGCTTGTCCTGGTTGGACCGGAAATAATCCTACTGGGGGGTGTTGGGCTCCTCGCGATGTTTCCGTCCCACCTCGAGTAGATTGATGTCCACCCCGCCTGCAGTGCCGGGCTTCGGCGAGCCCCGCAGCTTGCGGAGCTGGGTGGCCCGGTATTCGTCCCGGGCCAGCGTGTATGTGTAGAAGGCGGCGCCTCCAGCCAGGGCAGTCAGGAACAGCCCGCCCCAGAAGGGCCCTTCTCCCTGTCCCAGCGGGGCCAGCAATATCAGCACCGAAAGGACAGCCAGTAGTGCGGAAACAACCGCGAGAATTCCCATGCCCCACCAGGTGCTGACCTGGGCCTGCCCGCGGCCGGGCGTAAAGCCAATCTCGTCACCAGGGTAGCTGTGCAGCTCGCCAGTGCTGGTCCTGCGGAGTACCCGCTTTTCCCCGGCTGCAACAGCTTTCTTATGTTCGGCGTATACGGCGTCGTTGCGCCGCTCACGCTCACGGTCGTAAATCAAAGTCAGTCCTTTCACTTAGCGGGTGGGGCAAGCTGCCGCTACGTTGCTATGTTGAGCCTTCGAGCTTTCACAACGCGCTGGGGTTGGCTGCGATCAGCCCGATGAGGGCCAAGACAGGTAGCGCAACCATGACGGGCCCGGCAACCAGCACCCAGGAAGTGCCCGGGTACCCGCGGTAACCCCTGCCGCGCAGCTTAGCCGCCCAGAGGGCGGCGTAGAGGATGCTGGCGATGAGGTACGGGATCGTCATCACGACAGTACCCAAACCGAGCCAGATGATCGCCTGGAGAATGTCTCTCCCGCCTTGGGTGTACATATCGGCCGATGCGGACGTGCCCGCAACAAAAAGAAGCAGCAGCATGACCACCATGAGGCCGGCGAGGGCCAGCAGAATGGTCCTGAATACCCTGGCCCAAGCAGGCAACGGCGGTGCTTGGGCCTGAGTTGCCGGTTGATGGGCAAGATTATTGGGGTACTGGTGATGGGGTTCCACGGTGCTCTCTTCCTGGGCGTGGCCGGCCGCGTCTTGCGGGCGGGATCAGACGGGGTGGACGTGCACAATGATGACCTGGACGTCCTTTAAACCGTCGTAGCGGAGGTCGTACTGGACCTGGAGGCCTGTTGAAGTGCCCGGCGCCAGGGCAAAGTCGCTCTTGTCTTCCGGTTGGCTGGACTTGGATTCGATCCAGTCCTCTGCCGATTCACTGGGAATGCCGTAGCGGTCCACGCCGTCGCGAATCAGGGCTGTTAAGTCCTCCAATGATTCGGCTGTGAGGAAGAACGTGATCTCACGGAAGTCGGGCCCCTTGTTCATGCCGTTGAGCCGGAGCCGGTTTGTCTTGGCGCGGATCAGACCCGTTGGCGCTTCGATAGTCAGTTCCATCACACCATCGGGAATCAGGACATCCGGCGCCTGGCTGGTGCCGTCCTCCAGGCCAACGTCCTTTTTGGTAAGTCTCCCTGAGGTCATGTCGAACCGTGCCATCTTCGAAGTCTTGACGTGTTCTATTCCCGCCGGATCCAGGTTTGAGTAGGTCTTTGCACCGGATGGTGGTGGGGGCTCTGTTGACGCCGCCGGACCATTGCCAGGACCAGCCACGGCGCAGCCTGTAAGCACCAGCGATGCGAGCAAAAACGTGGCAGCTAAGGCCTTCATACTTATCCCCCAGGAGTACGTGACGGTCAGGGTCAGTAAATCACTGGGGCCGGATAATCAGGGAATTCGAAGCAGGGTAGTTGTCCCCATCGCCGCAAGCTCTTCAAGCCCTGAAATTGGCACTTACGCAGGTTTACCATTTCGTCCACACTCCTGCCCGTAATCTGGCTCACACTTACAATTCGTCTTCCGAAAGGCCCGTAATCGAACAGCTTCTCCATGATTCATCAAGGTGCTGGATACGAAACCTTCGGTGGGCGGATACTGGGGAGTAATAGTGGCAACAGAAGGACGGAACGATGACGATCTCCGCGAACCACACCGCACCGGACCAAACCAGCAAGGCGCCCGCCGAGGACGCCCTCACCGAAGCTGCCAAGAAGTTCGGCATCACGGCCGAGGATTACATGCTTCCCGCCCGGCACCAGATCGAGATGGTGGATCCGGACGGCCGGCTCAAGCCCGAAGGTGAGCAGGGCACCGAACCCGGCCACGAGTACCCTTTGCCCGGCGATGAGGAGCTGCTGGCAGCGTACGAGCAGCTCGTCGTCGGACGCCGCGTCAACGACCAGAACTCGGCACTCGTCCGGCAGGGCCGCATGGCCGTGTACCCGTCCAGCCACGGGCAGGAAGCCTGCCAGGTGGCGGCCGCGCTGTGCCTCTCCGACGGTGACTGGATGTTCCCCACCTACCGCGACGCCGTGGCCGTGATGACGCGCGGCGTTGATCCCGTGCAGGTGATGACCATCTTCCGCGGCGACTGGCACGGCGGGTTCGATCCCCTCAAGCACAAAGTGGGCATCCAGTGCACCCCGCTGACCACGCAGCTGCTGCACGCCGTCGGCGTGGCCCACGCCGCCAAGCTCCGCGGCGAGGACACCGTGGTGCTGGCCATGTGCGGCGACGGAGCCACCAGCGAAGGCGACTTCCACGAAGCCCTGAACTTCGCCGCCGTCTTCCACCTGCCCGTCATCTTCTTCGTCCAGAACAACAAGTACGCCATCTCGGTGCCGCTGGCACACCAGTCCGTGGCGCCGTCGCTCGCGCACAAGGCAGTGGGCTACGGCATGGCCGGCGAACGCGTGGACGGCAACGACGTGGTGGCGCTCCTCGCCGTCCTGGACCGGGCCGTGAAACTGGCCAGGGAAGGCGCCGGCCCCCTGCTGGTGGAGGCCAACACTTACCGCATGCAGGCCCACACCAATGCCGACGACGACACCCGCTACCGCGAGAACAGTGAAGTTGCCGAGTGGCGGGCCAAGGACCCGGTGAACCGGATGCGCACCTACCTGACAGACCGCGGGCTCTTGGACGACGACGGTGAGGCGCGGATCCGCGAGAAGGCGGAGGCAGTTGCCACGCAGCTGCGTGACGGCCTCAGCGAAGACGTCCCTGTGGACCCGCAGGAGCTCTTCCGCCACGTCTTTGCCAAGACCACGCCCCAGCTGAAGGAACAGTCCGCCCTGCTCGCCGACGAACTCGCCCGCGACGCAGCATCATCTACCGAGGAGGCCGGCAAGTGAGCCCCACCATCACCACCTCGTCCGAGGCCAACGGCAACGTCAGTGCCGCCACCGCCCGGGCGGCCGCCTCGGCCGCTGCCTCCGCCGAAGCCGCCGGCCCCCAGCCGGTCACCCTTGCCAAAGCGTTGAATACGGCACTGGCCGACGCCATGCACGCCGATTCCTCCGTCCTGGTGTTCGGCGAGGATGTGGGAACGCTGGGCGGAGTCTTCCGCATCACCGACGGACTCACCAAGACCTTCGGGGAGCAGCGCTGCTTCGACACGCCCTTGGCCGAGTCCGGGATTGTGGGCATGGCCGTGGGCATGGCCATCAACGGGATGCGCCCGGTGATCGAGATGCAGTTCGACGCGTTCGCCTACCCGGCGTTCGAGCAGATCATCAGCCACGTGGCCAAGATGCACAACCGCACCAAGGGCGCCGTGAAACTGCCCCTGGTGATCCGGGTTCCCTACGGCGGCGGCATCGGGGGAGTGGAGCACCACTGCGACTCCTCCGAGTCCTATTACGCCCACACCGCCGGCCTGAAGGTGTTCACCCCGGCCACCGTGGCGGACGGCTACCGGATGTTGCGCGAAGCCATCGACTCGGACGATCCCGTGGTGTTTATGGAGCCGAAGAAGCTCTACTGGTCCAAGGACCTGGTGGACCTTTCGGAGTTGCGGGCCGCTCACTCTGCTGCTGCCCAGGCCGGGACATCCTCGGAAGGCCGCGCCGCCGTCGCCCGTCCCGGAACCGACGCCACGCTGATCGCCTACGGGCCGTCCGTCCCCACTGCGCTTGCCGCGGCCGAGGCCGCTGCGCTGGAAGGGCGCTCGCTGGAAGTCATTGACGTGCGCACCATTGTGCCGTTTGACGACGCCACTGTCTGTGAGTCGGTGCGGAAGACCGGCCGGGCCGTGGTGATCGCCGAAGCCCACGGGTTCGCGTCTGTGTCCTCCGAGATCGTGGCCCGGGTGCAGGAGCGCTGCTTCCACTACCTGGCCGCCCCGATCCGCCGCGTCACGGGGTTCGACATCCCCTATCCGGCGCCGAAGCTTGAGAAGTACTACCTGCCCGGCGTGGACCGCATCCTCGACGCCGTTGACGACCTTCAGTGGGAGAACTGACCATGAGTGAAACACGCGTGTTTTTGTTGCCGGATTTGGGCGAAGGCCTCACCGAAGCGGAGCTGGTTTCCTGGCACGTTTCCGTGGGGGACGAGATTGCCGTTGACCAGCCGATTGCCGAGGTGGAAACTGCGAAGTCCACGGTTGAGGTGCCTTCCCCTTATGCCGGGATCGTGGCTGAGTTGCACGGTCAGCCGGGCGAGACGCTGGACGTGGGGAAGCCGCTGATCTCCGTGACGCCTGTTTCCGTGGGTGGGCCGGCTCCGGTGGCTACGCCTGCCGCGGGACCCGCCGAGCCGGAAACCCAGCCGACCGAAACCGAACTGGGGGAGTCCGCAGTTGAGGCTGAGGAAACCCACCCCGAGGCCGAGGCCTACCGCGAAGAGGAAAAGGCGGGATCCGGCAACGTGCTCATAGGGTATGGCACCCCGGGCGGCCACGGCGTCGCCCGCCGGACCCGTGCGCGCAAGGGCACCACAGCCGGCTCGGTCGGCACCCTTCCCTTGGAGGATGGGGCGGCTGACGGCGGCCCTGCGGCGGATGCCGACATGGACCTCTCCCTCCTGCGCACCCGCGTCCCCGGCAAGCTCGGTGCCGTCATCTCACCGCTGGTCCGACGCATGGCCCGGGAGCACGGTGTGGACCTCGGCGAGCTCCCCGGGTCCGGCGAGGGCGGGCTGATCATGCGCCGCGACGTGGAGAAGGCCATCAGCACTCCGGTGGTCGAGCCCGCTCCGGTGGCCGAGCCGAAGCCCGTGGTGGAGCCTCTCGAAATTAAGGACGGAAAAGCTGCGACAACGGACGCCCGCACCGGCCTGGCTGTCTCTTCGCGGACTCCTGTTCGGGGAGTGCGCAAAGCTGTTGCAGCGAACATGGCCCGCAGCCGTTCGGAAATCCCGGAGGCGACCGTCTGGGTGGACGTCGATGCCACCGCGCTGGTGGAACTCCGCCAGGAACTCAAAGCCGCCGGATCTGAGGTGCCCGGCCTGCTTGCGTTCATTGCCCGTTTTGTCACAGCCGGGCTAAAAAAGTACCCGGAGTTGAACACCCGCATCGAAACCGGATCCGACGGGTCCCAAGAGATCGTTTCGTTCGATGGGATCAACCTCGGCATCGCTGCCCAGACCGACCGCGGTCTTGTGGTTCCTTCGGTCCGTTCCGCCGAAAAGCTGAGTGCCCGGGAACTGGACGCGGAGATCCGGCGGCTGACCGACGTCGCGCGCCAGGGCAAGGCCACCCCCACTGAATTGGGCAGCGGCACCTTCACGCTCAACAACTACGGAGTGTTCGGCGTGGACGGATCGGCAGCGATCATCAACCACCCGGAGGTGGCAATTCTCGGCGTGGGCCGGATCATTGACAAGCCGTGGGTGGTGAACGGCGAGTTGGCCGTCCGGAAAGTCACCGAGCTGACCCTCACGTTCGACCACCGCGTCTGCGACGGCGGCACCGCAGCCGGCTTCCTCCGCTTCGTAGCCGACTCAATAGAAAACCCAACCACCCTCCTAGCCGACCTCTAATCCGCCGCCACCCACCCCTAACACCCCCACCCCTAAAACCCCACCCCCACCCCCGGACGCTCTCTCACTTAACGTCGGTTTTTCCTAAACCCTCCATCACTTGACGTCGCCTTTTTCCAAACGCTCCATCACTTAACGTCCGTTTAACCCAAACGCTCCATCACTTGACGTTGGTTTGACTCACACGCTCTATTACGACGGCGGGCCCTGGATTTTCAGGGGCAACATCTTGGAATTCAGCGGTGACAGGGTTGCGCACGAACGGATATACATCATGGATGGGTGGGACGCCGCTGAGTGGCGTGCTCCCTGTCGCTCCGGTGTACCTGCAGACGAGCCCCCGCCGCCGGTTTGTTCCGCTTCGTAGCGGAGGGCCACTGAAAAGCAGACAGCGCTCCTGGCCGATATCCCAGCCAGCGTGCTCATGAGGTAGGGCGTACGACGGCGGCGCGTGCCGCCGTCGTACGCCTACAGCTGTTTCAGGAAGTCTTCACGTCTGGTTTGCCGGGCTGAGGCCGTCGGCAGCCAGCAAGGCATCCAGCTGGGCGGCCTGGTGTGCTTGAAAGGCCTTGTCCGCGTTGGCTTTTGTGCTGGCGAGTAGAGGTATGTCGAGGCTGGCGTTGCATCCCCGGCAGCGGATCTCGTCCGTCCACGCCCAGCTGTATGCTGCGTGGGCTTCCCTTACCCGTTGCATCGCTGTGGTGATGCCTTCCGTCTTGGCCGCAAAGTGCGCCGCGTCCTCGTTGCTGAGGCTGCTACCAATTTCGATGTCGATGCTCATCGTCGCCTCTTTTCCGTTCTTCCGGATGGTGGAATCGACAGTAATGGCTGTTGTCCGGGGAAGGAACGACCGGAAGGTCACGGTTGGTTAACCCTTTTAGCAGCTGCCCGGGTCCTAGGCAGGAGAAGAGCACCGCTTCGGGTCTCTGTCCTCAGGGCTCTTCGCTCGTCTGCTTACCCTGGGGCTCGAACCCCAAACGGGCGGCTCCCCAGAGGGCTCACTTTCGCCGGTACGATGTGCCGGTGAGGGGAAACGGCGGGCGCCTGCAGGAGTGGACCAAGTACGCCGCACTTTTCGTGCTGGCCGTGGCCGCATTTGGGGTGGCAGCTATCGCCCTGATGGGTCCACAGGGAGGAGGCGAGGCCGTCCCCGTGACGGCAAGCGCTTCGGTGGCAACGCCTACGGCTCCTGCGTCTGTGGCTCCCACCTCTCCGGCTCCTGCACCCACAGCTACTGCAACCGCGCCGCAATCGGGGATTGAGTTGCCAGCTGAGCCCGTCCTCCTGATCATGGGCGACTCGTACACTGCCGGTGTTGGTGCCGACCAGCCGGACCAGGGGTGGGCGTACCTGGTTGCCGGGCAGCTCGGATATCCGACCAATATTGATGGCGTATCCGGCACCGGGTTCGCCTGGGGCGGCGGTGGGCAGGACGAGCTTGCGGGTGAGTACGAAATCCGGTTGCGGGAAATTGCCGCCAACCCCGCGTTCGTGCCCAACGTCCTCGTTCTGCAGGGCGGACAGAACGATATCCAGGTCCCCAATGCTGAAGAAGTCACTGCGGCCACGGCGCAGACCATCGAGGCCGCCCGCAGGTTCTGGCCGGGCGTCCAGGTGGTAGTGCTCGGACCGTCGGCGCCCCAGCCTCTCGCCGAGGAACTCCGCGGCGTGAACAGCGCCGTCCGCGCCGGCGCCGCTGCTGCCGGCGCTCCCTTCATTGACGCCATCGAGGCCGGCTGGTTCACAACTGCCAACAGCCCGGGCTTCGACGCTGACGGCGCCCACCCAAACTCAGCCGGACATGCGTACATGGCTGAGAAGTTCCTGGAGTCCTGGGCCGGTTTGGTCCGATAGCCGGATGCCCGCGCGGGAACCAGTTGCCGACGAGACCTGGCGAAGGTCCGCACTCCGAATCCCATGTAACCCAAACGCTCCATCAGTTGATGTCGGTTTAGCCCAAACGCTCCATCAGTTGATGTCGGTTTAGCCGAAACGCTCCATCAGTTGATGTCGGTTTAGCCGAGACGCTCCATCAGTTGAGGTGGCAGCACCCCCCGGGATGGTGAGGCGTACGACGGCGGCGCGCGCCGCCGTCGTACTGGCTGGCCCGCCTGGCGGCGGGAGTGGCGGCAGCCGCCCAAACCGGGGAAATGCATTGATTCTGGCCGCAAAGAGCGGTACGGTCGGCCGCACGAGCCGGTAAGAGACGTCGGGCAAAGGGGCGATCATGATGAAACTGGCCAGTGGATTGCGCCATGGGAAACCACGTTGACGCGCGTAAACGCGGACGCCAATTACAGGCGAGTGAGCATGCCCCGAAGGGAGCCCATCGTCTTTCATCCGTTCCACGCACGTTCCGTCCGGACATAGAGGGTCTTCGCGCGATCGCCGTTTTACTGGTGGTGCTGGACCACGCAGGCGTGCCGGGGCTGCAGGGAGGCTACATCGGTGTCGACGTCTTCTTCGTGGTCTCCGGCTTCCTCATCACCGGCCTCCTGCTCAAAGGCGCTGAGCGGGGCGGGCGGATCTCCCTCTTGGGGTTTTACGCCCGGCGGGCTCGGCGCATCCTGCCTGCCGCCACTCTTGTCCTCGCCGTCACAGTTGTCGCATCCTTCGCGCTGATCGGCGGTACGCGTGCTGCCCGAACCGCCGAAGACGGGCTATGGGCAGCGCTTTTCGCCAGCAATTTTCGCGAAATCTCGCAGGGGACGGACTACTGGGCCAGTTACCTTCCACCATCCCCGCTACAGCACTATTGGTCACTGGCCATTGAGGAGCAGTTCTACCTGTTTTGGCCAGCTGCAATGATTGCGGTCGCTGCGATCGGACGCAGGGTTCCGCTACGCACCTCACTGGCGTTTCTCCTCACGGTCACTGTTGCCGTGTCCCTTGCGTGGTCGGTGTACGCGACGACGGAGAACGCGAGTGCGGCCTACTTCTCTCCCCTGACGAGGGCCTGGGAACTTGCGGCTGGCGCGATTCTTGCCGTGCTTACGCCGGCCATCATGCGGCTGCCGGTTGTCGTTGCTGCCCCTGCGAGTGTGTCTGGACTCATCGCGATTGCGGCAGCAGCGCTTACGCTGGACGAGTTCACGAGGTACCCGGGGTCCGCGGCCATTCTTCCGGTTGGCGGAACGGTTCTTGTGATAATCGGCGGGACAATCGCACCCAAGCGAGGAGCCGAAGTGCTCCTGCAGTGGGGACCTCTGCAGTGGCTTGGCAAGCTCTCTTATTCCCTGTACCTGTGGCACTGGCCGGTGCTGATCCTCGCCGCGGCATCGCTCGGGACTGAACTGACGATGACCACCAGGCTCGCCTTGGTCGGTGTGGCGCTGGCCTTGTCCGTCGTTACCTTCAAATATGTGGAATTTCCCGCACGGAACTCCAGTTGGCTCAAGGCCCGCCGGCCGTCAGTCAGCGTGGCTTTCGGCGCCGCACTGGTGGCGCTGTCACTGGGCCTCACCAGCCTTTTGGTGTCGGTCCTGCCCAAGCCTTCCCCCACAGACAACTTCGACGATTTTCCAGTTGCCCGCGGCAGTGACCTGCCGACGGCTGACGAAGTGGCAAAGGCCGTGGCTGACGGCGTGAACGCTGCAGGGTGGACGCCGGAGCCGCCTGTTGGGAGGTTCCTTTTCAACCGACATGCCTGCGTCAGGGGCCTTGATGCCCCAACAGGGAAAGTCCCATGCAGTTACGGTGACGCCAACGGTGGAGAGACAGTGGTGGTCTATGGCGATTCGCACGCACAGATGTGGGAAAGTCCGCTCGGCGTGACAGCCACTGAACTTGGGCGGCGCTTCGAAGTCTTTACGATGTTCTCGTGTCCGCCAGCCGACTTTTCGGTCTACAACGCGAAGCGCAAGGGTGATTATCCCGAGTGCAAGGCATTCCGTGCCGACTCGCTGGCGAAGATTGCGGCACTTAACCCGAGCGTCGTCCTCATCTCGGGTCAGCGTCAAGGTACCTGGCTTGAGAAGGATGGGCGCCCTGACAAAGAAAACACGCAAGCAGCCTGGGCGCAGGGCCTCGCCTCGACCATCAAGTCGTTGAGCGCGATAAGTGATCGTGTGGTGGTAATCGGGGACATCGCGTACTCGGAAAAGAATCCCCAGGACTGCGTCACATCAAATTCCGACGACGTCCGTCGCTGCCACACTCCGCGGAGTTACGCGGTGGACACCGAACACAATGAGATGGAGAAGCGCGTCGCCGAGGCCGGTGGCGCGGTATACGTGGACGTTGTTCCCTGGTTGTGCGCGCAGTATCTCTGTCCCGCGGTTGTATCGGGATTTGCAACCCATGCGGATGCTCAGCACATCTCCACCAACTACGCCCTGTGGTTGCGCCGGTCTCTTGCTGAGGCGGCAGCCTTGCTTCCTTGACGCGGCGTCAGCACCGTCACGGTCGACCCTCCGGAAAAAACAAGTACCCGGGTGGGAGTTGAATCTCAATATGAGTACTCAGTACTCGTGACCTGCTGCGGCGCCCCTCCTAGGCTGAACAGACGGGGATGAGGCCGGGCGCTCCGTTCTTGCCCAGAGTCCCCCACGCACCACGATGGGAGGACACCATGGCAAACAGCCCTCGCGACTCCCTCTTTCCCTGGATGGGCGGACACGGCAAGACGTCGCATCTTGTCCCTGAGGAGGAAACGTCACGCTCCGAAGCGATCAAGAAGCGTGCGGGGACCGGCGGCGCCGTCCTGATGGTCGTTTCCCTGGCGGTCGCCATTAGTACGCTCAGCGTCGCTGCAACTTCCCCGCGGACCCAAGCTGCTGAGGGCGGAGGAGGAGGCGGAGGAGGAGAGCCAGTGACCCAGGTAACTCGCTCTGCGCAGCCCACTACGGATACCCCTTCACCGGAGCCAACTTCTGATCCAAGTTCTCTGCAGCCGAGTGCCGAGGCCAGGCCTCCGGAAGCTACTGCCGAAACCGCCTCCCCGGAGCCGACCAAGGACGGCGGCTCTGATCCGGCTCCGAAACCCATGTCTGCGTCCTTCGACCAATCCCTGCCGGTGGGCGACCTGCCCGGCTGGAGGCAGGTCTTTGTGGAGGACTTCACGGACGGGGACGTGCCCCTTGGCGGTTTTCCCGGCATCTACGGTTCGAGATGGCACGAGACCTACAAGGACGGCACGCCGGACACCCATGCCCAGGGGCAGGAAAAGAACCAGAGAACGTCCGGCTACTACCCGTCAAAGGTCCTGAGTGTCCACAACGGTGTCCTGGACATGTTCCTGCACTCGGAAAACGGTGTCTCCATGGGTGCGGCACCCTCCCCGAGATTCGCAGGGGCCACCGTGCCGCCCTACAACAGCCAGCTTTACGGGCGCTACTCCGTGCGCTTCAAAGCCGACGCCCTCCCGGGTTACAAGGTAGCCTGGCTGCTCTGGCCCGTTAGCAAGCAGTGGCCGCAGGACGGCGAGATCGATTTCCCGGAAGGGGACCTCTCCACAGTCATCTACGCCGCCCTGCACGGCATCCGGGACGGCAGCCACCAATTCGATGTGTTTCGTCCCAACGTTCCCTTCACGGACTGGCATGTGGCAACCACCGAGTGGAGCCCGGGGCGCATCGAATTCTTCCTTGATGGCAAGTCCATCGGCGTTGCAAAGTCAATGGTCCCGAACAAGCCGATGCGCTACATCCTGCAGACCGAGTCGTGCCTGACCGGCTGCCCGGCACCCGAGACCAGCGGCCATGTTTACGTTGACTGGGTAGCGATTTGGGCGAGGAACTAGCCAAGTTTCGGGAGGCGCAGCAATTTTCCTCCGCTTCGGCCGGGCGGAGGCTACCCTACCTGGCCCAGCAGCAGCATGCGCCACCTGTACCCGCACAGCCTCCCGGAAACTCCAAGGGCCAGTGGGTACAATCGACGCCTGGACGAACGAACACTGCTTTGCCGGAGGTACGGAGAAACAATGTCGGAATGGCTCGAAGTCGGCGCGGACAACTATGTGCTGGTCACCGAAGGATCGCTGCTGAACACCGGACTGATTGTCGGATCCGAGCGGGCGATGGTGATCGATACCGGCTGCGGTCCCCGGCAGGGGCGGGAGATCCTGGATGCGGTGCGGGAGAAGACCCAGTTGCCGCTCGTCGTCGTCAACACCCACGCCCATTACGACCACTTTTTCGGAAACGCCGTGTTCGCGGCAGAGGGCGTCACCGAATTCTGGGCGCACCAGAACTGCGCCGGGGAGATTGATGAACGCGGGGACCTCCAGCGCCGCTTCGTGGGGACGCTGGAACCGGAGATGTCAGCCGGCGAGGGCCAGGACGTGGAGCTCGTGGTGCCCAATGCCATCGTGAAGGACCAGCCGGTGCTGGTGGACCTGGGCGAGTTGACCGCCACCCTGTTCCACCTGGGCCGGGGCCATACCGACGGCGACCTGCTGGTGGGCACGCCCACCACCCTGTATGTCGGCGACCTCGTGGAGCAGGGCGCCCACCCGTCCTTCGAGGACTCCTACCCGGAGGAATGGGCGGACGCGCTCCGGCACATCTCAGCGCTGCGCCACCGCTACGAGTTCCTGATCCCCGGGCACGGCAAACCGTGCAGCGACCAGTTCGTGAAGACCATGGCGGACACCATGACGACGGCGGTACGCCAGGCCCAGCGTTCCATCCGCGAAGCCCCCTCCGACGCGACCAAGGCGATTCCCGTCCTGCCCTACGGGCCGGAGCAGTCGCGCTGGTTCATCAAGCGGCTGCAGGAGACCCGCCGGGAGCACCAGGCATACTGACGCGTACGACGGCGGCCGCGTGCCGCCGTCGTAAGCCTCCCGTTGCCCGGTGCGAACCTTCCGCCTGGTGGCTCAGGGATTTCCCGGCCCACCCACCCTAGGATGTTCCCCATGAAGGTTGCCCGAGAGGCGTACTCCGCTGCCGTGGTGATAAACGCCGGCGCCCGCCTGGGAGCGGCGCCGGAGCTGGCGGTGGACAGGCTGCGAAGGGCGGGCCTGCCCGTCACATCCGTGCACCCTGTGCTGTCCGGCGCAGAGCTGGCCGGAACCCTGGACAGGGTGATGGCCGACGGGCACGACCTGGTGGTTGTTGGCGGCGGTGACGGGACGGTGTCCTACGCCGCCGGCCGGCTTGCAGGGACCGGAATCGTGCTCGGCGTCCTTCCGCTGGGAACCGCCAACGACCTTGCCCGCACGCTCGAGATACCGAACGACCTTGCCGGGGCCTGCGCTGTCCTCGCGGACGGAAAGGTGGTGGACATCGACCTGGGGCGGGCGAACGGCCAGCCCTTCCTGAACGTTGCGTCGGTTGGCCTGTCGGTCGGTGTCACCGAGACCCTCAGCCCCCGCCTGAAGCGGTATCTCGGGCCGCTGGCTTTGGCGTTGCCGCCGTGCGCGCCTATGCCCGGCACAGGCCGTTCCGGGCCCGTCTCGAGTTCCCCGAGGGGGACCATGAAGCGCTGGAACTCGAAAACATGCTGCAGGTGGCAGTGGGCAACGGCCGGCACTACGGCGGCGGTAACACGGTCTCGCCGACGGCGGGGATTGATGACCACACCCTTGATATCTACGCCATCCCCGGGGCGCCGCTGCGGGAGCACGTGAGGATCGCGCGGCTACTGAAGGACGGCAGCTTCGTGGAACGCGACGGGGTTCATCACTTAACCAGCAGGCGTGTCCGGCTGATTACCGAGCCGCCCATGCCGGTAAACCTCGACGGCGAGATCGTCACTGCCACGCCCACCGATTTCACAATCGAGCGCAACGTGGTGCACGTTGTGGTGCCGGAGGGCAGTAGCAGTGCGCGGTTCGACGGGTAGTGCCGTGGCTGATTGAAACCCTCATCAAGCGTTGACAGGAGACCCGCCGGGAGCATTCGCTGCACCCACCTGCGGGCTCAGGACTGCCGGCGAAGCAAGCCTGAGCTTTGCGGCTCGTTCAACGAGGATGGGGATGTAGTCCCGAACCCGGGACTCAGCAAAAAGGTTGTGTTCGTAGGCAACTACGTCCTCGATGACGGAGGTTGGCTGATCAGGGAAGCGCCGGGCCAGCCGGTCTACCACAGCCCTGAGCGCCCGGATTTCAGTTTCCCTGAGAACCATTACCACTACTCCATCACCGAAGGGGAGCCAACCACCTGTACGTTCCAGAACCGGCGCATGGCTAAATCCTACGAACGTGGACAAGGGAAGAAAGGCAAATGCTGGAAGTCTGCGGATACCCGCAGACTTCCGGCCGGCTATGGCTTTTACAGGCCTTCGAGGACAGCCGCTCCCACAGCCCCCTGCTGCTGGTCAGAGCCGGTGGCGATCCCGGCGCACGGCCCGGACGAGGAGGACGGCCGCGCCGGCTACGATCACCGCCCCGATACCCTGCAGACCAGGAGAGTCATCAGCCCCGCCGAGCACGAAGACGGCGACGCCCAGCGCCACGGCGAGGAGTGAGGCCAGCCACCTCACCGCTTTTCCGTCCCGTCGCCGGCACCATCGTCGGCTACCCACTCGAGCAGGTCGCCCGCCTGGCACTCCAGGACCCGGCACATCGCGTCCAGGGTGCTGAAACGGATCGCCTTGGCACGGCCGTTCTTCAGCACCGCCACGTTGGCCGGGGTGATCCCGACGCGCTCAGCGAACTCGCCCACGCTCATCTTGCGCTTGGCCAGTTCGACGTCGATGCGCACCACGATCGCCATCAGATCACCCCTTCCATGTCAGTCCGCAGTGCCGTGGCCTGCCGCAGCAGGTCCCGCATGACCACAATCAGCAGGACCAGCACCGCAAAGATCAGCGTGATGCCGACCAACATGGCAGGTGTCCCGGGGTCACGCAATTCGGGTGTGAAGTAGATGTACGCGATGAGGGAGCCGGCCAGTGCCGCCAGCAGCAGCCATGCCGCGACGAACGTCCACATGATCACGTCCACCCACCGCAGGGAGGCCGGGGTGAAGATCCGGTCGCGCTGGACCAGGGTCAGCAGCCGCCAGATGCATACGATGACAACCTGCAGGCACAGCGCCTCCAATTCGGCGAACAACAGCAGCGGCCATCGCCAGGGATCCATTCCCGGCCCCTCCTCTGTTGTAAAGAGGAATTCGCCAGGGAACGACATGACCTGGGCCACCAACAGCCCAAGGAACACCAACACCAGCAGGACCCTAAGCGGGAGGACCAATCGACTCACAATACTCATGCCTCAAGAATCAATGGGTTTCTATCGAAAGTCAATATATTGGGGTCGTGCTGAGGCCACTACGTGGTTCGGGTTTAGTAAAACGAGTAGGCGATACGCGGGCGCCGGCATGGGGGAATGCGTAGAGTCGGCGCATGGCAGACGTAATCCGCAAGCACGGGCGCAGAAGAGGGCCAGGGCCAGCACAAGGGGGCGGCAAGCAGCTCGCCATCCTTGGCACCGTCCTGTTGATTGTCTTGGCTGTGGCCGCCTTCGCCCTGACACGCTAGGCCCGCCTGGTCCCCTGAATGTGGGCCACGGGGTCTTGTGCCGGCCATGCATGGTCGGGATCCGACGGCGGCAGCACCGAATGCCGGCGTCGTCCGTAATGCCCATGGCCAGTGAGCCATGGTGGCAGCGGGGCTAATGCTGCTGGGCGGAATAGGGGTGATGACCCTGCTGTTGCGGCCTTTGATGTACGCACTGCAAACTGCTGCCACTGTCTTTCTGGGCCGCAACATGCATGCTCTTTGGCTTAGCCTGGAGCGGGTTTGGGCTGGCGCTCGGTACCGGCATAGGCAATGCATGAACTGAGCCCCAGAGGGACCGCTGGGCCCACTAGGGTCAGGCGGCCGGCTCAGGCGCTGCTGCCATCCTCTGGTTGCTGTACGCGGACGATTCCCTGTGCTCAGCACACTGGACATCAGCAACCAGGGAGCCGCCGACGTCGTCCTTTTGGTAGTGCGTGACGTGCTTGGTCTCCCTGCCGCACTTGCTGCAAAAAGCCTGGTGCTGTTTTGTCCACATGAATGAATAATACGGGCTTGGCGGTTTACCGGAAGTAGATGTGCCGGGATGTGTGGCTGTCCACATTTTAACTGCGGTTCCATCAGGTATTTTTCCGCGTTAAAACCCTTTACTACCCGCGTTCGGCTTACTAAAGTCAGTACTTGTCATAGTCCGGATGGGCGCTAGGGGGCGTCCGGGAAGGGGGAGTGCATCACCGCTGACCGATACCAGAAGACAAGTGACCACTACGTTGAAAGCCCCTCCTAGGAGGGGCTTTCCCTTGTCCTTCCAAGGTCCTGCGGATGTCAGCTGTTGCCGGTGTGCACGATGCTTTCACGGTCTTGTTCGCTTGCAGGGGCGTCTGCCAGGCCGGCGGGCGTGAGGTCGAGGTCCTCGATGCCCAGCGAGCGGGAATGTCCGTCATTGGACGCTGTGGTGTTGCTGGTGATGGTCATGCTCTGGTTTCCTTCGGTCTATCTTTTTCGGGTGGGAGCAAGGGTCAGAACTGCGCTGTGGTCCGTGTTTCCCGGGACACGGTGCACCAGCTGGTGCACAGGCCGTAAAAGGCATCCCGGCTGAGGATCGAGCCGGACCCGGGGTCCCGCTAGGTGGCTTCCGTGAGGAACTGATCAAACTGTGATTGCGCCATGGCGGCACTTCACAGCAGGGTGCAGCGGCCCGCCGTTGGGCTACAGCAGCCAGGCTTGATGCCCTGCACAGGACAACAAGCGAGCAGCCAGAATATCAGGGACCCCGGCTTCAGGGCTAAACAAGAGACCTTGGACGAGCTAGGAAACCACAAGGTGCGGCCGCAGGGTTCCCCCAATATCCACTCCGTACAGTCCAGGCATGACCATCACCACCACTCCACTGCACAAGGTGAATTGCCCCCAGCCCGGCGGCACGTCCCCCTTGATAAGCGCCGGAGGATCCACCCATCCGCTCATAGACCATGTTGTGCTGGAGAAGTTGCGCGAGGACCTTCATGAGTACGAGGTCTGGCGGGTATTTGTCCAAAACTTCATCACCGCCCTGCCTTCGAGGATAGAAAAGCTGCGGGTGGCGTTGACTACCGGGGATGCTGCTGAGGCCAGGGATGCGGTCCTCAGCCTCAAGACCGCGAGCCAGATGGTGGGCGCCGAACGCCTCGCGGCCCTCGCCCTCGACCTTGAGGCAGCCCAGCGGGAAGGTATCCGGATCGCTGATCCAGCCGTCGCCCTGCCCCGGCTCGCGGTGGACTACTTGTACCGGATCAAGCAACGGGCCAGTCAGACTTCCCACGCTCTCCAGACACACTTGGATACAGCCAGGCAGCCGCGGGACATCGTCGGCCAGTCCTGAGCGTCCGCTCACGCTGCGCCCCATCTGCCTCGGGGCAGGGCTGTTCCGCTCTGATACTGCTTGCCGCCAAGCTTCCGGTTCAGTCCACGAACCGGGTGGCGGGTGCGCCGCGCGGCATGTTCTTGAGGATGCCCTCGGCCACGTCCCGTACCTGCATGCTTCGCCGGGTGGACGCAGAGGCAAGCATGCTGAAGGCGTCCGGATAGGAACAGCGGTTCCGGCCCATGATCACGCCGCACGCCACGTCGATGGAGGTGCGGCTTTCCAGGACGGCTTTCAGGTTGTCCCCGGCTGCCCGCACGCTCCGCACGTCAAGGGCCAGCTTCAGGCTCTTTCCCGCCACGCCGGCGAACCAGGTGGCATACCCCACCACCTCCGGTGCGAACGAAACGCCAGGCGGGGCGAAGAAGGCCAGGACGCAGGATATGCCGGCCTCCAGCCGGACCGGAACGGCGAGGACTTCGCCGTAGCCGGCGTCGAGGAACCGGCACCGGTAAGCCTGCCACCGCAGGGGAGTGCCGCCGTCGGCCGCCACCACCACGGGAATCCCTGAATCGACCACCTGGGCCCGCGGGCCGTCGTCGAAATCCTGTTCCGCTGCGGCGAGGGAAACGGCCCGGCCGTTGTTTGCTGCGCGAAGGGGAGCACGCTGTGCAGAGGCGAGCGTGGCGGCACAATCGATCTGAACCCCCACCGAGCCGGTGAGCGCAACAGCAGCAGTTTCGGCCAGCCTCCGCAGGGAGTCCACGTCCGTCTGTGTGTCCGTCACCAAATCCAGCAGGAACCCAGAGGGCTCCGGCCACGGCTCCAAGGCGGGGGAGCCCGCCATCGCCTGCTTCCCGCCGTCGGCCTTCAGCACCCTGCCGCTGGTGCCTGCCACATGAATCGTCACCGTGACCCCCCGTTCGCTCCGCCCCCGCACAGCATTGTCCGCGGTCTGCACCTTGAATCTACGGGCGGGCCCGAGGGGAGGGCACCAGTAGCCGGTACTCTAATTTCCGACGGCGGCGGCCGGGGACTACCTGTTTTGTTGCGTTTGCGTTTCCAGCCACTCAAGGAACGTCTGGCGTCCGACGGCGGCACCCGCCTTGGGAATCAGCTTGCCTTTGCGCATCGCTTTACCCATCGGGCCCGGAACAGGCACCTGGACAATCCGTTTCCGCTTGCCCGTCTTCTTCAGGTAGGCGCTGACCAGGTCCACCAGCTGCTCGCCGCGGGGGCCACCGAGATCGGGCAGGCGTCCCTTTGGCCCTGCTTCCGCTGCGGTGACCAGGGCAGCTGCCACCTCCCGGGCGGCGACCGGCTGGGTGAACATCTTCGGCACCAGCACCAGCGGGCCGGCCGAGGCGGCTTTTACCGCCATCGGGACAAACTCGTGGAACTGAGTGGACCGCAGGAGGGACCAGGGAATGCCGCCGTGCCTGACTTCGTCCTCCTGCACCAGCTTCCCGGCGTAGAGGCCCGAGGTGGCCTTGTCGATTCCAACGATGGAGAGTGCCACGTGATGCCGCACGCCCGCCTTCTTCTCCGCCGCCAGCAGGTTCTGCGTGGCGTTGGTGAAGAAGTCAACTGCCTTCTTAGTGGACGTGGTCTGGATGCCGGAGACGTCGATGACTGCCTCCGTGCCCTGGAGCGCCTGGTCCAGGCCGCGGCCGTTTACCAGGTCCACGCCCTCCGAACGGCTCAGGCTGACAACGTTGTGCCCGCGCTCTTTCGCTATCTCCACCACGTGGCGCCCGACGGTACCGGTTCCCCCTGCAACGGCAATCTTCATGGAAGAAATCCTAATCCCGCAGCCCCTGACAAAGGGGTCATCGCGCAATTGTCAGTTTTTCCGAAGTAGGTGCCCTTGCCGATTAGGCCGGAGGGGTAGCCAGAGGGCTAAAGTAGTAAGTAACCTTATGAATGGGGTTTGCAGTTGCGGAATGCTTGGTTTGGCGACTCGGTTGGAGATGTACGGCGTGGATGACGAGGTGGAGCGGCGGCTGGAGCTTGCTGCCACGATCGGTTTGGATCCCCGGAAACTACTGCCCGCCAATGCGGGCAAATCCCGGTTGTCCGAGTTCGAACTGGACGCATACCTTCACGGGTCCATGGCCCGGCCCGAACCGCAACGCCGCCATGGTGCCGGTAACGGACCCTCGCCGGGGCGGCAGCTGGCTCCCTCACCAGGCCTGACGGTGGAAAGATCCGGGCGGTCCGCGGCTGACCAGGGGACACCCCGTGAGCAGTCGCTGTCGGCGCTGGGAGCTGCGGGCAAGTTTCTGCTTACGCCAGAACAGGCAGAGGGTGAACGCCTGAAATCCCTGCACGAGACGGCCCTGCTTCACAGCGGCGCGGAGGAAGCGTTTGACCGCCTTGTGACTGCCACCAGGAAGTACTTTGATGTGGGTGCCGCATCATTGTCACTTATCGCCGAAGACGCCCAGTACTTCAAATCTGTCTTCGGGCCGCTACGAGAGGAAACTCCGAGGCAGATCGCACTCTGCGCGGCAACGGTGGAACAGAACTCGATGCTGATCATCAATGACACGCTCACCGACGACCGTTTCGCGTCCAATCCGCTGGTGGTGGGGGAGCCCCACATCCGCTTCTACGCCGGCTATCCCTTGCACGGGCCCCGCGGTTGGAATATCGGAACCCTGTGCATCATCGACCCGAAACCCCGAGCCTTCCCGCCATCGGACCAGCAGGTACTCCGGACACTCGCCGCAATCGCCCAGAGCCACATCGACGCACGGACTTAGCGCCTGGCCGCCGTCTTGTGGCAGCTGTTGGCTTTACCCGCGGACCTTCCTGACGCTCAACCTGCGCCGCCGCACGGGGGTCTGGCCAGTTGCCGGGCGGAGCCGGCGCCAGGGCTTGTGAGGGTGGGTGCTGTCGGGGCCAGCCGGAGGGGAAGCCGAAGCGACCAGTGACGATCCACTCCTGCGGCGCCGCAACCTGAGGAGCAGGAATACCGCCAGGCCCAACCACGCGACAGCCACACCCAAAATGAGGATTACCGCCGGGATCGCGTCCATGGCTAAGTTTACGCGCGAGTCTGCCAGCACCGAATACTCGTTTCCGCGGCTGCTGACCACGTGGTTTCGGGGGATGCGGGTGGTAAGTACTTGTACTCAAACCCGTGCTTTCTGCGGATCAAACCCACTTCGACCGGGCCGCGTCGAAGCCTCACACTGCCCAGACGACCACGAACTGAACCCAGCGCGGAAACTCCTGGTCCAGCAGTGCAGGATCAGCGGGGGATGCGGCGTCCCCTGAACCGGCTCAGCAGCAGCAGGACGACAGCCACGATCAACAGCACCGGGGCCACCCCCAGGAGGAAGCCCAGCGTTTCGACGGCCAAGCCCACGATGAGGAGGACTATGGCGACGGCGACAATGGCTACGACTAACGCTTTCATCGGTCACACCCTTCGACCCCCCGCGATGGGTCAGGCCTAGGAGAAGTTGGTTTCCCCAGCGTACGCCGTTTCCCTGGAATCAGCTCTCGCCCTCGTTTGACTTGAGACAGATGGCCTGGCTGTAGCCGGCGCGGCGCCCATTGCCGCCAAGGCCGTTGAGGGATTCGTTCAGCGCGTGCGCCAGCATATCGCGCTCAATGGCAGGAAGGCTCAGGGCACCGTGGACGTAGGCATGGACTTCGGTCATGCCGGCTCCTCCGCCAATTGCGAAGTACTTCATCCAAATCTGGTCAAGGGTAAATGGTGCAGCCTCGAATGCTAACCAGAATCCTTGGCGCTGTTCGTCCTCGTCCCCAGGGAGGGCCATCGTTCACCCCCGGTCATGGATCAAGTCCCGGCGTGGACTCAAGGATTTCTTCTGCCACTTCCAGCATGGTCCGGTTCTCGTTCAGTGCCGTGGTCATCAGGTGCAGCATGGCGTCATGGTTGCCCTTGCCCAGGCTCGCCATGACGATCCCCTTGGCGGTGCTGATGGCATCGCGTTGCGCCAGACTCGACTTGAGCTGATCACTCAGCATTTGGGCCCGCTCCCGAGCCTGCACATTAACAAGGAAGATCGAGGCCTGGGCTGCGAACAACTCCAGCAGCCGGATCATGCGGTGCGAGGCCGCCTTGGGCTTGTCCCAGTAGATCTTGATCGCACCGAAGGCGAGGTCCCCAGAAATCAAGGGAACGCTGACACAGGACCGCAAGCCCAGATCGCCTGCTGCCGTGCCCCATTCAGGCCAGCGCAGGTCCGTACGCACGTCTGCGATGTCCACCGGGGATCCCGACGCCCACGCGCTGATGCAGGGACCCTGCCCAAGCTCATATTGAAGCGCATCGGCCTGTGCCACAATCGGGCTGGTTGAAGCTGCGCTGCTGCGGTTGCCGCTGGTATCCATCAGGGATACGCCTGCTCCCGCGGCGTCATTCACCGCCAGGACTGCGGCCTCGGTGATGAGCTTCAGGGCGCTGGAGACGGTCTCCTCGGTCAGGAGTACGTTGGAAAACCGCGCAAAGACCGCGGCCAGCTCGTTGGCCAGCGGCAATTCAGTGTCCATGACCGGCTCCATTCCCAGCGTGTTGGCCCTTGGTGGACCAACTGCTTCTTTCCTTCATCCCAGCACACATTGCCTTCACGTTCCACTCATCTGGTCAGGTCGCGTAGAGGTGGCGCAAACGGCGGCGGGGGCTTGCGGCTGCTGCATGCGTGCGTTCGACGGCGTCCATCACCACTGCCGTCAGGCTCCGGCTTTTAACCATCGCTTCGCGCTGTTTGTGGGCGCCGTTACCGGAGGCCAGGATGTGGGCGAGTCCCAAAGGGACCTGCTCCTCGTCCCCGAAACTGGCGAGGACTGGCCGGATATGCGCCAGGAGGTCCTGCACCGCTTCTGTCGCAGGGCGCGGAGAATGCCGCAGGGGGTGCAGGAGGTTGCCTTCGACGCCGGCTTCACTGGCCAGCCAGCCAGCCAGGCGCAGGTATTCCTGTAAGGATCCGAACTGCTCGCAAGGTCCCGCCGTCGGCCATCGGCTCCAGGCGTGGTAGCGGAAGCTCGCGTAACCGCTGTTGGTTCCCTGCCAGAACGGGGAGTTCTCACTCAGCACCAGCAGCACAGGCAACCAGACGCGGATTCGGTCCAGGACTGCGATGCCTTCCTCCCCCGAGGTGTAGGTGGAACAAACGGGGCCAACAACCTCAAGCTGCTCCTGTTTGACCTCCAGAGCCAGGATTGGCCCCTGGCTGGTCCTTGGATTCTTTGGAGCGTGCCGCATGGCCTGTTCCGCCACCGGCACGGGTTGCCCCGTGTCGGGATCTACGAGCAGGAATTCCTCTTCAACGCCGAAAGTTCGTTGAGGCCCGCCGACGGGTGGAATGCCGGGCTGATCTGTTGAAGATTTCAATGTAGTTCCAATGAGAATGGCATCCGAACCGTCGATAGCTGGTTCACATGACGGTGGAACAACCGGCCCTCCTGCTCGAGCCCTCACCAGCCGCTCCCAGTAAGCAGGCCGCTGATTCCTCAAGATTACGCGCGTGTACAGTTCGCCGGAAGAGAGCGGGGCGAAACCCACCGCACGTTGGGAATGATGTAAACCGGTGAGTCAGGCGGCGCCCCGTCGTTGGTGAAGAAGCCTCTCCAGGAGATAGGCAGTCTGATCCGCGGATTGCCTGATGCGTAGGAGGTAGGCTGCCGCGAGCCGGGGCAGGGCAACCTCGGGGTCGTCGTCGCGGGCGGCCGAACGCAGGGAATGTTCCACATCAAGCGCAAGGCCCGCCAGGTTTTCTGCACCCACCATCTGGCTGGAGGTCTTGAGGCTGAGGACTGCGTTCCTGGCGCCTACTAGATCGGCGGTGGTGAGGGCCAGGCGGAGATTTTCCGTCCTGGCGGGCAGGTGCGCCACGAAATCCTGGACAAAGATACTCCAGACGCCTTCGTCGTCGTCCAGCTCGGCACGCAACCTGTCCAGAACTGAACTGTCCAGGAGTGGCAGGGTATGGCCCCCGTTCTGCGTCATCGCTGTCCTTCCGGCATGGAAATTACCACGCGGTCAAGGACTGGGCCGGAATCGGGCAGGGCCGCCCCAGCAGCAAGGGCTATGAAGCCCAGGAAAATCTGTTTTTTGTCGGCCGGAAAATGACCGGGAGGCGCGGACGTCATGGGGGCCAATGACTTTTTGCGGAACCACGCTGTACCGCCGCCTCCGTCATTGGCCCCGGTCTGATGGTGCGCTTTTCGCACTCCGGGTTTAGTCCCCATAAGCCTGCCCCCTGCCAGCCGAACCACTGAAGCGAGTGTCGTCGCAGACACTTTTTCAGAACGCTACGGGGTGGGGAGAGGAAGGGCACGAGTAGTGGGTACTCACTTTTTTGAAAGTAGACACTCCAGGCGCTTCAGCCGGTACAACAACGTGCACGTCATGGGGAGGGGCTCGGCTTGGCGGTGCCGGCTTCTCGACACCGCCAAGCCCTGAGACTCTGTTTCCCCCAATAAAGGCTTTGGCATTGCTGGTCCCAGTGCCAGCTGCAACTTTGTTGCGCTTCAAGCCTTACACGGAATACTTTGACGTCTCTGGCTCAAGGACCCCGGCAGATAGGGTCAAGAGTGCCTCAAGGTTCCCGCAAATTCTGCACGGATCTGATGCCTCCCACGTCCGGGGGAGAACTATCCGGGCGGGCACACATGCACTGTGCATCGGCCGCTGGGGGCCATGCGCTTGCCCCTAGGGATTCCCTAGGAACCAGCGGAAGACTGCTGCTATGGCATCGACTGCATTGCTCAAGGGCACGAAGTTTCTTGTTCCGGCGGTTTTGCTCGCCCTGGCAGGGGCTCTTGTTTTCAGCATCCTCACGGCCGCCCCGCGGACGCCTCCTGCCATGCTGGGTGCGTCAGCCAGCCTCGATGGAGGACTTGCACGCATCCACGGGGTTATCCCCCTCGAAGTGGACGGCTGGACGCCGCCCGCACCTTCCGCGGTGCTCGCCGATCCACCGGGGAAAGAGCTCCACCGTGTCCGCATACTGGTGGAGCTGACTGCGATGGAGCGGGACGGCCTGTCCTTTGACCCGTCCCGGTATGCCGTCTCGTCCTTGGGCTCAGGAACCTGGAAGCCGGTCTGGTTTTCTCCAGCCCCTGCGACGGCGAGCCAGGGGGAAAGCATCAACGCCACACTCGTGTTTGAACTGCCGGACCGCGCGATAGATCTGGCCCTGGAGCTGCCGGGAGGGCCAGGCCTGTCCCTCGGTGCGGGACATCACCGGGGCGGCAGATAGAAGTGGCCGTCCGATTCCCGGCAACAGATCCCGTTTCAATGTTTCTCCAAGCATTGGGGAAATACTTTCAGGAAATCCGCAAGCTGAGTACGGAACAGTCGAGCCATCCAGCAAAGGAGACCGACCATGACAATTTCACGCCGTCAGGTTCTGTTGATCGGGGGACTCGGAGTCCTCGGAGCAGGTGGCGCCTTGTTGCCCACGGGATCGGTGGAGGCCAAGTCGGCCAGCCGCCTGAGCGACCGGGAGATGCCGCGGCCGTTCCAGGCACCTTTCGTCCAGGCTCCTATCCTCGAGCCGTATTCCACAGGCATTGATCCGGCGGACGGTTTGCCCGTCAACTACTACCGGGTGACGGAAAAGGCCGCTACCGCCAACATCCTGCCTCGGTTGACCACGCCGATTCTCGGTTACAACGGATTGTTCCCCGGGCCCACCATCAGCCTCGACCAGGGCACGAAAGCCGTGCTAAGGGTCCGCAACCAGCTCCCGGCGCAGCACGCCCTGGACGGTCACGCCCTGTCCACCTCAACCCACCTGCACGGTTCCGCGTCACTGCCGCAGTATGACGGTTACGCAAGCGACATCACGCACCCGGGGTTCTATAAGGACTATCGCTTCCCCAACTTCCAGCCGGCCCGCACATTGTGGTACCACGACCACGGCGTCCACTTCACCGCCCTGAACGCCTATTCCGGCCTCGCAGCGCAGTACCACATGCACGATCCCATCGAGCGGCAGCTGCTTCCGCAGGGACGCTACGACGTTGCGCTGACCGTCAGCGATGCAATGTTTGCCGAAAACGGGTCCCTGGGCTACGACGACAACAGCCACTCCGGCCTGTGGGGTGACGTGATCCTGGTCAACGGAAAGCCTTGGCCCGTCATGAAGGTGCAGAAGCGCGTATACCGCTTCCGGATCCTGAACTGCTCCATCTCCCGCTCCCTGCGGCCGGCGCTCAGCACCGGGGATCCCTTGGTGGTGGTGGCCACAGACGGCGGCCTGATGCCGACCGCCCAAAGCGTGGCGAACTACCGCCACGCCGGGGCGGAGCGGTATGAAGTCCTGATCGATTTCCGGAAGTACAGGACGGGGCAGCGGATTGAACTCCGGAACCTGTCCAACAAAAACAACGTGGACTACGACTTCACCAATAAGATCATGGCGTTCGATGTTACGGACGAACCGGTGGACACCTCCGACCCCACCTGGAACCGGATCCCGACCACCCTGACCGGCAGCGAAACGATGTCGCTGACCGCAGCGCAATCCGTAAAAACACGCAGGTTCCGGGTCAAACGCAACGACACCACCAACCTTTGGACCATCAACGAGGACAGTTGGCAGGACGTCATTGCCAGCGGTTACAAGAAAGTGGTTGCCGATCCCGCGCTCAACTCGGTGGAAATCTGGGAATTCGAGAACCGGTCGGGCGGCTGGTTCCACCCGCTGCACATCCACCTGGTGGATTTCCAGATCATCAGCCGCAACGGAAGGGCGCCCTTTCCCTACGAGCGGGGCCCGAAGGACGTGGTGTACATAGGTGAAGACGAGACTGTCAGGCTCCTGATGAAGTTCACCCCCCACAAGGGTGTTTACATGATGCACTGCCACAACCTGCCGCACGAAGACCACGACATGATGGTCCAATTCCGGGTGGGCCTCCAGGAGACCGACGTGGACAACAACGATCCCATGACAGCGGCCAAAGCTGAATGGGACAACGACGATTGAGCACGGCACAAGTAAAGCGCCACGGCCGGCGGCGGCTCCCGAGCCGCCGGCTGCCGTGGCCGAAGGTGCGGTTCATAAGAGGACGCCGGCATCGGCTCCTTGCGGTGGCGCTGATTCCTCTCCTGGTCATTCTGGCGGTCCGCACGTGGCTCGTGGAACCTTTCACCGTGTCGTCGGACAGCATGGAGCCCACCATTCCCTCGGGCGCCGTCGTTCTCCTGTACAAGCCGGCCGCGGCGGCAGGCTTGATTAAGAACGGCGTAGTGGTCGCATTCACCAGTCCCGATGACGGACACACTGCCATCAAGCGCGTCATCGCGGGGGAGGGGCAGACTGTTGCCATCCGGGACGCGGAACTGTACGTCGACGACGTGGCCGTTCCAGAGCCCTTTATCGATCACAGCCGCATCGACGCAACATACTTCGGCCCCATGACGGTGCCCGCCGGAAGCGTGTTTGTGCTGGGCGATAACCGCGGTGTGTCCATCGACTCCAGGGACTTCGGGGCTGTGCCCTTGACGGCGATCCACGGCACCCTGCTGAGCGGTCAGAAATAGGTTCAAGGCTCCCTGGGGGCTCAGTTCAGGATTGCCTGTACACCGGCGGATGTATCGTCCGAGGCATGCCGTCCCCGACGGACGTCGTACGCGGTATGAACTCGCCGATGCCCGGTTGGGCCATGCAATCAATGATCTAATTGGCGTGGTCCTCGCCGTCCATCCGGCCTGCTGCGCTCCGGACGGGACGTGCTTCGCATGACCGCCCTGCTGCAAGCTCCTTCTGCCGAGCGCCGCGCTGTCCTATCCCGCAGGATCCGGCCATCTCCTTCTTCGCCCTGGGCGCGTTCGTGGCCGTCGACGCCGTCCGGTCCCTGACCGGTGGAGGCGAAGCACAGCACTCCACCCCTGGGATTGTCATCGCAGCGTTGAGCTTGGCGATCATGCCGGTTCGGTCCTGGGCACAGCGCCGGGCGGGCCGCGAGTTGGGTTCCCGCACCCGCCGTCGCTGATTCCAAGCAGACCCTGCTGTGTACCTACCTCTCGGCGGTCCTGCTGCCGGTTCCTGCTGTTCCGGGTGCCAAGCATCAAGAAGACTTCCACGGGCTTGATCTGGCCCATTAGGACAATGCGCAAGCCAAAAGGTGGCCTACCCCCTTGACTGGGGGTAGGCCACCCTTTGGCATATGGCAGCACGCTGATGGCGTACTTTCGGTTACTCAGGCATTGGTGGAAGTCCTGGCCTCCTCGGACAGTGCTTTCCTGGCGTTAGCCCGGAAGCGGAACAGTTTGAACGCCAGCAGGGCGCAGGCAGCCAGGAGGCCACCTGTGGTGATGGCAAGGGTCGCGCTGCCCGGATCCGTGACGAGGTACTCGGCCAGGGCCGCCAAGGTGACTGCCGTAGCGGTACCGAGGGGCCCCCCGAAGAGTCCTGCTGCGGGTACCTGTGCCAGCGGTTGATCCGCTACGGGTCCTGCTTCCGCCGGCCCCGCCACATCCTCGTTGAAGGCACGGCGCTCGTCTTCTGTGGCACCGGGGACAACAGGTTCGCTCAGTTCGGAGAACTGGGGTTCGCTGCCGCCGTCGGCGGGGGCAACCTGGAATTGGTAAGCGGCCCCGTTCTCCAGGCCACGAACGACCACTCTCGTGGCACCGGGTTCTGAAGTCAGGATCTCTCCGAACTGGGCCCCCGTGGAATCAACGGTCCGGACCAAGAAGCCGCCGGTTACTGGGGCCGACACCGGCACTTGGGCTGGGTCGACTGGTGCCGGGTTGGCAGGTGCCTGGTCCACTGGTGCCGGGTTGGCAGGTGCCTGGTCCACGGGTGCGGGGTTGGCAGGTGCGGGGTTTGCAGGTGCCTGGTCCACTGGGGCGGTGTCCGGAACAGGCTGGGTGCCCGGCGTCGGCGGGACAACCACGATGACCTCGCCATCGCCCGGGATGACTTCATCGATCCCGTCATCGACTTCTTCGCCGGCTCCGTCTTCGACTTCATCCACGTCATCCTCAACCTCATCCACCTCGTCCTCACCGTCGTCGACTCCGTCGGTTCCGTCGCCGAAGACGAGCTGTTCGATGTTGCGCAGGGTGTCGGTGCCGTCATCGCCGTTGATGTGCTGGACGGTGGTGACAGCTCCGGGCGAGCCCATGGTGCCGTCTCCGCCGGTTGTGGTGATGGTGTAGTTGAATTCGAAGTCCGAGAAGGCCGCGGTATCGGTTCCTTCGGAGGATGCCAGGATTTCCCGGACGACGATGATGTTGCCGGGGTCGACGCTGCCTGCGAATACCGCCTGCTGGAGGGTCGGGCCGGTCAGTGTACCGTCGGAATTGCGCTGGTACTGGGCGTTCATTCCCGTGGCGCTGCCGATCTCAGTGGCCGCGTTGTTGGGGTCCGTACGGACGCTCAGGCGGACGTTGAGGTACCGGTCGCCGTCGATGATGTCATCGCCGCCGCGGCCCTCGATGAGGTCGTTGCCGCCGCCGCCCAGCAGGATGTTGCCTTCGCCCCATACCTGGGGGCCGCTCAGCACGGGGCATTCCTTGGACGCCGATGCGTTGATGACATCAGCAAGGGGAGTCGGCAGTGATGTGATGAGCTGGCCGAGTCCGGTGATGCGGTCAACACCTGCCTGGTCCAGGGCATCGCAGCCGATGAAGCCTCCGCCACCCATTTCCTTGGGAATGCTGTCGTCGCCCCGCAGCTTGTCGTCGAAGGGACCGCCGGAGAGCGCCTCGACTTCGTTGTACCGGTCGCGGACGCCCACCTGCAGGATGTCCAGCGGTTCGATCGGAAGTTCCAGGTCTGCGTCCTGCGGCTGGGGATCGTAGACGCCGATTTCCCAGTCGTAGCCGGATGCGCCGGCCACTTTCTCCACGCCGGGTCCGGCGATGCCGATGTCGTCCCCGCCTTCCATGTCGTAGTCGTCATCGCCGCCCTGGCCCACCAGGACATCGTTGCCGGGCTTCTGTGAGTCGTCCAGGAAGAACAGGTTGCTCGAGTCGCCGATCAGCAGGTCGGGGCCGTCGCCGCCTTCTGCCCAGTCGTTCCCGCCACCGCCGAATACGGCGTCCAGCCCTTCACCGGCGATCACAAAGTCGTCGTCTTCGCCGGAGAAGGTCTCGTTCGAGTTCGCGCCTCCGTTGATGAAGTCCTTTCCGTCGCCGCCGAGGAGGAGGTCCAGGCCCGGGCCGCCGTCGATCGCGTCGTTGTCCGGTCCGCCCTTCAGGATGTCGTCTCCGGCTGAGTCGGTGATGATGTCGTTGCCGTCACCGCCCAGGACTGTATCGGCGCCGTCGTTGCCTTCGATGACGTCCTTGCCCAGGCCGCCCCACATGGTGTCGTTGTCCACGCCGCCATGGATGCGGTCGGCGTTGACGGATCCGTTGTACACGGCCTGGCCGTTGATGCCGGCCGGATCCACCGAGTTGGACGCCCGGTACTTGATGGTGCCGTCGGGCATCCGGATCAGCAGTGCCGATTCGTTGCACTCCGAGGCGGGGTCGTCGGCGACGGCGTTGCCTGCGGAGGCGAAGCCCTGCACCGTTCCGTTGAGGTTCTTTAGCTCGAACTTGCAGTCAGCCGTGGCGAACGCATCGGCCTTCAGTGCCTGGGCGTTGGTGTTGCGCATCATCATCTCCGCGAAGGAGTTTCCTTCAAGCTGCGCCATCAGGTTCATGCCGGGCGTGCGGGCCAGGTAGTACAGCCGGTCACCGTTCTGCAGATCCGTCATCTGGCTTTCGAAAACGTAGTTGAAGGTGCTGCCGAGGAGTCCGCCGAACAGGTTGGTCCGTTCAGCGAGGCCACCCATCCACAGGTCGATGTCATCCAGTCCCGTGATCGATGAGTTTCCCTTGTTGGCCCAGGCATCCGTGCTGTTCATGAAGGCCACGGCGTCCTCGGGAGCAACCTCGCCGGCCAGCGCGTCCGGGCTCACGATCAGCCTGGCTGCTTTGCGCTTGGCCTCCAGCGTGGTGGCTTCCAGGATGGAGGGGTGCTTGCCGTAGGCGGCCACGAAATTGACCAGGGACTTGGGGTGCTTGATGTTTTCGCCGAAGTCGATCCAGTTGGTGTACGGCTTCAGCTGGCCATCGTTGGTTGCACCGTGAATTTCCCGGCGCAGGTTGTTCAGCGTGGGCAGGCCTTCCGACCGGGCCCGGGTCAGGTTGATCGCCGCGAGGTCCATGGGCAGTCCCAGCAGCTTGTTCCGGAGCGTATCGGTGACGAACTCGTCCAGTTCGCTGCCCACCTGGTCCGACATTCCCATGATGATGCTGCCGGCAGCTTCCTCCGAAGTCAGGGGGCCGGCGGGACCGCCGTCTGTGTAGGCGGGCGGATTCAGGAAGCCCTCGAGGAGGGACACGTCATTCTGGGAGCCCCTGACGTCGTCGGACGTTCCAAACATGTTGTCCGCGCCCGGGCTGTCCTCGTTGCGGCGGGAAATGGTTTCCGTGAGCATCGAGTGGCCAAAGCGGTACACGGCGTGGGCGAATTCGGCGCTGACCGCCGGGTTGATGTCCGTCTGGGAGAAGGCGAAAGGCTCGAAAATGTTGAGGGCAGGCTGGATCTTCCGGGCGAACTCCTCAAACACCAGGTGCTGGTATTGCATTTCCGTGACGAACCGTGCGGCCTGGAAGAGCCGTTCGCCGTTCCAGCCCTCGGCGCCTTCAGCCAGCTTCCACTCTGGGAGGGCGGCAGCGCCCCTCGCCGAGGTGTCGTTGCTGAGGACCCGCTTGATGTCCGCGACAAGGCGGTCGTGTTCTGAGTGGAACACCTGGTGGATGGCGGTCAACCCGATGTTCTCGTTGACCCTGCCGTCGCCGGCGATGAAGTGCGCGTTGAGCATCTCGTCGTCGTAGGTCCCGGGGGCCTGGCGCATGAAATCGGCGGAAGCGGTCTTGTCCGCGTCCGGGGCCGGGGCGGCCGGCGGCGTGGCCGGATTGTGGTCTGCGTCCTGGGGTGAGGGGTCGGCGTTGTGCGCGATGTCTGTCAGGAAAGGAGTGCTGAAGTACAGCACGTCCTGGGGCACGAGCGTTCCCCGCCCCTCGTCCGCGGTGCGGTCGGCTTCTACCAGGCCGGACTTGGTAACAAACTGCGGAAGCCCGTTTTTCGGCCCGGGAATGAACTTGCCGTAGGCGTCGGCGGCGAGCATCGGGACATTCAAAGCGTCCTTGTCCAGCAGCTGGATGCCCAGCAACTCCCGGGCCTGCTTCTTGGTGTCAGCCCAGGTGGCCATGCCGCCCGCCGTGGGGGTACCTTCCGCGCCGCCGAGCATCTTGCCCGTCGACACCGGCCGCCCCGAGGCGTTGTTGGCGTACTCGCGCAGGAACACCTGGTGCGAGGAGTGCGATGAGTAGGTTTGGCTCTGGTCCACCCACGGCGAATTGGTGTTCAGGGCATCCTGGACATCGTCTGCCGTTCCCAGGACACCGTCCTGGCCGGGCTGGTTCTGGCCGCGGGTCAGGACCATAAAGCGCATCCTCGGATTGAGGTCATCGGCGTTGCCGAAGACATGGTCCGGTCCTGCGATCAGCGGGTCATCAGCCTTGAGCGGCACATAGACCGTGCCGCCGCCCTTGACGGTCTGGTCGATGCCGTGGTCAAAGAACTGGCCGAAGAGGGTGAACAGGGAGTTGTAGGGCGGTGACAGTCCGACGTCGGTAGTCACGTTGGGGATGAAGAGCGTGTTGTGCGAGGGGACGCAGCCGTCGGGCTCGGCTGCGACCGGGGGAGTCGCCTCAGGGTCAGGGTCCGTGGTGCAGGGCACCACGCCCTCGTTGCCCTGCGTCCGGGCCGGGAAGCCGGCCGCGGCGACAGCGGCCGGGTTGGTGGACGTCTGATCGGCGATCAGGTTGCTGATGGTGCGCGGCCGCGAATCGAAGACGCTTCCCGATTTCTGGGTGTAGCTCGTGGCCATGGGCGGTCCGCCGAAGGACCCGCTCTCGGCGGCACCGAAGGACTTGGATCCCAGCCTCGGGAACACCTGGTCCGATGCGCCGAAGGTCTCCTGGCCGGGCTGAAGGTTGTTGCAGCTTCCGTCAACCGTGCGCAGCCCGTGGGACAGCAGGGGGCTGGCAAGCTGGTTCGGTCCGGTACCCACGAGTGCTCCGCAAGGGCCGGTTTCTGACGTGGTGTTGGCTACGTGCGCTTCGGCGATCTTGATCTGCTTCAGGATGAAGGACAAGTCGGCAGGCGTTACGGTGAAGCCGGCGCCGACCGGTGCCTGCACTGCGTTGGCGGCGATGGGCGGCAAGCCCATGGACGCGGCCAAAGCCACTGCCCCCGATGCGGCCAGGAACCGGAGGCGTGGGCGAGTGCCGGTTTTTTGTGTTGGTTTACGCGATGACGCCTTCATCCTGCAATCTGCTCCCCATGTAGGGCCAACTCCCCAGTAGAGTCGGCGAAACAAGGCAATGCTGCAGGGGCGTCCTAGGGAAAACCTTGGTGCGGACCGTCAGGGGCTACCGGTCACCCCCTTTGTCGTCGCCCGGGGCGTCGTCGGAATCGTTGTCGTCCCTGAGCCCGCCTTTGTCGTCGCCGGGCGGGTCGACGGAATCGTTGTCGTCCCTGAGCCCGCCTTTGTCGTCGCCGGGCGGGTCGTCGGAAACGTTGTCGTCCCTGAGGCCGCCCTTATCGTCGCCGGGCGGGTCGTCAGAAAGGCTGTCGTCCCTGAGCCCGCCCTTATCGTCGAACTGATCGTGGGTGGGGCTGTCAGATGGCACCGCTGCGAAAGTCTGCGGTTCTGCAGTGACGAGCTGCGTTTCCAGGGTTGCCTGGTCGGGGATCGCGGTGATGCTGGCGGTGGGGGCTGAAGTGGGAAGCAGGTCCGCCGAATCCTCGGCTGTGGCGGTGACGGGCGTCACCACCACGCCCGGAGAGACTTCGGCGGGCGGGCCGGCGTTGGCCTGGCCCCAGACCGTGAGGCTCGCAGCACCTACTACAGCTGCGATGGGAAGATACCAGAATTTCTTCATCGGATCGCCTTTCTTGGTTGTGTTCCCACCCTGCCGGGCCGCGGTGAGAGGGGGATGAGACTTTTATGAGAGACCTCTCATGAACGGGATTGAGGCTGGGAAGGGGCAGCGGGGACGGCCACAAAGCGGTAACCGGCTCCCCGAACAGACAGGAATCTTCCGGGGCCGAGCTTGTTGCGCAGGTATCCCACGTAGACATCCACCACGTTGGAGGACCCGTCAAAGTCGTATCCCCACACCCGGCTCAGCAGCTGTTCGCGGCTGAGCAGCCTGCCCTCGTTCTCCAGGAACGCCCGGGCCATGGCGAACTCCCGGGCGGACAACGGCACCGTGCGGCCGCCCACCTTTGCACTGCGAAGGTCGACATCCAGGGTTACGTCGCCGGAGGTTGGGTCTGGTGCCCCTTGGGCCCCCGGGATATCCCTTAGCCGCAGGCGGATCCGCGAGAGCAGCTCCTCGAAACGGAAGGGTTTGGTCATGTAGTCGTCCGCACCGCCGTCGAGCGCTGCGAGGGTGTCCTGAAGCGAATCCTTGGCCGTCAGGACAATCACCGGAACCGTGCACTTCAGGGCCCGTAAGGCCTGCAGCACAGCTAACCCGTCCATTCTGGGCATGCCAATGTCCAGAATGAGCAGGTCAAACTCCCCGGAGCTGCCGTAGTCCAGGGCCCGGATGCCATCTTCCACCGATGTGGTGGTGAAACCCGCTGCCGTAAGCCCCTTGGTGATGAAGCTGGCGATGCGGGGCTCGTCGTCGGCGATCAATATCCGTGTCATGCGGTTCCTCCTGGAAGTGAGAGCACAAAGCGGCTGCCTTCATTTACCCGCGAAATCACCCGAAGTGTTCCGTTGTGTGCTTCGGCAATGGCTTTGACGATCGGTAGCCCCAGGCCCGAGCCTTCTTTGCCCCTTGACACCCCGGCCCTGGCAAAACGGTCGAAGATCCGTTCCTGGTCCGCGGGGCTGATTCCACAGCCCGAGTCAGCCACCCAAATTTCGATATCGCCAGGGGACTGTTCCTGATGTCCATTCGGTGCCGCACCCACAGAAGTGCCCGTCCACGCTGCGCCAAGGGAGATAACGTCATGAAGCCGCGTGGCCTGCACTGCATTGGCTGCCAGCTGTTCCACCGCCTGGGTGAGACGGTTGCGGTCTGCACGAAATTGGCCGCCCGGCATGCTTTCGATCTGCCACCGCCGGTCCGCCAGGACCTTGATCCTGTCCATGGCGGCTTCAAGGAAGGAATCGGCGTCGATCCAGTCCAACCTGATAAAGTCCGGGCGCCCGCTTCGGGCCAGCAACAGGAGCTCATCCACCAGGGATTGCATCCGGTCCAGTTCCTCCAGGAGCAGAACCTGGGTTTCGCTGACATCCCTGGGGTCTCCTGCCTGCAGGAGCTGCAGATGGCCGCCGATGATCGTCAAGGGAGTCCGAAGTTCATGGCTGGCATCATCCACAAACTGACGCTGGTCCGCGATACCTGTTTCCAGCCGGTCCAACATCCGGTTGAAATCCGTGGCCAGCTGCGAGACGTCGTCATCACCGGAGGGGACGAGGACGCGGGTGCTCAAGTCCTCGAACGTGATGGACTCAGTGGCCTGGCGCAACCGCCGGACAGGAACAAACAGACGGCCGGTTACCGCGAAACCCACGGCGCCCGCCAGCAGCAGCGTGGCCAGCGACGCCCCGGCGAAGGTGCCGAAGGACGCGATCATCTGCTCCCGCTGCCGCCCTATTTCATTTGCGGCCACCAGCAACCCGCCGGGGCTTCCGTCGCCCAGCGATACCGAGGTGATGGCCAGGCGCACCGTCCGCCCGTCCAGCGACATGTCATGGAAGACTGTGCTTTTCTCAACATGTTCGGCCCGCACTGTTTCGAGCACCTGGGGAGTAGCGAGATGGCTGGGCTGCTCTGCGGCGGGCAAGAACGTCTTGCCGCCGTTAACGGTGGCCATCACCGATTCGTATCTGCCGGGCGCGTCACCCTGGAGGAAAACGGTGAACAGCCCATCGAGTGAAGTAAACGGCCCTCCGCCCGGAACACCCTGTTCCACAATGTTTTGAAGCCGGGCGGACTGCAGCAGGAGCTCTTCGTTAACACGGCTGTTGAGGTTGCGTAAGTCTAGGGCGAGCGTGGTGACGCCGGTGACCAGCAGGCCGGCTGCCAGGAAAGCCAAGACCGTGACCAGGACCCGGACACGGACAGTACGCAGTTCCGCCCGTACGTCGGACCAGGCCTGCCTCAGCGGCGTAGTGGGTACACTAACGGAGACTTTGTGCATCTCCGCGGTCCGCGATGTCATCCGATTTCCCGTCACATTGGCTGCCGTACCAGGGTTTGTGCTTGTTCTGTACAAATTAGGTAGGCAGGCTTGGGGAAATCTTCGGCGACGGAATTACTACTTTCGCCGCGATACCTAGGGTTTTCCCAATCTTCGCCACCGCTCATCAATTTCGGGTTCACCAGCGGCAACGTTTCCCGCCGTGCTGCGTGGCCCGGCCTAACCGTTTATTCCCACCGGATGGTGTCTGCGTAAAGCCTTCAGGACCAAGTAGTAGGCGGCTACGAAAGTGAGTAATCAACACTGTTGTTCGTCTTTTCCCGTACCTCTTCAATAAGGACCACGCACCACCGAACAACCTGGGGGAATCCACGTGATTACTTTGGAACTGCCAAACAACACCGTCCAGACTGGCCTTGTTCCGGAAGTGCCGCCAACGATGCCGGCGCTTTCGATTTCGGTTTTTGGCCCGTTGACGATCCGCCGCGGCGACATCGAGCTGAGCGCCAACGACCTTGGCGGACCCAAGCCCCGCCAGGTCCTGGAAATTCTCCTGATGAATTTTGGCACGGCAGTGTCGAAGTCCCGGCTGATGGATTTGCTGTGGGGCGGCAACCACCCGGCTGTTGCACTGCCCACCCTTGAAAGCTATGTCAGCGTCCTCCGGCGCAACCTGCAGCCCGGTACCGGGCGAACCGGTCCCCTGCGGACGGTCACCGGCGGCTATGCCATCGACCGGTCATTGGTGGAACTGGATCTGGACCGGTTCGAAACACTGACCAAAAGGGCCTCCCAGGCCGAGCCTCGCACGGCGCTCGCACTGCTGACAGAAGCACTGGACCTGGCTTCAGCCCCACTGCTCGGGGACGAGTTGCTGCCAGCCTGGGCAGAAGAGGAGCGCGCCGCGCACGCAGCGCAGGTGGGTCTTGCCCGCGTCCTGGCCGCAGAAACGGCGCTCTCCCTTGGGGAGGTAAGTAAGGCTATTGCTTGGGGTGGCGCGGCGGTGAAGGAGGACCCCCTCAACGAGCGGGCATGGACGGCGTTGATTCTTGGGCTTGAGCAGAATGGCGAGAGCACGGAAGCCTTGCGCGCTTACGATCGCTGCCGCAGGATCATTGACCAGGAGTTGGGCTGCGCCCCGGGGCCGGCGCTGAGGGAGGCGCAAACCAGGCTCTTGAGGAGCACCGCGGCAACATGCCCGCCGGCGGAGCCAGTTGGTCCCATCCAGGTGGTCACGGAAAGCCGCCCCGTTGCGAGGGTGACCCCGCAGGAAACGGGACGCCTGCGGATTCTTATCGTTGATGACCACACGACATTTTCCGACCTTTTGGCAGGGGCGCTGGACCGCGAGCCGGACCTGCAAAGCGTAGGAGCGGCGAAGTCCGTGGCATCTGCGGTAACGATGTTCCGGGACCTCGGGCCCGACGTCGTCATTATGGATTTGTACCTTCCTGACGGTTCCGGGCTCAAGGCCGCAGAGTGCATCCTTTCGGAAGCGCCCGAAACCCGGATCGTTATGCTGACGGGCAACCCGTCGCAGGAAGCCCTGCGCGAGGCCGCCCGGATGGGTATCTGCGGATTCCTCCCGAAGGACGGAGCCTTGGGGGTCATGCTCGACACCCTGAGGCACGCCCATTCCGGCAGCATGATTGTGAATCCTTCCCTCGTGGCAAAATGGGGCGGCACCGTCTCGCCGGCTGCTGGGTCCTCGGCAAATTGACCCGGCAGATCTCACTGTGAGCAGAATTTTTGCGGGGAAGCCCGCCCACGCCGCCCCTTTTGACCAAGGCGTCGCGGAGCGGCGCGAGGTGAGGGCTGCTGTTGCGCGATTCCTCATTGCCGGCTTTGCTGCGCTCGTCCTGGTTGCCGTCCCCGTTTCCTTCTGGGTCCAGGCCGAAGCGGAACGGCACGCCTTGGCTAACGCCAGGGACATCACCCAGCGCCTGGCCGATAACGTGGTTGGGCCGCTGATTACTGACCAGCTCCTTGCCCGTGACCCCGCCGCGCTGGAATTGCTCGACCAGCGGCTTGCGCCGTGGCTGGCTGAGAGCGGCGTGACCAGGATTAAGGTGTGGGACGAGCACGGCCGCGTAGTCTATTCCGATATCGAATCGCTTATTGGGCAGGATTTCGAGCAGGAGGAATGGGCACGCGAGCTCCTTGAAGGCGGCCCGGCGACTGCAACCTTTGAATCCCAGACTGAGGCAGAAAACGAGTTTGAGGCGGACATTGGCGAACTCGTGGAGGTGTATGCACGCTCCGCATCCGCAAGCGGAGCCCCGATGATCTTCGAAACGTACAGTTCCGGTGACGGAGTCCGCCGCGAACAGCAGGCAGTCCTGATGGGCATGGTCCCGCCCATGGCGCTGTCATTGGCCGTACTTCAGCTGACGCAACTGGTTCCGGCGGTCCGCCTGGCCCGGAGGATGCAGGTCCATCAGGCGGCGCGCAACGCAATGCTGCGGTGTGCCATCGAGGCATCGGACCAGGAGCGCCGGCAAATCGCCAGCGAACTCCACGATGAGGTGATCCAGGATTTGTCCGGACTGGCTTATGCCTTGGAGTCAGAGGAGCGCCGCGGCCCCGTGGAGCTACAGCCCGTATTTGTAAATGCCCGGACCATGCTGCAGAACAATATCCGTACCCTCCGGGCCATGACCTCTGAACTTTATCCCCCCGACCTCGAAGAGCTAGGGCTCAAGGCGTCCCTCGTGAGGCTGGAGGCGCCCCTTGTGGAGCGGGGAATACATCTGACTGTTGAGATTCCGGACAAGCTCGTGCTGGACCGGGACCGGGCTGTTCTGCTCTACCGGGTGGCCCGCGAAGCCTTGGTGAATGTGGGCAAGCATTCCGCAGCGCAGTCGGTTGGCATTCGCGTTTGGCAAGCTGGCCAGCGCACCCAGATCACGGTGTCCGACGACGGCGTGGGCTTCAACCCGACGGAACCCCGCACCGAGGGCCATCTTGGCCTGCGGATCCTTGGCGACACCATTCAGCAGGCCGGGGGCACCTTTGAAGTCCGCTCGACGCCGGGGGCCGGAACTTCCGTTACCGCCGCCTTCGGCGTGGCTGTGCCTGCCGTCAGCTTCGCCGGCAGGCACGCTGCCGCAGCCTCACGGCAGAAGTCTTCCGTACCAAGTGCCATGCAGGCGTAGTTCTCGTTGAGGGTGTAACAGTTTGGTGTGAATTAAGGGGCGGGGGCCTCCGGTACCGAGTGGGCGGTCACGCTCCTCCCGGACAAGGAGGCCCTCGTTTCCTGCGTTGAACTGGCGGCAACTGCAGGCTTGACACCCCTTGGGTGTTCAAGGAGGCAGCTGCCCGCGTCCCAGAGCATAGGAGCCATCAGCAAACGGCTCGTACCGCTGTCCGTGGTCCTGATGCTCACCCGTGATCCGATTCCCCGACACCATCGGTGCAGCCGGCTACTGGGCGCATCCCGAGCCTTGCCACCCTTCTCCAGCCTCGCAGCTGGCCTATCAGGAGCAACGCCGGCGAGACTTTCAACATTCGTGGCGTTCCCCGCACAGGGGACAGTACGACTCCCGCGATCACCAACTGCTGAGGCTGCGGAGATTCGCCGGCACTTTCACAGCAGCCTCGAGACGCACGACGGCCGGTTCCCTTGAGCTACGACGACGGCAGGTTACCTTCCTGGGAAAGGCAACTTGCCGTCGTCGAACGTTTCCTGGTGGCCCAGCCAGTGACGCGACTGTCGCGGGGCGCGCCAAGGCCCGGTGGCTTCCGGTATGTTACCGAGAGCCACCGGGCCAGGGTGGGGCTTTTGTCTACCTGTTGGTGACCGACAGTGGTCCGGCAGTGCCTCCCACGGTCGACTCAATCCAGACAGAGCCTGGGTTGGTGGTGCCGGCGGCATTGTCGCGCAGCCGCAGGCTCCAGGTGCCGCCGGTGGCCGGCGCGACTGCCGCCGCAACGTTTACCCGGCTCAGCACCGTGCCAGTAGGACCACCAACCCTGATGGTGATGGTGGCGCCAGGAACGCTGCCGCTCCCGCTGACCCTCATGTCGCCGGGCTTCCACGTGGCCGAGGCGATGGTGACCTTGTCCGGAACGGGTGTCACCTTGACCTCATCCGTCCGGACCGTCGTGCCGACGGTGACCGTCAGTTTGAAGGTGAGCGGGTTGTTGGTCATCGTGGAGTTGTAGACGGGCAAGCTGAAGGTTGGCTTCGGTGTAGTGGCCCCGTTCAGGGTGACCGTGTCCTTGGCGCTGTTATCTGCGGTCAGAATCTGCTCCCACTTGTATGTGGCGCCGGCGGCCTGGGTGGTGGAACCGGTGCCGTCCAGAGTGACAGTGGTTGCCGTGGTGCGACGCGCGACGTTCTGATCCGGTCCGGCATTCGCGACAACGGCACCCTGAACGGTGACAGGAGCGCTCTTGGCCGATGGGGCTCCGGCGCCGTTGGTGTTGCTGGCCGTGACGGTGAACGTGTACTCGGTGTCGCCGTTCAGCCCGTCGTAGACCAGCGAAGTGACGTCCCCGGCCACCTTCTTGGGAGTTCCGAAGGCTGCGTCGCCGGTGTAGGCCTGGACCGAGTATCCGGTGATGGTGAGTCCTTCAGCTCCGGCGTCGGGTGCCGTCCAGAAAACTTCCGCCGTTCCCAGCCCTGCCTTCGGCGCGCTGGCGATCACCGGAGCGGCCGGGACGGGATCGTTGGTGATCTGGAACTCGAAAGTTTCGTTCTCTACCGAGACGTTACCCGAGGGGTCGATGGCGGCCACCGTGAAGGTGGTGTTTTGGGTGACCTTGATCGGGCCTTTGTAAACTTCTGCGTTGGCGGCGCCACCGCCGGCGGAAACAGGATCTGTTCCGTCAGTTGTGTAGTAGATATCGCTGCCCTGTTCGCTGGCTGTCAGCGTCAGCTCCTGCGCAGTGGAGAAGGTTCCGCCGTTGGGCGAGGCGGTCACAGTCGGGGCTTCGGTGTCCGTTTTCGCGAAGGCGTGGGGAGCCGGGAACGTCTCACCGACGCTGCTGACGGACACCACGTAGACGTCGTACTCTTCGTCGGCAGAAAGGCCCTTGATGGTAGTGCTGGCGGCCTTCGGGTCGCTGATGCGAACACCGGATTCCAGCCGCTCGGATCCGTTGGCCGTTTCAGCGACGGCCGTGACGCGGTAGCCGGTGATTGCCGGCGTTCCGGGGACGGCCACGGCGGGAGTCCAGTTTACTTTCAAGTCGCTGTTTACCTTGGCCGCTGAGATGTTGGTAGGCCCTGCAGGCCCGGAGCCCAGGGGACCATTCGGGCAGCCGCCCATTCCCGGTCCGCCAAGCTCGCCATACTCGGCGATGGTCAGGCCCTGCCGGTTGTCGTCCGCATCGCTCTCTTCCCAGGCCATGGAGCGCGCACCGCCAGCTGCTGCCGCAATTTCGGCGGCCTGCGTTTCGTCGAATTCATAGGTGGCGGTGAAGGTGTTGGGGCCGTCCAAGCCAAATTCCAGCGTTGAAGTGTAGCCGTCGTCCCCTCCCGGTGCTCCGGCAACTGCCCGGGCGTCGCGGCGCCCCACGCTGGTGTCCTTCAGGGCGGGCTCGACAATGCGTTGTTCCATCTGGTCCTGGTTGACGCTGCCGGCCACATGACCCTTAACGATCACGGTGTTGCCGTTGCGGATGGAGGGAGCATTGACGTAGGTGTCCTGGACGGTTGTGGTTCCTGCCTCGGTGGTGCCGAACTTGATGGTCACCTTGTCGCCGGGCTTGATGTCGGGGGTGACCTTCACGTCAGTCCCGTCGCCCCAGCAGACTCCGCCCGGGTGGTTGATCTCAAAGGCCACGTCCCCGGCCGCGACCACGCTCTTCGCGGAGCCGACAATCCCGATTCCGGGGCGGTGGACCTCCACTGTGGCGGTCTGGCCGACCCTGTCCTGGTAGCCCTCAATCGTGACGAAGTCCCGGTCGGGGAAGACCACCACGTTGTTCGGGAATGCCGGGACGGCGGCGTTGGCGGTGGGGATGGCGAGCAGGGATGTGGCACAGAGTACGGCCGAGACCGACCCAATAATGCCGGCCCTTCCAAAACTATGGACGCGGACTCCCCGCTCTCCTGGTCCGTGTAGTGCAGATTTCATAAGAACCTCACTGATCCTGGGTGCGCAAGGGGTTCACGCACAGTCACAACGTAGGAAGTGCACCTTGTGGAAACGCTGGCTGCAGTCCTGCTGAACAGGACGCATACACCAGCCAAGGGACAGGGCGGCTTGCTTTTCCCAAGGAACGAAAGCGGCTCCTAGGGATTCCCTAGGAGCCGGCAGCCGGGCGGTCACAAGCCCCTGCCGCCGCTGTCCCACGGTTGGTGCGACGACGCCGGGCAGGGGCTTGGCAATCAGATCTTCCTGGTTCGTCCCGAGCGGAAGAACGCGGCAATGCCTGCGGCGAGTACCAACAGCCCGGCCGCCAAGGCCGCCCAGACCGGCCCGGGCATGGGTGCATCCGGGTTCACTGCCGCTACCGGCTCAGTGGCCTGCGTTGTCCCAGCGGTGCCGCCGTGGCCGTGTTGTGCCGCCGCGGCGGCAGTTGTCACAAACGATGGGGCGGGGTCCTCGGGTTCGCCTTGGCCCGCTACCACCGGATCATCCCAGTTCCGGACGGTGCCGTCGGAGTAGGACTGCGCCACCGGCAGCATTACGGTGGTACCGGCCGTCGGAAGCCGCCCGACATAGACGGAGAACATCTGGTATTGATCGATAGTCAACTGACTCGATGCGTCGATGGCGGTCCAGGACACGGACAAGGGCGCCTCGGTGATGGTGGCACCGTTCACGGTTACCGGCTGGGGCAACGTTCCTCTGACCACCTCGGCGGTCCAGCCCGGAACGGGCTTTACCCGGACCGATGTGAACGGAGTGGCCGTTGGCAGATCCACCTTGATTTTCGTGGTTGTGGCGGTCTCCGACTCGCTGGGAACCCTGAAAGTCACCTGCGTGGAGGCGCCTTCCGCGGGGGCGTCCGGTGTGACGGTCACGTGGGCGGTGGCCGCATTGAGGCCAAAAGTCATAAGAGTGGCCGTGGCTGCCCCGATGGCAGCTACTTTGAGGGCATTCGTGGTCTTGGTTTTCATGGAAAAGTCCTTTTGCTGGTGCCGCCCAGAATCGAAAGGGATGGCGGGCAGCGGAGTGTGAATTGACGGCTGCAGCGTTCCCTTGACCTGCCTCTGCACTCAGATAGGCGAGGAGAAAGGAGCGCACTGCACCGGTGGCCCCCGGATGCCGTCAGCACGGTGGTTTCGCCAGGGAGTAGGTATTGGCTCGGGTCCGCATTCACCACAGGACGGGCCGGACCAAAAAATGGTAACGGGCTGGAGGGCCTGCGTCAGGGGGCGAAACCAAGCGACGAGCCGCCAAAGCGCTGCTTCTGCCCTGCCTAATAGGGCCGCGGTTACAGCAGCGCCAAGAATGTGCGCCAGCGACATGGCTAGCCCGGGGGCCGCAGGCAGGAGGACTTCAGGTGTCCCGGTCAGGCAGGCGCCGGCGGGGGCGCCATGGTGCCAGCCGTGCGGCGCATTGACGCAGGTGGTTTCCTGGGCCAGGAGGCTCAGAGCCTGGTGAAGCAACACCTGCCCGATTCCAACGACGCCGGCTATTCTCGCCATGGACAAGCGGCGGCCCAGGCCCAACAGGACGGCCAGCAAGACCAGCGCGATCAACGCCGTTGAGGTCTCCGCAGCCGGAAGCGTACCTCCACCGAGGACATGCGAACCGGCGGCAAGCAACCAAACGGCTGCGGTAACCAGCAGAGGACGCAGGAGGCGCAGCACGGGTGCACCTATTTCGCAGGTACTCGGGCTGCGCTGGCTGCCTGCCCTACCTGCTGGTTCTGTGCACCCTGGCCACCGCGGTTGCCGGCCATCGCGGCTGTGATGGCGAGCGTTATGGCGGCGATAGACCACATGATGGTGCCGCCCAGCTCCGGGGCGGCAGCCGCTGCCAGGCCCCAGGGTTGGCCTACCGAGGTGTACCAGGGCATTTCCATTGCCGGTGCCTGCTCCGTCAGTTTCCACCCGCCGAATGCGTAGACGCCGGCCATTCCTGCCAGGACGAACAGCCGCTGGCTTGCTGCGTTGCCGGTGCCGTGGTCCGGCGCCACGGTGAGCGTGGCGGTGGCCAGAGAGCCGGCGAGCAGGGCGAGCAGGGTCGTGGTGTTGTAGCCGATCTGGCCCACGGCTGCCCATTCGAGCAGGGGGGTGTAGTAGATGACGAGCAAGGACGCGGCGAGGATAAAGATGCCCAACACCGGATCCCGGCGCAGCGCCGCAAGCACCGGTTGTACGCACCGTTCCAGGAATTCCTTGACCCCGGCGCTGCCGTCTGTTCTGGCCCTGATGGCAAGGTTGGCCAGGGTCAGCGGGGCGGCCGGGAGGATCAGCAACGGTACGACGGCGGTGAGCATCATCTGGGTCAGGACGTGCGCGTTAAACAGGTAGCCCTGATAGAGGTGCACGCCCCCGTTAGTTACAACGAACAGCACTGCCATTCCCGCAAGCCACGCCGCCGTTCGCTGCGCGGGCCAGGGCCGCGCGCATGCCCGGAGCCGCCGCACCCCGGCCAGGTACGCGAAGACGGCGAAACCGCAGGCCAGGCTCCACAACGGGTCAGGAGCCCAGCCCGCAAGGTACTCCCAAAGGCCCGGCTCGGGCAGCCCGGCGGCGAAGTCCGCGGCAAACGTCTTCCCGGACCCGGCGGCCTTGGGTGGTTCTGTCCGGGCAAGCGCCGCGGCCATCCCCGAAGCGGAACCCATGACTGCGAGTTCGACGGCGGCGAGGGCGGCGAAGTGCCTGCCACCCCGCGCCGGGTGCTTATCAATCCGGCCCAGCAACCAGCGCCGGTGCAGCGCCCCGAACAGCCCGAGCACGATGAAGACTCCGGCCTTGGCCAGGACAATGACACCGTAGGGGCTCAGCAGGGCCTCGACCGTACTGATTCTGGTGAGGGCGCCCAGGATTCCTGAGACTGCGAGGGCGATGAAGCTGATCAACGCCAGCGTGGAGTACCGCCGTACCGTCACGCCCAGCTGGCCCACCGGCAGCACCGGCCTCAGCACGACCAGTGCCAGCAGGCCGCCCAGCCACACTGCGGCGGCGCCCGCGTGCACGAACAGGGTGGCGGTGCTGTCCGCGTGGTCGGTGCCGCCGGCCGCGTGGGATTTCATGACCAGCGGCAACAGCCCTGCGAAAGCCGCGGCGGCGGTGACGGCAAGAAGGCGCGGGCTCCTGAGCCGGAAGCACGAACAAGCTACGGCGGCGGCTATAAGCGTGCTCAGGGCCCCTGCCCGGCCAGCATCAATCCTGGCCAGGTACATCCAAAAGGCCTCATCGAGTCCGGCCGTCGGCGCCCTGTTGGCAAGGAGCAGGAAGCTTGCGGACGTGTGGACCGCGGCGGCCCCGGCCCAAACCACCGCCGACCATCCGGCAAGCTGAAGTGCCCGGGGATAGGCGGTCCCGCCGTGGGGGAGTGCGAAGGCTGCCAGGACCAGTGCACCGATGGTGCCGGCGCTGGCGAGGTTGAACAGCATCTTCGCTGCAGGCAGCCCCCAGGTCACGGCCGGGCCTGCCCGGTCCAACAGGCCCGGGTCCGCGCCGCCGCCGTAGATGTAAGCCCAGACCAGTGACAGTATCCCGGCCGCCAGCAGTGCCAGCAATGCCACTACCCGTGTTCTCAGCGACATCGTGCCCCTTCCGCCGCTCTACTGGCCCTGATCCCGCTCGCACGGCAACGTGGCCTCTTAAGTCATGCCAGCCTGGCGTGACCCGCTTGGGAAATCCTTGGCATCACCGGGCCCCAGATTTCCCCAACGTTTTCGCACCGTTGTTCCTCCACTCTTTGTTTATGTCGATTTCACGCCGTCAGGCACTGCAAATAGGTGGTATCGGAATCATCGGCGCCTTTGGGCTTGCCGTCCCGCTGCGATCGGTGGAGGCAAAGTCAGCGAGCCAGCTGGCCGCCGGCAACATGCCCAGGCCCTACCAGCGGGCTCTAACTATCCCGTCGGTGCTTCAACCCACACAAACCACTGTGGATGCCGACGGCCACAACAGGCACCACTACCGCATTGAGCAGAAACTCAGTTCGGCGAATATCGTGCCGGGCCTGAGCACGCCCATTCTTGGCTACAACGGAACGTTTCCGGGACCAACGATCAAGGTGAATCAGGGCGACCGCATCACTCTCATGATGGACAACGTGCTGCCTCTGCTCCATCCGCAGTGGGGGTACCGGCTTGATACGTCCACCCACCTGCACGGGGCGGCCTCATTGCCGCAGTTCGACGGGTACGCTAACGACCTGACCGGACTCGGCTACTGCAAGGACTACGAGTACGGCAACTTCCAACCGGCGCGGACCCTCTGGTATCACGACCATGCGGTCCACAACACGTCGCAAAGTGTCTACTCCGGGCTGGCGGGCCATTACCACCTGCACGACGAGGTTGAACGAAGCCTGCTTCCCCAGGGCAAGTTCGACGTGCCATTGACCGTTTCCGACGCCATGTTCGCCGCCAACGGCTCCCTGGCATATGACGACAACACCCACTCCGGCCTCTGGGGTGATGTCATCCTGGTAAACGGGGCGCCGTGGCCGGTCATGAAGGTCCAGCGGCGGATCTACCGCTTCCGCATCCTCAATGCTTCCATTTCCCGCTCCTACCGTTTCTCCCTTAGCACCGGGGACCCCGTGACCATGGTCGCCACGGATGGCGGCCTGATGCCCACAGCACAGCAGGTGACATCATGGCGGCACAGCGGCGCGGAGCGCTACGAAGTCCTCATCGACTTCTCCAAGTACCCGGCTGGAAAACGCGTGGAACTGCGCAACCTGTCCAACGACAACAACATTGACTACGACAACACCGGCAGGGTCATGGCCTTTGATGTGACGAATGAACCGGTGGACACGTCCGGGCCGGCCGCAAAGGTTATGCCGACACTGCTCGCACCAAGCACCGCCATGAGCCTGACGCCCTCCCAGTCCGTTAAAAGTCGGCACATGCGCGTGAAGCGGGACAACGACATCTGGACCTTCGGCGGCATGACGTGGGACGAAGTGGTGGAGAGCGGCTACCGGAAAGTGCTGGCAGACCCCGACCTGAACGATGTTGAAATCTGGACCATCGAAAACAGTTCAGGGGGATGGTTTCACCCGGTCCACATCCACCTGGTGGATTTCCAGATCCTCAGCCGCAACGGGAGAGCGCCCTTCAACTATGAACGCGGGCCCAAGGACGTGGTGTACGTCGGCGAGGGCGAGACGGTCCGGCTGCTCATGAAGTTTGAGCACCACCGCGGCCGGTACATGATCCACTGCCACAACCTCCCGCACGAGGATCACGACATGATGGCCCAGTTCAGCGTGGGCATCGATACGAACGATCCCGACCCCAACCACCCCATCGACGCCTCGAAGCCGCATCCGATCAACCAAACCGTACTGGTGGAGGAACCCACGGACGAGCCGACAACGGAAACGCCGGAACCAACCACCAGCGCAACCGCGACTGCGGAGCCAACCGATACTGCCACCACCGCGGAGGCAACACCGACGGCGACAGCAACCGCAACGGCGCAGACCGACGTCCTCACCATCACCACCGCGCGGCACCGCCTTAACAAGGACCTGGACGTCACGGGAACCTCCAGGATCGGCGGTGCCGTCCCGACCGGTTCAGCCTCGGTGAAGGTCTATGACGTCACGCCTGGACGTGCCGAAACCCTGCTGGGCACGGTCTCCATCAACTCCCTTGGCAGCTGGTCGCTGGTGGCCAAGCCCGGCCCGCGTCAACAGGTCACATCGGTCAGGGCCGTATCCAGCCGCGGGGGAACGGCCACGAGCCAGGTTCGCCGGGACTGAAACCTAGGATTCCGCATCCCCCCGCCGCTAGTATCTGAGGCAAGACAAGGTCACCCTAGGCAGGGGTCAGCAAGAATGGTCGAAGCAGCAACGGCAGCGGTTTCCACGGTGATCCACCGCAACAACGTCACGGTGTCCGGGCGGGCTGATGGGCCGGTGATGATGTTTGCCCACGGCTACGGCTGCGACCAGGATATGTGGCGCAAACTCCTGCCCTACTTCGCCGACGATTACCGGCTGGTGCTTTTTGACCACGTCGGTGCGGGCCATTCTGACGCCAACGCCTACGACCGGGAAAAGTACGGGTCCCTGGATGGCTACGCGGCGGACCTCTTGGAGATCTGCGCATGCCTGGACCTGAAGGACGTCATCCTTGTGGCCCACAGCGTCAGCGCGATGATGGCGGTGATCGCTGCAACACAGGAACCGGAGCGGTTCTCCCGGCTCATCCTTGTTGCCCCGTCGCCGCGCTACACCAACGACCCTGCGGAGGGCTACGTGGGCGGGTTTTCACAGGACGACATCGAGGGCCTGCTCGCGTCCCTGGACAGCAACTATTTCGCCTGGGCTGAAGCGCTGGCTCCGATGGCAATGGCCAACCCGGAGACTCCGGAGCTGGCCGAGGAACTGCGGAGCAGCTTCTGCCGGACCAACCCGTCCATTGCCAGGCATTTTGCCCGGGTCACTTTCCTCTCAGACACTCGGCAGGTGCTCGGGAAAGTGCCAACGGACAGCCTGATCCTGCAGTGTTCCGACGATCTGCTCGCGCCGCCGGAGGTAGGCACGTACGTGCACCAGCACCTGGTTCGCAGTTCCCTGGTGCACCTGCAGGCCACGGGTCACTGCCCGCACGTCAGTGCACCCCAGGCTACGGCCGACGCCATCCTGCAATATCTCGCTTCCAGTCCGTGACAGACACCCCGGGTCCGGACCCGGCCCACCTCGAAGCGCTGTTCAACCAGGCACCATGCGGCTACCTGGTGACGGACGACGGCGGCCGCATCACCGCGGTCAACGACACCTTCGTGAGCTGGACGGGTCACAGCCGCTGTGACCTGCTCGGATCCACCCTGCAGTCCCTCATGCCTGTGGGGGACCAGATCCTGTATTCGACCCACTGCATCCCACAGCTGGGGATAACGGGCGCCGTGTCCGAGATTGCGGTCGAAATCATCGGCGCCGACGGCCAGCGCCGGGCGGCTCTGCTCTCGGCGTCGCGGTCCCCGGCCTCAGGCGAGGGGCCCGCCGCCGTCCGCGTGGTTATCTTCAGCGCCCACGAACGCCGGATGTACGAGAAGGAACTGGTTGCAGCCCTTCGCGCGGCGGAGGAATCCGAGGCCCGGCGTGCCGAGGCTGAAAAGGAACTGCACTACCTCGCGCTGCACGATGCCCTCACCGGCCTGCCCAACAGGGCCGGGCTGAAGGCGGCGCTGGACCAACTTCCCGCCGGCGGTGCTGCCGGAATGCGCAGGCCGGCGGTCCTCTTCATAGACCTCGACCATTTCAAGGCCGTCAATGACAGCCTGGGGCACGCCGCGGGGGACGAGCTGCTGATCTCCGTCGCGCAGCGCCTGACGTCGCTGGCCGCAGGATCAAACACTGTGTCCCGGCTTTCCGGGGACGAGTTCGTTGTGGTGGGCGCCTTTGCCGGCCCGAAGGAAGCCACCGCGCTCGCTGCCGGGCTGCTGGAGGTCCTCCGGACACCGATGCAGATCGAAGGGCTGGAGATTGTCACGTCCGCGAGCATAGGAGTGGCAGTGGCCGATGACGGTGAAACCCTTGAAGACCTGATCCGGCGCGCCGATATCGCGATGTACCGGGCCAAGGAGCTGGGACGCAGCCGCTGGGAGCTGCATGAGCCGGCGGAGACGGATCCCACGGTGGACCGGCTGCGCGCGTTGGGCGAGCTTCGGCGTGGAATCAGGGAAGGCGCCCTCCGCGTGCACTACCAGCCCCAAATAGACCTGCGCACCGGGCGCACGAGGGGGGTGGAGGCGCTGGTCAGGTGGCAGCACCCCACGCGCGGCTTGCTCCCGCCGTCGGAGTTCATCACCATGGCCGAGGAATCCGGGCTGGTGCGGCCGCTGGGCGCATGGGTCCTGGGCGAAACGCTGAAGCAGGCAGACAACTGGCGGCGGCAGGGCCGCCCCGGCGCCCTTGAGTTCGCCGTTAACCTTTCTGCCCGCCAGCTCAACGACCCCGAACTGGTCCCGATGGTGGAAGCGGGCCTCCGGCTGCGGGGCATCGATCCCGCGCTCCTGCTGCTGGAAATAACCGAGACAGCCCTCATGGCCGATCCCAGCGCCGCACTCGCATCGCTCACCGCCCTCAAGAACCTGGGCGTAGGGCTGGCTGTTGACGACTTCGGCACGGGCTACTCGAGCCTGACGTACCTGAAAAAATTTCCCATCGACGAACTGAAAATCGACAGGTCCTTCATCAACGGCCTGGGCTCGGACTCCGGAGATTCGGCCATTGTGGGCAGCTGCATCGACCTGGCGCATGCTGTGGGTATCCGGGCAGTCGCCGAAGGCGTGGAAACCCCCGGCCAGGTTCACATGCTCAAGGCCATGGGCTGCGACCTCGCGCAGGGGTACCACTTCGCCCGGCCGCTTCCGGCCGGCCTCCTCGAGGAATGGCTGGACGCAAACGGCGGCGGTTAGCCGGCCCCCGGTGCGGCGTTCCCTCAAACCAAGAGTGCAGCTACCCGTCTATTCGGATACAGCTGCACTCAAAGTTTGTGGAAATCAGGAAGAAAAGAGTCTGGGGCTGGCACTCTGGCCCGATTGTGGGCGCTTCGGGTGCCTTGCCTGGAAGCTTCTAGGCGGCGATCAGTCCGCGCCTTGCGGGCGCGTGCTCCCGGCGCGCTGCCAGGACGCTGATGGTGCAAGGTGCCTGCTGCGGATCGATCCTGGCCGGCAGGTGGTGCGTTTCGGAAGCGGTATGAAGCATTTCGAGGGCTTCTGCATCGACCATCGCGTGGCTGATGTCCAGCTTCAGGTCCAGGCCTTCCCTTAGGGCATTGGCCCGCTTAACTACTACATAAAGTGCGTTCACGCTGTGAACGGTGATGTGCCCCTTTGCAATCACCAGAGCTTTGGCGTGGTCGAGATCTACACGGACAACGATATTGAGCTTTGAATTCAAGTTGTAAAACCTTCCCCGGCATTGGCTGCGACGCTGCAGCTTCTTGCTTTGGCCTGTTTCTTAAGCCTCATCCAGAGTAAGGGGCAAATGTGACCCACGCAACAGTTACGTATTTATTACACCGATTGGGATGCTGATCCTGTGACGCTCCGTGGCCCGCGTTGCTGGAAGCCGCACGCACGCCGGAACGACGGACAGCTGAAGCCGCCGCCCGCCGTCGAACTTTCCGACCAGGAACTGGCTCAGCCCACCGCTTCAGGAAGCCGCCCGGTTAAGACTGACACCGGCGCCGAGGACCAGCGCTCGCGCTCGGGCTCATAGGAGATGACCACGGAGGTGTCCCTGTCCCGCGCCTCCTCCATCGCGAGCAGCAGGGCGTCCTCAATGTGCCGCGCGTATTCGAGCCGCTCGGCCAAGGATCCCTGAAGCTCGCCGTCGTCGATCAGGACATGGCCTTTGCCGTCCACGATGACCTTCAGCGAATACCCCTGGTCCTCGTGGAGGGATCCCCGCGTAGTTGAAATCTCGGTGACCCTGTCTGCCCGGACCAGCCCGTTGCCGAGCGTACGGATCCACACTTCACCCATGGAAAAACCTCCCCTTTGGCAGTGGGCGCGAATCAGCACCCCATAAGGCAAACGGTAGTCCTTCGCAAGGGTTTTGTGACCCCCAAATGTTTGCCTTTCATTTCCCTGCTGCCGGCCACCCTAGGATAAATCTGATGACTTCCCCGGACGACCCCCAACCGTTCAGCCTGCGCGCCATCGCGGTGGCCGCTTTTGGCCCCACCCTGCTCTTCGGGATTGGTCAGGGAGCGATTCTTCCGGTGGTGGCGCTGACCGCCCGCGACCTTGGCGCGTCCGTCGCAGTCGCGGCGCTGATCGTCACGCTGATTGGACTGGGCTCGTGGTTTTTCAACCTGCCCGCATCGCTGGTCACGCTCAAATTCGGCGAACGCTGGGCCATCGTGGGCGCCGCTGTTGCGGCCGCACTGGCCCTGGCTGCAGCCGGTTTGTCCTCCCTCATCCCCAACGGACTGTGGCTGCTCGCGGTGGCGATGGCCGTCGTCGGTATGTCCGGCGCGGTCTTCGGGCTGGCCCGGCAGAAGTACCTCACCGAGGCCGTTCCCGTGGCGTTCCGGGCACGGGCGCTGTCCACCCTGGGCGGTGTGAACCGGATTGGTGTCTTCATTGGCCCGTTCCTGGGCGCTTTGGTGATGCAGTTTTCCGGCATCGGCGGGGCTTACTGGGTGGGTGTGGTGGCGATGGCCGCCGCCGCGCTGCTGTCCCTCACCATCCCGGACCTTGAGTTGGCGGACACGCACGACGGCGGGAGTGCCGGCCCGGAGCCCACCCTCCGCAGTGTGGCGGTTTCCCATGCCGGCGTCTTCCTGAGCGTGGGCGCCGGGATACTGCTGCTCAGCGCGCTGCGCTCGTCCCGCCAGGTGGTCATCCCGCTGTGGGCCGACCACCTGGGCATGGACGCGACCTCGGCCTCCCTGATTTACGGCCTCTCCGGGGCGATCGACATGCTGGTTTTCTATCCGGCCGGCAAGCTCATGGACCGGAAGGGCCGGCAGTTTGTGGCCGTCCCCTCCACCCTGCTGATGGGCGCTGCACTGCTGCTGATTCCGCTCACAGGGTCCTTTGTGGGGTTGCTCCTTGCGGCGCTCTTGATCGGATTCGGCAACGGGATCAGCTCGGGGCTGGTGATGACGCTGGGTGCGGACTTCTCGCCAGACCGTGGGCGTGGCCAGTTCCTGGGGCTCTGGCGGTTTATGGCCGACGCCGGTTCCACCGGCGGGCCTGTCCTCCTCTCCGGGGTGACGGCTTTGGCATCCCTGGGGGCGGGGATCTCAGCCACGGGCATACTCGGGTTCGCGGCGGCGGCCGTGTTCGCCGTCGTCATTCCCAAGCTGAAGCACCGGCGGAACTACTGACGGGGCGCTATCCTCAACAGATGAGTGAAACGGGAACGCCCACTCGAATCAGCGCGCTGCAAAAAGGCGCGTGGTGGCTGCATGACTACCTTTATGCCGGCGTCTGGCAGGTCCGCGGCATGCTCTCCCGCGTCCAGCCCGGCTCGTTCCACCAAGGCCACCGCGCTCCCGTGGTGATCATCCCCGGCGTGTACGAAAACTGGCAGTTTATGCTGCCCCTCATCCAGTGCATCCACGACGCCGGACATCCGGTTCACGTGGTGACCGTGCTGCAGCGGAACAGCCTGGACGTGCCCGCTGCCGCCAGGCTCGTGGCCCAGCACCTGGAGGAAGCGGGCTTGCGGGACGCCGCCATTGTGGCGCACAGCAAGGGCGGGCTTATTGGGAAGTATGCGATGCTGAACCTCGATCCGGAGCAGCGGATCGACCGGATGATCGCCGTGTGCACGCCGTTTTCCGGGTCGCGCTACGCCAAGTACATGCTGCTGCCCAGCCTGCGCATCTTCTCCCCGCGTAACGCCCTGACCCTCCAGCTGGCCAGGGAGGAGACCATCAACAGCCGCATCACCTCCATTTATGGGCCGTTCGATCCGCATATTCCCGAGGGCAGCGTGCTGCCGGGCGCCACCAATATTCAGCTGTCTGTCGCCGGGCACTTTCGAATCCTCGGGGATTCCGAAACGTCGCGGATCATCGTGGAGCAGTTGAACCTTCCGGCGTGACGCTTCGCTTCCGCCACGGTTGGGATGCAGCCTTCCGGCTGCACCTTAGGCTGGTCATGAGTTGGCGACCGAAAGGAGAAGCACTGTGACGTCCACTGGTGACGCCGGCCGCAAGCGGGCCGTCCCGGAAGAGCCGGACCACTCGCGTTCCAGCAGTGCTGTGGAGCGCCGGCAAAGCAGGTGGGCAACAGTCCTCGCTGTCCTGCAGCGGCTGCTGTACCTGGTGGTGACCATAGCCGTGGGCTGGGCTGTCTACTTCTTCCTGCTCGCCCGGCTTTCGCGCGGGCCAGAGCAGGCCTGGGTGTTCCTGCCGGTCTGGCTGATCCTGGCCTATGCGCTGCTGCCGCGTATCCACAAGATCCTCAGCAGCCTGTACATCCCGGACTACTTCATCGGGCGGACCAGGACGGGCGACGGCGTACTGGGGGATCCCGTGAACCTTGCCGTGGTGGGACCCAAGGAGGAGTTGCGCCAGGCGATGCGGACGGCGGGGTGGGTGGAAGCCGACCCCATTACCCTGGCCACGGCCTGGCACACCCTGACCTCGACGGTCCTGGGGCGCAGCTACCCGCAAGCCCCGGTGAGCTCGCTTTATGTGTTCGGCAACAAGCAGGACCTTGCATTCCAGCGGGAAATCGACGGGAATCCGCGTAAACGGCACCACGTCCGGTTCTGGAAATGCCCGGCCGGCTGGATGTTGCCCGGCGGACTGTCAGTGGACTGGGTGGGGGCGGGGACCTACGACCGCAGCGTGGGGTTGTCCCTGTTCACCTTCCAGATCACGCACAAGATCGCCGACCGGACGGACGAGGAACGCGACTTCATCATCGAGACCCTCCGCTCAGCCAACGCAGTTGAGTCCGTGCACGTCATCCTCAACTACTCCAGCGGATACCACCACCGCAACGGCGGCGGCGACGCCATTCGCACCGACGGGCACCTTCCGATCATCGACCTGCACCCGCCGGATCGGCTGCGGAGGGCGGGTTCCCCGGCCTCCTAGACCGTCGCATTGCCGGAGTTGGCTTCATGGACTCCGTGGGCGCGGGGCACGTCAACGGCCGCTGGGGCCGCCTGCGCGGGTGGCTGTGCCCAGGATATGCGCGACGGGAGGGGCCAACGGACCTGCCGAGAAGTCGAACCGCCGGCTGGCCTGCACCGTGAATCCCGCGGCGGTGATGGCCCGGAGCGTGTCCCGGTTGGGGTGGCAGCCGCCGGCCATCCGCTGCCAGGCCGGGGTGAGCAGGTCTTCGGCTGCGGCCAGCAGGCGGTTGTGGGAACGGACGTGCTCGTAAAAGGCGAGTGTCCCTCCGGGGCGCAGGACCCGGCGGATTTCAGCGAGTGCAGTGGCCTGGTCAGCCACGCTGCACAGGACGAGGCTGGCCACCACGGCGTCCGTGCCGGCATCGTCCGCGGGAATCTGTTCGGCGGCGCCGGCCCGAACCGTTATGGGCACCCGCGCGGAGGACGCACTGGCCAGGGCGAGGTTTCGGAGATAGTCGTCCGGTTCGATGGCCAGGACCTGGGTCACCGTTTCCGGGTAGAGCGCGAAGGACGAGCCGTTACCCGCGCCGATTTCGATGACGGTCCCGCTAAGGCGTGAAAGGATGGCTCGCCGGTGTTCCGTGCCGCCGCGGCGGTTCATCTCCTCCACGGCCCGCGCGTACGCCCGGGCGAAGCGGGGGTGCTGCAGGTCCGGCGGTCCGCTCTCGCCGGAGGGTCCTTGTTCCTGCCTGCTGGCGCCGGTCATTACAGTCCTTTTTCCGCCTGGTCTTAGCGATCCTAGCCTGCGTTGCTAGTCCGCGTTGAAGGGGTTGCTCGTGTCCGTGGCGAGCGTACCGCTGCTGGCCGTCAGGACGCACCCAGAAGCTTTACCGGCAATTTCGAGGTCGGGGAAAACGGCGAGGCCTGATGACGCTGCCCGCGTAAGCGTGCCCTTGATGGTGCAGTTGGACTGAAGCATGACCTGCGCGGAGCTATCAACCCGGTTGCCGAAGGCGTCCAGGACATGGACGGTCACCGGCGGCGTGATGGGCGTGTTCTTGAGGACGACGGCGGGAATGGCATCAAACTTGAGTCGCCCCGGGGCTGCGGCGGTGATGGTCGCGGTCACCGGGGCGGGAGCCGCCAGCCCTTGAGAAGCTGCAGTGATGGCCGCGGTGCCAGCTGTGGTGTCCCCGTAAAAGAACGACGCCGACGAGGACCCGGCGGGGATGGTCACAGTGGAGACTTTGGCGCCGTTTGCCGTGGCAGAAAAGATGGTGGCTCCGGCGGAGCTGGTGGCGAGCGAGACGCTGGAAGTCCCGGCAGTAACGGCATTGCCGTAAGCATCCTGGCGTTGAAGGGTCACCGGGCCAAGGGTTGCCGCACTTGAGGCCGGGCCCGTCAGGGCTGCGCCGCTGGTGACTATCAGCTTGCTGGCTGCGGCCGGAACAACCGTGAACGCGCTGCTAACGGCGCCGGCGTAACCAGGGCTGGAAGCGATCAGCGTGTAGCCCTCGCCTGCCTTGTTGATTGAGAGGCCGCTGAACGTGGCTGTGCCCCACCCACCGGTGGTGGCGGTGACCGTTCCGGACAGCGTCCCGGCAGTCGGATTGGCGCCAAGGCTGATGGTGACCGGGACTCCCCGTTCCCACACCTCAAGCCCGAAGATGGTCCGCAATTGCACGCTGAAAGAAGCAATCGGTGAGCCGGCAGTCACGGTGGCGGACGGCTGCGAGTCGAAGGAGAGGTCACGAAGGCTGGTCACCGCTACGGTTCCGCTGACGGGGCCTGCTGCTGTCCAGGAACGGTGGACGGCCGTTACCTGGTAGCGGTGCGTGCCCTCGGGGACTGATGCGTCCGTGCACGTTGTACCTGCGATCGGAGCGGCCGGGCTGGAGCCGCAAGCGGACACGGCTGTGGAACCGGAGATACGGGTGACGAAGTAGCCCGTCGGAACCACCGCGCCGCTGGACCCTGTCCAGCTGACGGCAACATTTGAGTTGCTGCTTGCCGGCACCGAAACGTTGGTGGGCGGAAGCAGCGTGGCGACTGACGCCGTCGTACTTCCGGATCCGGAAGCCCGCCAGTGCGCTGTAGCGGGAGCAGCGCCTGCGAAAGCAGCAATAAAAAGGATCACGACGGCTAGCACTCCGGCCCGCAGGAGCCAGTTAAACCAAACCAGCTCCCGCCAAAGCCGGGGGGTGGCTTCGGGGGAGCTGGCGTTTGTGGGCACGGGGACCTTCCGGAAAAAATCGAGCTTGATAGCGGTCAGGCGGACTTCATCACCATTGGGCTACGAAGCTGATGGACTGCTTCAGGAAGGTGACTCCTTGCCCTCTTCAGCTGGCCGTGAAGTGCAGGGGCACCGTGGCGCCTTTGCAACCGTCCTGGTTGACGCCGGGGCGGTCGACCATCTGAAGCGATACGGTGCCGGATACCGTGCCATTGGCCGGGATCTCGGTTGCGGTGAAGCTGGGCGTGCCTACAGCGAAGTCCAGGGCAGAACACCCGGAGACCTCGGTCCAAGCGGAACCATTGGTGCCGGCGACAGTCACAACAACGTTGGTCAGCTTCTGGACGCCGGCATCTGCGGGGTTTTTCACGGTGAACGTGAAAGTCTGGACTGGACCGTTGGGGGAGAGCGGATCGCCGGCAACGGTGCTGGTGATGGTGAAGTTCTTGGAGGTGCCGGCCTTGGTAGTGGTGTCGTGCGAGCCCGTCGCCGTCCAGTAGGCGAAAGCTGCACCGCCGCCGATAGCTACCAGTGCGGCAGTGGTGCCGATGATGCGCTTCTTACGTCCAGCAACCTTGCTCATGTCATACCCCTAAAACTTTTGCGGTAACCGCAGAGACCCTGTGAGCCTGTGCGGCTCCGATAGGAATAGCTTGGTGGAGCTGGATCAAATTACTCATGGGTAATTCGTCAAGTTTTTGTCAAGTGTTCCTCGGCGTTTGCGCAGGTCAGCGGCGCATAGGCCGGGAACGTACCACTGGGGCTATTCGCGCAGACCGGGGTGTGCGAACCTTTGGTGAAGGGAGCCGTTTCGCCGTGGCAGGAGGGCCGAAGTGAGAATTGCGTGCGGGCAGTTCTGTGCCGGCAGCGAACCGCAGCGGAACCTGGTGCAGATACAACAGTTGATGGAAACTGCCGCCCTGAACAACGCGGACCTGCTGGTGCTTCCCGAGTCCAGCCTGTACGCCGGCACCGAACCCCCAAGTGTCCTCGCGGAAGTCGCAGAGCCCTTGGACGGCCCATTCATCAGCGGGATCGCAGCGCTCGCAAGAGGACTCCACCTGCCGGTGGTGGTAGGAACCGCCGAGACGAACCCCGGCGGCCTTCCGTTCAACACCCTGGTGGCCCTTGACTCGGAGGGCTCTGTTCAAGGCACGTACCGCAAGGTGCATCTTTACGACGCCTTTGGCTACCGCGAAAGCGACGGAACCAGCCAGGGCGCCATCGCCGAGCCGTCCCTGCTCTCCTTCGGGCAGCTGCGGCTGGGCATGCTGACCTGCTACGACCTCAGGTTTCCGGAAAGCGCCCGCTACCTGGTGGACGCCGGGGCGAACGTCCTGCTGCTGCCGGCTATGTGGATCGTCGGCCCGGGGAAAGAAGACCACTTCAACACCTTGGTGCGTGCCCGTGCCATCGAGAACACCACCTACGTGGTGACGGCCAACCAGAGCGGGCCGCTGGCCACTGCCTACTCGATCGTGGTTGACCCCTTCGGGGTGGTGATCGCCAACGCCGGCGAGGCACCCGGGGTCATTTTTGCCGAGCTCGAACCCGAACGGATCGCGGCAGTCAGGACCCGTGTGCCGTCCCTGCGCAACCGCCGCTTCACCGTGGTACCCCGGGACCTCCACTAAGCCCTGGAAGTGTGACCTTCTTGACACCTGCATTTGACCTGCACGAAACATTCAGTGCCTTCCGCCACCATAAAATTGGAGGCAGAGAAATCTCCGGAAGGACCACTGTGCAGACCACCGACGCCGCGATGAAACCCATCATCGGACTCACCACCTACCTGGAGCAGGCTGGGACCGATGGTTGCGGCACGGTCAGGGCGGCATTCCTGCCCGAGACGTACCTGAATCCCATCATCGCCGCGGGCGGTGTGCCCATCCTGCTGCCTCCCCAGCCTGTCATGGCAGGCATGATCGAACTGCTTGTGGGCAGGCTCGACGGTCTGGTGGTTCCCGGGGGCTGGGACGTGGACCCGTCCCTCTACGGCCAGGAAGCCCACCCGGAAACCGATGCCCCACGCCCAGAGCGTGATGCCTGGGAGCAGGCCCTGATCCAAGAGGCGATCCGCCAGGACGTTCCGCTGCTGTGCATCTGCCGCGGCGAGCAATTGCTGAACGTTACGCTGGGCGGCAGCCTCCACCAGCACCTGCCCGACGTCATCGGGAACGGCCAGTACCAGCCCGGCGGCTACAACTTCAACAGGATCCCGGTGGAAATCAAGCCCGGCTCCAGGCTTGAGCAGCTGATCGGCGCGCACCCCGGACCAGTGCCGGTCTCCCACCACCAGGCGGTGGACAAGCTCGGCGAGGGCCTTGTTGCTGCAGCCTGGAGCGAGGACCAAGTGGTGGAAGCCATCGAATACCCCGCGAGCACCTTCACCATGGGCATCCAGTGGCACCCGGAGGAGCTGCCCGAGGACTTCGGCCTTTTCCATGGTTTCGTCGAAGCAGCCCGGGGGAAGTTCCTGTCCCGCCTCCTGCCGGCCACGCCGGCGTCGGCGGTCACTGCGGAGATCAATGCCAGCCTCGCGGGGCCGACGCTCGTCTGAGCGTAATAGCTATCCGCAGGTGGCCAAGTGCTCCTGAAAAAGGCCAAGGGGACGCCCCGAAGCAGCGCGCAATACGCCGTGTTTCGGGGCGTTTTCACGTGTTTTTCCTTGCGGACAGGAAATAAGCATGCTTAGTATGTTCTGACACTGAGGTTAAGCCAAACGCTTCATGGTCCTATCCAGGGAGTCATAGATGGCTGGTTTCCGTAACGTTTTTCCTCCTGCCCATGGACGAGTCCCACGTAGGGGAGATGCCGGCCCAAAGGGGCAGCGCTGATGCGCCGCCTGGGTGTGGAGGAAGAGTTCCTCATCGTCGACAACGCGAGCGGGCATGCCGTCCCACTGGGCGAAGTGCTGGACCGCCTGAGTGACGATGACGGGCTCAGCAGTGAAATGAAGCAGGAACAGATCGAAGCCTGTACGCTGCCAAGGATCCGCCTGGATGAGTTGGCGCAGGACCTCACGGCCCGGCGGGTGAGCGCGGATTCCACGGCCCGCGCAGTGGGAGCACGCTCCGTTGCCCTTGCCACATCGCCTTTTCCGGTGCGTTCCACTGCCGCGCCGGGCGAGCGGATCGAGCGCCTGATGCAAAAGTTCGGCGTGACGGCGGCTGAGCAGCTGACCTGCGGCTGCCACGTCCACGTGGAGATCGACTCGGACGAGGAAGGCGTTGCCATCCTGGACCGGATCCGGATCTGGCTCCCGGTCCTGATGGCCCTCACAGCGAATTCCCCTTTCTGCAACGGTGTGGACACCGGCTATGCAAGCTACCGCTCCCAGGCATGGAACAGGTGGCCCACCGCTGGTCCCAGCGAAATCTTCGGCTCCGCTGAGGGTTACCACGCCCACATCCAGGACATGCTCCGCTCGGGCGTTCCCCTGGACCTGGCGCAGATCTACCTCGACGCCCGGCTTAGCCACCATCACCCCACCGTGGAAATCCGGGTGGCGGATGTGTGCCTGTTAGCCGACGACGCCGTCCTGCTCGCCGCCCTGGTGCGCGGCCTGGCGGAGACAGCCGCCAGGCAGTGGCGCGCGGGCGTGCCCCCGGTGCCGGCCTCTGCAGTACAGCTTCGGCTCGCCTCCTGGCAGGCGGGCCGGTTTGGGCTGGACGGCGAACTGGTGGATCCGCTGACAGGCCAGCCCCGTGCCGCCTTCGAAGTGGTCATGTCCCTGCTGGACTTCATCCAGCCGGTGTTGAAGGAGCAGGGCGAGTTCGACGTTGTGGAATCCCTGCTGTTCCAGGTCCTGACCAGGGGCACCGGTGCTGCAAGGCAGCGGCAGGCCTACGCCAAAGCAGGCAGCCTTAGCGACGTCATCGCCGACGCCGTCCATGCGAGCAGCCTGCCCGCAACAATGCTTCGGAAGCTGAATGATTCGCCGCTGCTCGCGAGCGACCAGAGTTTTTAGGCAAGGATCAGGAACGAGGACCCTGAAATGTGCGGAATAGCCGGCGAAATCGCCTTCAACGGGAGAAAGGCCTCCCAAGAGTCGGTTCTGAAGATGATGGGGGCAATGACGTCGCGGGGGCCTGACGGGCGGGGGACCTGGGAGTCGGGCTGGGTGGCACTGGGGCATCAGCGCCTCAGCATCATTGACCTTTCCGAGGCAGGGGCGCAACCAATGCTGGACGACGGCGGCCTGGCCGTTACGTTCAACGGCTGCATCTACAACTACAAGGAACTGCGCCGGGAACTGGAGCGGGAATTCACCTTCCGGTCCAACAGCGACACCGAGGTGATCCTGAAGGCCTACCGGAAGTGGGGCGACGACTTTGTCCACCACCTGGTGGGGATGTTCGCGGTGGCTCTTTACGATCCGCAGCGGCAGGAAGTCCTGCTGGTCAGGGACCGGCTGGGCATCAAACCGGTGTACGTCTGCGAGCTCGGGGGAAGGTTGCGCTTCGCTTCCAGCCTGCCCGCGCTGGTGGCTTCGGGCGGAATGGATACGTCCATTGACGAGACAGCCTTGCACCACTACCTGAGCTGGCACTCGATCGTCCCCGCGCCGCGGACCATCCTGCGCGGCATCCAGAAGCTGCCGGCCGCCACCATCCGAACCATCCGTGCCGACGGAACCTGGCATGACCGCGAGTACTGGAAACCCGGCTATACGCGCCGCGCGGAGCACGCGGACTGGTCCGCGGGGGACTGGCAGGAAGCCGTCCGCGGTTCCCTTCAAACGGCAGTACGACGCCGGATGGTGGCCGACGTGCCGGTGGGCGTCCTTCTCTCCGGGGGCCTGGACTCCAGCCTCCTCGTTGCCCTGCTCGCCGGGGAGGGCCAGCACGGACTGTCCACGTTCAGCATCGGGTTTGACGGCGCCGGCGGGGACTCCGGGAACGAGTTCGCCTACTCGGACCTCATTGCGCGGGAGTTCGGTACGCAGCATGAGCAACTGCACATCAGCACCTCCGAGTTCGCGCCGTCCATCGATGGGGCCATGGGGGCGATGTCCGAACCGATGGCCAGCCACGACGTGACGGCGTTCCACCTGCTGTGCCGGACTGTCGCCGAGCATCTGAAGGTGGTGCAGTGTGGCCAGGGCGCCGATGAGGTCTTTGGCGGGTACGGATACCACCAGCCGCTTGCTTCTGTGGGCCCTTCGGAGGCGTTGTCCACGTTCACCTCAAGTTTCGTGGACCACAGCCATGAAGAACTCCTGAACATCCTGGAGCCCGAGTGGTACTGCGCCACCGATGTGAGCAACCGGGTCCTGGCCGCCAACCTGGACGCACCCGGTGCGGACACCGCCCTGGACGCGGTGCTCCGGCTGGACACCCACCTGCTGATGGTGGACGATCCCGTCAAGCGGCTGGACAACATGAGCATGGCCTGGGGCATCGAGGCCCGGGTGCCGTTCCTGGACCATGAACTGGTGGAGCTCGCCGCGTCCTGCCCGCCGGAACTCAAGGCATCGCAGGGCGGAAAGGGCATTTTGAAGGACCTGGGCCGGCAGATGCTGCCCGCAGCCGTGGTGGACCGGCCCAAGGGGTACTTCCCGGTCCCTGCCCTCCGGCACCTTGAGGAACCGTTCATCTCCATCGTCCGCGAGGCGCTCCACGCACCGGAGGCCAAGCAGCGGGGACTGTTCCAGCCGGCCTATATCGACGGCCTCCTGGCAGACCCCAACACCCAACGGACAGCCGTCAACAGCAACGTCCTCTGGCAGTTGGCGCTGCTGGAGATGTGGCTCCAGCACCACGGGGTGGGCTAACGCCAGGTGACGTCAGCGCCTGGGCGAGTCCCGCCGTCGTGCGGCATAGGCGAACAGGGCGGTGGTGGCAACGGTGGCCAGATACCCGGCGATCACGATCAGCGAGATCCCGGCCCAGAAATAGTTGGTGGTGCTGACCTCCTGCCAGGGACTGGGCGCGATCCGGACCAGCGAATACATCGCCACCGCAGCCGACGCCAGCCCGATCAGTACCGGCAGCGTGAGCCAGATCCGGGCCGACCCGATGTGCCCGCCGAAGCCGTCCCACGCATTCCACGCCCCGCGGCGGATGATGAGCCAGCCTGCCGGAATCATAAAAGCGCCCACCAGCAGGAACGCCGCCACCACGTCGGCCGGCCGGTGCCACTGGTTGATCAGCGTGGAGACGCCCGAGGCAATCGCGAATGTGCCGCCCACAAAACCGGCCATCGGGCGCCACCGGGGCGAGGCCATCAGGAACACCGCGGCCGCCGCCGACGCCGCCAGGGTGGTGTGCCCGGACGGCAGCGAATTCAGCTCCAGCGTCACCACGCCCTTGTCCGGCCGGGCCGGAAGCACATCCTTCAGGACCTGGGTGGCAATATTCGCGCCGATGCAGGCAGTCACCGCAATGCCGGCTTCCGTCCAGTGCTTCCGGATCACCGTGACAAAGAGCACCACGACGGCGGCCATCACCAGTGAGATGGTGGGCAGCAGATCCAGGAACCTGGTGGTCGCCTTGCCCGCCGGCCCGTGGATATCGACGGCCTCCACCAGCGCGGACTCGTCGATGAACTGGCCCGTAGTGGTCTGGACGAAGTAGTAGTACGTGGCGACCAGCCCTGCAACGCAGGCCAGCGTGGCCAGCACGAAAAAGAAACCCGAGCCCGGAGCGGGGCGTGCTGGGGTCCTGGTCTGTGCCTGCCGTTGAGAAGTCATCACTTCAAGGTTGTCACAGAAAGCTGGGATCCCGCCGCATGTGCCGGGGATGCCGGGTGAGCCCGGCCCCGGCGGCATTTACCCCAGGTTCCGGGTGAGTTCCTCGATCAGTTCGAACTGCTCGCGCACGCCGCCCTCCATGCCGGAGTGGGCAATCATGTCCCGCACGTCCTTGCTGCCTGCGTCGGTGCGGATGCTGACCAGGGTGGCGCCGCCGCCGGCATCGCTGAAGGTGACGGTGTTGACCACGGACCCTTCCTCGCTGTCCGGCGACGCACCTGGCGACTCCATGACCTCCGTGTGCACGATCCGTTCGTTGGGCACGATCTCGCGGTACGTTCCGTGGAAGGCCACCTCGAACCCACCGTGCGCCACCATCACGAAGCGCCATGCGCCGCCCACCCGGAAGTCCATCTCGGCCGTGGTCATCTCGCCCCGCCGCCCGGGCCACCAGCGCTTGACCAGTTCAGGTGTGGTCCAGGCCCTGTACACGAGGTGCCGGGGCGCGCCGACGGTCCGGGTGATGAGGATCTCCCGGTCGCTGGGAAAAGTCACGTCCATGGTGCTTGTCTGTGTCATTGTCCTGATCCTTAGTCTTGCGTGTCTTCCTGTTTGAGGTCGGCGAGCACGTCGTCCAGCAGTTCGAAGCGCTCGCCCCAGAGGTGCTGGTAGCTGGAGACCCAGTCATGGATGGGCTTCAGCGCCTGGGGGTTGAGCCGGTACAGCCGCTGCCGGCCCTCATCCCGCACGTCCACCGCCCCTACCTCCCGCAGCACCCGCAAGTGCCGCGAGACCTGGGGCTGGGCCAGGCCGAGGAGTTCCACCAGCTCGTTCACCGGGCGCTCACCATGAGTGAGGGCGTCCAGGATTTCCCGACGCCGGGGTTCGGCTACCGCGTTGAAAGTGTCCGTAGTCGTCGCTGCCCGTGCCATGTGCTCATTATATATCCATATGGATATGTATTGGAAGGGTTTGCCGCCTCCCGCTTGTACAGTTGGGTCCATGCTTACGGACCCGCGCCCCCTGCCCGCTGTGCAGGAGCTGCTGGCCGGCGCCCACGTGGTGAGCCTCCCCATGCGCGTGAAGTTCCGCGGCATCATGGCGCGCGAGTCCCTGCTGCTGCAGGGTCCAGCCGGTTGGGGAGAGTTCTGCCCCTTCCCCGAGTACGGCGACGCCGAGGCCTCCCGGTGGCTTGCCGCCGCGATCGAGGCCGCCTGGACAGGGTTTCCCACTCCGCTGCGTCCGGTGATTCCCGTCAACGCAACCGTTCCAGCCGTTCCGGCTGACCGGGTTCCGGAGGTCCTTGCGCGCTTTGGCAGGGTGGACGCCGTGAAGGTCAAGGTTGCCGAGCGCGGCCAGACGCTCGACGACGACGCCGCCCGCCTCGCCGCCGTCCGCTCCGCCCTTCCGGATGCAGCTATCCGGGTGGACGCCAATGGGGGCTGGGATGTTCCGGCCGCTGTCGAGGCGCTCACGCGGCTGGCCGCCGTCGGGCTTGAATACGCCGAACAGCCGGTGCCGACCATTGACGGGCTGGCCGAGGTTCGGCGTGCCTCGCGGGCCGCCGGAACACCCGTGCTGATCGCGGCGGACGAGAGTGTCCGTAAGGAATCAGACCCCCTGCGCGTGGCGCGTGCCGGCGCGGCCGACCTCATCGTGGTCAAGGTGGCGCCGCTCGGGGGAGTACGCCGCGCCCTGGACATCGTGGCGCAGGCCGGGCTTCCCGCCGTCGTGAGCTCAGCGCTGGACACCTCGGTGGGGATCCGCGCTGGCCTTGCCCTGGCCGCGGCGCTTCCGGAACTGCCTTACGCGTGCGGGCTTGGTACCGTGTCCCTGTTCGAGTCCGACATCACCACCGATCCGCTGGTGGCCGACGACGGCGCCATCCGCGTCCGCGACGTCGCCGCAGACGCCGGGCTGCTCGAGCAGTATGCGGCTTCGCCAGAGCGCCGGGACTGGTGGCTTGCCCGGCTCCGCCGTGTCCACGCCCTCCTCACCGCCTAGACGCTCCATCACCTTCCGCGCCTTTTCCGCGGACGCTCCATCACCTTCCGCGCCTTTTTGGTCGACGCTCCATCACATCCCTGCAGGTCACGAGCGGTTAACCAGAGCTTCACCTTGTTGACTACTGCGCGTAGAAACCGGCTGACAGGGTGAGGGAACCGCATCGATTTTCCCTGGAAGGCCCCCATGTCTGAAACGACTGCCCGCAAGTTCACCCTGCTGCCGATGCTCGGCCATACCAAGGGCAAGCGCAGTGCCGTCACCTGCGCGCTGAAGTGCGACAACGCCTGCGCCGGCGACGTCTGCAACACCAGCTCCAACAGCTACTTCCGCGACATCGCCTCTGCGACAATGTCCCGCCGCGCCGCCCTGGGCTTCGGCGCTGCCGGTGCGCTCGCCGTCGTCCTCGGCAGTGCCGTCACTTCGCCTGAATCCGCCAGCGCTGCCGGCCTCTCGAAGGCTGCCAAGGAAGGCTTCGGGAAGTCCAAGCTGCAGTTCACGGCCATCCCCTCGATCGATGCCGCCGTGGACGCAGTCACCGTCCCCGAAGGCTTCACCTGGCAGGCGGTGATCCGTTGGGGTGACCCCATCTTTAAGGACGCGCCGGAGTTCGACCTCAACAACCAAACGGCCGCTGCGCAGGAAAAGCAGTTTGGCTACAACAACGACTACACGGACATCCTGGAGATCCCGGGCAGCAAGGGCCGCCGCGCGGTGCTCTTCTCCAACCACGAGTACACCAACGAGAACATCATGTTCCCGGCCACCATGCCTGCGGACCAGATGCGTGCTGTGGGGGCAGCCGCGCACGGGCTCACCGTGGTGGAGCTCGAGCGCCAGAACAAGAACAAACCGTGGACCTACGTCAAGGGTGCGCCGCTGAACCGCCGGTACCTTAACAACACTGTCTACGAGCTGACCGGGCCGGCAGCGGGCTCATCGCTGGTCAAGACTGTTGACGATCAGGACGGCCGCTTCATCAAGGGCACCTTGGGCAACTGCGCCGGCGGCACCACCCCCTGGGGCACCATTCTCTCCGGCGAAGAGAACTTCAACGGCTACTTCGTCTCCCCGGGAACCTCCGCCGAGCACAAGCGCTACGGCCTGACCAACAAGGCCACCGCCCGCAAGTGGGAGCTGGACGAGAAGCGCTGGGACACCCGCAACGCCGGCTATGAGAATGAAGCCAACCGCTTCGGCTGGATCGTGGAGGTTGACCCGTTCGATCCCGATTCCACCCCCAAGAAGCACTCCTCGCTGGGCCGCTTCAAGCACGAGGGCGCCAACGTGATCGTGGCCAAGTCCGGGCATGTCGTGGCCTACTCCGGCGACGACGAGCGCTTCGACTACCTCTACAAGTTCGTTTCGAAGGACAAGTACCGCGAGGGCGACCGCAAGCACAACATGACACTGCTGTCCGCGGGCAACCTGTACGTTGCCAGGTTCACGGGCAACTCGCCAACCGCTGAAATCAGTGGCACCGGTGCAGTGCCCTCAGATGGTGCGTTCGACGGTATCGGCGAGTGGCTGCCGCTGGTGGTGGACGGCAAGTCAGCAGTGCCGGGCATGTCCGTGGAGCAGGTGCTGGTGTACACCCGCCTCGCCGCCGACAAGGTTGGCCCCACCAAGATGGACCGTTGCGAGGACGTGGAGCCCAGCTTGCACACCGGCAAGGTCTACGTGGCGTGCACCAACAACTCCAACCGCGGCACGGGTTCCAACGAGGGCGCCACCGAGGTCAACCCGCGCAACCAGAACCGCGACGGCCACATCGTGGAGATCACTGAAACTGGGGACCAGACATCCACCACGTTCACCTGGAACCTGCTGATGGTCTGCGGCGACCCGGCCCAGGGCGACGTCACCTACTTCTCCGGCTTCCCGGTGGACAAGGTCTCGCCCATCTCGTGCCCGGACAACCTCGCGTTCGACTCCGTGGGCAACCTCTGGATCTCCACCGACGGCGCCCCCTCCGGCATCGGCCGGGCGGACGGACTGTTCAAGGTCACCTTGGACGGCGCCGAGCGCGGCAAGGTGGAACAGTTCCTCGCCGTCCCGCGCGACGGCGAAACGTGTGGCCCCATCATCCACGACGAGGAGCGCACCGTGTTCGTCGCAGTGCAGCACCCGGGCGAGGACGGATCGTTCGACTCGCAGGTCTCCTTCTTCCCGGACTACGTTGCGGCAGGCACGACGCCGGCCCCGGGCCAGGCACGTGCGCCGCGCCCGTCCGTGATCCAGGTGTTCCGCGGCTAGGTTCGTCCCGGTGATAGGGCCCGTCGGAATCCAACGCTCTCTCACTTAACGCGGGTAATTCCAAAACGCTCTATCACTCTCTTCAGGAGAGTGATAGAGCGTTCCGGCTTCAGGCGCATCGAGTGATAGAGCGTTCCGGCTTTAGGCGCATCGAGTGATAGAGCGTCGGGCGTTTTGGTGCGGGAAGTGATGGCGCGTCGGGGGTGGCAGACTGGTTTGGTGACTTCGCACAACGATTCCGCCCCCGACGCCCCCCGCCAGGACGCTTCCCCCGTCGGCTCCCCGCAAGCGGGCACCTTCCCCGCAGACTCTTCCGGTGCCGCCCCTGAGTTAAGTGCCGTCGCAGCCGCGCGGATCGCCGTCGGGGTCCTGGTCAACGGCGGGGTGCAGCACGTGGTGGTGTCGCCCGGGTCCCGGTCCGCTCCCATGGCCTACGCGCTGGCTGAGGCATCGGCGGAGGGCAGGGTGGAGCTGCTGGTCCGCATCGACGAGCGTTCCGCCGGCTTCACTGCGCTGGGCCTGGCCCTGTCCACCGGCTCGCCCGCCGCCGTCCTCACGACGTCCGGGACCGCCGTGGGGAATCTCCTTCCCGCGGTGATGGAGGCAAACCATGCGGCCGTCCCGCTCATCGTCCTGTCCGCTGACCGGCCGGACGAGCTGCGCGGCACAGGCGCCAACCAGACCACCATCCAGCCCGACATCTTCGGGGAACAGGTGCGCTTCGCCGTCGACGTCCCCGCAGGCACCGACCCCGAACGCGCCATCCGGACCGGCCTGTCGGCGGCCACCGGTGCGTTCCCCGACCTGGCCCCCGGCCCGGTCCAGCTCAACCTGGCGTTCCGCGATCCGCTGGTTCCAGAGGCCGGCGCGACGTTGCCGGCGGCGGCAGAACGGCCGCGATACCGGCTCGCCAGCGAGCCTCTCGTGATGAACCTGCCGCCTGCATCCGAGAACCTGCCCGAGCGCCGCACGGTGGTACTCGCAGGGCACGACGCCGGGCCGGTCGCCGAGGCCTTCGCCCGCGCGCACGGCCTGCCGTTGCTGGCCGAGCCGTCCTCCAACGCCCGCTTCGGGCCGAACGCCGTGGGCCCGTACCGGCTTCTGCTGGAGCACTTTGGAGCCGGGGCAGCAGCGCCAATTGAGCGGGTGGTCCTGTTCGGCCGGCCGACTCTGTCCCGGCCGGTCGCAGCCCTGCTGGCCCGCGCGGACGTTCAAGCCGCTCTCTACCAGCCGGTTCCGGTGGCCTGGTACGAGCCCGGCCGGCGCACCGAGCTGCCCCTGGAAAACCTTGCGGACCTGGCAGATTTTGCCGGCCGCGGGCCATCCACATGGCTGGATACCTGGCTGCTTGCCGGATCGGCCGCCCAGCACGCGCTGGATCGTATCCTCGCTGAGGGAGCGCCGGCCACCGGTCCGGCCGTCGGGTCGCTGGTGTGGGAACATTCCCGGGGCCAGCTGCTGCTGGGCTCCTCCAACGGAATCCGCGACGTGGACTTGGCCGGCCTGCCCGCTCCTGAACCTGCCGCCACCGTTTATGCGAACCGCGGCCTCGCCGGGATCGACGGCACCATCTCCACAGCCACCGGGGTTGCACTCGGCGCGCGGCAGGAAACCACCGTCCTGCTGGGCGATGTCACCTTCCTGCACGACGCCGGCGGCCTGCTCCTGGGCACCGGGGAGGAGGAGCCGCACTTGCGGATCGTTGTGCTCAACGACGCCGGCGGGGCCATCTTCGACCTGCTGGAGCACGGCGCCGTGCGTGAGGCGGGAACGTATGGTGACGCCGTCGAGCGCCTCTTCGGCACCCCCCATACAGTGGACATTGCGGCACTTGCTGCAGCGTACGGCGTCGGGCATTGCTCGGTAAGTACGACGGCGGCACTCGCCGAGGCGCTCACGCAGCCGATCGAGGGCCGCAGCATTGTTGAAGTCCGCACGGACCGGCACGGCCTGCGCGCGCTTCACAGCCGGATCAAAGAGGCCGTCGCCGCTGCAGTCGGGGGAGTGCTGGCGCGCTAGCCGAAGAATAGCGATCTGAGGAATCGCTTAGCCCGTCGGCGGCGTGAACTGGCTGGCGCTGAACGTTGCTCCCTGCGGGTCCCGGATCAATGCCTCGCGCGTCCACCCGGTGTCGTACTGCCGAAGGATTCCGGCCCCCAGCCGGATTGCGTCAGCAACAGCCTGGTCCCGGTCGGCAACGGCGAACGTCACGTGCCAGTGCGGCGGTTCATCGGCGGCCGTTGCTACGACCCAGGCGATCGCGTCATCGAAGCCGGGTGGGGCGGCGATTTCTGAGTGCTGGGTCCTGATGTCCGGGTAGATGGTCGCCTCAAGGTGGTCGCCATAACCCGGCCGGCGAACCATCAGCCCGAAGCCGACATCGTCCACCTGCCAGCCGAACGCGTCCTCGTAGAACGCAATGCCCCTGCTGGGGTCAGCCGTATGCAGGTCGCTAAAATTCCAGGCCCCCGGCTGATTGACCACCTGCGCCCCCAGTCGCCGCTTCGGCTGCCAGATGCGGAATTCGACCCCTTCCGGATCGGTCAGCAACGCTCCGCGGCCGCCTTCTCCCGCGTCTGCCGGTGGGGCCAGCACTTTGGCGCCGGCGGTCACCAGCCGCCGGACTGCAGCGTCGGCGTCATCGACTGCTATGTAGGTGTTCCACGCCGTTCCCTCCGCGCTGCTTGCTATCCCGGCGACGTCACGGCCGCCCAGCTTTGCTATCAGATACCTGCCTGGTGCCCCCGGGGGCATCACGTCTTCAAATGTCCAGCCGAAGAGGCCGCCGTAGAACTCAGCAGCCGCGTCTACGTCCGGCTGCTCTGTGTCGACCCAGCACGGTACACCATGGGGGTAGGTCCGTTCGCTCATGTCCCGCTCCTGTCCATGCTTTCCTTCATCGCCGCTTCGAATGCAGGAAGGCTCCGTTCGATCATGTCCTCGTTGGCCGTAAGGGAAACCCGGAAGAAGCCCGGCGTCTCAAACAGTACGCCCGGGAAAACGAAGACATTCCGGCGGACGAGTGACTCGGTGAACGCCTCGTCGTCCGGAATGGGGGAGGTGGCAAACAGGTAGAACGTGCCTTCAGGCCGATGGACGCGATAACCCATGCCGCCCAGCGCCTCCATGAGCCGGTCCCGGCGCCGCTGCAACTGGCCCACGTCGATGCTGAACTTCTCCAGTTCCGGAAGAGCGTGCTGCAGCAGCGCATTCGGGTACACCCACCCCATCGCCACCTGCAGGCCGGTGATCGCGGGGCGCATCTCCTCCCGCTGCGGCATGGTGGGCGGCAGCGCCAGATAGCCCACCCGCTGGCCCGGCGAGAGGTGGGTTTTGCCGTAGGAATAGGCCAGCAGCGTGTGCGCATAGAACTCCACGGGACTGTGGAAGCGGAGGCCATCGAACACAATCCGGTTGTAGGCCTCGTCCGAGACCAGGTAGATCCGCCTGCCGATCCTTACCGAGGCCGCCTCCAACATGTCCGCCAGCCGGAGCAGCAGTTCGGGAGGATAGATCCGCCCCGTGGGATTGTTGGGAGAATTGATGATCACAACCCTGGTGCGCTCCGTGATGGCAGACTCAATCGCATCCAAATCCAGGTCGAACGTTGCCGTGCTGACCTTTACCTTCACCGGGACGAGACCTGCTTCAAGGATCAGCGGCTCGTACAGGAACCACGGCGGCAGGCTGAAAATGACTTCATCGCCGGGATCGCTGACCGTCTTCAGGGCCAAGGCGATGGCGGCAAAACCTCCGGTGGTTAGATAGATGTCCTCCGTCCTGAACGGCACGTCCAGCAGTCGCTGAAGGGATTCCGCGGCCGCCTCCCGGGCAGTTTCGCCGTTGGTCTGGTATGCGAACCACTGGTCGTGCTGTGGGGTAAGGGCATCCCGCAACGTATTGACGTACCGGTCGGGCGGCATCTGGTGCGGGTTGCCGAAAGTGAAATCACAAACATCCGACTGGCCTTTCCGGCGCAGGCTGGCCGCCGTGAGGTAGGCATCAACGCGTTGGAAAGAGGGGATGGATGCCAGCCGCGCAGCGCGATCAGATACCGCGGAGGTGGCCCGGGACGGGATTGTAGGTTCTGTCATGCCGGCGCTCCTCGATTGGCCGGCCCTGGTGGGCCTGCACGTCCGATGGGCAGCACGCTGCTGAGCCAGGGCTGTAGTGGGACCTATTGTGTGCCGCGGCACGGCGGAAGTAAATGCCCGGGCAAGAGGCGCGTGCCGCCGTCGTACGCCTTCCCAGAGTGGCGACGCGCAGCTACCCCTTGACGCAGAAATTCCCTGGCGCTGCGGTTGTATCCGCAGCGCCAGGGAATGTACGTATCGCAACTGGAAGAGGGTTACTCCTCGATATCGATGTGCGTGGGATCGAGCACGCGGCGCAGGAACTCCTTGGTGCGGGCCTGGGTGGGGGCAGAAATGACCTGCTCGGCCACGCCTTCCTCCACCACAATGCCGCCGTCCATAAACACCACGCGGTCGGCCACTTCACGGGCAAAGCCCATCTCGTGGGTGACCACCAGCATGGTCATGCCCTCCTTGGCGAGGTTCCGCATCACGGAGAGGACATCGCCCACGGTCTCAGGGTCCAGGGCAGAGGTGGGCTCATCGAAGAGCATCAGCTCCGGGTCCATGCTCAGCGCGCGGGCAATGGCCACACGCTGCTGCTGGCCGCCGGAGAGCTGGTCCGGGAAACGGTCCGAGAGGTGCCCCAGTCCCACGCGCTCCAGGTTGTGCATGGACACCTTGTCCGCCTCCGCCTGGGACCGCTTGAGGACCTTCGTCTGGGCGATGGAGCAGTTGCGCTTGGCGTCCAGGTGCGGGAACAGGTTGAACTGCTGGAACACCATGCCCACCTTGCGGCGCATCTTGTCGATGTCCACATCGGGATCGGTGGCCTCGAAGCCGCCCACGTGGATGCTGCCCTGGTTGGGCTGCTCCAGCAGGTTCACGCAGCGCAGGAGGGTGGACTTGCCGGAGCCGGACGGCCCGATCAGGCACACCACTTCGCCGGGAGCCACGTCCAGGCTGATGCCTTTCAGGACCTCATTGGATCCGTAGGACTTGCGCAGGTCCTTGATCTCCACGCCGGCGGCGTGGACGGTTGCCGTGCCACCGCGGGAATTGTTTACGACGTCGTTCATGGTCTTCGCTGCCTATCGGTTTGACCGCGCGGTGCGGCTTTCGAACTTCCGGGCCAGGAAGCTCAGGGGGATGGTGATCACCAGGTAGAAGGCTCCGGCCACCAGGAGCGGGGTGAGGCCTGCGCCGAGGCTGGAGATGCCGTCGCGGCCGAACTTGGTGAGCTCGTACTGGGAGGCGGTGAGGCCCAGGACGTAGATCAGCGAGGAGTCCTTGGTCAGCAGGATGACCTCGTTGGTCAGGGGCGGCAGGACGATCTTGAACGCCTGCGGGATGACGATGGTGACCATGGCCCGCCACTGCGGCATGCCCAGGGAGCGGGCTGCTTCGAGCTGGCCCTTCGGTACCGCCTGCAGGCCGGCACGGAGGGTTTCGGCGATGTAGGCCGAGGCCACCATGCCGAGCGAAACCATCACGATCACGGTGATGTTCCACGAGACGCCGAACGCCAGCGGGACGCCGTAGCCGAAGGCGATGAAGACCAGGAGTGCCGGGATGCCGCGGAAAAACTCGATGTAGCCGGTGGCGATCCAGCGGTACAGCGGGAAGCTGGAGAGCTTCATCAGGGCCAGCAGCAGGCCGCCGGAGAGGCCCACGATAAAGCCGAGGAAGGTGTAGATCAGGGTGTTCACCAGGCCGGTCATGAAGATGCCGGGGAACATGGGGCCGATCTTGCCGAAGTTGAAGACGCTGTTGCCGATGGTCTCCCAGTCGGTGGCCAGGATCAGCGCGGCGATGGCCACAACAAAGATTCCGGCCTGGACATACAGGCTTACTTTGGCTCGCTGACGTGCGGTCATTGCCATGGGTTGCTCACATTCGTTGTGCGTGGCAGAGGCCCCGGACGGACTGCGGTACAGCTCGTCCGGGGCCCCGGCTGCGTAGTTCTCAGGGCCGTGACGGAACCAAGGCGGGGGAGCCTCAGGCCTGCACGGCGACTACTTGGCGGTGGTTGGCTACTTGGCGGCTTCGCCGAACCAGGTGGTCTTGAACTTCTCAAGGGAGCCGTCGTCGGTCAGGCGCTTGAGGGTGCCGTTAACCTTCTCAGCCATGGCGGTGTTGCCCTTCTTGATGGAAATGCCCAGCTGCTCGCCGGTGGCAAATTCCTCAACGCTCTTGAACTTGGGCTGGTCCTTGATGGCGTAGCCCAGGACGGACTGGTTGCCCAGGGCTGCGTCGATGGTGCCGGCCTCAAGGGCCTGCACCAGGAGGCCCGTGTCCTCGAACTGCTGGGCATCGAGGCCCTGCTCCTGTGCGTAGTCGGCGCCGGTGGTGGCCTGCTGGACGCCCACCTTCTTGCCCTTGGCATCGGCCAGGCTGTTGACGCCGGAATCTTCGCTGGCTACCAGGGCCAGATCGTCATCCAGGTAAGGGGTGGAGAAGTCCATGACCGACTTGCGGGTATCCGTGATGGAGATGGAGGAGATGCCCAGGTCGCACTGGGTCAGGGCGGTGCCGGTCTCGATGGCCTCGAAGGAGCTGTCCACGATGCTCAGTTCGGCGCCGAAGTCCTTGGCGAGTTCCTTGGCGATGTCGACGTCGAAGCCCACCGTCTGGCCGTCCTTCTCAAATTCGAACGGCTCGTAGGGGATATCCGAGCAGACCGTGAGCTTGCCGGAGTTGATGAGCTGAATGCCGCCTTCGGAAGCTGCCGGAGTGGAGCTTCCGCCGCCGCAGGCCGTGAGGGTGAGGGCGCCGGCGGCGAACAGTGCTGCTGCCTTGGCGGTGATCTTGGCCGTGGCCAGGGACTTGAGCTGCATGTTTCTTACCTTTTGTTGCAGGAGTATGCGGTACTAAATCGGTTCATAGTGTAGCGCCGTTTAGGAGATGTGCATCACAGGAAACTTGTTTTCACTATTGGATAACTAAGTTACAGCTGTTTTCAAGCCTAGGGGAAGGGACAGTGTCTTGAATGCCGGACATCCTGCCCAAGAGGAACCTAGTTGCTGATTCCCAACGACTCCAGCATCGGCCGGAACTTGGCCCAGGTCTCGGCGAGCTCGGCTTCCGGCAGCGAGCCGTCTACTATGCCGCAGCCGGCATATAGCCGCACCGTGTCGTGGGACTCGATGACGGCGCCGCGCAGGGCGATGCCCCATTCTCCGTTTCCGGCAGCGTCCAGCCATCCCACCGGCCCGGCGTAAGGCCCGCGGTCCAAGTGCTCCAGCTTGCGGATCAGCGCCCCGGCGACTTGGGTGGGGGTTCCGCAGACGGCAGCAGTGGGGTGCAGGGCATTGATCAGCGCCAGGCAAGTTGGGACGTGCCCCTCCACCTCGGTCAGCTCCGCCTTGACGTCCGACGCCAGGTGCCAGACATTGGGCAGCTCCAGGATGAACGGTTCGTCGTGGGCGTTCATGGCTTCCGAGAACGGCGCCAGTTGGGACGTCAGTGACTGGATGGCGATCTCGTGCTCGTGCCGCTGCTTCTCCGATCCCGCCAGCACACGGGTGGCGTAATCCATGGGAAGGCCGTCCTCCCCGTGCGCATCACGGCGGTCCAAAGTGCCGGCCAGCACGCGTGCCTGCGCAGTACGCCCCTCCACCTGGATCAGCATCTCGGGCGTGGCACCCACCAGCCCGTCCACTCCGTAGGTCCAGCATTCGCGGTACCGCCTGGCGAGCTCGCCCAGCACCCTGGCAGCGTTCACGCCGGAGGGAACAGTGGCCACAACGTCCCGCGCCAGCACCAGCTTCTCCAACGCGCCCGTCCGGATCTCGGCCACTCCCGCGGCCACGGCGGCCATCCAGTCCTTCTCGCTCAGCGAGCCTGTGTGCAGGGTTGCGCCGGCTGCCAGGGGCAGGGGACGTACGACGGCGCCGCCCGCCTTGGCATGGGCGGTACCCGGGGTGCCGTTCCCGGCGAAGTCCGCTGCCGCCGTCGTGCTTCCACCGTCGGAACCGCTACCCAGCCAGCGGTCGAGCGCGGCGAGGGCCCCCGCCTCGGTGAGGGGGCCGTCGTCGAATGTCAGCTGGGTGACCCAGACCTGTCCATCGCGGACGCCCACCACAATCTCGGGCACGATCAGCCGGGACTCGTGGGCTGAAGTCTTTGAGAAGGCGAAGGAGCCAAAAGCGACGGGACCGGTGCCGGGGAGTTCCACGGAGTCGGTGATTTCGGCCTCGATTACCAGGTGGCGCCACCAGATATCGGCCTCGAGGAAGCGTTCCGGGCCGGTGGCGGTGAAGCGGGCGATCTCGCCGAAACCCACCAGTCCGGCCTCGCGGCGTGTCCAGCAGAGGACATCGTCCCGGACCAGAAACGACGGCAGCCCCCCGGCGAATTTTTGGCTATCAAGGGGGACTGTCAAGGTGCGGAACGTGCTCGTCATGATTGCTCCACGGTACCCCTTTTTACCCCCCGTAAAGGGTACTTAGGGGTACTTTGGGCTGCGCATACCCCAGAAACCGCGCCGGGCGTAGCCTTCAGCCATGGAGTCAGAGGTCCGCATCCTGAACCTTCGCACCGGGATTCTGGTGCCGTGCCTGGTTCACGGCGAGCTCACAGCGAAGCCGTTGCTGCTGCTGCACGCGTGGGGTGAATCGAGCCGCAGCTTCGACCGGCTGATCCCGCTCCTCGCCAATTTCCGGATTCTCGCCCCCGACCTGCGCGGCCAGGGTGAGGCGGACAAACCAGCTGATGGCTACTCCCTTCAGGAACAGGCTGAGGACGTTGCAGCGATCCTCGACGCCCTGCAGTTGACGTCCGCTTCCATCCTGGGATCCTCCAGCGGCGGCTACATCGCCCAGCAGCTGGCCGTAAGTCATCCCGAACGGGTGGACGCTCTGGTCCTGGTTGGCGCGCCGCTGACCCTTAACCGCAGGCCGGTGTTCGATGACGAGGTGGAAGCCCTCACCGAGCCGATCGACGAGGACTGGGTGCGGCAGTCCCTCCTGTGGTTCCAGCTGGGCAGGCCGGTTCCGCAGTGGTACCTGGAGGACCGCGTGCGTGACGGACTCAAAATGCCCGTACACGTGTGGAAGTCCGCGCTGGCAGGGCTTTACCAGGCAACACCGCCCCTGGACCTGGGGGTTATCCGCGCGCCCACCCTCATCCTGCGGGGTGAACAGGACGGTCTCCTGCCGCAGGCCGACCACGAAGTACTTGCTGCCCGCATCCAGGGTTCCGTGCTGAAGGTCTATCCGGGCGTCGGCCACGTGGTTTTGTGGGAGGATCCGGAGCAGGTGGCGAAGGACACCAACGCGTTCCTGGGCTAGCCCAGCCGGCCACCCCGGGGAACCCCTGGGGCAGGGCTTGGTCGGGACCCTCCTGAACATTTGAGACAATGACATGGTGAACCGAGCATCCTTGGATAAGCGTCCGGACGAAGTAGCCACGATGTTTGACGACGTCGCCCCCAAATACGACGTCGTCAACGATGTCCTGTCCCTGGGGCAGACCCGCCGCTGGCGCAAGATCGTTGTAGACGCGATGGAAACCACCAAGGGTCAGCGAGTCCTGGACCTTGCCGCCGGAACGGGCACGTCCAGCGAGCCGTATGCCGATGCCGGCATAGACGTCGTGGCGTGCGACTTCTCCCTCGGAATGCTCAAGGTAGGCAAGCGCCGCCGGCCGGACATCGACTTCATCGCCGGGGACGCCACCAACCTGCCGTTCGCCGACAACACCTTTGACGCCACCACCATCTCCTTCGGCCTGCGCAACGTCAACGAGCCGAAGAAGGCGCTGCAGGAGATGCTCCGCGTCACCAAGCCCGGCGGACGACTGGTCATTGCTGAGTTCTCGCAGCCCGTGGTCCCGCTGTGGCGCACCATGTACACCGAATACCTTATGCGCGCACTGCCTGCCATCGCCGTTAAGGTCGCCTCCAACCCGGACGCCTATGTCTACCTGGCCGAGTCCATCCGCGCGTGGCCGGACCAGGACCACCTTGCTGCCTGGCTGGAGGAATCGGGCTGGGAGAAAGTCACCTACCGGAACCTCACGGGCGGCATCGTGGCGGTGCACCGTGCGTTCAAGGCCCCCGAGTCAACGGCCGGCGGCGCTGCTGCCGCGATCGCCGCGCACAAAGGCCCCGTGGCCAAGCTGCGCCGCAACATCACCCGCTGACCTGTGCGGGTACTGATAGTCGGCGCGGGGCCGGCCGGTTCCACTGCCGCGTACTACCTGGCCAAAGCAGGCATCGGCGTCACAGTTTTGGAGAAGACGAGCTTCCCGCGCGAGAAGGTTTGCGGCGACGGCCTCACTCCCCGAGCCGTCCGCGAAATCCAGAAACTTGGCCTGCCGCACCCTGAAGATGACGGCTGGCGCCGCAACAAGGGCCTGCGCCTGATCGCCGGGGGCCGGACCATCGAGCTGCCGTGGCCCGAGGTTTCCGACTTTCCGCAGTACGGCCTTATCCGCACCCGGCTGGGTTTCGACGAGGAACTGGCCCGCCACGCCCAGGCCGCGGGCGCCGAAATCCTTGAGCGGCACAGCGTTACTGAAGCCCTTCGAAACGACGACGGCCGCGTCACCGGCGTCCGCGCCGCCATCCTTGACGAGGCCGGACGCAAGACGGGGGAGACGCGCGAGTTCAGTGCCGACGTCGTACTCGCCGCCGATGGAAACTCCACCCGCACGGCCGTATCCCTCGGCATTCAAAAGCGCGACGACCGCCCCCTCGGCGTGGCCGTCCGCACCTACTTCACCAGCCCGCGCACCGACGATGACTGGATGGAGGGCTGGCTGGAGCTCCCCGGCCGCGACGGCAAGCTGCTGCCGGGCTACGGCTGGGTGTTCGGCGTCGGCGACGGCACCTCCAACGTTGGCCTCGGCATTCTGAACTCCTCCAAGGAATTCGGCAAGCTCGACTACAAGCAGGTCCTCCGCGAGTGGACCGCCGGCATGCCGGCAGAGTGGGGCTTCACACCGGAAAACCAGGTGGGCGAAATCCGCGGCGCCGCGCTGCCCATGGGCTTCAACCGCACCCCGCACTACTCGCCCGGCCTGCTCCTGCTTGGTGATGCCGGCGGAATGGTCTCCCCGTTCAACGGCGAGGGCATCTCCTACGCCATGGAGTCCGCCCGGTTCGCGGCCGAGTTCATCATTGACGCCTCCTCCCGCGCTGCGTCCTCGGGCGGAACGTACGACGCCGACGCGCACCTCTCGCGGTATGCGGAGTATGTGCGGGGCCAGTGGGGATCGCACTTCACCCTGGGCCGCGCGTTCGCCGCGCTGATCGGCAAGCCTGCGGTCATGAAGCTCGCGCTGCGCACCGGCATGCCCATCCCGGTGCTGATGCGGTTCGTGGTCCGGCTTTTGGCCAACCTCACGGACCCCTCCGCGAAGGGCTTCGAGGACCGGGTGATCCGGGTCCTGGAGTCGCTGGTTCCGGCCACATCCAATACCCAGTCGGTTTCGAATCAGCGGTATCCGCAACAAAAAGTTAGGGTTAACCAGTGAACAACCCCGCAGACCACAGCTGGACGCACGCCGGACACGGCCTGCCGGACTCCGAACCCAGCCTCAACACCACCGCCATCGCAACGGGTTTGCAGCTGCCCGCGGGCTTTGCCGCCATCGCCGGGGATGACGAGCTGGGGCCGGCCATCACCAACAACCTGGCCCGCGTGGAGAAGAAGCTCCGCGAGGCGATTGCGAACTCGGATCCGCTGGCGGACGCAACGTCGCGCCACCTTGTGGAAGCCGGCGGCAAGCGCATCCGGCCTTTGCTCACCCTGCTGTGCGCCCACCTCGGTGACGCATCGCTTCCGGCCGTGGTGCAGGCCGCCGTCGTCGTTGAACTGACCCACCTCGCAACCCTGTACCACGACGACGTGATGGACTCAGCCCCGTTCCGCCGCGGTGCGCCCACGGCTCACGAAGTATGGGGCAACTCGGTGGCGGTCCTGACTGGCGACCTGATCTTTGCCCGGGCCTCGATCCTGGTTTCCGAACTCGGTTCGCGGGCGCTGGGCATCCAGGCCCGTACCTTCGAGCGGTTGTGCCTGGGCCAGCTGCACGAAACCGTGGGGCCGCGTCCGGACGAGGATCCCGTGGAGCACTACCTTTCCGTCATTGCGGACAAGACCGGCTCCCTGGTTGCGGCATCCGGCCAGCTTGGGGCGATTTTTGCCGAAGCCGATCCTGCCTACGAGTCGGTCCTCGTGGAGTACGGCGAGAAGGTGGGCGTGGCATTCCAGCTTGCCGACGATGTCATCGACGTCACCGGCATCAAGGTCAAGTCAGGCAAGTCACCGGGGACGGACCTGCGCGAAGGGGTTCCCACTCTGCCGGTGTTGCTCCTGCGACGGGCGGCCGCGGAGGGTGACAGCTCCGCCGTCGAACTTCTCAAACTCATCGATGGTGACCTGACCTCCGATGAAGCCTTGGCCGAGGCGGTGGCGGCGCTGCGCGAGCACCCGGTGACTGCGGAGTCATGGGTTGTGGCGCGCGAGTGGGCTAACGAGGCTATTGCCGCGCTTGCCCCGCTCCCTGAAGGTGTGGTTAAGGAATCGCTGTCCAACTTCGCGCTGGCTGTGGTGGACCGCGCCAGTTAAGCCTTGTCCTTTGTGGAAGCCCGGCTCCGTGGATGGTGCCGGGCTTCTTCCTTAAGGGCGACAATGCCTGGTCCCGGTGGTGCAGGGTTAGCCCGCTAAAACGGGATAGCCCCGGTCCGCAGCAACGATACGAGTCATACGTTGCCGTGAACCGAGGCTATCTCTCCGTTCGCATCAGACCCGCCGGAGGCGTTTAGCGGATCCGTGAATAGTGTATGACAGCTTTGTCACAAGATGCAAGTCCTCTGTTACTGCGGGTGTCATAGATTTTCCGCGCTGGAATTCCCTGCTCCTGACCTGAGTGCATGACTTATAGGTGCGGCCGGCAATGTTCTTGCGAAGTGGCGGGGCCGGGATCAGTCGGTTCGCCAAAAGTCACGCAATCCGGTTCGTGCAACTCCCGACAATGAGTCCGCTTCTTGTCCACATAGCCCTGGCTGGCCCCTCGCAGCACGTTTTTCCTAGCGACACTCTGAATTGGTGGACATCACTGACTACTTCAATCGGCATGGCGGAGTTGCTCGTGCCAGCCAGTTGAAGAGCGCGGGCTTTACCCGGATACCCAGGGCGGACTCGTTGCTTGAGGTTCTGGCCAGCGCCGTAACAACCGCAGCATCATCGATGGCTACTTGGTCCGGCGCTACTATTACGACGATGTTGTCCACGCACCAGAGGTCATGGTCGCCGAGGTGCAGGCAGTGCTGAAACTATGGCCTATAAATCACGCACTTTGGTCACGGCCGGCCCGGTGGGAGGAAACCTCAGCCTTCCTCGTCCTCGAAGGCCCACTCGAACATGTCGAACACGAACTCCGAGAACGTGCCTTCTTCGGACTTCCACTGGCCGCGGGCGTTGTTGCGGCGGTACACAATGGGGTCCGGGACGCTGAGGTCGCCTACACGGAAGCCCCAGGTGTATTCCTCTTCTTCATCCTCGAGGAACATGAGGAAGCCTTCGTCGTCGACTTCGAGCTCGTCGGGATCCCAGAAGTAGTGGTAGGCCTCCATCAGGTCCTCGCAGCCGCCGATGGCCAGGTAGAACTCGCGGAGGACCAGGGGAATCTGGAATTGGTGGTCGGCCAGGGCCTTGTCCAGCTCCTCGGGAGACAGCCCGTCCTCTTCCTGCCATTCGTCCTCGAGATACTTCGGAACAAGCGCACGGAATTTCTCGAGGAACATGTCAGTCATGGTTCATATCCTAGCTAATCGCGGGCACGCGATTCGCCGCTGTCAACCCCTGCGCGGTGCCATCCGTTGACTGCCAGCGGGATGTACCAGGAGCGCCGCCAGGCAACCACCCGGAAGGCAAAAACGAGGGCGGCCACCACGCAAGCCGTCACCGCATTAAAGGATCCGGTGACCCACAGCACCGCGGTCAGGGCGGCCCCGCTGAAGGCAGGCAGGGCGTAAAGGTCCCGGGAGTTGAACAACTGCGGCACCTCGTTTGCAGTGATGTCGCGCAACAACCCGCCGCCCACCGCTGTGGTGACGCCCAGCAGGACGGCCGCCACAGGATTGACGCCGAAGGAGAGCGCCTTCAGAGTGCCCGTGATGCAGAACAGGGCCAGCCCGCCGGCGTCGAACAGGACCAGCAGCGACGTGAAGCGCTCCACGCTGGAAAACAGGAAGTACACCAGGAACGTGGCCAGCATCGGCGGGACGAGATAGGCGGGATTGCTGAAGGCCGCGGGGGGCGTTGCACCAAGGATGATGTCGCGGATGACGCCGCCGCCCAGGGACACGAGGGAGGCCAGCAGGAGCGAACCCACAATGTCGAACTGCTTCCGGGCGGCCAGGAGGGATCCCGAGACAGCGAAGAAGAAGACACCCACCAGGTCCAGCCACACCAGGGCGATGTCAAAAGGGAATGTCATTGAGCGTCCCGGCGGTTCTAAAGAGGGCGGACAGGGCGGCTCCAACGTTACGCTAGCCCCTATGAACAGCCCCATCATGATCGCCTGCGCCCATGGGACATCCAGCACACAAGGCGCCGCCGAGGTGAACGCCCTGCGCGACGCCATTGCAGCGCTCCGCCCGGGCCTCGACGTCCGCGAAGCCTACGTGGATGTCCAGCAGCCGGACCTGGTGGACGTCATGGCGGGCCTGCCCGAGGGGGAGTCCGCGGTGGTGGTGCCGCTGCTGCTCAGTGTTGGCTACCACGTGAAGGTGGACATCGCGCGGGCCGTCAAGAGCCGTCCGGGCAGTGCGGCCGCCGCCCCGCTCGGACCGGATCCGCGCCTCGCCGCGCTGCTCGACCAGCGCCTGCTCGAAGCCGGGGTGACGGACCGCGACGTGATTGTCCTGGCCGCCGCCGGCTCGTCCAACCCCAAGGCAGCCAGGAGCGTTGAGGAGTTGCTCGGCCAGCTCCAGGAACTGCGGCCCAACAGGATGGTCGCCGCCTATGGGGCGTCTGCCAAGCCGTCCGTGCCCGACGCCGTCGCGATGCTTCGTGAGGAGCTGGAAGGGGGTGCCGGGGCAGGGGAGTCAGCAGGAGCTGTCGACGTCGGCGGGCGGGTGGTGATTGCCTCCTACCTCCTGGCGCCTGGCTACTTCCACGACCAGCTCGCCAAGGCGGGGGCCGACCTCGTGACGGAACCACTGCTGCCGTCGCCGGTGCTCGCCGAGATCGCGCTGGAAAGGTACGACGCCGCCGTCGCGAAGGCCCACGAAACCGCAGCCGGAACTGCTGCTGAAATACCAACAGGAACACCAGCTGAGGCGTCAGCCAGCGGTCCCGCCGCAGCCCCCGCGGAAGCCGGGGCAGATGCACAGCAGGGTGGCTTCTTCAAGGCCGTCCGGCGTTTCGTGACGAAATATTTCCCTAGGTGACTTAGCGTTTCCGGGCCTTTGTGACGCTATTCGGGCGGGACCTACAGTCGATGCATGACTGATACAGCTCTAGCCGGAGCGTCCGCGGACACCGCCGCCCCGAAGCGCCCGGCCCGCACGTCCCGACCCGCCGCGAAGCCGCACGGGCAGTGGAAAGTGGACGGCAAAACGCCTTTGAACGCCAACGAAACCTGGAAACAGGAAGACGACGGCCTTAACGTGCGCGAGCGTATCGAGTCCATCTACTCCAAAGAGGGCTTCGACGCCATCCCCGGCCAGGACCTGCACGGCCGGTTCCGCTGGTGGGGCCTGTACACCCAGCGCAAGCCCGGGATCGACGGCGGCAAGACCGCAACGCTTGAGCCGCACGAGCTCGAGGACAAGTACTTCATGCTCCGCGTGCGGATCGACGGCGGTGCGCTCACCACCGAGCAGTTGCGCGTCATCGGCCAGATTTCCGTTGACTTCGCACGGGATTCTGCCGACCTCACCGACCGCCAGAACATCCAGCTGCACTGGATCCGCGTGGAGGACATTCCCGAGATCTGGACCCGACTGGAAGCTGTCGGCCTGTCCACCACCGAGGCCTGCGGCGACGTTCCCCGCGTCATCCTGGGTTCGCCCGTGGCCGGCATCGCCAAGGACGAGATCATCGACCCCACTCCGCTGATCGAGGAGCTGGGAGAGCGGTTCATCGGCAACCCGCTGCTGTCCAACCTGCCGCGCAAGTACAAGACCGCCATCACCGGCCACCCCAGCCAGGACGTGGTCCACGAGATTAACGACTTCGCCCTGGTGGGTGTCCGCCACCCTGAACTCGGCATCGGCTACGACCTCTGGGCCGGCGGCGCGCTCTCCACCAACCCGATGCTCGGTAAACGCCTGGGCGCCTTCGTGACGCCGGAGCAGGCCGCTGATGTGTGGCTCGGCGTCACCAGCATTTTCCGTGACTACGGCTACCGGCGCATGCGCACCAAGGCCCGCCTGAAGTTCCTGATGGCCGACTGGGGCCCGGAGAAGTTCCGCCAGATCCTCGAGGACGAGTACCTGGGTTACAAGCTGGCCGATGGTCCCGCCGCGCCCAAGCCCACCACTCCGGGTGACCACATCGGTGTCCACGAGCAGAAGGACGGCAAGTTCTTCATCGGCGCCACCCCGCTGGCCGGCCGCCTGTCCGGCGCAGCCCTGGTCAAGCTGGCCGACACCCTCGAAGCCCGCGGCTCCTACCGCCTGCGCACCACGCCGCACCAGAAGCTGGTGGTCCTGGACGTCGCGAAGGACCAGGTGGAGCCCCTGGTGGCCGAACTGGATGCGCTGGGCCTGTCCGCCCGCCCGTCCGTGTTCCGCCGCGGCACCATCGCCTGCACCGGCATCGAGTACTGCAAGCTGGCCATCGTGGAGACCAAGCACACGGCCGCCACCGCCGTGGCCGAGCTGGAACGCCGCCTGGCCGACCTCGCCGAATCCGGTGACCTGCCGCACGCGCTGTCCCTGCACATCAACGGCTGCCCGAACTCCTGCGCCCGCATCCAGACCGCGGACATCGGCCTCAAGGGCATGATGCTGCCCACGCCCGACGGCGACCCCTCCCCGGGTTTCCAGGTCCACCTGGGCGGCGGGCTGGCTTCCAACGAGCGTGAGGAAGCAGGCCTGGGACGCACTGTCCGTGGGCTCAAGGTCTACGTTGACGACCTTCCCGACTACGTGGAGCGCGTTGTCCGCACATTCGTGGCCCAGCGCGCCGAGGGCCAGACCTTCGCGGAATGGGCCCACGTAGCAGACGAGGAGGCACTCCAGTGAGTCCCCAGCCGCACCCCAACCTCGCAAGCTCGGCCGGGGACCCCGGCGGCCGTGGGCCCAAACACGCAGCTGGCATCACCCCGGTGGTTGCGCCGGCCGTTGCCTCGGCCGAGGTTGACGCCACCGTTGCGGCAGCAGCTCCGAAACTCCGCTCGAAGGAAGAGCTGAAGGCCCTTGCCGAAGCCGGTGCTGCCGAGCTCGGCTGGGACGCTCCGGCCCGCGATGTGATCGCCTGGGTGGAGCGCAACTTCGACCTGCCCGCGGTCGCCGTCGCCTGCTCCATGGCCGACGCCGTCCTGCCCGCCCTCGTGGCGGACCAGCTGCCCGGCGTCGACGTCCTGTTCCTGGAGACCGGCTACCACTTCCCGGAAACCTATGCCACGCGCGACGAGGTGGCCGCAAACCTCCGTGTCAACGTGGTGGACGTTCTCCCCGAGAACACCGTGGAGCAGCAGGACCGGCTCCTGGGCAAGGACCTCTTTGCCCGCGATGCCGCCCAGTGCTGCGCCCTGCGCAAGGTGGCTCCGCTGCGCCGCACCCTGTCCGGCTATGAGGTGTGGTTCACCGGCGTCCGCCGTGAGGAAGCACCCACCCGTACCAACACCCCGCTGGTGACCTGGGACGAGGCGAACGGCCTGGTCAAGGTCAACCCCGTGGCTGCATGGACGTTCGACCAGCTGGTCCAGTACTCGGACGACAACCTCCTGCCCGTCAACCCGCTGCTTTCCCAGGGTTACCCCTCCATTGGCTGCCAGCCCTGCACGCGGAAGGTGGCGCCGGGCGACGACCCCCGCGCCGGCCGCTGGGCGGGCTCCGACAAGACAGAATGCGGACTACACGTATGAGCACTTTCCTAACCGAGGAGACTACCCAGGTGACTGACTCCGCCGTCTCCACCCGACTGAGCAGCCTGGACACTCTCGAGTCCGAGGCCATCCACATCATCCGCGAGGTTGTTGCCGAGTTCGAGAAGCCCGCGCTGCTGTTCTCCGGCGGCAAGGACTCCGTGGTGATGCTGCACCTGGCCACCAAGGCATTCTGGCCGGGCAAGGTTCCGTTCCCCGTGCTGCACGTGGACACCGGGCACAACTTCCCCGAGGTCATCGACTTCCGCGACCGCACCGTGGAGCGCCTGGGCCTGAAGCTCGTGGTGGGCTCGGTGCAGGAGTTCATCGACCGCGGCGAACTGGCCGAGCGTGCCGATGGCACCCGCAACCCGCTGCAGACCGTCCCGCTGCTGGACGCCATCCAGCAGAACAAGTTCGACGCCGTCTTTGGCGGCGGCCGCCGTGACGAGGACAAGGCCCGCGCCAAGGAGCGCATCCTGAGCCTGCGCGACGAGTTCGGCCAGTGGGACCCGCGCAACCAGCGCCCTGAGCTGTGGAACCTCTACAACGGCCGCCACACGGTGGGACAGCACGTCCGCGCGTTCCCCATCAGCAACTGGACCGAGCTGGACATCTGGCGCTACATCGAGCGCGAGAATATCGAGCTGCCCGGCCTGTACTACGCCCACGAGCGCGAGGTCTTCGCCCGCGACGGCATGTGGCGCGCAGTGGGCGAAGTGTCCCAGCCGCTGCCGCACGAGGACGTCATCACCAAGACCGTCCGCTACCGCACCGTGGGTGACATGTCCTGCACCGGCGCCGTCGAGTCCGACGCGTACACGGTGGCCGACGTCGTGGTTGAAGTCGCCGCCTCCACCCTGACCGAACGTGGCGCCACCCGTGCAGATGACCGCATCTCCGAGGCAGCCATGGAAGACCGCAAGAAGGACGGGTATTTCTAATGACCACCGAAGCAGTTCTCCCGGCGGACCTGGAAACAGCCCTGCCCACTACGCTCTTCCGGTTCGCCACCGCAGGATCGGTCGACGACGGCAAGTCCACCCTGGTGGGCCGCCTCCTTCACGATTCCAAGGCCATCCTGGCTGACACGCTCGACGCCGTTGCCCGCACCTCGGCCGACCGCGGCTTTGGCGGGGAGAAGGGCGGCATCGACCTGGCCCTGCTGACCGACGGCCTGCGTGCCGAGCGCGAACAGGGCATCACCATCGACGTGGCCTACCGCTACTTCGCCACCGACCGCCGCAGCTTCATCCTGGCCGACTGCCCCGGGCACGTTCAGTACACCAAGAACACGGTGACCGGCGCGTCCACCGCGGATGCCGTCGTCGTACTCATTGACGCCCGCAAGGGTGTCCTGGAACAGACCCGCCGGCACCTGTCCGTACTCCAGCTGCTGCGCGTGGCGCACGTGATCGTGGCCGTCAACAAGATCGACCTGGTGGACTTCAGCGAGTCCGTGTTCCGTGAGATCGAAGCCGACGTGCAGCAGGTGGGCCGGGAGCTGGGACTCGGTTCCGATGGCATCACCGACCTGCTGGTCATCCCGGTGTCGGCGCTCGACGGCGACAACGTGGTGGACCGCTCGCAGCGCACCCCCTGGTACACCGGCCCCGCGCTGCTCGAGGTGCTCGAGACCCTTCCGGCCGCCGACGAGCTGGAAAGCCACCTGGAAAGTTTCCGCTTCCCGGTGCAGCTGGTCATCCGGCCGCAGGGCGCCCTGGCTCCCGACGCCGTTGCCGCCGGCCTGGATGTGGAGGCCTACCGCGACTACCGCGCGTACGCCGGCCAGATCACCGAAGGTTCGGTCAAGGTGGGGGACAAGGTCTCCGTCCTGACTCCCGGCCAGGACCCGCGCACCACCACGGTGGTGGGCATCGATTTCGCCGGCGCCTCGCTGGAGGAAGCCGCTGCCCCGCAGTCGGTCGCCATCCGCCTGGCCGAGGAATTCGACGTCGCCCGCGGTGACACCATCGCCGCCGCCGGCACCGTCCGTGAAGCTTCCGCGGACCTGTACGCCTCACTCTGCTGGCTCTCCCCGAAGCCGCTCCGTGAAGGCGCCAAGGTGCTGGTCAAGCATGGCACCCGCACCGTCCAGGCCCTGGTACGCAACGTTGGCGGCAAGCTGGACCTGGCCTCCTTCAAGCTGGAGCCGGCATCTACGCTGGAACTGAACGACATCGGCCACGCGCAGCTCCGGCTCGCCGCCCCGCTGCCGCTGGAGAACTACCTGCACCACCGCCGCACCGGCGCGTTCCTGGTCATTGACCCGCTGGACGGCAACACGTTGGCCGCCGGCCTGGTCAAGGACCACCCGGGCGACCACGAGGACGAGCGTTACAGCATTTAGGGTTTCGCCCAGGTCGCCGGAACGGTGCGTAGTAGCCGTAGCGCTATGGCTACTACGCACCGTTCCGGCGGACTCGACGGTGGTTCCGGTCTAGTATCAGGCAGTGGGAGGCACTGCATGGAAACCATCAACAGCAAGCTGCTGAACTGGGCTTCGATCCTGGACGGCCAAACGCGGGAGCAGGCCGTGATGACGTCCACGCTGCCGTTCATCTATCCGCACCTGGCGCTCATGCCTGACGCGCACCTGGGCAAGGGCGCCACCGTCGGTTCGGTCATCCCCACGCTGCACGCGATCATCCCGGCGGCCGTGGGGGTGGACATCGGCTGCGGCATGATCGCCGTCCGGACCCAGTATTCGCTGAAGGACCTGCCGAAGGACCGTAAGAAGCTCCGCGAAGACATCGAGCGCGCGATTCCGCTGTCCGCCGGGCACAACAACAAAAAAGTGCTGCCCACGGCGGAGCCCCGGATCGCGGAACTGAAGGAACTGGCGGCAAAGGCGGGCTTCAATCCCGCCCAGTACGTGGCGAAGTGGGAGCTGCAGCTGGGTTCGCTGGGCTCGGGCAACCACTTCATCGAAGTTTGTGCAGACGAGGCCGACGACGTCTGGCTGTTCCTGCACTCCGGCTCGCGCGGCGTCGGCAACAAGATCGCCCAGCACCACATCGGCGTGGCCCAGCACGTCTCCCGGAAGAACCAGATCCACTTGCCCCACCCGGACCTGGCCTACCTCGATGAGGGCACGCCGCAGTTCGACCGGTACATCGCGGAGCTCCGCTGGGCCCAGCACTTCGCCCTGCTGAACAGGGAGGAAATGATGGACCGCGTCCGCACGCAGTTCGGCAACTGGGTGGGCGGGCCGGTGCAGGAACGCGAGCGGATCAATTGCCACCACAACTTCACGCAAAGGGAGACGCACTACGGCAGGTCCCTCTGGGTGTCGCGGAAGGGGGCCATCAAAGCCGCGCCAGGCGATCCCGGACTCATTCCCGGTTCCATGGGGACGGCCTCGTACGTGGTGGAAGGACGCGGCAACCCCGCCTCCCTGAACTCCTCGCCGCACGGGGCGGGCCGGGAGTACTCCCGCAACGCTGCCCGCAAGACGTTCTCCCTCGAGGAGCTGAAGAAGGCCATGCGGGGCATCGAGTTCCGTGCCTCCGAAGCGTTCATTGACGAGATCCCGGCTGCCTACAAGTCGATTGACCAAGTGATGCAGGACGCCGCCGACCTCGTCACGGTCCGGCACAAACTTCGGCAGCTGATCAACGTCAAAGGCAACTGACGCGGATGGACCGGCCGGTCCTGTTGGAAAACCGGAGAACTTACGTCAGCCCAGGTCCGGTTTCTGTTTAAGCGTTGCCTGCAGCAGGTACGTCGTTTGGCGGCCACACTGTTTGATCCGTCGGAGGTGCTCCGCGGCCAGATGGGGCAGTGCAACGGCAGGGTCAGTGCCACGGATCTCGTTGCGAAGGGCCCGATCCAGGTCGATGGCCATCTCGGCAAGGCGTTCAGCGCCCACCATCTGGCTGGACGACTTGAGGCTTAACACCGCATCCATTGCCCCTCGGACGTCCCCGGTTGTCAGGGTTTGCCGCAGCCGTTCAATCCGGTCGGGCAGGTACCCGATGAAGTTCTGCACGAAAACCCTCCAGACTCCCTCATCGCCTTCCAGCTCTTCGCGAAGCCTTTCCAGCACGGCTGGATCAAGGAGGGGCGCGTAGCCGTCGCCCTGCGTCACTGTTGCCCCCCGCGGCAAGCCCACCCGCCGGGCAGGGCCCAGTGACACAACCGTCGCCTGCATCGCTCGATACCCATGACGTGCCCCTGAAAGTCAAAACACCTATGTGCCTCCCAGCAGGACTTTAAATGGACGCTACGTGGCGGGGGATGGCGAAGCACGAGTAGTGAGTACTCGAATCTCTTGGCATGGGGAATTCCCAGCTCACAAGTGGTGGGACGCCGTCGTCGAAATATGACGCTAAATGAACCCGCGTGACCCCCCGTTTCCGCTTCATTGAACGGCTTTCGGCCACTCCCTATGGTGAAACAATGACTAGTTCCAAGCCCGGGATGACCCGCATCGTGGCAGGCGAAAGCGCGGTCCCCAAGCGCAGGCGTGCCATTGAGGCTGCCCTGGCTGTTGGGCTGGTCCTGCTGATCGTGGTGGGGGCAGTGGTGGCATCCACCATTTCGCGTAACACTGAGGCGCAGGCTGTTGAACCCACGCCCGCGGCGGCCTTGAAGCTGGGATATTTTGGCAACGTCACGCACGCGCCCGCACTGGTGGGCATCAAGGAAGGCTTCCTGGCTGAAGCCCTTGGCAATACCGCCCTCAGCACTGAAACTTTCAATGCCGGGCCGGCGGCCATCGAGGCGCTGAATGCGGGCGCTATCGATGCTGCCTACATCGGCCCCAACCCGGCCATCAACTCCTTCGTGAAGAGCCAGGGCGAGTCCGTCAGGATCGTGGCCGGGGCTGCTGCAGGAGGTGCCCAGCTGGTGGTCAAGCCGGGGATCACATCCGCGGCGGACCTCAGGGGCAAGACCCTCGCGTCGCCGCAGCTCGGCGGTACGCAGGATGTGGCACTCCGCGCCTGGCTTGCGGACCAGGGCTACAAAACCAACGTCGACGGCAGCGGCGACGTCGCCATCAACCCCACCGAGAACGCGCAAACGCTCAAGCTGTTCCAGGACGGAAAGCTCGACGGCGCGTGGTTGCCTGAGCCTTGGGCGTCCAGGCTCGTGCTCCAGGCCGGCGCGAAGGTACTGGTGGACGAAAAGGACCTGTGGGATGGCAGCAGCACCGGCAAGCCGGGCGAGTTCCCCACGACGGTCCTGATCGTGAACCAGAAGTTCGCTGCCGACCATCCGGACACGGTGAAGGCGCTGCTGGCGGGCCACGCAAAGTCTGTCGCCTGGCTGAACGAAGCACCGGCCGCGCAGAAGGCCTCCGTCATCAACTCGGCCCTTCAGGAGTCAGCGGGCGCAGCATTGGCCGACGACGTCCTCGCACGGTCCCTGGCCAACATCACCTTCACCCTCGACCCGCTGGCCGGAAGCTACCCCCGGCTGCTGCAGGACGGGGTGGAGGCCGGCACCACCAAACAGGCCGACATCAACGGCCTCTTCGATCTTCGCCCGCTCAACGACGTCATCGCCGGCAGCGGCACGCAACGGATCCCGGCTGCCGGCCTCGGCCGGGACTGATCCCCTTCCATCACTACCTAAGGACGGCACCATGCCAGTCGTACTGGAACATCTGGGCAAGCGCTTCGGCGACGGCGCCCCGGTACTGGACGACGTCAACGCCAACATCGGCAAGGGCGAGTTCGTTGCCCTCCTCGGTGCCTCCGGCTGCGGCAAATCCACCCTGCTAAACATCATGGCGGGACTGGAGGCGCCGACGTCGGGCGCCCTCGAAGTGCCCAGCGACGGTGCCGCCTTTATGTTCCAGGACGCCGCACTGTTTCCCTGGCTTACAGCCCGGGAGAACATTGAGCTGGCCCTGAAGCTCCGTGGAGTGGGCAAGGCCGAGCGCAAGGCCAAGGCACAAGAGCTCCTCGAACTGGTGCACCTTGGCACTGCGGGGGACAAGCGCCCGCACGAGCTGTCCGGCGGCATGCGCCAGCGTGTGTCCCTGGCCCGGTCGCTGGCGCAGGACCGGCAGCTGCTCCTCATGGACGAGCCGTTCGCTGCCTTGGACGCCATTACCCGCGACCTGCTGCACGACGAGCTCGAGCGCATCTGGAAGGAAACCGGGCGCACCATCGTCTTCGTAACCCACAACGTCCGCGAGGCCGTGCGGCTGGGCCAGCGTGTGCTGTTGCTGTCCTCCCGTCCCGGCCGCGTTGTCCAGGAATGGGCAGTCACTGAGGAACACCGGACCGACGCCGGGCTTGCCGGCCAGCTGACCGGGGTCATCACAGCCCGGCTGCGTGAGGAGATTCGCCGCCATGCCAAGTAATCAGATCCCAGTTGCGGAAGCACCTGCCGAACCCACGGAAACCCGGCACGTCCATGCCGCTTTAACAAGAAGTTCTACGGGCAGGGAGGACCTGCGGGAACTGGAATCCGGCCTTGACTCGCTTCAGTCCGACGCCGACCGCAAGCACCGGATCGACTGGAGCCGTGTGCTCCTGCCCATCGCGGCCCTGGTGGTCCTGGTGCTCATTTGGCAGTTCTACGTCTCGCTCGGCGTGAAGCGCCGCGACCTGGTGCCCGGCCCCATGGACGTGGTGACCCAGATGGGCGTCCTCTGGAACGAGGGCAAACTTCAGGAAGCCGTCTTGACCTCCATGCAGCGGGGGGTGGTTGGCTTCGTGATCAGTGTGGCCATCGCTACTCCCGTTGGCCTGTTGCTGGCCCAGGTGGCTCCGTTGCGCCGTGCTTTCGGTCCTCTGATTTCCGGCCTTCAGGTGTTGCCTTCGGTGGCCTGGGTGCCTGCCGCCATCATCTGGTTCGGCCTCACCGACGCCACGGTGTACTTCGTCATCTTTATGGGCGCCATTCCATCCATCATCAACGGACTCATTTCCGGGGTGGACCAGATCCCGCCGCAGTACCGGCGCGTGGGAACGGTCCTGGGTGCCTCCCGGCTGGAGATGGCGCTGCAGATCATCCTTCCCGCCGCCCTGCCTGGATACCTGGGCGGGCTCAAGCAGGGCTGGGCTTTCTCCTGGCGCTCACTCATGGCCGCGGAAATTATCGCCGTGGGCGGAACCATCGGGTTCGGCCTGGGCTCCCTCCTCGACCAGGGCCGCATCCTGTCCGACATGACAGTGGTGATGTCGGCAATCCTGCTGATCCTCGCAGTCGGCATCCTGATCGAACTGCTGGTGTTCGGCCCGATTGAGAAGCGCCTCCTGCGCAGCCGCGGCCTGCTCTCCGGCAGCACCCGCTAACCGGCACCGCACAAAACCCCAAGCAGAGCCCGACGGCAATTCCCGCCGTCGGGCTTTGCTGTGTTTCCGTTCCTGCCAGTACTAACCGGGGCACGTTGGCGCGGACACGCCGCTGAATGCGCCTGTTCCGGCTCCAACACCCGCCAATGTCCCCCACGGCGACGGCGGACCGGTATGTGACGCAGCATTACCTTGCGTGAACTGGTGTTGCTCGGCCTTTGTTGGCGATTGTGACGCGGCCCTACCGTTGATTCATGGCAATTCAGGATATCTACCCCACAGCGCTGCGGTTGCTCGGCCGCCCGGTGCTGGTGGTGGGCGGTGGCCCCGTGGCCGCGCGCCGCGCCAAGGGCCTGCTCGACGCCGGTGCACAGGTCACCGTCGTGGCGCCGGTTGCCTCCGCCGCGCTCCGGGAGCTCGCCGACGCTGGCCTCCTCGCCTGGGAGCCGCGCACCTACGTTCCAGCCGACGTCGAGGGCGTGTGGTTCGTCCAGACGGCCACCGGCGATTCCGCTGTGGACGCCCAGGTTTCTGCCGACGCCGAGGCGCAGCGCATCTGGTGCGTCAACGCCTCCGACCATGAAGCCTCCGCCGCATGGACCCCCGCCGTCGCCGTGGTGGACGACATCAAAATCGCCGTGAACGCCGGGGGAGACCCGCGCCGCGCCATGGCCGTCCGCGACGCCGTAGCCACCGCGCTCGAGACCGGAGACCTGCCGCTGCGACGCCGCCGGGCTTCCGCCGGAAGCGTTGCCCTTGTAGGCGGTGGTCCCGGGGACACCGGCCTCATCACCGTCCGCGGCCGCCGCCTCCTTGGTCAAGCCGACGTCGTGGTGGCAGACCGCCTGGGCCCCCGCGAACTCCTGAACGAGCTGGCCCCCGATGTCCGCGTGATCGAGGTGGGCAAGACCCCCGGCCACCACCCCGTGCCGCAGTCAGAGATCAACCGGATCCTCGTCGAGGAAGCCCTGAAAGGCCACCGCGTGGTCCGGCTCAAGGGCGGCGACCCGTACGTCCTGGGCCGCGGCGGGGAAGAAGCCGAGTACTGCCGGCAGCACGGCGTCGAGGTCGAAGTGGTGTCCGGCGTCACGTCCGCAATCTCCGTTCCCGCCGCCGCCGGCATCCCCGTCACGCACCGCGGCCTGGCCAAAGGCTTCAGCGTAGTGACTGGCCACGAGGAACTGTCCGAAGTTCCGGCCCGCCCGGACCACACCGTGGTGCTGCTCATGGGCGTAGGCCAGCTGCGCGAATCGGCGTCCGCTCTGGGCAAAGCCGGTCTGCCCGCTGACACCCCGGTTGGTATTGTGGAAAACGGCTATTTGCCGAACCAGCGCGTCACCATCGGCACGCTCGGTACCATTGCGGACCAGGCGGAAGCCACCGGCGTCGCAAACCCGGCAGTCATCGTCATCGGCGACGTGGTGCGCGTGAGCCCGTTTGCGCCCTCGCACTTCAAGACCGCTGACTACAGCACCATCACCCCGAACAAGCCCCGCGTCCTCACTACCTAGCCCACCAACCCAACTGGGTAGCGCCAAGTGTCGTTATGAGCTGTGAAAACGACAAGTAGTGCTACTTAGTTGGGACGGACCGAAGAAAAGGAACACAGCCGTGTCATCAAGCACCACCGTAGGTTCTGCCGAACGCCCGCTGCGCGTCGCCGTCGTGGGCTCCGGCCCGGCAGGCGTCTACGCCGCGGACATCCTCACCAAGAGCGAAGCCGTCAAGAGCGGCGAGCTGACCGTGAGCATCGACCTCTTTGACCGCTACCCGGCACCCTACGGACTGATCCGCTACGGCGTGGCCCCGGACCACCCCCGCATCAAGGGCATCGTCAACGCCCTGCACAAGGTGCTGGACCGCGGCGACATCCGCTTCTTCGGCAACGTTGACTACGGCACCGACCTCACCATCGAGGACCTCCGCACGCACTACGACGCCGTCATCTTCGCCACCGGCGCCATCAAGGACGCGGACCTGAACATCCCCGGCATCGAACTGGACGGCTCCTATGGCGGCGCCGACTTCGTCTCCTGGTACGACGGACACCCCGACGTCCCCCGCGAATGGCCGCTGGAAGCCAAGGAAATTGCCGTGATCGGCAACGGCAACGTGGCCCTGGACGTGGCCCGCGTCCTGTCCAAGCACGCCGATGACCTGCTCGTCTCCGAAATCCCGGACAATGTCTACGCCGGCCTGAAAGCCTCGCCCGTCACCGATGTGCACGTCTTCGGCCGCCGCGGCCCGGCACAGGTCAAGTTCACCCCGCTGGAACTGCGCGAGCTTTCCCACTCCAAGGACGTGGACATCATCCTTTACCCGGAGGACTTCGAGTTCGACGAGGAATCCGACCGCCAGATCCAGACCAACAACCAGACCAAGACCATGGTGGGCACGCTCACCAACTGGATCGCCGAGCAGCCTGAGGACCTCTCCGAGCTCAAGGCTTCCCGCCGACTGCACCTGCACTTCCTGCACAGCCCGGTGGAGATCTATGACGACGCCGAGACGCCGGGCAAGGTGGCCGGCATCAAGTTCGAGCGCACCGAGCTGGACGGCACGGGCAACGCCCGCGGCACCGGTGAGTTCGTGGACTACCCGGTCCAGGCCGTCTACCGCGCCATCGGCTACTTCGGCTCCGCCCTGCCGGAGATCGAGTTCGACCACAAGAAGGGCGTCATTCCGAACGACGGCGGACGCGTCCTGGACGCCGCCGGCACCCACGTGCCGGGCATTTACGCCACGGGCTGGATCAAGCGCGGCCCGGTCGGCCTGATCGGCCACACCAAAGGCGACGCCCTCGAGACCGTCACCTACCTGCTCGAAGACCGTGAAAACCTGCCGGTTGCCGCCGTTCCCGAGGCGGACGCCGTCGTCGACCTCCTCGACGGCCGCGGCGTGAAGTTCACCAGCTGGGAAGGCTGGCTGGCACTGGACGCCCACGAGCTCTCCCTCGGCGCTGCTGCCACCGAGGCCGGCGGTTCGCACGGCGTTGAGGTCAAGCGTGAGCGCATCAAGGTGGTGCCGCGCGAGGACATGGTGGCCATTTCCCGCGACGGCGTCGCCGCGCAGGTCTAAGACACCGCAAGCAACGCCCGCCGGCACCCGCAGGGTCTGCGGGTGGCGAGGTCACTTAGCGCCCATCCCTCGAGGGGGTTATGGGCGCGAGGTGACCTCGCGTTGTTTCAACCAGCTTGCGCTACTTCCCGGCCCCGCCGGCCGCCATCAGCTCCAGGCGCTTGAGCGTCTCGCGGTTCCGCACTGTGATCATGGGGTCCCGCATGATTTTGGGCACCTTACTGCCCGGACCGCGGATGGCGTCTTCCGCAATGGTGACCAGGCACTGCGCCCCCTGGTCCTGCAGCGTGATGGCCACCTTGGCTTCGCCCATGGGCCAGCCCCGGGCCACCAGTTCCAGGGACTTGCCGGGTTCGACGGCGGTCACCCGGGTACTGTCGTTGATGACCAGCGGCCAGGCTCCCACGGAGTGATGCAGGCGCGATCCCGCCTGGGGCCAGGTGTCGTCCACGGCGCGGATCCGGGACGCGCCCACAACCCAGCCGGAGTACAGCCAGCCGTCGGCAATGACCCGCCAGACGTCAGCGGCAGGGGTATTGAACAGCTGGGACACGGTGGACATGGTGTTCCTTCCTGGGGTAGCTGGGCTGGTGTGGATCCCCTCCCGAGGGGGAGGGGCGGCAGAATGCGCGACCGAGGGCGGCGGGGGTTGCTGCGCCGCTTGGTAGGAGCGCTCCCGCAGGCGGCGGGTCCAGTCGTAGGCCTGTGTGCCGGGCGGCTGGTTCTCGAGCGGATTGAAGCGCAGGGGAGTGTCGGCCGGCTCAGGGGAGGCGCGCAGCCGCAGTTCGCCGCACTGCCGCCACGGCCCCGCAGGCTTGGCCCAATACAGCCCGAGCACCCATTCGCCGCCCGTGACCGACCCCGCCGGCAGGCTGATGGTCCGGAGCCCCAGTACCATGGGTCCCTTCCGGCCTCGGTAGGGCATCAGCGTGGTGAAGGTGGCCGAGGAGACGTCGAGCCTGGGCTGGAGCAGGAACCTCCCGGGAAGCTGCCAGCCGGTGGAGGCGAAGAGGACGTCGGCAGCGCCGCCCGGGCCGCCGTCGGCGGCACCGACGTCCGTAGCACCGCCGTCCGCCCCGGCGTCGAGCGTTATGCCTGAAGCGGCGCTCCCGGAGGGCGTCACCCGGAGCGCCAGCCCCAGGACGTCAGGCAGCCTCTCCGGCAAGCCTGCCGAACGTGAAAACCGGGCCACAACAGCGTCAACGCCGGGAGCGTCGAGCCAGTCCAGGCCGCTCGGCTCGCCGGGTGTCCCGGTCCTTGTCAGTTCTCCGGCCAGCCCGATGCCCTTGGGATGGATTGGACGGTCAGGGCGGGCCACCTTGAGGAGCCGGAACAGGGCTGCAAAAGCCCGGCCCGCCGTGGCCGTGACGGCAGGGGCAACGTCCCGCGGCCCGCCGCCGTCGGCTGTCTGGTCACTCAACACATGGTGCGTCATGCTTCCTTCCTACCCACATCCGGGGGAAACTACATGCGTCCGAACCGGGACCGGATCAGGGCGAATATCCCGTAAGCAATGAATCCTGCCCCAATGGCGACCAGCACATAGGGACCGAACGGGTGGTCGCGGAGGGCTTTGAGGCCGCCGTCCAGTCCGGTGGACTCCTCCGGACTGTGCTTGGCGGCGGCGATCACAAAGAGCAGGCCGGTGAGGCCCAGAGCGGCGCCTTTGGAGATGTGGCCCGTGACGCCGAGTGTGTCGATGAGCCGCCCGCGACGGGTGCCGTCAAAGTGGAAGAGCTCTTCCTTGAACCCGCGCCGCACGCCCTTGAAGACAAAGTAGATGCCGATTCCGATGATGGTCAGGCCCAGCGCCACCAACGCCCACAGCCCCAGCGGTGTTGCCATCAGCGAGGCGCTGAAGTCCTTCGTGCGTTCACTCGAATCCCCACGCAGTCCCACGGCAAAACCGCCGAAGCTCAACCCCACGCTGGTGTAGGCGACGGCCAGGAAGCCCGATGAGATCAGCTTGGACAGCCGTTCCTTGCGGGGCAGGCGGCGGGCGCGCAGGGTGGCTTCGCTCGCCTGCCACAGCCCCAAACCGACGCACGCCGCGACACAGGCCCACATCACTGCCGGACCCCAGGGGTTGGCGGCCAGTTGCTCTATGGCGCCCGTAGGTTCCGCTTCGCCGGGCTGGCCGAAGGCCACGGCGATGGCAATCGCACCGATAATGACGTGCAGCAGGGCCATCACGGCGAACCCCGTCCGGGCAAGGACGTCCAGGGCGGGATGGTTGGAGGCCTCCTCGACGGCGTCCGCGGCCTGGCTGATGGTGGAATCGCTGTCCGACATCGGTCAGCCGTTCATGGGTCCTTCGGCACGGATCTTCTCAGCGCCTGGTCCTTCGACATGAACTGTGCAGCGGACCACGAGCTTTCCGGGGGCGTTGTCCAGCTCCACGAGGGTGTCATCCGCGCTCAACACCGTGAAAACCTCCGAGCCTGCCACAACGGCCACTCCTTTGGCTTTCGCGGTATCCCGGGCGTTCCCGAATGCTTCGCGCTGAAGCCCTTTCACGTAGCCGTCCTCATTTTCACGGGCGGGGTCTCCGAAGGCCCAGCCGAACAAACTGCCTGTAGTTCCCATGGCGACGATATTACGCGGTCCGTCCGAGCAAGACGGTCTTTCGTAACATTAGTAAGTGTGCTTACCATAGGCGGACCATGACCTTGATGGGACACGGCAAGTGAAGTCCGCAGGCGCGGCATCTCAACCAGTTCAACGTTAGGAATGCACATCATGGCAGGAAATCTCATTGCCCGGTCGGTTCACGATCTGACGGCAGCAGCGTGGTTCGGTGGATCTTTGATGGGTGCCATTGGCCTGAACGGTGCAGCGGCGGCGGCTAAGGACCCGTCCGAGCGCACGCGGCTCTCCAGCGCAGGGTGGATGAAATGGGCACCGTTCCAGACGGCAGCCTTTGCCTCGCACCTGGTGGCGGACCTCGCCATCGCCTGGGAGAACAAGGAGCGCATCGCCAAGCAGGACGGCGTGGCCAGGGACACCGTGATCAAGACTGCGGTGACGGTGGTGGGCGCAGCGGTGACCCTCTACTCCGGGATCCTGGGCAAGAAGGTTGAAAAGCTGGCGGGGGAGGGCGCTGAAGGTGCCACCGAGCCGCGGCCGGGCGCCTCTGACGAGCTCCAGGCTGCCCAGCAGCAGCTCAAGATGCTGCAGTGGGTGATCCCCGCGTTCGCGGGCCTGGTGGTCATCCTCGGTGCCAAGCATGGCGAGATGCAGCGTCCAAAGAACGTCTTTGCAGGGCTCCAAAAGTAGCACTGACGGAACGTAAAAAAGGCTGGCGCACCTGGTTTTCCAGGTGGGCCAGCCTTTTTTATGCGTCTCCAAGCCGGAGTCCGCGGCCTAAATGGGTTTGGTGCCGGCCGGTGGAAGGTCCGGGTTCATGTCCTCAAGGTTCGGATCCTCCGCCGTCCACACCTGGATGATGGCCCAGACGACGGCGGCCAGCGGCACGGAAAGCACAGCACCTACGATGCCGGCCAGGATGGTTCCGGCGGTCAACGCCATGAGGATCACAAGCGCATGGAGCTGCAGCGACTTGCCCATAACGATCGGCTGCAGGAGGTCACCTTCGAGCTGGTTGACGGCGATGACTACGCCCACCACGATCAACGCCACCACGGGACCGTTGGCCACCAGTGCCACCAGGGCGGCTAGGATACCGGCAACAGTGGCACCCACCAGCGGGACGAAGGCGCCGATGAAGACGATGAGCGCCAGGGGGAGGGCCAGCGGAACCTGCAGGATCAGCAGTGCGGCCCCAATGGCTACCGTGTCCACCAGTGCCACGATCGCAGTGCCGCGGACGTAGCCGCCAAGCACCTCAAGGGTACGCTTGCCCACGCGGCGCAGCTTTGCCTCGCGTTCCCCCTTGAAGGGGCGGAGGAAAAAGTTCCAGATCTTGGCGCCGTCCTTCAGGAAGAAGAACAAGATGATGATCACCAGGCCTGCGCCGGCAAGGAACTCGGTTACCACGGACAGTCCGGTGATGGCGCCGGAACGGACCTGGCTGCTGGTGGCAAACTGGATGATGCCCTCACGGGCCTGGTCCAGTTGCTCCTGCTCGATGGGGACGGGGCCGGTGAGCAGGAACCGCTCCAGCTCGTCCAGCCCGGAAGCAGCCTGCTGCGCCAATTCCCCCCACTGGTTGCGGACGGAGTAGTAAATGACTGTGCCAACGCCACCCAGCACCAGCAGGAGCCCGATGAAAGCGATGCCGGTTGCCAGCCCGCCGCGCAGCCCGCGACGGCGAAGCATATTGACGAACGGGCCGATGGCCGCCGCCAGGATGAGTGCGATCAATATCGGTATCACCAGGAGCTTGATCTGCATCAGGGCATAGACCAACACCACAGCGACTGTCAGGATCAGCAGGATCTGTGCTGAGCGGATGCCCACCCTGCCCAGCCCGTCTGCCCACAGTGCGCCGGGCGGCTTGGGTTCCTGTTTCCTGGCGACGGTTGCCGGGGCCTGCTGCTGCAGGGCCGAGTCGGCAGGTGCGGGCGGCGGGGTGTCGCTGTCCGGCCCGTGGTCGGTTACGCGTATTGCTCTCGCCATGGGGACTCCTTATCTCGGCGGGTGCCCTGGCGCAGCGTATACGCGGCAGGGATACTACCTTTCTCAGATAGTAAGCCTACTGACCGATTTGGGAGGCGTGAAACCCCGAAGCAAAAAGCGAACTAGGCCGCGAGCCACTCCGCGCAGGAGTTCAGGTTTGCGTTGACGGTGGCGACGGCGGCGTCCTCGTTGCGCTGCTCAATGGCTGCCAGCAGGAGGTCGTGCCCCTCGTGCTGGAGTCCGTCGAATCCCGGCCGGCGCAGTTGCCTGAGCAGGTCCTCATGGACAACGGCACCGAAGCTGACGTACAGCTCGTGCAGCAGGGGATTGCCCGATGCCTGGGCCACCCGCTCGTGGAAGCCCCAGTCCGCCCGGGCCCAGGCCTGGTAGTCCTCTGAGTTCCACGCTTCGGTCCGGTCGGTGAGGAGGGCGCGCAGGGCCGCGACGTCGTCTGCTGTTGCGTTCCGCGCCGCCAGCCGGGCTGCCTGGGTGTCCAGGCCGAGCCGGACTTCCAGGATGTGGGCCTCGGTGTGGTCCTGGTACATGCGGCGGGCCGCACCGGAGATCTCGCTGGTTGCTCGGACGTACGTGCCGTCGCCGCGGCGGACTTCCAGCATGCCGCTGTGGGCGAGCGCCTTGATGGCCTCGCGGAGGGTGCCGCGCGAGACGCCCAGGTCAGCCATCAGTCCGGGTTCGGACGGGATGCGCTGGTGGAGGGGCCACTCGCCGGACTGGATCATGGTCCGCAGCTTCGCGGTGACTTCGTCCGCGAGCGGCGGGCGGTGTGAGGGGCTCAGTGCCATGGTGGCCTACTTCCTCTTCCCTGCCACGCGGCCGGCGGTGCTGCCGGCAGCGCCGGAAGGACTGGCGGCGGCTGTGCCGGGAACGCTCCGGATCATCGCGCCCCCGGTGATCAGGTGTGCCACCACAATCTGCACCAGCGCCAGGGCCAGCAGTAGGGCGAGGGGCAGGGTCCAGCCGCCGGTGGCGCTGTGCAGGAGGCCCATCCCGAACGGGCCGGTGGTCGCGAGCAGGTAGCCAGTGGACTGGGCCAGCGTGGACAACGCGGTGGTTTCGGCCGTGCTCGCGCCGCTGCGGCTGATCATCACCATCACCAGCGGGAAGATGCCCAGGCCGAAGCCCAGCAGGACGGCGGGAACGATGGCCAGGCCCACCGGCAGGACCAGGAGCAGGGCCAGGCCCACCGCCATGGTGATGCTGACCAGGTAGAACGCGGGGCGCAGCATCCTGGGGCGGGAGCCGATGGCGATGAGCAGCATACCCGCGGGAACGGACACCAACTGCATCAGTCCGAACATCAGCCCGCTCCCGGAGGCGTCCATCCCCATGGTGGTGAGCATGTACGGGAACCAGCTCAGCAGCGCATAGGCCAGCAGTGACTGCAGCGTGAAAATGGCGGTCAGCAGCAGTCCCTTCCTGGTCCGCAGCAGCGGCCAGGGTGACACGTGCCCAGCCGTCGAACGGGTGCTGTTCCGGTGCGCATGCAGAGCTACGGGAAGGAAGCCCAGGAATGCGGCCACGGCCGTAATGCCAATCGCGCCGACGGCTGCTGACGGCGAGCCGAGGGCCTGCGCCAGTGGAACCACAGCGACGGAGGCGACAGTTGCCCCGGTGGTCATGGTCACCGTATAAACGGCCGTCATAAGGGATGTCCGGGAGGCGAAGTGCTCGCGGATGAAGGACGGCATGGCCACGTTGCAGACCGCCAGCCCTGACATCCCCAGCACACTGCCTGCCACCAGCATTCCGGTGGCAGGGATGCCCCGGAGCAGGAGTCCGCCGGCCAGCATGGCCAGGGACAAAAGGATCGCCTTCTCTACACCCAGCTTGCCCGTCAGCCAGGAGGTGCCTGCACCCGCCAGGGCAAAGCACAGGGTGGGGATGGACGGGATGAACGCAGCCACCAGCGGCCCGTAGCCCAGCACCGTCTGCAGGTCATGCAGCAGCGCCGATGCCCCGGTGATGCCTGCCCGCAGATTAAGCCCGATCAGCACCAGGGCAATAACCCCGAAGACGACGGCGGACCGCGGCTTGGTGAGCTTGGTACCTGAGGGAGGTGCGGACGCAGCACGCGCTGGCGACGGCATCTCGGCGGTCACAGGCGAGGCCGCGGTGTAGACGGCGGAAGGCGCGGCAGTAGGAGCGGGGGGAGTGGCGGGCATCTTTCAAGGCTAAAGGTTAGACGTTTGATGTCTCCAGTTTTGTGGCCAAGCTCTCCCGGCCCGTCCTGCCCGGGCAATAGACTTCCACCGAGGGCCGGGACCACCGTAGGGCCCGCTTCCAGAACCAATGCGGAAGGACGGCTGTGGAGGCTTCGCAAGGAATTGAGATCGAAAAGAAATACGACGTCGACAACGACGCCACAGTGCCCGCGCTGGAACAACTGCCCGGCGTTGCCCGCGTGGGAACGCCCCATACCGCTGTGCTGGAGGCTGTCTACTTCGACACCGCCCGGCACGCGCTCGCATCCCGACGCATCACCCTTCGGCGCCGCACCGGCGGGATGGACGCCGGCTGGCACCTGAAGCTGCCCACGGAAATCCGCACCGGCTCCGGAACAGAACCCCAGCAGCGCCGGGAGCTGCACGCACCGCTGGGCCAGCCCGGCGTCGTACCCGACAGCCTGCTGGCCCGAGTGCAGGCGTACCTCCGCGGAACGGACGTAGCGCCGGTGGTCCGGCTCGAAACGCGGCGGACCACCCATGCGCTCTACGGGGAAGACGGTGTCCACCTGGCCGATCTGGCCGACGACCACGTGGAAGCTACACGCCTGCATCACGGCAGCGCGGACGAACAGCCGCAGCGCTGGCGGGAGTGGGAGCTGGAACTCGTCAACGGCGGACCCGACCTATTTGGCCCCGCTGAGCAGCTCCTGGCAACCGCGGGCGCACGCCCCGCCGGCCACGCATCCAAACTCGCGCGGGCACTCGGCAGCGCTGCCGGCGGGAGCGGAGAGCCGGAGAAGGAAAGTCCCCTCGCGCTCCTGGCCGGAAAGAAGGCCCCCGCAGCCGCCGTCGTCACCGTCTATCTGGCGGAACAGCTGGGCCAACTCTTCGCCGGGGATGCCGCGGTGCGGCTGGAAGAGCCCGAGGCCGTCCACGATATGAGGTCCGCGACCCGGCGGATCCGCTCGGTGCTGGCCGCCTACCGGAAGCTTTACCGGGCCGTCCCGGTGCGCCGCCTTCGGGATGAACTTAGCTGGCTGGGCCACCTGTTGGGCGAACCCCGCGACGCCGAGGTCCTGCTGGGCCGGCTGCGGGGCCACCTTGACGAGCTGCCGCCGGGCGAGGGCACGGATGCAGCACGGGAACAGGTGGAGCGCAAGGCCGGTGCTGCCTACGACGCCGGATACCGCCGGCTTCAAGAGGCGCTGCGGTCGGACCGCTATTTTCGGCTGCTGGACGATTTTGAGCTTTTCTGCCGCCAGCCGCCGGTGCTGTCACAGGCCGTGGCTCCTGGGCGGACCGTCGCCGCAAAAGCGGTGGAAAAGTCTGCCCGCCGGCTGCGCCGCTCGCAGAAGGCTGCAGGGCACGCCCGGCGCGGGATGGCCCATGAAAACGCACTCCACCAGGTGCGCAAGGACGCCAAACGGCTACGCCATGTGGCCGAGTCGGCGGGGCTGGTGCGGGGCAAACGCGCCCGGAGGGTGGCCAAGGCTGCCCACCGGCAGCAGAGGATCCTGGGCGACTTCCATGACGCCGTGATTGCGCGGAACCTGCTGCAGACACTCGAAGCGGGCCGTGCGCTGCCCCAGACCACGGCCGAGGCCCTGGCCGCGCTGCGGGCCCGCCAGGCGGAACTGATGACCGCGGCCGAGGCCAAGTACCGCAAAGCCCGCAAGAAGTCCCGCGGCCTGCTGAAGCCCCGCGTCATCTAGTCCCCACCCGCACCCTAGACGGGCGGCTACTTGCCCTGGCGTGCGGACAGCCGGGCCACCGCCAGTGCCAGCCACAGCTGGACGCGGTCGGTGGTGACGGCGGGATCGTAGCCGGTCAGTTCGGTGATCTGCGCCAGCCGGTACCGGACCGTGTTCCGGTGCAGGGTGAGTTCCTCGGCGACGGCGGCCACGGAGCCGTTGTTATTGAGGTAGCTTTCCAGCGTGGTCATCAGCTCCGCACCATGGGCCGCATCGAACGTCCGGAGTGGATTGAGGGACTCGTGCGCCATGTCGGCCAGCGGCACATCCTCGCTCGCCAGCAGCAGCGACGTCAGGCTCAGCCGCTCCGGCTCATTGACGGGCAGCCCGTGGCTCGCCGCGTCACGCGCCTCGAAGTAACTCCAGCGCAGGCCGTTCGGTTTGGTGTACGCGCCGCCGATGCCGATGGTCGCATGGATGCCCGCCTCGGCCAGATGGTCGCTCAACTTCCGCGCCAATGACGGCGCCGCGCCGCCGTCGTCATTCAATACCAGCACCAGGTCCTTGCCCACGACGGCGGCAACCGCCTTCTCCAGTTCCCGCGGCACCGAGGTGCTCACCAGGGCCTTGTGGTGGGCTGCGGAGACGGCCAGCAACACGACGTTCTTGCGGGTGCTGTTTACGCCGACGCCGGCCAGCCTGCGCTGGGCCTCACTGGTTTCCAGCGCCCCGTGGATCACATCCTCCAGCACCTGCCCGCACAGGGCACGCTCCGCCTGGCGCTGCTTGACCATGTTGTTCAGTTCAACGCTGATCAGGTTCTGGGCATACCCGATGATGCCGGTGTCCTCGAAGGGCTTGCGGACCCAGAGCGTGCAGGCGTCGCGCCGGCCGGTGGGGATGGGGTAGGAGGCCCAGGTGTCAGCCTGCGGCGTGTCCTTGCTGCTGTTGTACAGCTGGGCCGTGAACTGCGTGAGGACAATGTCCGCCCGGAGCATGCCGCCCAGGTGCTTCAACAGCGCGGCCAGGCCGCCGCCCGTCAGCAGGGCACGGGCCAGCACCTGGTGTCCTGCGATCAGCCGCTCCAGCTTCGCGTAGTGGTCAGCGGACTGGGCATCCGCCACCAGCTTGCCGATGGCGATGAACGGCGTCTCGTACGGGACCTCCACCACGGGCAGGCCCCAGCGGTTCGCCTCGGCGAGCAACGCCGGCGGGACTGCCTCGTGGGAAAGGCCCACACCAAAACCGATACCGACGGCACCGGCCCGCTGCACCTGCCGGACGAACCGCCGCTGCTCGGGCGCGGACTTCAGCCGCAGGCCGGTGGTCAGGATGAGCTCACCGCCGTTGATGAACCGCTGCGGATCCTCCAGCTCGGTCACCGCCACCCAGTTGATGTCCTGGTGCCACGTCGTCTCGGCAACCCCTGCCTTGGACAGGTTCAGGGATTTGACACCCAAGAGGGCAGCAAGGGAAATGGCCATGGACCAAGGATAAACGGCCGCTAGTCAACCGCACTAAAAAGCAGCAGAAAGGGTGTGCAGGTGGCTATTCACGGCGCAGGAGTGCTGGCATAGGCTCAAGGCAGTCAAATCCATCCGCCTTGCCGCCGATGGCCCCCAGGAAAGAGGTTGCACACCGTGGTCCACACCTTGCAGAACTTCATCAACGGGACGTTTGTCACGCCTGCCGGCACCGGCACGCTGGACATCGTCAATCCCACCAACGGTGACGTTGTGGCGCACTCGCCCATCTCCGTCCAGGAAGACGTTGACGCGGCCATGGCAGCCGCCAAGGAGGCCTTTAAGAGCTGGAAGCACGTCACGCCGGGCCAGCGGCAGCTGATGCTGCTCAAGCTCGCAGATGCCATCGAGGCCAACAGCGACGAACTGGTGGAGGCACAGCACCGCAACACCGGGCAGGTGCGTTCCCTGATCGCCTCGGAGGAAATTGCCGCCGGAGCTGACCAGCTGCGCTTCTTCGCCGGAGCCGCGCGGATCCTTGAAGGCAAGTCCGCCGGTGAGTACTTCGAGGGCCACACCTCCTACGTCCGCCGGGAACCCATCGGCGTCGTGGCCCAGGTTGCCCCGTGGAACTACCCGTTCCTCATGGCCATCTGGAAGATCGGCCCTGCGCTCGCAGCGGGAAACACCGTAGTGCTCAAGCCCTCGGACACCACCCCCGAGTCCACCCTGGTCCTGGCCCGCCTCGCCGGTGACATCCTGCCGGCTGGCGTCCTGAACGTAGTGCTCGGGACCGGCAAGACCGGCGCCATGATGGTGGATCACAAGGTCCCGGGACTCGTGTCCATCACCGGCTCCGTCCGCGCCGGCATCGCCGTCGCCTCCGGTGCTGCCAAGGGCCTCAAGCGCGCCCACCTGGAGCTGGGCGGCAAGGCTCCGGCCATCGTCTTCAAGGACGCCGACATCAAAAAGAGCGCCGCAGCGATTGCCGAGTTCGCTTTCTTCAACGCCGGCCAGGACTGCACGGCCATCACCCGCGTGCTGGTGGAGGAATCCGTGCACGACGACGTGGTGGCAGCCATGGTGGAACACACCAGGACCCTCCGCACGGGTTCCCAGAACGACGAAGACAACTACTTCGGCCCGCTGAACAACGTGAACCACTTCAACCAGGTCACCTCCGTGGTGGAAAGCCTGCCCGCTCACTGCAGGATCGAAACCGGCGGACACCGGGCGGGGGAGAAGGGCTTCTTCTTTGAGCCCACCATCATCACAGGTGCGAAGCAGTCGGACAGCATCGTCCAGCAGGAAACGTTCGGCCCTGTCATTACCGTGCAGAAGTTCAGTACGGAGCAGGAAGCCGTGGAGCTGGCTAACGACGTTGACTACGCCCTGGCCTCCAGCGTATGGACGTCCAACCACGGCACCGCCATGCGACTGAGCCGCGACCTGGACTTCGGTGCAGTCTGGATTAACACTCACATCCTGCTCACCGCCGAGATGCCCCACGGCGGCTTCAAACAGTCCGGCTATGGCAAGGACCTCTCCATGTACGGCGTCGAGGACTACACGCGCATCAAGCACGTGATGTCTGCGCTCGACGCCTAATCCCCACCGGCCCCTCACCTCGCTCCGCTTCGGCCAAGGAACTCCGCCGGCGTGGCCCCACCCAGCAAGGAAAGAATCATCATGACCACCACCGCATCAGACATCACCTTCCGCCTGGAGCAGAAGCGGCGCGTCCAGGCCGACTTCCCGGGCCCCAAGTCGCTGGCCTTGGCGGAGCGGCGCAAAGCCGTGGTCGCCGCGGGCGTCGCGTCTGGCGTTCCCGTTTACGTTGCAGACGCCGACGGCGGCGTTATCCACGACGTGGATGGCAACTCCTTTATTGACCTGGGTTCAGGCATTGCCGTGACCAGCGTTGGAGCCTCCGATCCCGCCGTCGTGGGCGCCGTGAAGGAAGCCGTGGAGCACTTCACGCACACCTGCTTTATGGTTACCCCCTACGAAGGCTACGTGGCCGTCGCCGAGCAGCTGAACCGCCTCACCCCGGGCGACCACGAAAAGCGCACCGTCCTGTTCAACTCCGGTGCCGAGGCAGTGGAGAACGCCATCAAGGTGGCCCGCCTGGCCACCGGGCGCGACGCCGTCGTGGCGTTCGACCACGCCTACCACGGCCGCACCAACCTCACCATGGCACTGACCGCCAAGGCCATGCCGTACAAGACCAACTTCGGGCCGTTCGCACCCGAGGTCTACCGCATGCCCATGAGCTACCCGTACCGCGAGGAAAACCCGGAGATCACCGGTGCCGAGGCCGCCAAGCGCGCCATCACCATGATCGAGAAGCAGATCGGCGGAGACCAGGTCGCCGCGATCATCATCGAGCCCATCCAGGGTGAGGGCGGCTTCATCGTCCCGGCCGAGGGTTTCCTCCCCGCACTGGCCGAATGGGCCAAGGAGAAGGGCATCGTCTTCATCGCCGACGAAGTCCAGTCCGGATTCTGCCGCACCGGCGAATGGTTCGCCGTCAACCACGAAGGCGTCATCCCGGACATCATGACCCTGGCCAAGGGAATCGCCGGCGGCATGCCGCTCTCCGCCATCACCGGCCGGGCGGACCTGCTCGACGCCGTCCACCCCGGCGGCCTGGGCGGTACCTACGGCGGCAACCCGGTAGCGTGCGCTGCGGCGCTGGCCTCCATTGGCACCATGGAGGAGTACGACCTTGCCGGCCGTGCCCGCCACATTGAGTCCCTGGCCACCACGAGGCTCCGCGAGCTGCAGACCGAGCTGGCCGGTACCGGCTCGGGCGTGATCGGTGATATCCGCGGCCGCGGCGCTATGCTGGCCATCGAACTGGTCCAGGCCGGCTCCAAGGAACCGAACCCGGAACTGACCAAGGCTGTTGCGGCCGCGTGCCTCAAGGAAGGCGTCATCATCCTGACCTGCGGCACCTACGGCAACGTGATCCGGCTCCTGCCGCCGCTGGTCATCACCGATGAACTGCTGAACGACGGCCTGGACGTCCTGTCCGCCGTCATCAAGGCCAACGCGTAACGCCGGCCACACAGAGTTAGCGTCCCCTCGCAACGGCGCAAACAAACCCTGAGGCCCCGGAACAACCGTTCCGGGGCCTCAGGGTTTAACCAGCGATCTGCTCTCACGCCGTTATCTGGCGTCGTTGTCCGGTCCGCCGATGACCACCTGCGCCGGGCTGTGCAGGACGTACCCGTTGAGCCAGGAAAACAGGGCCCGGACTTTCTGCTGGAATCCGGACAGGAGGGCGAGGTGCACGAGGAGCCAGGACACAAAAGCCAGTGAACCCTGAAGCTGAACGCGCTTCCGGCCGAGCTCAGCGACGGCGGCGCCCCGGCCAACCATGGCCATGTATCCCTTGTCCGTGTAGCGGAAAGGCTGCCGGGTACCGCCGTGCAGGTCCGCGTAGACGTTGCGGGCAGCCCACTTTCCCGCCTGCTGGGCCACAGAGCCAAGCTGCGGCAGCTTCGCTCCGGTCGAATCGGTGATGTTGGCTGCGTCGCCAACGACGTAGACGCCTTCTGACCCAGGAGCTGTCAGATCCGGGTTGACGTCGATCCGGCCACCTTTGCCCTGCGGAAGCCCCGAGCCGGCGATCAGGTTTCCGGCCTTCAGGCCCCCGGCCCACACAACGACGTCACCCGGGATGTTGGTCCCGTCCGCCAGCGTCACGCCGTCCGCCCGGACTTCGGTCACGCTGACACCCATGTGCAGGTGGACACCGATCTTCGTGAGTCGCCGGCGGGTATATTCCTGGGACTTTGACGAGAACATGGTCAACACCGTCGGGACCATGTCCACCAGGTGCACGCGGCACCGTGCCGCGAGGTCCGGAGAAAAATACTTGCTCACCACGAATTTGATGTTCTCCGCCAGGGCTCCGGCGGTCTCGACGCCGGTAGGACCGCCACCGACCACCACCATGTCCACCGCGGAGCCGGGCTCCCTGTCGGCCCGGTCCAGCAGGCGCGTCACGCTGGTTCCCAGGCGGGTGGCGTCCGTGACCGAATACAACGGGAAGGCATGTTCTTCCGCGCCGGGGGTATTGAAAAAGTTGGGCACGGCGCCGACGGCAATCACCAGGGCCTGGGCCTGGAAGGTGTCACCCTCGGCGGTGGTGACAGTGTGGTCCACGGCATCGATTGCGGCCACGTCCGCGGTCAGGACCCGCACGTTTCGAAGCCGCCTAAAAACGGACCGAATGGGCCGGGCAATGGCAGAGACGCCGATCTGCGATGTGGCCACCTGGTACAGCAGGGGCTGGAACTGGTGGTAGTTGTTCGAGTCAATAAGCAGGACGCGCACGCCTTTGCGGCCAAGTTCCTTCGCTGCCGCTATGCCGGCAAATCCGGCCCCGATCACGATGACCTGATATGAGTCCTCCATCCGAGCAACCTACTCCACAGAGGTTCCCGGCAACAGTGCTTAGGAGGATTTCAGTGTGGCTTTGCTCCGCCGCCGGGCTACTGACGTTTTGCGTGCGGTCCGCAGCATGTCCACCGTCAGGACCAGCAATGCCACCCAGACCACTCCGAACCCAATCCACCGGTCGAGGGTCATCGCTTCCTTGAACACCACGAGGGCGAGGACAAACTGCAGCAGGGGTGCGAAGTACTGGAGCAGCCCGATAGTGGTCATGGGGAGCCTGCGCGCCGAGGCCCCAAAGAACAGCAACGGAACCGCGGTGATGACACCGGAGGCCAGCAGGAGCCAGAAATGACCAGGGCCCTGGGTGGTGAGGGTCGCCGTTCCGGTTAGGGCGAGGTAGACCATGGTCACCGCCGCGAACGGGGCCAGCACCATGGTTTCCACGCTGAGGCTGGTGACGGCGTCCACCCTGGGCCCAACACGTTTCTTGACGAAGCCGTAGAGGCCAAAGCTGAAGGCCAGCGTCAGGGCGATCCACGGCAGCTTGCCGTACGAATAGGTCAGCACCCCCACCGCAACAAACCCGATGCCTACCGCCGCCCACTGGAGCGGGCGGAGCTTTTCCTTCAGCACAAACACGCCCAGCAGGACCGACACCAGAGGGTTGATGAAGTAGCCGAGGGAGGCCTCCACTGCCTGGCCGGTGGTCACTCCATAGGTGTAGGTCAGCCAGTTGACGGCGATCAGGAACGCGGCCAGGGCCAGGGAACCAAACACGGCGCGGTTCCGCAGTGCGCCGGCCAGAGCGGCCCATGAACGGGTGACGGTGATCAGCAGCGCGCAGAACAGCAGCGACCACACCACGCGGTTCGCCACGATTTCCACGGCGCCGGCCGGCATCAGGACAAAGAAGTAAAGCGGGAGCAGCCCCCACAGCCCGTACGCCCCGATGCCAAAGAGGATTCCCGCCGTCGTCTCCTTGTCCACCGCCTTGGGAGGCGCGCCCTTGCTGCCTGCCGCTGGCGCTGCCGCTGGAACGGCCGACGTCGGCACGGCTGGCGATGCTTGAGACGCGGACGGAGCAGGGACAGGGGAGGCAGGTCCATCGGGAGAACGCACGACATCCATAACATCAGTTTTAGGGCAGGTATTCCGGCAAATAGTCAGTAGGCTTGCTTTTATGATGTTTGCCGACCGGATGGAGGCCACCCGATGAGACTCCGCCGCAGCAACGCTTTGGGCCGCGGCTACCGCCGTGTCGCCGCAGGCAAGGGCTTCAGCTACAGGGACCTTGATGGTTCAACGCTGCCGCCCGGCCCTGTGCGGGACCGGCTGGAGAGCATCGGAATCCCGCCGGCCTGGACGGACGTGTGGATCGCCCCGTTCGAGAACGGGCACATCCAGGCCACCGGTGTGGACGCGGTGGGCCGGCGGCAGTACATCTACCATCCGGAATGGCGGGAACGGAAGGACCGGGTGAAGTTCAACCGGGCGCTGCAGCTGGCCGAATCGCTTCCCGCCGCCCGCCGGCGGGTCACCATGGACCTGCGCGGCGAAGGGTTCTCCCGCGAGCGCGTCCTCGCTGGAGCCTTCCGGATGCTGGACAGCGGGTCGCTGCGGGTGGGATCCGAACGGTACACCAACGAAAACGGCAGCCACGGGCTCGCCACCCTCCTGTGCGCCCACGTCCAGGTGCGCAAGGACCGGATCCTCCTGAGGTTCCCGGGTAAGAGCGGAAAGGACTGGGAGTCCGAAATCCGCGACGCCGACCTCGCGGCCTTGCTGCGCCTGCTCAAGCGGCGTGGCGCCAATGCCAGGCTCCTGGCGTATAAGGAAGGCCGGCACTGGCGGCCCGTTACCAGCGCCGACATCAATGCCTACGTCAAGGAGCGGACCGGTTCGGACTTCACCGCCAAGGACTTCCGCACCCTGCGCGGCACCGTGGCCGCTGCCGCCAGCTTGGCCCGGACCGGCGCCCAGCGGACAGCCGCCAAACGAAAGCGCGCCATCAGCCGGGCCATGATGGAAGCGTCCGAGGTGCTGGGCAATACGCCGTCGATTGCCCGCAAGAGCTACGTGGATCCCCGCGTGCTGGACCATTACCACGAGGGCGAAACCATCGACCCAAAGCGTCCCGACTCCGCTGAATCGGAGCTGCGGGCGTTGCTCTACCGCGAAGGCAACGTTGTACCACTCGAGAAAAGCGGTTAGCGCCCTGCGTTACAGGCAGCAATATTTCGCGGAAACGGACAATTAGAATAAGTGACTGTGCGCTGCACCTGCCGCGTATCGTCATCGGCCAGAAGGGTTCCAGGTGTCCAACCTCGGCGAAACCACGCCCGCACGTCCCCTCCGCGTAGCAATTGTGGGCGCGGGACCTGCCGGTGTCTACGCTGCGGACATCCTCACCAAGTCCAGGGGTGTCAAGGACGGCGATTTTGAGGTCAGCATCGACCTTTTCGAGGCTTACCCTGCGCCGTACGGGCTGATCCGTTACGGTGTGGCGCCTGACCATCCCAGGATCAAGGGAATCGTCAACGCCCTCCACAAGGTCCTAAACCGTGGAGACATCCGGTTCCTGGGCAACGTGACCTATGGGCGGGACCTCACCCTGCACGATTTCCGTGCGTTCTACGACGCCGTCATTTTCTCCACCGGCGCCGTTAAGGACGCGGATTTGGCCATCCCGGGCATTGACCTGCAGGGCTCCTTCGGCGGGGCGGACTTTGTTTCCTGGTACGACGGGCACCCGGACGTCCCCCGCGAATGGCCGCTGGAGGCCAAGGAAATTGCTGTCATCGGCAACGGCAACGTGGCCCTGGACGTAGCCCGGATGCTGGTGAAGCACCCGGAGGAGCTTCTTTCCACCGAAATTCCGGACAACGTGTACCAGGGGTTGAAGGCGTCGCCGGTCACCGACGTCCACGTCTTTGGGCGGCGCGGCCCGGCCCAGGTGAAGTTCACGCCCCTTGAACTGCGGGAACTTAGCCACATGAACGACGTGGACATCGTGCTCTATCCCGAGGACTTTGAATTCGACGAGGCTTCCGATGAGGCGATCCGGAGCAACAACCAGATCAAGACAATGGTGAACACGCTCACCAACTGGCTGGTGGAGGAGCACACCGAGTCCGAGGACCCGTCGTCCCGGCGCCTGCACCTGCACTTCCTGCACAGCCCGGTAGAGATTTACGACGACGGCGGGTCCGGCAAGGTGGCGGGCATCAAGTTTGAGCGTATGCAGCTTGACGGCACCGGCAACGCCAAGGGCACCGGCGAGTTCATCGAATACCCGGTGCAGGCCGTGTACCGCGCCATCGGTTATCACGGCTCGGCCCTTGATGAGCTGGAGTACGACGCCAAGCGCGGGGTCATCCCCAACGAAGGCGGCCGCGTGCTGGACGCCGAAGGAAACCCTGTCCCGGGGATCTACGCCACGGGCTGGATCAAGCGCGGACCCGTGGGCCTGATCGGCCATACCAAGGGTGACGCCCTGGAAACCATCGGTTTCCTCCTGGAGGACCGGCTCACGCTCCCGCCGGCGCAGAATCCTGATCCGCAGGCCATCATCCACCTGCTGGAAGAGCGCGGCATCGAATACACCACGTGGGAAGGCTGGAACAGGCTTGACGCCCACGAAGCAGCCCTGGGCGCAGCCTGGACCGGGCCGGAAGGCGCTGACCATGTGGTGCGCGAACGCATCAAGGTGGTGCCGCGCGAAGAGATGATCCGCATTTCCCGCGCCTGACCTTCCCCGCCTTTGCTCCCGGATAGGTGGGGGAGGAGGGCCGCGTTAGAATGGCGACCTCCCTTGGCCGGCCGAGATGAAGCCGTGCCCGTAGGCAGCAGCAGGAGTTCAATGAGGAACCTGATACAGCCAGGCCCGGCAGCCGACGCTGAAGCGCGCCAACGTGCCGCCCTCGCCGGGCATGAATACTTGGACAATAGCTTCCGCGACAGCAATTTCCCGGAAAGCACCGTTGCGACGGAGAACCGGGAGCTGCCCGGACTGCGGCAGCTCATCAGGGAGTCGTGGCAGCGGTCGGCAGGCTTCAAGGCCAACCCGGACAACCCCGGAGCCCCGCTGGCCATCGACCGGGACGAGCTGGAGGACTACCGGCGGCAGCACCCACTGGCTGCCGTCATGCCGGTCATCAACAAGCTCCTGGTCCAGCCCAGTCATGACAGCGGATTGCTGGTGGCGGTGGGGGATGAGGTAGGGCGCCTGCTGTGGGTGGAGGGTGACCCCGCTCTTCAGCGGCGTGCCGAGGGCAAGATGTTCGTCCCTGGCGCGGATTGGTCCGAAGCGACCGTAGGCACCAGCGCGCCGGGTACTGCCCTCGCCCTTGGCCGCGGCATCCAGATCGCCGGTCCCGAACACTACCAGCGGGCCGTGCACGCCTGGAGCTGCACGGCTGTTCCGTTTCACGACCCCGACTCCGGAGCGGTCCTGGGAGTCGTGGACATCACTGGCACGGCCACCGCCGTGGCACCGCACACGCTGTCCCTCGTGGAGGCAACGGTGGCTGCCGCCCAGGCGCAGCTGCGTGTTGAACGCCTCCAGCGTGCGGCCGGGGCCACGAGCAGGCCGGAACGACGGCGGTCGCCACGCGCCGCGTCCCGGGCGCCGGGCGAAAGCACGACGGATGGCAGCCTCTACCGGAACAGCCTTCAGCTGCTGGGCCGCGACCAGGCCTTGCTCAGCCTGGGCGGCAGGACCGTTGCACTGTCCGCCCGGCACAGCGAAATCCTCGCCCTGCTGAGCACCCACCCGGGCGGACTCAGCGCCGAGGAGCTCAACCTCCTGCTCTACCGCGGGGATGGTTCCACCATCACGCTCCGCGCCGAAATGGTGCGCCTGCGCAAAGTCCTCCAGCAACTCGAGCCGGATGCCGTTCCGGGTTCCCGGCCGTACCGCCTTCCCCTCGACCTGGTCCCGGACAGCGCCCAGGTGCTGAGCTGCCTGCAGCGCGGCGCCCACCGGATCGCCTTGGAGATTTACCGCGGCGCAGTGCTTCCCCGCTCCGAAGCACCCGGCATTATCGAGCTGCGGAACAAAGTTTCGTCACTGCTGCGGGAAGCAGTCATGACGGACGGCAGCGCCGAGTCGCTGCTTAGGTACGCCAGGCTCCCGGAGGCAAGGGACGACGTCGGCATCCGCCGTGCCGCGCTGCGCCTTCTTCCGCCCCGCTCGCCAAAGCGGGCCGCCGTCGTCGCGGACCTCGAGCGGCTTGACGCCGAACTGGGCACTTAAACGGGCCCACCTGGTCCCGAAGGTTGCAACCTTGCTGCAACCTTCCCGCTCGTACGCTGGCCACAACGGCGAAAGCCTGATCTGCACAGCAAAGGAGCTAGCAATGACTGTTTACGTACAGCCCGGAACCGAGGGCTCGAAGGTCACCTTCAAGGACCGCTACGAGAACTGGATCGGCGGGGAGTGGGTGGCCCCAGTGAAGGGGCAGTACTTCGAAAACATTACGCCGGTAACGGGTAAAGCCTTCTGTGAAGTGGCCCGAGGCACGGCCGAGGATATCGAACTGGCGCTGGATGCCGCGCACAAGGTTGCACTGTCCTGGGGAAAGACTTCCGTGGCAGAGCGCGCCGCGATCCTGAACAAGATTGCGGACCGCATCGACGAGAACCTGGAAATGCTGGCCGTGGCCGAGTCCTGGGACAACGGCAAGCCCATCCGCGAAACGCTCAACGCGGACCTTCCGCTCGCGGCCGACCACTTCCGCTACTTCGCCTCGGCCGTCCGCGCCCAGGAGGGCAGGCTGTCCCAGCTCGATGACGACACCACCGCCTACCACTACCACGAACCCCTCGGCGTCGTCGGCCAGATCATCCCCTGGAACTTCCCCATCCTCATGGCCGTGTGGAAGCTCGCCCCCGCACTTGCGGCAGGAAACGCGGTGGTGCTCAAGCCGGCCGAGCAGACGCCGTCGTCCATCCTGGTCCTGATGGAACTCATCGGGGACCTGCTGCCCGCGGGCGTGATCAACGTGGTGAACGGCTTCGGTGTGGAGGCGGGAAAACCTCTTGCGTCCAGCCCCCGTATCCGCAAGATCGCGTTCACCGGCGAGACCACTACCGGCCGCCTGATCAGCCAGTACGCCAGCCAGAACCTCATTCCTGTCACGCTGGAGTTGGGCGGCAAGAGCCCGAATATCTTCTTCAGCGATGTCGCCCAGGACAATGACGCGTTTTACGACAAGGCACAGGAAGGGTTCGCGCTGTTCGCCTTCAACCAGGGGGAGGTGTGCACCTGCCCGTCCCGCGCGCTGGTGCAGGAGGACATCTACGAGTCGTTTATGGCCGACGCCGTCGCCCGGGTGGAAAAGATGGTCCAGGGCAACCCGTTGGACACCGAGACGCAGGTGGGGGCCCAGGCCTCGAACGACCAGCTGGAAAAGATCCTCTCCTACATCGACATCGGAAAGCAGGAGGGCGCCAAGGTCCTCACCGGAGGCGGCCGTGCAGAACTGCCGGGCGACTTGGCCGGCGGGTACTACGTCCAGCCGACCGTGTTCGAAGGCCACAACAAGATGCGCATCTTCCAGGAGGAGATTTTCGGCCCGGTCGTCGCCGTGACGAAGTTCAGCGACTACAGCGACGCCATGGGCATTGCGAACGACACCCTTTATGGGCTGGGTGCAGGTGTCTGGTCCCGTAACGGCAACGTGGCCTACCGTGCCGGCCGCGAGATCCAGGCCGGGCGCGTCTGGGTCAACAACTACCACGCCTACCCGGCCGGGGCCGCGTTCGGAGGGTACAAGTCCTCCGGTATCGGGCGTGAGAACCATGCGATGATGCTGGACCACTACCAGCAGACCAAGAACCTGCTGGTCAGCTACAACGAAAACAAGCTGGGCTTCTTCTAGGCCATGGCTCCGAGAAGTGCGATCGACGCCGCGGTGACGCTGCCCGGGGAGGACTTTTCCCGGGTGGCCCTCACGCCCGAGGCCGCGGAACTGTTGCGGACGCTCTGGCTCCGGCACGGGCCGCTGATGTTCCACCAGTCCGGCGGGTGCTGCGACGGGTCATCGCCCATGTGTTTTCCTGTGGGCGACTTCCTCACCGGTGACTCCGACGTCCTGCTGGGCCTGTTCGATATCTCGGATGGCCTTGAACCCCAGCCCCTTGAGTTCTGGATGTCCCGGGAGCAGTTCAACTACTGGAGCCACACGCACCTGACTGTTGATGTGGTGCCGGGGCGGGGCAGCGGTTTCTCGGTGGAAGCACCGGAAGGCAAACGGTTCCTGATCCGTTCCACCCTCATGGACTGGCCCGCCTAGCAGTTCGACATAAAGCGCTTGAGGCCCTCCGCCTGGAGGGTCTTAAGCGCTTTCACGGAATAGAGTTCGGCCCGTTGGCCGTCTCACCATTCGGGACAATTGGGACCGTCCAGTGGATGGACACTATCGTTGATAGGTCTGTTTCCATCAGAAATCAGGATAGTGATCCCCTTATGAACCTTCTCCGGACCAAATCGATCGAGCAGTCGATGGCCGACGCCGATGAACCCGGACGCAAGCTCAAGCGGTCCCTCAGCACCTGGGACCTCATGATCATGGGCGTTGCAGTGGCCGTGGGCGCCGGTATCTTCTCCGTCGGTGCCAAGGCAGCTGCCAACTTCTCCGGCCCTGCCGTCACGCTGTCCTTCGCGATCGCTGCCGTCACCTGCGCCCTTGCCATCATGTGCTACGCCGAGTTTGCCACCGCCATTCCCGTGGCCGGCTCCGCTTACGTCTTCACTTACGCCACGATGGGCGAACTCCTTGCCTGGATCATCGGCTGGAATCTGATCCTCGAGCTCTTCACAGCAGCCGCGGTCATCGCCAAGTACTGGGGCATCTACCTCAGCAAGGTCTTCGCCCTCATGGGCGCCGACGTACCGGCGGCACTCTCCCTCGGCGGCGTGGACCTTTACTGGGGCGCCTTCCTGATCGTTGCCGTCTTTACGGTGCTGCTGGTGCTGGGCACCAAGCTGTCCGCCCGAGTAGGCAACATCTTCACCCTGATCAAGATCGGCGTGGTCCTCTTTGTGATCATCGTTGGCTTCACCTACGTGAAGTTCGAAAACTACAGCCCCTTCATCCCTGCTGCCGAACCGACCGGCGGCACCGGCACCGCAGATGTCCTGAAGCAGTCCTTCTTCGGCTTCCTCACCGGCGCCGCCCCGGCACAGTACGGCACCCTCGGCATCTTCGCCGGCGCGGCCCTGGTGTTCTTCGCCTTCATCGGCTTCGACGTGGTGGCCACGTCCGCCGAGGAAGTCAAGAACCCGCAGAAGACCCTGCCGCGCGGCATCTTCGGCGGCCTTGCCCTGGTGACCCTCCTGTACATCCTGGTTTCCCTGGCCCTGACCGGCATGGTGTCCTACACCCAGCTGGCCGAGGCGGAGAGCCCCACGCTCACCACCGCTTTCGAAGCTGTAGGTGACACGTCCGCGGCCAAGGTTATTGCCTTCGGTTCCCTGGTGGGCCTGACAACCGTGATCATGGTGCTCCTCATGGGGCTGTCCCGCGTGGTCCTTGCCATGAGCCGCGACGGCCTCCTGCCACGTTCGCTGTCCAAGACCAGTGACAAGCGTTCAACCCCGGTGCGCCTCCAGGTCATCTGCGGCGCCGCGGTTGCGCTGGTGGCCGGCCTGACCAACGTGGACCTGCTTGAGGAAATGATCAACATCGGCACGCTCTCGGCGTTTGTGGTGGTGAGCTTGGGCATCCTGGTGCTGCGCAAGAAGCGCCCGGACCTGAAGCCTGCCTTCCGCGTCCCGTTCGGCAAGGTCCTGCCGATCGTTTCCGCCGTGCTGTGCCTCTACCTGATGACCAACCTGGCCGTGGAAACCTGGATCTTCTTTGCCATCTGGCTGGTGATTGGCCTCGCCATTTACTTCGCCTACGGCCAGCGCCACTCCAGGCTGAACGAACGGTTCGCTGAGGCCAACACAGCTGTCAACGGCGCTCGCGCTGCATTCTCCCAGGATGACGACGACGAGCTGACCCGCGCCTGATGCCGTAGAAGGTGCCCAACCAAGCTATGCCAACCGCCCGCTGATTCCCGATCAGCGGGCGGTTCTGCTTTCTCCCACCCGATCGCGCTTGAGAATTCTCGTGCAGCCCGGCCGAGTTTGGAGTTCAATAAAAGCTGGACCTGAGGCGGGCCCAAAGACGCCTATGGGAGGAAGCGGGCGCTATGGAGAGCACCATGGAGTCGGTGGCAAGGGCTTTTTCAAGCCACCGGTTTGAGGATTCCCTTCCCCAGCTGGACGACGACGTTGCCTGGGAGCTTGTAGGCGGCGAAGAGCTGAGAGGCAAGGCGGCCGTTGTGGATGTCTGCACGTCCCTGGCGCGGGACCTCGAGGACGTGCACACCAGTTTCGACCAGTTCAGGGTGCTGGTCGCCCCTGACTGCGCTGTGGTTGACAGTGTTGCCAGCTACCTCGCTACGGACGGCAGCATCAGCCGGGTTGCGTCCTGCGACATCTATGACTTCGTAGACGGTCGGGTGGTCCGGATCCGCTCCTACAATGTGGAACTGGCTTCCGACACTGCCGGCTGACGCTCACGGCGCGGCGTAGCGGCCAACCCAGTCCACCAACGGCCGCAGTTCATCCCACAACGCCCCGATCTCCTGGACTGCTGCAGGAGTGTCCAGCCAGGCAGGGCGGCCCAGGTCCGTGCTGGCCGCGAGGGACTTGTGCTTCAGGAGCTCGCCCCGCGGATGGTCCCGCGGGTACCCGCGCGGGACAGTCTTGAGCTTCTCTCCCTCCACCGCCAACCCAGCAGCACCGACGGCGTCGATAATATGCCGAAGGGATTCTCCTGTTCCGGAGGCGTCGACCGAGTTGCGGTACCTCACCAGCTGGGCGGGGGTGTGGGAATGGTAGCCGCCACCCACCAGAAGCCCCTCCGCGCTGACCTGCAGGTAGTAGCCCATCCCTTCGTGGATGGAGGCAAAAGCACCCTGTGCCGTTTTGTACGGCGATTTGTCCAGGGAGAACCGGATGTCCCTGTTGGGCCGGAAGATCCTGCCGGGGCCAAACCGGGGCTCCAGCTCCGCGAGCAGGAGCGTGATCGGTTCACGGACCAGCTCCTGGTACCTGTCCTTATGCTCCAGCCACCACTCACGATTGTTGTTGTCCTGCAGCTCTTTGTAGAACTCGAAGGCGCCGGTGGGGATGCCCTGGAAAGTTGTCATGCGTCGATCCTAGGGACGGCTGCAAGCGGCGGCTATGGACTTAGTGCGTATGTGGAAAGCGGAGCTTTGTGGAAATAAAAAACCGCCCCGCCACGGGAATTCGTGGCAGGGCGGTTTCAGCAGCTTTAGACGAATTAGCCGATCTTGTTGGCAGCCTCTGCATCGGAGGACGGTGCCGACGCAACAGCTACGGCGCCGAGATTGGCGCGGAGCTTGGCGCCGAGTTCGGCGTCAACGTTGGTCCAGTACTGGATGGCGCGTTCCTTGATGCCGGGGCTCTTGACGCCGCCCACTGCACCGGTGATGGTCTCGAGCAGGCGGGCCTTGGCGCCGTCGTCGTAAACCTCGCGGTACAGGGTGCCGGCCTGGATGAAGTCGCTGTCCTCGGCGTGGAGGGAGTGCGCGGCAAGGGTCAGCTCGCCGTCGTTCTCCCAGCCACCGGCCGGGTTCTGCGGTTCAACTGCGGCCGGGCCACCAACAGAGTTGGGGGCGTAGACCGGGACGGAGGGAGCGTTGAAGTGGTAACGCCCGGCGCCGTCCTGGCTGTAGTTGTTGACCTGGTTCTTCGGCTGGTTGACCGGGATCTGGGCGTGGTTGGTGCCCACGCGGTAGCGGTGTGCGTCAGCGTAGGAGAAGATGCGGGCCTGCAGCATCTTGTCCGGGGAAGCGGCGATGCCCGGCACGAAGTTCGAGGGGGCGAAGGTGGCCTGCTCGATCTGCGCGAAGTAGTTCTCCGGGTTCCGGTTCAGTTCCATGGTGCCCACCTTGATCAGGGGGTAGTCGCCGTGCGGCCACACCTTGGTCAGGTCGAACGGGTTGAAGCGGTAGGTCTTGGCGTCCTCGTACGGCATGACCTGGACGTGCAGGTCCCAGGACGGGAAGTTGCCGGCTTCGATGTTCTCGGACAGGTCGCGGATGTAGAAGTCCGCGTCCGAACCGGCCAGGGCCTCGGCCTGCTCGCTGGACATTGAGTTCACGCCCTGGTTGGACTTGAAGTGGTACTTCACCCAGAAGCGCTCGCCCTCGGCGTTGATCCACTGGTAGGTGTGTGAGCCGTAGCCCTGCATTTCGCGCCAGGAGGCGGGCAGGCCGCGGTCACCCATGAGCCAGGTGACCTGGTGTGCGGACTCGGGGGAGAGGGTCCAGAAGTCCCACTGCATGTCGGCGTCGCGCAGATGGGTGCCCGGGAGGCGCTTCTGGGAGTGGATGAAGTCCGGGAACTTGATGCCGTCGCGGATGAAGAACACCGGGGTGTTGTTGCCCACGAGGTCGTAGTTGCCCTCGGAGGTGTAGAACTTCACGGCGAAACCGCGGGGATCGCGCCAGGTGTCCGGGGAACCGTTCTCGCCGGCCACGGAGGAGAAGCGGATCAGCATCTCGGTTTCGACGCCGGGCTGGAGGAAGGCTGCCTTCGTGTACTTGGACACGTCCTCGGTGGTCTTGAACGTACCGAATGCACCGCCGCCCTTGGCGTGCACTACGCGCTCCGGAACCCGCTCGCGGTTGAACTGGGCGAGCTTTTCCACCAGGTAGTGGTCAGTCAGGATGATGGCACCGTCGGCACCGACTGACTTTGAGTGTGCGTCGGACGTAACGGGGGCACCTGACTGGGTTGTTGAAATGGCAGTCATTGTTCTCCTATTTCTCTATTTCTTCTGAGGGACGATTGGAAGGAAGTTGTTGGGACTGCTGGCAGTCCTGGCAGATGCCCTGGTACATCACATCGGCGATCTGGATGGTCATGGGCTTGGCATTCTCGTCCCAGTGTGGCGTGAGGCAGGGGGCGTGGCCCACGGCGCAGTCCACGTCCTCCACGCGGCCGCAGCTGATGCAGATGGCGTGGTGGTGATTGTCCCCCACACGGGTTTCGTACAGCGCGGGGGAGTGCGGGGGTTCGAATCTGCGCAGCATGTGCAGGTCCGTCAGGTCCCCGAGGACCACGTACACGGACTGGGCCGTGAGTTCCGGAAGCTCGGCGCGGGCCGCGGCCAGAATGCTTTCGGCAGGAGAATGGGGATGCCGTTCCACGGCGGTGAGCACCGCCAGCCGCTGTTTGGTCACCCTGCGGCCATGGGCGCGCAGGGCGGCAGCCCATGCCTCGTGGCCGTCAAAGTGCTCTGTCATGACACTATTGAAGCACTTATTATGAACATCTCACAATAAGGCTGGGCTTACCTCTTGGGACCCTCTCGCAACTTCTGCACCACGAGGTGATTGCCGGGTGATGAACGTGCGCAATTCAGGGAGAGTGCCGGAACCCTGCTCCGGGGAAAGCCGTTCCCATAGAAGAGGGAGGATGAGACGTGCACAGACACTACAACGGACTCAAAACGGTGGCGCTGTTTGGCGTCCTGTGGGCGGTACTGCTGGGCCTTGGAGCGTTGATCGGGGCCAGCACGCGTAGTTCTGCGCCCATCTGGATCATGGCGCTGGTGGGGGCGGCCACCACGGCGTACGGCTATTGGAACAGCGACAAAATCGCCCTCCGGTCCATGCAGGCCTATCCCGTCACCGAAGGGCAGGCTCCGCAGCTGTACCAGATAGTCCGGGAGCTCTCCGTCCGGGCCAACCAGCCGATGCCGCGCATTTATCTTTCGCCCACGATGAATCCGAACGCGTTCGCCACCGGGCGCAATCCGAGGAACGCCGCCGTCTGCTGCACCGAGGGAATCCTGCAGCTCCTGAACGTCCGTGAACTCCGCGGAGTCCTCGGACACGAACTCATGCACGTGTACAACCGGGACATCCTCACATCCTCGGTTGCGGCCGCTGTTGCGGGCGTCATCACCTCGGTGGGGCAGATGCTGCTGTTCTTCGGCGGCGACCGGCGGAACTCGAATCCGTTGGCGATGCTGGCGATGGCTTTGCTGGCGCCTTTCGCGGCGTCCCTGATCCAGCTGGCCATCTCCCGAACCCGGGAGTACGACGCCGATGAGAACGGCGCGCAGCTGACCGGCGATCCGCTGGCGCTCGCCTCAGCCCTGGCCAAGATTGAGCGCGGCCTGGGCATCGCCCCGCTGCCGCAGGACCAGCGGTTGGTCAACGCGTCCCACCTGATGATCGCCAACCCGTTCCGCGGCGGAGCGATGAGCAAGCTGTTCGCCACCCATCCGCCCATGCGGGACCGGATTTCTCGGTTGGAACAGATGGCGGGGCGACCGCTGGTTTAGCTCGGTATTCGTTGGTCTAGCGGGGATCTTGTGGGCAACGCGTGGATTACATCGCGAGACGCAAAGAGGCCGGCGACGCCCGCTATTTGGGCGTCGCCGGCCTTTGGCTTAGCGGCAATTACAGGCGCGTCGAAAACGACGGTCCGCTGCTAACTGCGGAAGTTCACAAACTGCAGATCGGCCTCGTCGAAGTCCTTCAGCAGTGCCATGGTGGCCTGCAGATCGTCGCGGGACTTGGACGTGACGCGCAGTTCGTCGCCCTGGATCTGGGACTTCACGGACTTGGGGGCTTCGTCACGGATCAGCTTGTTGATCTTCTTCGCCAGGTCCTGGGCGATGCCCTCCTTGATGGAGGCCTCGAGGCGGAACTCCTTGCCGGAGGCGTAGGGTTCGCCGGTGTCCAACGACTTCAGCGAGATGCCGCGGCGGATCAGCTTCGACTGCAGGACATCCAGCACAGCCAGGACGCGTTCCTCGGAATTGGCCTTCATCAGGATCTTCTCGCCGCTGAAGTCCACTTCGGCACCCACGCCCTTGAAGTCGTAGCGCTGGGCCAGTTCCTTCTGTGCCTGGTTGAGGGCGTTTGCCACTTCCTGCTTGTCCACTTTGCTTACGACGTCGAATGTTGACTCGCCTGCCATGACTCTCCTTGTGCTGGTGGGAGCCCCGTCCGCGGACGGGGCTTAGGTGGCTGAATTCAAGCCTAATACGGATGCTCCCGTTGAGGGGTGAGCCGTATTCACAGTTCCCTCTCAGCGGACGCTCCGGGGGAACGAAGGAGGGGCGTGCAGAGTTATAGGAGTTGGAAAGCTGCACGAAGGGAACACCATGCACCGCAATGCCGTCCGATATGTCACCCGCACCACCTCGGCGGCGGCCGGCGCGGTGGCCACAGCAGCAACGTCGGTGGCGGCAGCGGCGGTGGCGGCCTCCATCATCTTCAGTCCAGTGGCGGACGCCTCCTCCCGGATGGAGGGCGTCCACGCGGACCTGGTCCGTGCCGTCCAGCTGAACCAGATCACCGAGGAGCAGGCCGTGAAGTTCGAGGCCAGGCTGGCCGGCAGGATCTTGGGGGAAGCCTGACGTGCGCCTGCTCCGGACGCCCTGAAAGCCCGAAATCCCGCCCGGTTGCGGGCTTGCGGGTGCCGATTCGATTCTTCAGCGGAAGTTCTGTATTGTTGTGTTGCCCGCGGTTACTGGAAGCGGAACGGTCCGGAAACGGACAGTTCGCAGACTGCAGCCGGGGGTGATCTTCTTTTGAAGTTCGGCAGATTACCCGAGCGGCCAAAGGGGGCTGACTGTAAATCAGCTGGCAACGCCTACGGGGGTTCGAATCCCTCATCTGCCACAGTCCCGGTTTTCCGGGAATTTAGACCCGTTCGGATCTCTTCGGAGGTCCGGGCGGGTCTTTTTTATTGCTTCGAGAGCACAGTTGTGAGCACACCTTTGCTTTTCTTTGACGCCCTGCAGCAGCGAAAAGGTACTCTCAGCGGTGTTCCTCGCGGCGTCTCCCACCATGTGCGCTACAGGTCACGAGCGATCCGGCTCCCCGAAGTGCTCAACGGCGGACGCGGATGCGGTGCTCACCACGTCCGGATTATTTCCCTGATCCACTCGTAAATGCTGACGACGATGCACACCAGCCCCATGGCCAGGATCAGCGTGCCAACCAGTGAGAGCAGCGTATAGAGATCCTCGTCGCTGCGGTACTGCTCCTGACTGGATCGTCCGCCCAGCACTTCAAACAGCACCCACCCGATGGGCAGCAGCCCAAGGCCGAGCAGGAATGTCCTCACACGCGCATCTTGCATATGTCCCTCATGTTGAAGACCTTCACCGTATCTGCCGCCGGAAGCGATCGCTCCAGCACGCGGGCGCAACAGCAATTAGGCCGAACCTACGCATGCCTACAGACAGGAACCATTTCGGGCGCCCGATGGTGAAGCAGTACGTCGGCATTATGAACAAATGCGGTCGCACGGCAGTTCTCGCGTCACAGAGTCAGCATTTAGGTACGCATGCCCTCACGTGTCACAGCAGTCACATATGCTCCTTCTATCACTTCCGCTGCACCTTTGCAGCACTATGAGAAAGACACAACATGGGGGCCTCTCAGAGGCGGCTTCTCGCCGCCGCAGCTTCTCTTGCCATCGCAGCATCCGGACTCGGATCTGCTGTACCGGCTATCGCAGCAACACCGCTCACTACCGTTACAGACGAGCAGGTAGCAGTACCCAGCAGTTCACCTACTGGGCCATCCGTCGTTCCGGTTGAAACCGCGGCAGCGCCCGCTCCCACGGAAGCAGGCAGTCCTTTACCAGCAGAGGAACCGAGCGCTCCGGCGGCTACGCCCGCAGACAAAGGCGCGGCACCCGAATCGGTAACACCTGGCAGTTACACGACCTCAGGTGCAATCGGGGTGAAGTATGCCACGGCCTCCGCTGTCCTAGGTGCCGCCATATCGCCGGAGTTCACCAGCCAGCGTTTCGGTGGCGCGTACCAACTCTTTGAGAACGGCACAATCGCCTACCTTCCGCAGTACGGTGCCTACATAGTTATCGGCGGCAATAACAGCGTTTGGCAGTCCATTGGTGCGCAGGACAGCGACCTCGGCTACCCAATCTCCGCTGAGTACGCACCGATGACTGGCGGAGTGATGCAGATCTTCCAGTTCGGGAAAATTTCTTGGAACCCCGCAACGGGTTCTCGTGTCACCAAGGGTGGCATTGGTGGGGCCTGGGACAACGCAGGCGGGCCGCTGGGCGGCCTCGGCTACCCGACCACGGATGAATATGCTCCCAGGCCTGGTGGTGTTATGCAGGATTTCCAGTTCGGCAAGATTTCCTGGAACGCCGCAACGGGTTCGCGCGTCACCAAGGGTGGCATTGGCGCGACCTGGGACTCCGCGGGCGGCCCCCTCAGCGGCCTTGGCTACCCCACAACGGACGAATACGCAACGGTTAACGGCGGCGCCGCCCAGGACTTCCAGTACGGGCAAATCGCCTATTCACCGGCAACGGGATCCCACATTGTCAGAGGCGCTATTGGGGCGACGTGGATCCTCGTCGCCGGACCTCAAGGGCAATTCGGGTACCCGACGGCCGGCGAGATTACTGGCCTGACGGGCGGTGGGGCCAAGCAGTACTTCCAGTACGGTGAAATTGTGTGGTCCCCAAGCGTTGGTACCAAGCTCATTTCCGGCGGCATTCGATCCGCGTGGGCTGGTCAGGGCTCTGAAGCGGGACGCCTCGGATATCCGACCAACAATGGTTACGGGGTCAGCGGCGGCGGCGTCGGCCAGGATTTCCAGGGTGGCCGAATCATCTGGTACCCCGGTAGCACCAAGGTCGAATACGCCTCCGGCGCGTATCAGCCAGTTCCCGCAGCACCCCAGCCCTACTAGGCCAACTGCGCTGCAGCTCGAAGGCCCTGTCCGTTGTAAGGGGCGGGGCCTTCCTGCTGCTCGGGTCCCTGAGGTCGGCGCCTCAACGACGTACGCTGGCGGGCGCGTCTGGTACCCGTCGCTACGTCGAGGCTCCGAAAGGCAGTCTCGCCCCGGCCGCCGCCACCGTTCCTGCTGCCTGGCCAAGGCAAGCTGTCCGGGGACCCCACGGATACCGTCGCCGACTGGGTGACCGCACATGGGGCGGAAATCACCACCGAGGACGTGGAGCTGGTCATGGAAGCCGTAGGGCCGGGTCGCAGGGGGGAACCCGAACTGGCAGAGCTGTGGGACGACGCCGACGAACCCGAATGGCGCGACTCCCTCGAAGACCTTCTAAAAGGCTGCGCGCGGCCCTGCGGTAGGGTCGGCACCGGCGGCAGCCGGCTATGTCTAAGCTGCACTTTCATCGGAGCTCTGGATCTCGACACTCTGGAGTGCGCGGCCGACGTCGGCTGGCGGCCGGCGCCGGGCTTTGACCAGAACAATCAGCATGGTTAGGACGGTGACCGTCCAGGCAATCGCGGCCAGGAACACCAGACCGGTTGCCATTAGGGGGTGCATGCCGAAAGTCTAGGACTGCGGCGCTTTGATTATCGGACGCAACTCCGCAGCATCAGAGCCTTAATTTGCACAAGCAGGGACTCGAAGCCGGCGGAAATACGTGAGGGCACGAAAAAGGTACGCCCCGTTCGCTGAGGGCACCCTTCTCGATTCCCCTCGCAGCATTTCAGAGCGCACCGCGACTTCAACACGTGATGCCTTGAACCACTACGAGTTCGGGGAGCGGGCTCTAAACGGCGTTGAACGTGAAGATCGCCATGCTCAGCACCAGGAGTCCGAAAAATGCCACTCCGCAATCAGCTGGCGGACGAGCTGGACCGAACCGGCAACATCTCGCTGATTACCCTCGCGGGTGAACAGTATCGGACCATCTTCCGGGACCTCCCCTGGCCGTACGAGATTCCAATGAGGGCGCTTCGCAAACCGCCGTCGACATCGCTGCCGGCCGGGGCGTAGGCTGGCAGCATCGGCGCACGTGCCCCGATGCCCTGCGTCGATAAACCAATCGATGAAGGAGGACCAATGAGTGCCGTACGTGAGTTTATGACTACGGACGCGCAGTGTATTAAGGAAAACCAGTCCCTGACAGATGCCGCCCGGATGATGATGGATCTGGACTGCGGATCGTTGCCGATCTGCGGTGACGACGGCAAGCTGAAGGGCATGATCACCGACCGCGACATCGTGCTCAAGTGCGTGGCGGCCGGACGTGATCCGCGGGAGATGATGGCCCGCGACCTCGCCTCGGGCAGGCCCCACTGGGTGGACGCCGACGCGAACGTTGATGCCGCCATCGAAATGATGGAAAGGTACCAGGTCCGGCGGCTCCCGGTTATCGCCGACCACAAGTTGGTGGGAATCATCAGCCAGGGAGACATCGCCCGCAACTACTCCGAACAGCGTGTTGGTGAGCTCGTGGAGCACATTTCGGAACGCAAACGGATGAACGCATAGCCGGGATTGACCGTTAAGCTCATCCCCGCAATCAACGCCACGGAGTCCTCTCCGTGGCGTTCCTTTTTTGCCCGCTCATTGCCATGTCCGCAGCTCCCCGCCCTGAAGGTTGGGAGCCGCGAACAAGCCTGGAAAGCCAGTGGCGACCGGTTCTGCCTCCTCAGTTCAGGGCGATCAGGAGCATCTGGGTGGTCCCGGGAATGCACGTCTGCAGGATTGCCCGGGGGAAACCGCCGAATACTGCGATGACGTCGTTGGTGGTTCCCGGGTTGGGTACCTGGCCCCTGGCAGTTACGGTGTACGTTCCGTAGCCCGGAATGCTGACCGTCTCGCCCACCCCGATTCCGGAGAACCGCCCCCAGCCGCCGCAGAAATCGTGCTCGGTGATGAAGAGCGAATAGCCGTCGTTGGGCGTGTAGTGGATGGGCCCGATGCAGGCGTCAACCATGGCCTGGCCGCCGGCGCCGGCCACGTAGATCGTGCGGACTGCGGGAGCGGCGGGAACGAAGGCGGGGGCTGCCGCTGCCGGCGGTGGAGCCGGAGCCGCAGCGGCAGCCGGCGCCGGAGCACCGGCCTGGACTGGTGCCGCCACGGGCACGGCAACGGCTGGACCCGTAAGGACCAATGTCTGGCCCGGGACGATGATGCTGAAGGAGCTTAGGCCGTTGGCAGCAAGCATGGCGTTCATGTCCACGCCGAACCTGGCGGCGATGGCACCTACGGTATCCCCGGGGACCACCGTGTAAAGGTTGGGGTCCGCGGCAGGTGCTGCAGGTGCCGGCTCAGGGGCGGGCGCAGGTTCGGCAGGTGGCGCCGGAGCTGCCTCCGGCGGCGTTTCCGCAGCAGGTGGCGCAGCTGGGGGCACATCCGCTGGGGGTACATCCGCTGGCGCTGCCGCCTGCCCCTGAACAGTGCCGGAAGAATCGGTGCCGGACGCAGCCTGGGCCTTGGCTTCAACACCGGCCGGGCCTTCGGGGACCGCCTCCGCAACGGGAGCGGCCGCCGTCGTATCCTGTAGAACGATGGGGGCCGGTGCGGCCAGGGCCCCGACACCCACGGCGGCCACCACGGCTGCCGTGGCCATCCCGGCCCATAACTTGTTGCTGACGGTACGGCGGCCCACCGTCAGGTCGGTGCGGGGGACGTCGGTGGCGAAACTGCGGCTTTGTGGATCTGAGGCTTTGAGGTTCAGCTCGTTCATGGGTAGCCCATCGAGGTTCGGTCCAGCCGAGCCGGTGCAGATGCACGGCGCGAAAGCGGGACGGATCGAGGTGTGATGCTGGCGGCCCGGCTTCGAGCCGGCCGCTCACGGCGCATGATGGAGGCGTCCGTACACCCAGAAAATACGGAAGCTCCGCGAGGAGGCGCTGCCATCAGAAGCCATCCGGTGGACAGGCCAGCACTTGTTCGGTCCTAGGAATCCCGAGTCTAGGAACCCTGCACAGGTCACGGCACCAGTAGGGATTACCCGAATATTTTGGTGCAGTACTTGGGACGTCCCGGAGCAATACTCAAAACCGCAATGGCCTGATACCTGCTGAGGCCACGCCGGGACTAGCGGCTGCGCTGGTCCTTCAGCTCCGCAATCTCGCGGCGTAGTGAAGCCATCTCCGCTGCGAGTTCTGCCACCCCGGCCCGGAGCGGCTCCTCGGCATCCGACACCGCTTCGGCCGTGTCCTCCACGCGCTGCACCAGCCAGGACGCGATGGAGGCTGTAACCACGCCCAGGACGGCGATTCCGCTCATCATCAGGGCCGCGGCGACCATCCGGCCGATGGGCGTCACCGGGTACATGTCCCCATAGCCAACAGTGGTGATGGTGGTCATGGCCCACCACAGCGCATCGCCGAAGGTGACGATCTTTGCGTCCGGGGCGGACTGCTCCACATCGAGGACGGCAAGGGCCCCGACAAATACCAGCATCGCGGCCGACCCCGCCACATACGTAACAACGCGTCCCCGGAGCGTGTCACCCAGCGTCCGGTGCAGCACCGACAGCAGCGTCACCAGCCGGAGCAGGCGGAGCGGCCGAAAGAACGGCAGGGCCACAATGAGCAGTTCATGGAGGTTCCGGACGAACCAGCCGCTCCGGTCATCGGCGAGCCAAAGGTTGGCTACATAGTCCACGGCAAAAATGCCCCAGGTAGCCCACATTACCGCTTCAAGCCACAACGCGCCGCTGCCTTCAACGCGGCCGATCACTTGCCACGCATACGCTGCCAGGAAGATGAGCGCAGTCACCGTGAGCGGCCAGTCCGCCAGGTCCCGGTAGCGTTGTTGGGTCATGCAGGAAATCCTACGCGGACGGTCTCCGGTAGCCCCGCCGATACCCCGCTAAGTTACCCACAGGTAACATAGGTTCATGCACCTGCTTCTACGAACCCTCCTGCTGCTGTTCACGTCATCCCGCCGCCCGCCGTTGACCGTCTGGGATGGGTCCTCGCTGCCGCTGCGGGTGCTGCCCACGGACATCGACATTGCCATGCACATCAACAACGGCATGTACCTATCCCTGATGGACCTGGGCCGGTTTGACCTGATGGTTCGCAGCGGGGTATGGAAGCGGATGCGCCGCCGGGGCTGGGGTCCGGTGGTGGCCGCAGAAACCATCGCCTTCCGGAAATCCCTCCAGCTGTGGCAGCAGTACACCATCGAAACCCGCATCATCGGCCTGGACGCCAAGGCCATCTACTTCGAGCAGCGCATGGTGGCCGACGGCGAAATCTATGCCCGCGCCTACATCGCCACCCGCCTGGTCCTCAAGGGCCGGCCCGTCAGCCAGGAGGAGATACTCCGGGAGTTCGGCCAGCCGCCGGCGGACCTGGTGCTCCCTGACTGGGTCCACGAGTGGCGGGCGTCCAGCGCGCTGCCGGGGAGCCGGACGCCTGCGCCGCACCTGTGGGGCTGACACATCCCGCCTAGTGCCGGCATGGTGATCTGAGAACGTGCACGTTATTCCCGATGACGCGTGCAGCGAACAGCCGCGACAAGCGCGGGCCGTCCCGCGTACCGTTGACACATGGCTACCGTTGACATCACAGGTGAACAGTTCGCATCGACCATCGAGGGCAACGACATTGTCCTGGTGGATTTCTGGGCAGAATGGTGCGGCCCCTGCAAGCAGTTCGGACCCACGTACTCGGCCGTCTCCGAGAAGCACCCGGATGTCCTCTTCACCAAGGTGGACACAGAGGCTGAGCAGCAGCTCGCCGCCGAGGCAGGCATCTCCTCCATTCCCACGCTGATGGCTTTCCGCGAAAAGGTGCTGGTGTTCTCACAGCCCGGCGCGCTGAACTCACAGCAGCTTGAACAGGTGGTTGACGCCGTGAAGGCCCTGGACATGGACGAAGTCCACGCCCACGTGGCACGCCAGCGGGAGGAAGCCGCTGCGGCCGCCGGTCCGCAGGACGGCACGCAGATTCCCGAAGCGTGATTCCCCAGGCATGACCCTTCCTTAAACTGACGAAGCGGCGCCCTCTCCACGAGAGGCGCCGCTTCGTCTTTGCCGGTGTAAGCGGCCGTTAGAGGCGTTCCAGCTTGACGGGCTCGGCCAGGAGCGCGCTCAGGGATTCGTTCAGGTCCTGCACCGCGATGCCGTTGGAGTGCTTGGCCAGGTCCTCCTCCGATGCCCACTGCTCGGTGAGGACGAGTTTTTCCTCCGTGGCTTCGGTGAGCTCGTAGCGGATGCAGCCGGGTTCGTTCACCACCTCGTCGATGGCTATTTCGAGGGCCAGCTTTACGCGGTAGAACTCTCCGTCGTTGGGAATGAAGGTTGCCTGCAGGTCAATGGGTGAACTCATGGATTTCACAATACCGGCCGTCGGCTGACGGACCGTTCCTGTTGCCGCTGCCCGCGGGACTGTTGCGCCTCTTACGTGCTTCTATTGCCCGGGTCCTGTTGGTAGCGTGCCATCATGCGTGCTTATACAGCCGGGAACACTGACGTTCCGCTACTCGAAGAGACCATCGGCGGGAACTTCGAGCGGGTGGTGGAGAGGTTCCCGTTCCATGACGCCCTGATCGAGGCGGCCGCGGTGCCGGGCGCCGACGCACGGCGCTGGAGCTACACCAAGATGAACGACGACGTCGACCGGCTGGCCCGTGCGCTCCTCGCCCTGGGCATCGCCAAGGGCGACCGGGTGGGGATCTGGAGCCCCAACTGCGCCGAGTGGACGCTGCTGCAGTACGCTACCGCCAAGGCCGGCGCCATCCTGGTCAACGTCAATCCCGCCTACCGCAGCCACGAGCTGGAGTTCGTGGTGAAGCAGAACGGCATGCGGATGCTTGTCACGGCGCCCTCGGACCGGAACAGCGATTACGTGGGCATGGCACGGCATGCGCTCGCAGAGTGCCCGGACCTGCGTCAACTGGTGTTCCTTCCCGTTCCCGGCGGGGAAGGGCCCGACGGCGGGGTCCCGCTAAGTGACGCAGAGCTGACCTACGCTGAGCTGCTGAGGCGGGCGGACGACGTCGGGCATTCCGGGCTGCGGGCACGCATGGCTGAACTGAGCCCGCACGATCCCATCAACCTGCAGTACACCTCAGGGACAACGGGATTTCCCAAGGGCGCCACGCTGACCCACCACAATATCCTCAACAACGGCTACTCCATAGGGGAACTGCTCGGCTATACCGAACAGGACAGGGTAGTGATCCCGGTGCCGTTCTACCACTGCTTCGGCATGGTGATCGGCAACTTGAATGCTCTCAGCCATGGGGCGGCCACCATCATTCCCGGCCGGGGGTTCTCGCCGGCGGCCACCCTGGAGGCCGTGCAGGATTTCGGCGGCACCTCGCTGTACGGGGTGCCCACGATGTTCATCGCCGAGCTCGCCCTCCCGGACTTCGCCTCCTACGACCTGTCCACCCTCCGCACGGGCGTCATGGCTGGATCCCTGTGTCCCATCGAGGTGATGAACCGCGTTATCTCCGACATGAACATGAAGGATGTGGCCATCTGCTACGGCATGACCGAAACGTCACCGGTTTCCACTATGACGCGGCAGGGGGACAGCCTGCAGCACCGCACGGAAACTGTGGGCCGGACCATGCCGCACCTGGAGAGCAAGATCGTGGACCCGGGTACCTGGGAAGTCCTGGAGCGCGGGCAGATCGGGGAGCTGTGCACCCGCGGCTATGCGGTGATGGCCGGGTACTGGAACCAGCCTGAGAAGACCGCCGAGGCGCTTGACGGTGACGGTTGGATGCACACCGGCGACCTGGCCCGGATGGATGACGACGGGTACGTCATCGTTGAAGGCCGGATCAAGGACATGGTGATCAGGGGCGGTGAAAACATTTATCCGCGGGAAATCGAGGAGTTCCTTTACACCCACCCGTCCATCCAGGACGTGCAGGTGATCGGGGTGCCGGACGAAAAGTATGGCGAGGAGCTGATGGCCTGCATCATCCTCCAGCCCGGCGCGGAACCGCTGGACGCAGACGCAGTCTCGGAGTTCTGCCGGGGCAAGCTGGCCCACTACAAGATTCCGCGCTATGTGGACGTGCGGGACAGCTTTCCCATGACCGTCTCCGGAAAGGTCCGCAAAGTGGAAATGCGGGAGGAAGCCGTGGCCCGGCTGGGGCTCTGACCGCGGCGCGTCCCCTGCTCAGTTGAGGTTGCGGTTGATTGCCTTCACCCCCACAACGAGCCCGACGGCGGCTGTCACCGAAGCGGCGAGCAGGCCCAGGAGGGTGTCAGTTCCGACGACGCCGGCGAACAGTTCACGTTCCGCATTCACCAGGTAGGTCAGGGGGTTGAACAGGCTGGCGGTCTTCATCCATGCCGGCCCGGCTTCGATTGGAAGCATGATGCCGGAGAGGATCATGAGCGGAAAAAGCAGCGTCTGCTGGACACCCCAGAAGATCCACTCCTTGTTCTGCGAAACGAGGGCCAGCGCATAGGACAACGCCCCCAGTCCGATCCCGAAGATCCCCAGGATGATCAGCCCGAGCAGCACGTGAAGCGGGTAGAAGACGAAACCGAACGGGATGCAGACCAGGGCGATGAGGAGCCCTTGGATAACCAGCGGCGCCCACTCCTTCAACGCCCGGCCGATCATCAGCGACGAGCGGGACAGCGGTGTGGCCAGGATCCGTTCGTAGGAACCGGTCATCAACTCGTACTGCAGGTTGGAACCGGTCATGGAGGTGCCGAACAGCGCGATCATCACCACGACGCCGGGCAGGAACCACTGCAGCGTGGACTGGCCTCCGAAAGCCGGCGCCCCCACGGCCGCGCCGAGCAGCGGGCCGAACAGGCCAAGGAAAACCAACGGCTGGATCAGCGAAAAGATGAGCGAGAACGGGTCCCGCAAAGGCAGCAGCATTTCACGCCAGAACACGAACCGGGTATCGTGCAGGACCTGGCCAAGGCCGGGCTTTTCCCTGGGCTCAGCGGCGATGGCTCGTGTGCCCATCAGCGGTTTGCCCCTTCCCTGAGGTTGCGGCCGGTAAGTTCCAGGAACACGTCGTCCAGTGTGGGCGGCTTCAGCTCCAGGGACTGGGCGGGAGCACCGGCGTCGTCCATCTCCTTCAGAAGCGCCGGCGCCAGCCGCGCGCCCTCCGGTAGCCGGAGGCGGAAGCGGACAACGCCGTCGTACGAATTCTCGGAGACCTCACCGCCGGCCGCGGCACGGCCCAGCAGCCCGCGGACCCCGGAAGCGCTGCCCGCCGCCACCTCGACGGCGAGCAGGTCACCGGCGAGGTTTGCCTTCAGCCGCCCGGCGGTGTCATCAGCGATGATGTGGCCGTGGTCGATGATGATCACGCGCTCGGACATGGAATCCGCCTCGTCCATGTAGTGCGTGGTCAGGACGATCGTTGTGCCGTGTTCTTCCCGCATCCGCATGATGTGCTCCCACAGGTTGGCCCGGTTCTGCGGGTCCATGCCGGTGGATGGCTCGTCGAGGAACAGCAGCCGGGGGGAGTGCATCAGCCCCAGTGCCACGTCCATCCTGCGCCGCTGCCCGCCGGACAGTTTCACCACGGTGCGTTTGGAAAGGTCTCCCAGGTCCAGGGATGTGAGGAGTTCCTGCGCCCGGGCCAGCGCGTCAGAGGAATTCATGCCGTAGAAGCGGCCCTGCATCACCAGTTCGTCAATGACCCGGAAGCTGTGGCCGCCGCCGTTGCCCTGGCCGATGTAGCCGATGCGCGCCCGCACCCCTGCCGGATCTGCGGTGACATCAACACCCGCAACCGAGGCGGTCCCCGACGTGGGCCGGAGCAGGGTGGTGAGCATCCGCAGCGTGGTGGACTTGCCGGCGCCGTTCGGGCCGAGGAACGCCACCAGCTCACCGGGGGCAACATCGATGTCGACGCCCTTGACGGCTTCTACTGTTTCCTTTTTGACGGTGAAGTTCTTGGTGAGTTTTTCCGTGTGGATCATGGGTGGCTCCAGAGGATGCGGCATACCGGGGCTCTGGACGGGCTCCCTGGCGTCACGCTATACCCATCGCCGGCGCACGTCCACGGAAAACTGCATGGATGCGGCGCGCGCCTGGCCTAGTGCCGGCGGTGGTCCTGGATGGTCATCCGGGGGCCAAAGGTGGGCTTGCGGAAGCCGCTGCTCTGGATCATCCGCACCACGCGCTGGCGGTGCCCTTCCCAGGGCGCAAGCAGGCGGAGCATGCCGGCGTCGTCCGTCCGGCGGCCCGTGAGTGCCGCGCCCACATAGGCAGCCAGGTGATAGTCACCCAACGAGATGGAGTCCGGGCAGCCGTGCGTGCGCTGTACCACTTCCGCCGCTGTCCAGATGCCGATTCCCGGGATTGTCTGCATCTTTGCTGCGGCCTCCAGCGCCGGCAGCGCTGCCAGCCGTTCGAGTGCAACGGCGGACCGCAGCGCCCGCATGACCGTCGCAGACCGCTGCGGCCCCACCCCTGCCTTGTGCCACTCCCAGCTGGGGACCTGCAGCCACTGGGCGGCCGTGGGCGCCAGCACCAGGCCGGGCGGCGTGTCGGTGCCGGCCAGCGGGGCCGGTGTTCCGTACCGGTGCACCAGGTACCGGTAGGCCCGCCGCGCTTCGATGACCGTCACCTTTTGCTCCAGGATGATGGGCACGAGCTGGTCAATCATGTGCCCGGTGGACGGAAGCCGCAGGGCCAGGCTCCGCCGTCGTGCCTCCCGGACCATGCGGGGGAGGGTGGCGTGGAACGCTGGCTCATCAAAGGCCCGCCAGTCGTCGCCGGCACCCAGGAGCCGCGGGACTGATTCAATGGCAGCGGCGGCGCCGGGGCCCCAGGCCTGGGTGTCGACGCGGTGCTCCAGCCCGGTGCTGCCGGCCGGACTAAACCGAAGAGTGGCGGGGCCCTCTTCGGTGGTGAAGGCATGCCAGATGACACTTCCCTGGACGCTGAAGGATGGATCGCTGGTGCCGCGCAGGAGCGGGCCGAGGGTCCGCGCCAGATCATAGGGGCCGTCCGGATACCACCGGAGCGAGGCGTCCGCGGCGGCCGCCAGCCGCGCGGGTGCCTCTGCGATCGTCATGCACCAATCGTCCCACGGCGGGCTGACAACGTGCCCGCCCTGCCGGTTCTGGCGCCGGAGTTTTTGTCCACGTAGGCAGGGCTTCACGCCTCGGAAGTCTGCATATCTGGACAAAAACCCGGCCCTTAACGGGCAGCGGACAGAGGACTAGACTCCACCCTGTGGTGCGGAAACGCTGCACTGAAGGCTCGAAAAACCAGGAGGAAACAATGGGTGGAGTAGTGCATTTCGAAATTCCCGCGGACGACCAGGAACGGGCCAGGAGCTTCTACAAGGAGGCCCTCGGCTGGCGGATCGATCCCGTCCCGGGCATGGACTACAACATGGTGATCACCACGCCCATGGACGAGTCCACGGGACAACCGACGGAAGCGGGCGCAATCAACGGCGGCATGATGGCCCGGGAGGCAGACCTGACGAACCCCGTCCTCACCGTGGATGTTGAGGATATAGAGGCCACGCTGAAGACAGTGGAGTCTTTGGGCGGCGCCGTGGTGCGGGCGAAGGAAACCATTCCCGGAATGGGCTCCTTCGCATACTTCAAGGACACCGAAGGCAACGTCATGGGCCTCTGGGAGAACCTTCCCGCTGAGGAGCAGGCACAGGCCGCCGGGTAGCGGAATGCGCCTGCGGAAGCGGTAGCTTTGTACTCATGAAGTACGCCCAGTCCGTCCTGGACCTCATCGGCAATACCCCGCTTATCAAGCTCAACCACGTGACGGATGGCGTCAAAGCCACAGTCCTGGTCAAACTGGAGTACCTGAACCCCGGGGGATCCATCAAGGACCGCATCGCGGCGAAGATGGTGGAGGATGCCGAGCGGGACGGCAAGCTGCAGCCCGGCGGCACGATTGTTGAGCCCACGTCCGGGAACACGGGTGTGGGTTTGGCGCTCGTGGCCCAGCAAAAGGGCTACAAGTGCATCTTTGTGGTGCCGGACAAGGTGGGCGAGGATAAGCGCGCCGTGCTGCAGGCCTATGGCGCGGAAGTGGTGGTGACACCCACCGCCGTGCCGCCGGACAGCCCGCAAAGTTACTACGGCGTGTCGGACCGGATCGTCCGCGAGACGCCCGGAGCGTACAAGCCGGACCAGTTCTCCAACCCCGCGGCACCCGGCAGCCATTACCTGACTACCGGCCCCGAGATCTGGCGGGACACTGACGGCAAGGTCACCCACTGCGTCATCGGCGCCGGCACCGGCGGCACCATCACCGGCACCGGCAGGTACCTCAAGGAAGTTTCGGCGGGCCGGCCGGCGTCCGACGGCGGGACGGTCCGGATCATCGGCGCCGACCCGGAAGGTTCGGTCTACTCCGGCGGCACCGGGCGCCCGTACTTCGTGGAGGGCGTGGGCGAGGACATGTGGCCCGCCAACTACGACAAGTCCGTCCCGGACCAGGTGATCGCCGTCAGTGACGCCGACTCCTTTGCCATGACCCGGCGCCTGGCCCGTGAAGAGGGCCTGCTGGTGGGCGGATCCTCGGGCATGGCTGTGGTGGCCGCGCTGCAGGCGGCGCGGGACCTGCCGGAAAGCGCCGTCGTCGTCGTGATCCTGCCTGACTCCGGCCGCGGCTACCTGGCCAAAATCTTCAACGACCAGTGGATGCGGTCCTACGGCTTCCTCTCCGGGGGCGAGGAGACCTCAGTGGGCGAGGTGATCAGCTCCAAGAACGGCGAACTGCCGGACCTGGTGCACATTCACCCCAACGAGTCAGTCCGCGATGTCATCAACATCATGAACGAGTTCGGCGTCAGCCACATCCCGGTCCTGTCCCAGGAGCCCCCGGTGGTGATGGGCGAGGTGCTGGGCGCGGTGGATGAGCGCACCCTCACCGCCAAGCTGTTCCGCGGCGAAGCCAAGCTGACGGACAAGATCTCCGAGCACATGGGTCCGAAGCTGCCGGTGATCGGTTCGCTGGAAACCATCTCGGCCGCCAGGGAGCTGCTCTCGGACGTGGACACCGTGATGGTCACGTTTGTGGGCGCTCCCGTAGGGATCCTCACCCGCCACGACCTCCTGGCCTACCTCAGCAACTGAACTGCAACGCCGATAAAGGAGCATCATGTCCGTATCGAAGAACCAGGGCTTCAACACCCGGGCCGTCCACGCCGGCCAGGCTTTCGAGCCCCGCACAGGGGCAGTGGTGCCGCCACTGCATTTCAGCTCCACCTACGCCCAAGACGGCATCGGCGGGCTCCGGGACGGCTATGAGTACGGCCGCGGCGGCAACCCCACGCGTGACGCGCTGCAGGAACAGCTGGCCGCGCTGGAAGGCGGCACGCACGCCTACAGCTTCAGTTCCGGCCTGGCGGCTGAGGACTCCCTCATCCGCGCCCTGACCCGCCCCGGGGACCACATCGTGCTGGGCAACGACGCGTACGGCGGCACCTACCGGCTGATCAGCCGGGTGCTGGGCGGTTGGGGGATCGGCAACACTCCCGTGGACATGGCAGATCTCGACGCCGTGCGGGCGGCGGTTGCCGCCAACAAGACGCGCTTCGTCTGGGTGGAGACCCCGTCCAACCCCCTGATGAAAATCACCGACATCGAGGCCCTTGCTGGAGTTGCCCACGACGCCGGCGCCCTCCTGGTGGTGGACAACACCTTCGCTTCCCCGTACCTCCAGACCCCGCTGGCCCTGGGTGCCGACATCGTGGTGCACTCCACCACCAAATACATCGGCGGGCACTCGGACGTGGTGGGCGGCGCCGTGGTGGTCAAGGACGCGGAGCTGGCCGAAAAGATCGGGTTTGTGCAGTTCGCCGTGGGCGCCGTTTCGGGTCCCATGGACGCCTTCCTCACCACCCGCGGACTCAAGACCCTGGGCGTGCGGATGGACCGGCACAGCCTCAACGGCCAGGCAGTGGCGGAGTGGCTGCTGGAACGCCCCGAAGTGGAGGCTGTCCTGTACCCGGGGCTGCCGACGCATCCCGGCCACGAGCTCGCCAAGAAACAGATGCGGAGCTTCGGCGGCATGGTGTCAGTCCAGTTCAAGGGCGGCGAGGCGGCGGCCAGGAAGGTAGCCGAATCAACCACGGTGTTCACCCTGGCGGAGTCGCTGGGCGGCATCGAATCGCTTATGAACTACCCGTCCGAGATGACCCACGCCTCGGTCAAGGGCACCGAACTGGCAGTTCCGGTGAACCTCCTCCGCTTGTCGTGCGGCATTGAAGACGTGGAGGACCTGGTGGCGGACCTCGACCAGGCCTTCTCCTCGATTCCCTAGGGGTGACGGTAGCCATTTGGGCAAAGAAACACCTTCCGCCCCCGTCCGAGCAGGCAACAACCCACGCGCCGTCCTCGAAAGCTCAGAACGGAGCAGCCGCATGAGCCCCGACCGCACGGCCGACGTCGACGGAACCGCCTCGCAAGCCGGCCCGGGCGCTGCCGCCGGAACGGACAGCCCCGGATCCGCCGTCGTTCCGCCCCACCGGCGGCCCCGCCGCTTTCATCCTGCCTGGACCGTTGCCGCCGTAGCCTTCCTTGCCCTGGTGGGTGCCGCCGGTTTCCGTGCTGCACCAGGTGTCCTGATGGTCCCGCTGCAGGAGGAGTTCGGCTGGTCCACCACCGTGTTGTCGGCGGCTGTCAGCATCAACCTGGTCCTCTTTGGGCTCACAGCGCCGTTTGCCGCTGCCCTGATGGAGCGGTTCGGCATCCGGGCAGTAACGTCAGTCGCGCTGGTCCTGATCGGCACGGGCAGCGCCCTCACCGTGCTGGTGAACCAGTCCTGGCAGATCCTGCTGACCTGGGGCCTGCTGATCGGCCTCGGCACCGGATCCATGGCGCTGGTCTTCGCCGCCACCATTGCCAACACCTGGTTCGTCAAGAACCGCGGGCTGGTGATCGGCATCCTGACCGCCGGCAGTGCGGCCGGCCAGCTGGTCTTCCTGCCGTTTATCGCCATGCTGGCCCAGGACCCGGGCTGGCGGCAGGCGTCCCTCCTGATCGCCGCGGGAGCCCTGGCCGTGGTCCCGCTGGTGCTGAAGTTCCTCAAAAACTCCCCGGCCGACGTCGGGGTCCTCCCGTATGGTGCGGAACAAGCTGCCGCCGGGGCACACCCGGCACCGCCTGCGGACACTGGTCCGCGCGCCAACGCAGCAGTGCGGGCGCTGCAGGTGCTCCGGCGGGCCAGCCGGGTACGGACCTTCTGGGCGCTCGTGGCAGGCTTCGCGATCTGCGGGGCAACCACCAACGGACTGATCGGCACCCACTTCATTCCCTCTGCGCACGACCACGGCATGCCCGAAACCACCGCCGCCGGCCTGCTCGCCGTCGTCGGCATCTTTGACATCGTGGGCACCATCGCCTCCGGCTGGCTGACGGACCGGTTCAACCCCCGGATCCTGCTTGCCGTCTACTACCAGTTCCGCGGGATCGGACTGCTGGTGTTGCCCCTGCTCCTCAGTGCCGAAGTCCAGCCCAGCATGATCGTCTTTGTGGTGATTTACGGCCTCGACTGGGTGGCTACTGTCCCGCCAACGGCGGCCATCTGCCGGGAAACCTTCGGCGCGGACGGCAGCGTGGTGTTCGGCTGGGTCTTCGCGGCCCACCAGCTCGGAGCAGCCGCTGCCGCCCTGGGTGCCGGCGCCATCAGGGACGCCACCGGCCAGTACACGTACGCCTGGTTCGGCGCCGCCGCGATGTGCACCATCGCTGCAGTCATCAGCGCCACCATCCGAAGGCATGGCAGCTCCCGCGAAACCGTACCCGCCGGCGCCGCAGCCTGACCCGGAAGGCAGCGCAGCGGCCAGTACGCTGATCCCATGGAAACCCCTGCCGAAGGCCCTGTCCGTCACGTAGCCCTGATCACCGGCGCTGGCCGGCTTGCTTCCATCGGCGCCGGCATCGCCCGCCAGCTTGCCGCCGAAGGCTGGGACCTGGTGCTGGCTTACTGGCAGGACTACGACGCCCGGATGCCGTGGGGGAGCGAGCCGGACGACGTGGTCCGTTTGACGGCCGAGCTGGAGGCGATCGGCGCCAGCGTCCACTTCCTGCCCGCAAACCTGGAGGACCCGGGCACGGCCGATCGCCTCCTGGCTGAAGCGGTGCAGCTGGCCGGTCCGCTGCAGGGCATGGTGCTGAGCCATGCCGAGTCCGTTGGCTCCGGCGTCCTGGACACGAGCCTGGAATCGTTCGAACGCCACTTTGCCGTGAACACGCGGGCCAGCTGGCAGCTCATTGCCGCTTTCGCGCGGCAGGCAACGGCTGACGGCGGTGCGATCGTTGCGCTGACCAGTGACCACACGTCATTCAACCTGCCCTACGGCGCCTCGAAGGGCGCGCTGGACAGGATCGTCATCGCCGCTGCCCGCGAGCTGGGGCCGCGGGGAATTTCCGCCAACGTCCTCAACCCGGGGCCGGTGGACACTGGCTGGATGGATGACGAGGTGCGGGAGGCCTTGACCGCCCGGCAGCCCACCGGCCGCCTGGGCACCCCTGCCGACGTCGCCGGTACCGCTGCGTTCCTGCTCTCGCCGGCCGGCCGCTGGGTTTCGGGACAGCTCATCAAGTCAGACGGTGGCTTCTCCGCCTAGCAGTCAGCGCTACTTGCTTGGGGAGGGGTGCTGCTCTTGCTGGTGGCGGTTGCCTTGCCGGTGAAGTAGCTGCGGGTTGCGGGCAGGAACCGGCAGACGACGGCGAGCACCACTCCAAGTGCCAGCAGCACCACACCGCTGATAAACGCTCCGCCGACGCCGAAGATCTGGGTGTCGCCATAGGCCGGGTCCCACATTTGCACGGCCGAGATAAAGAAAGCAGCCGTTAGGAGCAGCGCGCCCACCAGCGGCAGGATGCCGCGGAACCAGAGGTTGCGTGCCGACTGCCGCAAGGTATCCCGGAAGTACCAGAAGCAGGCGAAGCCGGTGAGGGCGTAGTAGAAGGCGATGAAGAGGCTGATGGCGCTAATGGAGTCTGACAGCAGGTTTTCGCTGAGGAAACTCATGGCGACGTAGTAGGCAATCGCTGCCGCCCCCATCACCTGTGTGGAGAAACCGGGGGTTTGGTTCTTCGGGTGCACCTCGCCGAACTTGGCCGGCAGGGCACCGTGCACTCCCATGGACAGGGTGCCGCGGGCGGTTGGCAGGATGGTGGTCTGGGTGGAGGAGAGCACCGAAGCGAGGACTGCGACGACGATCAGCCAGCCCCAGGGGCCGAGGACCACGTCCTTCATGGCCAGGAAGACGTCGTCCTGGTTGGCCTCGTTGCCCAGTCCGATGCCTTCTGTGCCCACAGTTGCGTACATCATCACCAGGAGCGCAACAGAGACGTAGATGGCCACCAGGATGAAGGCGGAGATCACCGCACCCCGGCCGGGGGTGGTGGAGGGGTTTTCGGTTTCCTCATTGACCGCCAGGCAGGTGTCCCAGCCCCAGTAGATAAACAGCGCAAGCAGCGCGCCATGGACCACTGCGCCGGGATCGGCGAAGGCCCCGGAAGGGTTGAACCACTCAAAATCGAAAGGTTGCCCCTCCGGCGCGCCGCTGACAATCCGAATCACGATGGCCAGCGCAAAGATGCCCAGCGCGATGTACTGCACGTAGGTCAGTACCCGCTGGACGTGTTCGCCCAGCCGGATGCCCCGGTAATTCACCAGCGTCATCACGGCGATGAACAGCACACCCGTGGCGGTAACTATCACCTTGTTTTCGGCCAGCGAGCCGTCACCTACCAGAAGCCACAGGTACTGGCCAGCCACCTGGGCGAGATTGGCCAGGACCACGATGCCGGCCAGCGCAACACCCCAGCCGCCCAGCCAGCCGGCCCACGGTCCGAAGGCCCGCCAGGACCATGTGAAGGTGGTGCCGCAGTCCGGGATGGCGCTGTTGAGTTCGCGGAATGCGTAGGCGATGAACAGGACGGGGATAAAGCCGAGCAGCAGGATCAGGGGAGTGTAGTTTCCGTTGACCGCAACGATAAGGCCCAGCGTGGCGGCCAGCGAATACACCGGCGCCGTCGAAGCCAGGCCCAGCATGACCGAGTCGCCAAGGTCCAGGATGCCAGCGCGGAGCCCCTTGGACGGAACGGAGGTGCCGGGCCCGCCGCCCGGTCCTCCCGCCGTCGTGGTTTCCGTGCTCATGGTGTCACCGGGCTCATAGTGCGATACCTGCTTTGCTGGAGTGGGCCGCGGCCGAGAGCGGGGCCGGGGCATCGATGGTGTTGGGCAAGAACCTGCAGAAGTAGTCGGTGACGGGGCCGTCCGATTCGCGGATCCCGCAGCCCACGGACTCACCGTCCACTACCCAGAGGCCAAGGACGGGATGGTTGCCGTCGAAATCCGGCAGCGGATGGTACTGCTGGTAGCACCATCCCTCGCGGCCGTATCCGCCGGGTTGTTCCAGGCTGATGCCCTGGGCGTGGATCTTGATGTTGTCGCCTTCGCGGCCATGCAGGGGTTTGGCCACCCATTCCTTGAGCGGCCCGGGTTCGTTCAGGTACGCCGGCAGCAGGTTGGAATGCCCAGGGAACAGGTGCCACAGTGCCGCGAGGAGCGCCTTGTTGGAGAGCAGCATCTTCCAGGCGGGTTCAACCCAGCGGGGATTGTGGGCGCGTTCCAGCAGCCGGGGCCCGAAGGGTTCCTTCATCATCAGCTCCCACGGGTACAGCTTGAACATGGTGCTGATCATGAAGTTGTCCAGGTCCACAAAGCGGTTCAGGTTGGGGTCCCAGCCGATATCGGACATGTTGATGCCGATGGTGGTCCATCCCGCCTGGCTGGCCACGTCGCGCATGTAGGCGGCGGTCATCCAGTCCTCCCCGGACTCCTCGACCTCGGAGTGCGCCACGTGCAGGGTGCTCATCCCGGTGCGGAACTGCATCTTCTTCCACTGCCGGATCAGCGCTTCATGGATGCCGTTCCACTGGTCCTTCTCCGGGAAGACGTCCTGCAGCCAGAACCATTGGGCCACGGCGGCCTCGATCAGGCCGGTGGGGGTGTCCGCGTTGTACTCGAGCATCTTGGCAGGCCCGCCCTGCCCGTCGTAGATGAAGTCGAAGCGTCCGTAAACATCGGGATCGCCTGCCTGCAATGAGTCCGCAGCCAGCTCGAGGGCCTGCGGGCCGATGCCAATGTCCCCCATGGCGCCGGTGGCCAGGAACCGGGCGGCCTCCAGGCACATCTTGTGCATATCCTCGGCCGTTCCCTCGAGGGTCTCCACCTCGTCCAGGGTGAACTCGTAGTAGGCGGCTTCATTCCAGTATTCGATCCTGCGGCCGTCCGGCATGGTGGTGGTGGAGAACACCAGGCCCTGTTCTTCAATTTTCTGCTTCCACCCGGGCCTGGGCTCGATCAACTTCCGCTTCACGCCTAGCCCCCCGAGACTTTGCCGCCGCCACCGCTGGTGCCGCTTTTGGCGCTGGTGCCGAAGCCGCCCCGGCTGACGGTGCCGCCCTTGGTGCTGTAGCCCGTGGAGGCTTTCGCGCCGCTGGGCACGGTCCGCGTGTAGCTGGGGGCGGTTGAGCGGTTCTGCCCGATGGCGGGGACGTACGCCCCGCGTGAGAAGAAGTACCAGGCGTAGATGCCGCCGCCCCTGCCGGCAGAGCTGTCACAGCTGGTGTCCTCCACGCGCTCGCCGGTTTCGTCATTGAAACAGACCTGCGCGTACTCCGGCTCGTCCTGGTTGCTGGCAACCACCGCGGTGATGGTGCCGGCCAGCAGGGCAGTCACGCCCAGGCCCACCACGACGGTGCGCCGCTGGGAGCGCTTCTTCCGGGCCGCCCCCTCGGCCTGCTGCTTCTCCCGGTCACGGGCAAAGGGATCTACCGGTGTGACTGGTTCGTTCAGGAGTTCCGGGCGCAGTTCCGGTTTGGGTACCTGCCACGGGGGAGGCTTGGGGGCGTCCGGCGCCGGGGTGCCGTCCGGTGCGGCAGCGGAGCTGCCCGCCGCGCCGGCCTGCCGGCCGTCGCCCCTGGCTGGATCGTGCTCCGGGTCCTTGTTCGGGTCCACGGCGTCCCCCCTCAGTTCTCCACGTGAATTGGGCACAGCGCTGCACCCCCAATTGCAATCCTCAAATCAGCGTAGTCCCTGCAGCCTGCTGCTGCGAGCAGGAAAGCCGGGAGAACTCCCCATGGCGGGGTAGCCGCCACGGGCAGCACTGGAAACCTACACTGGTCCCATGGAAACCGCTTCTGTGCTTGCCGTGTGCCGTGTTCACCAGCTCGTTCCGGATGCCTCCAGCGTGGGCGTGACTGCCATCGACAAGCGTGCGGTGGAGGGGCCGGTGAAGGTGCACAAGCTGGGCCTGCAGGGCGACATCCAGGCGAACCGGGTCCACCACGGCGGGCCGGACCAGGCCCTTTACGCCTACTCGCAGGCGGACGCCGACTTCTGGGCCGCAGGGCTCCAGCGCGACCTGCCGCCGGGAATTTTCGGTGAGAACCTGCGCGTGGCCGGGATAGACGCCACGGGGGCGGTGATCGGCGAACGCTGGCAGATCGGCCTCGACGTGGAAGTGGAGGTTACGTCCCCGCGTACACCCTGCGCCACGTTCCAGCGACGGCTGGGTGAGCCGCAGTTCGTCAAACGCTTCACCGGTGAGGGCAGGGTGGGCGCCTACCTCCGGGTGATCCGCGTTGGCACCATCCGGGCAGGGGACCATATCCACCGGACGTACATCCCCAGGCATGGGATTACTGTGGGCAAGTGGTTCAGTGAACCGGACCTGGAGTCGATGGAAGCACTGCGTGGCGCCGACGCCGACGGCGAGATCCGGCTGCAGCAGCCTGAGTTCAAGCAGAAGTTCGCGGCGCTGGAGCGGCAGTTGGGCCGGTAACAACCTACGCGGGTGGCTGGCAGGGGAGCCATGTGGGCAAGCTCACCGCCGCCGTCGTGCTCCCAATTACCGCTGGGGCCGGTGCGTGCCCTACACTTGAAATATCCCCCACTCCGGAAATCCCTTATTCCTGCCCAATTTTTGAGGCAGGACTGGCAAGTGTTGGGGCCCGCACAAGCGATGCGGGCATTTTCATAGGGAGAGCCGGCTAAAGAAAACGCTGTACAGACTGCTGGGATAGCAGCCAAGAGATGCAGCGGGAAGTCCTGCCACGGGATTGCGAAAGCGCCGGACTTCTATGTGACCGGCCGGTCAACGTTTGCCCGGCACCCACGGCACACGTACTGCGGCTCCGCTCACCTCGGGTAGTGCCGCCTGGCCCCCTATGGATGAGGAATTCTTCCCTATGCCCGAAAATCACAACGACTCCACCTTCGAAGCGGCAACCGCCGAAACCGCCGCCGTCGAATTCACCGAGGCCGCTGTCCCCGCAGCAGCGCCCGCCCCCGCAGCCGAAGCTTCCCTCGAAGCACCGGCCGCCCCCGCAGCCGAAGCTTCCCTCGAAGCACCTGCCGCCCCCGCAGCCGAAGCTTCCCTCGAAGCACCTGCCGCCCCCGCAGCCGAAGCTTCCCTCGAAGCACCGGCCGCCCCCGCAGCACACGCTGAGCAAGCTCCCGCAGCCAACGCTGAGGAAGAAGAAGGCATCAAGTTCGCCGACCTCGGCATCGATGGCCGTGTGCTGGCCGCCCTGCAGGACGTCGGCTACGAAAAGCCGTCCCCCATCCAGGCAGCCACCATCCCGCTGCTGCTGGAAGGCCGCGACGTTGTTGGCCTCGCCCAGACCGGCACCGGTAAGACTGCAGCATTCGCAGTACCGGCACTGTCCCGCCTGGCCGAACTCCACGACCTCAACGGCCCGTCCCGCAAGACCCAGGCCCTGGTGCTGGCCCCCACCCGCGAGCTCGCGCTGCAGGTGGCGGAGGCCTTCACTTCCTACGCCAAGCACATTGACGACTTCACCGTCCTGCCCGTCTACGGCGGTTCCGCCTACGGTCCGCAGCTCGCCGGCCTGCGCCGCGGTGCCCAGGTTGTTGTGGGTACCCCGGGCCGCGTGATCGACCATATCTCCAAGGGTTCCCTGGACCTGTCCGAACTCCAGTACCTGGTGCTGGACGAGGCTGACGAGATGCTGCGCATGGGCTTCGCTGAAGACGTTGAGCAGATCTTCCAGCAGACCCCGTCGGACCGCCAGGTGGCCCTGTTCTCGGCCACCATGCCGAGCCAGATCCGCCGCATGTCCAAGCAATACCTGAACAACCCGGCCGAGATTTCCGTCAAGTCCAAGACCACCACCGGTGCCAACACGCGCCAGCGGTACCTGCAGGTCATGGGCCCGCACAAGCTCGACGCCATGACCCGCATCCTCGAGGTGGAAGAGTTCGACGGCGTTATCGCCTTCGTGCGCACCAAAATGGCCACCGAGGACCTGGCTGACAAGCTGAAGTCCCGCGGTTTCCAGGCTGCTGCCATCAACGGCGACATTCCGCAGCAGCAGCGTGAGCGCACTGTCGACGCGCTGAAGGAAGGCCGCATCGACATCCTCGTTGCTACCGACGTCGCCGCCCGTGGCCTTGACGTGGAGCGCATCAGCCACGTCATCAACTACGACATCCCGCACGACACCGAGTCCTACGTCCACCGCATCGGCCGCACCGGCCGCGCAGGCCGCTCCGGCGACGCCATCCTCTTTATGACGCCGCGGGAGAAGTACCTGCTGCGTTCCATCGAGAAGGCAACCCGCCAGCCGGTGGAGCAGATGCACCTGCCCACCGCGGAAACCGTGAACACGCTTCGCCTGGGCAAGTTCGCCGAGAAGATCACCGAGACGCTTGCGTCCGAGGATGTCTCCGCGTTCCGCGACCTCATCGCCTCCTACGAGGAAGAGCACAACGTTCCGGCTGCGGAAATCGCAGCGGCCCTCGCCGTTATGGCGCAGGGCGGGCAGCCGCTGCTGGTCAAGGAACTGCCTGCAGCTCCCGAGTTCCAGAAGCGCGAGCGCTCCAAGGACGGCTTCGGCTCCCGCGGGCCCACCCGCACGCTCACCGAGGGCAATGCCACGTACCGGATCGCAGTGGGACGCCGCCAGCGCGTTATGCCCGGCTCCATTGTGGGCGCCATCGCCAACGAGGGCGGCATCTCCTCGGCCCAGATCGGCGGCATCGATATCCGTTCGGACCACTCCCTGGTGGAGCTGCCGGCGGACCTCAGCCCCGAGCAGCTGCGTGCCCTGTCCCGCACCCGGATCGGTGGCGAGCTGATCCACCTCGAGCTGGACAACGGCCGCAAGCCCTCCGGCGAACGTGGTGCCTACCAGGGCAACCGCAGCGGCGACCGTGGCGGTAACTTCAAGGGCAACGGCGGGTTCAAGAAGGAGTTCCGCAAGAACGACGGCGAGCGTTCCTCCGCGGACCGCGGCGGCCGCTCGTACAGCGAACGTTCCTTCAGTGCTGACAGCGGTGCCACCCGCGGCCAGGCCAGCGATTCCCGCTTCGCCGGCCACGGCGACGGCTCCCGCAAGCCCCGCCACGGCAACGAGGGCGGACAGCGCGACTTCAACCGCAAGGGCAAGTGGTAACTAGTCAGCTCGTCTGACAGGTTCCCCCGGTGGGCCGGCTTTCGAGCCGGCCCACCGGCATTTAAAAGCCTTTTACGGACGACGGCGGAGGGCGGCACCGTGTCGTCCGGCACTTCCAGCGCGCCCAAGCCTGTGAGTTTCTGTGCAGATATGCGGACTTCGACGGCGTTAAAGCCTGCATATGGGGACAAAAATTCATGGGAAGTGTGGGGATCAACACATCCTTGTTCCTGGTCCTTCGGGAAAGGTGCGAAGCCGAGAATACTTAAGGAGTGAGAGGGCTTCATTTCCGTTGATTTGCCGGCATTTTCCGGCCGTTGGAGGGCTGTTTGGGCAACTGTTTCGGCCCTTCCTGAACTGCCCGGACGCCGATTTGTTGGTGGTGGAATCTTCCGGTAGAGTATTTACTCGTTGCCCCCCTAGCTCAGTGGTAGAGCGCGTTCTTGGTAAGAACGAGGTCACCGGATCGATTCCGGTGGGGGGCTCTGAATGAGGGCCTGTGTCAAGGCGGTTTTGACCGGCTTGACACAGGTTTTTCTCATTCGTGGCGGTGTAGCTCAGTTGGTTAGAGCGCACGACTCATAATCGTGAGGTCGGGAGATCGAGCCTCCCCACCGCTACAGGCTAAGCCCCTGGAATCCCCCGAGATTCCGGGGGCTTTTCCGTTGGAGGCGAAGTGCCGCTTTCAGGTGCAACCCCTGAGATTCCTCTCACATCCCACTGCTTTTCTGGGTGCTGGATGATTTTGGATGTTTTGAACTGACCGGAGCAAGCGCCACGGCTTAGTGGCCCGCTTGCCGCGGTTGTACTTCCGCTGCGCAACACCATGCAGACAACGCCGAACACTGACTGGGGGACCGTTCCCGGAATGTCAGCAAAACATCATCGTGGGTACACGCGGAGGCAACCCTGCGCCAGCATACTGAGGCCGGGGGAGCACTTCGACAAAGGAAAGGACGCGTCATGATCAGCAATGACAAAGCTTTTATCCGTTCTTATGATGAGCTCTCCGCAGGAGATGCCATCGAAGCGTTTTATGGGAACACTTTGGTCCACCGCGGTCCGGTCACAGAGGTCGCGCTGGACCAGGGGTTGCTCTGGATTCTGGACACTCTGACAGGCAGCCGCCGCCTTCTCGACATCTCGGAACTCGAGATCGTGCGTTTGCCGGCGCACTACCGTGAAGTCCTGGTAGGGGCACCTGGTCAATAGGAACGCGCGCCATCGACTTGAACGGTAGCGCGTGACAAGTTCCCTGTTTCCCCGTAGCTTTGCCGCATCTTACCGATGGGGAAACGCATGGACATCTTTGACGCAATCCTGGTCCCGTTCAGATGGTTAGTGTCTGCCGTAATGGTCGGCTTGCATGAAGGGCTGAGCGCCGTCGGCATGCCTCCGGCCAGCGGCTGGACATGGACCCTGTCCATCATCGGGCTGGTTCTGCTGATCCGCGCTGCCCTGATTCCCGTGTTTTTGAAGCAGCTCGACGCCCAGCGCCGGATGCGGCTCCTGCAGCCGGACTTAAAGACGCTGCAGGAAAAGTACAAGGGCCGGACAGACCCGCTCTCCCGCCAGTCATTGGCCCAGGAGCAGATGGCCTTGTATAAGAAGCACGGGACCAACCCCTTCTCCGCCTGCCTGCCCATGCTGATCCAGGTGCCGTTCTTCTTTGCGCTGTACCAGGTTCTCGCCGGCATCAGCACCCGGGCAGCGCAGGGTGAGGGAACGGGCGCCATGAGCCACGACCAGGTAGTACAGTTCGACCAGTCCAGCATCTTCGGCGCCACATTGACGGCATCAGTGCTGCACGGCGGCAGCGGCAACCAGACAGCCGTTATGGTGTTGACCATCCTGATGATCCTGGCGATGACCGCCGCGCAGATTGTCACGCAAAAGTTGATCCTCGCGCGGAACGCGTTGCCGGGGGACACCGGAAGTCCCTTTATGCGGCAGCAAAAAGTGGTGCTCTACACGTTGCCGGTGGTGTTCGCGCTGGGAGGGGTCTTCTTCCCCATCGGCGTCCTGGTCTATTGGACAGTCACCAACGCCTGGACCATGGCACAGCAGTTTTTCGTCCGTGAACGGCGGACATCCGGAACTGCATAGTCCCGCCGGAACGGGGACACAGTCTTACCCAAAGCCTGAAGTGCAGGCACAATGAGCCCATGGCTGAGCTTATCTACACGGGCATTGCATCCCTGGACGGCTACGTCGCTGACCGCCACGGCAACTTCGACTGGAGTGCCCCGGACGAGGAAGTCCATGCCTTCGTCAACGACTTGGAGCGCGACGCCGGCACATACCTTCTGGGGCGGCGCATGTACGAGGTGCTGTCCGTCTGGGAGACCCTGGGCGGAAGCGACGACCCGCCCGTCATCCAGGACTACGGGCGCATCTGGCGGGCAGCAGACAAGGTGGTCTTCTCCACGACATTGGACGCGCCGCTGACCGCCAGGACGACAGTCCAGCGCTCTTTCGAACCCGATGCCATCCGGGACCTGAAGGAGAGCAGCAGGGGCAGCATCGGCATTGGCGGCTCCACCCTGGCAGCCAGCGCACTCCGGGCGGGGCTGGTGGACGAGTGCCGGGTCTTCCTCAACCCGGTGGCAGTGGGAGGGGGCCTTCGCTTCCTGCCGGACGGGCTGAACCTGCGGCTTGAACTCCAGGACGAGCGCAGGTTCCGCAATGGAGTGGTGTACCTCAGCTACCGCACTGTCCCCTGATCCTGCCAGGGGTCGAACGTGCGGCGATGTGGCGTATGCGGGATGGGGGAGCAGAATGGGGCCATGACCCGAATCGCAATCATCGGCGGCCACGGCAAAGTGGCCCTGCATCTGTCCACCCTGCTCACGGAAGAGGGCCACAGCCTCACCTCGTTCATCCGCAACCCCGACCACGCGGGGGACGTCGCGCAAACGGGCGCAACGCCGTCGGTCCTTGATATCGAGAATTCCACGACGGCGGCCATCGCGGAGGCACTGACGGGCCACGACGCTGTCGTCTGGTCAGCAGGCGCGGGCGGCGGAAACCCCGCCCGGACATTCGCTGTGGACCGGGACGCGGCCATCCGTTCGATGGATGCCGCAGTACACGCCGGAGTGGACCGCTACGTGATGGTGTCCTACCTGGGAGCCCGCAAGGACCACGGCGTACCTGAGAGCAACGGCTTTTTTGCCTACGCCGAGGCGAAAGCTGCCGCTGACGAGTACCTTCGCGGCACCGGCCTCTCGTGGACCATCCTGGGCCCGGGCACCCTGACCGACAAGCCCGGCACGGGTTTGATCAAGGTAGATCCCAACCCGGGGGAGGGAGACGGCGGCACGTCGCGCAGCAACACCGCCATCGTGGCAGCAGCCGTGCTGGACCTGCCGGAGACGGCGGGACGGACGATTGAATTCTGCGACGGTTCGCTTCCGGTGGCCGCAGCGCTGGAATCACCGGCGTAATTTGCCGGAGGAATCACAACCTCGGTTCTGGTGCCCAGGACCATCCGGGGGCTGGGCACGTCCCAGGTGAACCGCGTCAGGAAACGGGGTGCAAGGGTTTCGGCAACGAAGCGGGGTAAAGGTCAAGAGCGTGCTCCTCGACATAATCGAGGGCAAGGCGGATGGCACCGATTGACACAATGCCATCCCCCAGGGAGGAGGCTTCCACACGGGGCGGAGTGAAAGTGTACTTCGGCAGCTGCTCCTCGATGGCGGGGATGAGGGCGCGGGCAGAGGCTGCGACACCGCCTGCGAGGACGACGAGCTCAGGGTTCACCAGCGTGCTCAGCGAACCAATCACGCGTGCCATGCGGTGTGCGACACGGTCGAGGACTTCCTGCGCGGCATTGTCGCCATCCCTGGCCGCGGCGAACACCATCTCGGCCGTGAGGCCGGCCGGTGCGCTGCCGGACAGCTCGTGCAGCCGGGTCTTTGCATTGGCGGCGAGCGCTTCCTGGCCCCAAAGTGCTACATAGTGCGCGATGCCGATGGTATCGCCTACGCCTTCGACATTGGCCAGGTACCCCAGCTCCCCGAAGCCGCCAAGCTGTCCGTGGAGCAGGCGACCGGATTCGAGTACGCCGGAGCCCAGCCGGTCCCCGGCTAGCATGACGATAAGGTTGTCAACGCCTTGGGCCGTCCCCTGCCAGCGTTCGGCCAGGGCGGCAAGATTGGCGTCGTTCTCCAGCAGCACATGCCAGCCGTGCCGCTCCGAAACAAGCCGGCGGACATCAAAAGACTTCCAGAATTCCTGAACCGTGAGGACTTCGCCGCTCCGACTGACCGGAGCGGCGACCCCAACGGACACGGCAAGAACGGAGTCTGGGGACACGGCTGCCTTGTCCAAGGCCTCTGCGGCGATCCGGTCCAGTACATCGGCCCGCTCGTCAGCGGGTAGGTTGTGCGCCCGGAAGGGTGTCGTGACCCTGGAGAGGGCCTTTCCCGCCATGTCGGCGACGATGGTGGTGATCTTGTTGGCGCCAATATCGATGCCCAGAACGCTGGCCGCGCGATCGTCAAAAACGAATCTGCGGGCCGGCCTGCCTTTGACATAACCCTCGGTGCCCCGTTGGTTTTCCAGCTCCTCAAGCCATCCGAGCCGGACGAGCTCATCACAAATCGAGATAACGGTGGCCCGGGAAAGCCCAGTGGCAGCCATAAGGTCCGTGCCCGTCATGATGCCGGCCCCGCGCATTGCCTTAAGCATGGCACTGGCGTTGACCCTCCGCAGCAACTGTGTGGACGGTGCAGTCTCATTCATCAGGGGCTCCCCATTCTTCCGGGCTGCCACGGGACGTTGACCAGCCCTTCTAAATTTAGGCCATAAATATACCCGGGAAACAATGTGGCATGTGCTTGACGCTGTGACCCACGACACTCCATAATATTGATAGGAGCTAAATTTATAGCTTGTATCAACTCGACGGGCGGCATCGGCTAATCCCCGCCGTAGCCCCGCGGCTCCGATCGCCGCACCACGAAAGGACGAGGGTGTCTTCGAACTTGACGCGCACTAAACGCATGGCCGTGCTTGGTCTCTGTCTGGCTCTGCTCGCCGGCCTCCTCTCAGGCTGCGCTGGAGACTCCGGCAAGGAGACCATCCGGTTCACCTTCAGCAAGCGGGAGGCCATCGGTTTCATGACGAAACTCGTCGCCGACTACAACGCTTCGCAGGACAACACAGAAGTCGTTATGGATACCTCGGGGGTTGACGTCGTTTCAGCCAGTTTCGTCCGGGGCAATCCGCCGGACATCGCGCTCGCGAACTACAACATGGAAACGGCCAGGTTCGTGCAGCGCGGCGCGCTGAGTGACTTGTCCGGAACGCAGGCCTCAACCCGTATCCGGAAGGACCTGCAACCCCTGATGGACCAGTACGGCTCGTATCCAGGCCGCACCAGCGCCCTGCCGTACTCGATCATGGCGTCCTCCGTCATCTACAACAAGGAGATCTTCGCTGCCCACGGCATCGATGTGCCTAAGACCTGGAGCGAACTCATCGCGGCGTGTGATGCGCTGAAAACCGCCGGGGTGACGCCGTTCTACGCAACGTGGAAGGACGACTGGACAGTCGCCCAAGGGTGGTTTGACTACTCCGTGGGCGGCCAGCTCGACACCATCGACTTCTTCCGCAAGCTTTCCGAAGCAGGCACGGAGGTGGGACCGGATTCACGGGCGTCATTCGAAAAGGACTTTCAACAACCCGTCGCGAAAATGCTGGAACTGGCGGGCAGCTATGTCAACAAAGACGCCGCGAGCCGAGCTTATGGCGACGGCAATCTCGCGTTTGCGCAAGGTAAGGCAGCAATGTATCTGCAGGGCCCGTGGGCATTCGGCGAGATCGCAAAGAGTGCTCCCGACCTCCAGCTCGGAACCTTTCCGCTGCCGATGACAGAGAACCCCGAGGACCTGCGCGTCCGGGTCAACGTGGATCTCGCCGCCTGGATTCCCGAAGGATCCAAGCACAAGGACGCTGCCCGTGACTTCCTCGAGTACCTCTACCAGCCGGAAGTTATCGAAGCGTATAACAAGTCGCAGCTGGGCTTCACGCCCACTATCGATGCCGCCGGAGCTCCAGACCCGCGGATCGAGGGGATGGTCGAGTACTACGAAAAGGGCCAGGTCTATCAGGGTCCGTCGGTGCTGGTGCCGCGCACCATCCCCATCATGAATCACGTCCAGGCGCTCGTGTTGGGCGCAGATCCTGCAGCCACCTTCCGCACACTCGACGCAGACTGGGCGCGCCTGGCGTTCCGCCAGTAGCGCTCACAAGGGAGCCAGATACATGTCCATCACCACAGCAACAAGACCGGGGCAGGAACGCCCGCAGACCCGCAAAAAGCGGCGGGTCGAACCGATTTTCTACCTTTTCCTCTTGCCAAGCCTCGTCCTCTTTACCCTGGCGATCACGGTTCCAGGCCTTGTTGGCATCTTCTTCAGCTTCACGAACTCCATCGGAATCGGCGACTGGGAGTTCGTCGGACTGACCAACTACATTGCAATTTTCAGCGATCCTGCCATTCTGCAGAGCTATCTGTTCACGTTCGGATTCTCGATTGTGACCGTGCTTGTGGTGAACGTCATCGCTTTCCTTCTCGCCGTGGGGCTCACGTCGCAGATCCGTATGAAAACCGCGTTGCGGACCATCTTCGTCATCCCCATGGTGGTCTCCGGCATCATCATTGCGTATGTTTTCAATTTCCTGTTCTCGAACTCGCTGCCCTCGGCAGGTGCGGCAGCCGGGATTTCCTGGCTGGAGACGAGCCTCCTGGCAAACCCTGACCTTGCCTGGGTCGCCATCGTGGTGGTTACGGCCTGGCAGGCGGTGCCCGGGGCGCTGCTGATCTATATCGCCGGACTCGTCTCGATCCCCGGGGAAGTGTATGAGGCCGCGGACATCGATGGCGCGAGCAAGTTCCAGCAGCTCCTGAAAATCACCGCTCCGCTCGTGGCCGGCTATGTGGTGATCAACATCATTCTCGGATTCAAGGGCTTCCTCAACGCCTACGACATCATCGTCGGACTCACCAACGGCGGCCCGGGCACCTCAACACGAAGCATCGCGATGACCGTCATCGCTGGCTTCAATGGCGGCGACTATGCCTACCAGATGGCCAACGCGACCATCTTCTTCGTCGTCGCTGTCCTCATATCTCTCCTGCAGCTTTCGCTGACTCGCGGACGGAACACACTCTGATGACCTCACCATCCACCCTCACCGCCGGGGATATTTACCGCACCGAACCAGCACCTGCCGAAGCCGGACGACGACGCGCAGGTTTGAAGGTCGAACGGGTGAACTGGCCGGCTACCACCATCCTGGTACTCTGTGCGGTCACTGTACTGCTTCCGCTGTACGTTACGCTCTCCATGGCCTTCAAAACCCAGGGGCAGGCTGTGGACGGCAACGCATTTTCATTCCCTGCGCCCTTAAGTATTGACGGCTTCGTCCAGGCGTGGACCTTGACCAACTTCCCCGTAGGCGCTGCAATGTCGTTGCTGGTGACGGCGGGGACTGTGGCCGCGACGATCGTGCTGGCTGCGTTTGCCTCGTACGCGATCGTGCGCAACTGGGAACGCAGGTTGTTCCGGTACTCCTTCTACTACCTGCTCGCAGCGATGTTCATCCCGTTTCCGGTCGTCGCGCTGCCGCAGATCCAGTTGACCGGCCGCCTGGGCCTGGACAATCCGCTGGGCGTGATTCTGCTCGCCACGATGTTCCAGTTGAGCTTCAGCGTGCTGCTGTTCACCGCATTCCTGCGCTCAATCCCGATGGAATTGGAAGAGAGCGCCCGCATTGACGGCGCTACCACCTGGCAGACTTTCTGGAAACTGATTTTTCCGCTGCTGGCGCCGATGAGCGCCACGGTGGGCATTTTCGCCTTCCTCTACGCCTGGAATGACTTCATGATGCCTTCGTTGATCATCTCCGACCCGGCGTTGCAAACCCTTCCAGTGCGGCAGAACCTGTTCCAGACCCAGTTCAGCAACAACTACCACGTCTCCTTTGCGTCCTACCTGATGGCCATGGCTCCGGCCATCGTGGCGTATCTCTTTACCCAGCGGTGGGTTATGGCAGGCGTTACCCAGGGCGCCGTCAAGGGCTGAGCCTGGTCACTTGCATGGCCGGCCCGCAGTGAGCAAAAACGCAAGCAATTCAGCATCCACGCAAGAAACTCCAGCCCCAGAAAGGGGAAACCGTTTGTCCATCCTTTCGAGCCAGACGCCCGATGCCGACACCTGGTCCACGTCAGCCAGCGATTGGTGGCGCCAGGCCGCGGTTTACCAGATCTACCCGCGCAGTTTCGCCGATTCGAACGGGGACGGGATCGGGGATCTGAACGGCATCACCGGGAGGGTGCCGTACTTGAAGAGCCTTGGTATCGACGCCGTGTGGCTCAGTCCCTTCTACCCCTCCGCGCTGGCTGACGGCGGCTACGACGTTGATGACTACCGTGACGTTGATCCCAGGATCGGCAGCCTCGCAGATTTCGACACGATGACCGCGGCTCTGCACGCCGGGGGCATCAAAGTGATCGTGGACATTGTCCCCAACCACTCCTCCAACCGGCACGTCTGGTTCCAGGAAGCCCTGGCCGCGCCCAAGGGTTCACCGGCCCGCCGCCGGTACCATTTCAGGGACGGCAAGGGCGCGCATGGCGAACTGCCGCCGTCGGACTGGACAGCCGCTTTCGGCGGCCCCGCCTGGACCCGGACGGACGACGGGCAGTGGTATCTGCACACCTTCACCCCGGAGCAGCCGGACTGGAATTGGGACAACCCTGAGGTCCGTGAGGACTTCCTCAAGACCTTGCGCTTCTGGGCTGACCGCGGTGTGGACGGCTTCCGCGTGGACGTGGCCAACCTTCTCGTCAAGGACCTCCGGCCCGAACTGCCCAGTAGGCAGGAACTGGATGCCATGGACCGTACCGCCGGGACCCACCCGCTCATGGACCGCGACGAAGTCCACGAGATCTATGCCGAATGGCGCAAAGTATTCAACGAATATGACCCGCCGCGCTTCGCTGTGGCGGAGGCCTGGGTGGAGACCGCCTCGAGGCGGGCCAAGTACGCCTCCCCTGAAGGCCTGGGCCAGGCTTTCAGTTTCGACCTGCTCATGGCCGACTTCAACGCCAGCCAGTTCCGCGCCATCATCGCCGACAACCTCGAACAGGCCCGCCTCACCGGCTCCACCACCACCTGGGTATTTTCCAACCATGACGTCACGCGCCACGCCACGCGTTACGGTCTCGAACCGCTCAACGGGCGGCCGGGGAAACCGGGAGTGGACTGGGTCAAAGCGGGCGGTCCCCGTCAAGCACTGGACGTCGAAGGAGGCCTCCGCCGAGCCAAGGCCGCCACGTTGCTGATGCTCGCCCTTCCCGGCTCCGCGTACCTCTATCAGGGCGAGGAACTGGGCCTGCACGAGGTTGCGGACATCCCTGCTGACCAGCGCCAGGACCCTTCGTTCTTCCGGGGCGCGGAGTACGACGGCCTGGGCCGGGACGGCTGCCGCGTTCCACTGCCCTGGGAACCTTCCGGACCTTCCTTCGGTTTCGGTGCCAACGGTGCCCATCTGCCTCAGCCGGACTGGTTCGCCGAATACGCAGCCAGCACCCAGGAGGCGGACAACGCCTCAACCCTGCATCTCTACCGCAAAGCGTTGGCACTGCGGCACAAACTTCAGGGCGCCGAGACCCTGGAATGGAAACACGACGGGAATGAACAGGCGCTGCACTTTGTGCGCCCGGGAGGGTGGCACGTCGTTGCGAACTTTGGTACCGCCGCCATCGAACTTCCTGAAGGCAAGGTCCTGATCTCCAGCGCCGGCATCGAAGGCGGCAAACTCCCGGGCGAGGCAACCGCCTGGCTCAGGGCCTAACGCGACGTCCCGCCCAGGCAATGCAGTCGCTGTTGACGGCCGCCGCGTTACCCGCACATACTGGTCGACAAGATAATTTAGATACTAAATAAAAGGAGTGTTGTGAGCACCACCGCCACCCTGGCAACCCTGTCCGATTCCAACCACCTGGCCGACCCGAACTGGTGGCGCCAGGCCTCTGTGTACCAGATCTACCCCCGGAGTTTCTCAGACTCCAACGGTGATGCCATCGGTGACCTCAAGGGCATCACCGCCAAAGTGCCTTACCTGAAGTCGCTGGCAATCGACGCCGTGTGGCTCAGCCCGTTCTACCCCTCAGCCTTGGCGGACGGTGGCTACGACGTGGACGACTACCGCGACGTGGACCCCAAGCTCGGCACGCTTGCGGACTTTGACGAGATGGCGAACGCGCTGCACGGGGCCGGCATAAAGCTGATCGCCGACATCGTTCCCAACCACTCCTCGGACAGGCACAAGTGGTTCAGGGAAGCCCTCGCCTCGCCTAAAGGGTCACCCGCCCGGGACCGCTACATCTTCCGCGACGGCAAGGGCCCCAACGGTGAGTTCCCGCCGTCGGACTGGGACTCCGTCTTTGGCGGCCCGGCCTGGGAGCGCATCACTGAACCGGATGGCACCCCGGGCCAGTGGTACATGCACATCTTTGCCAAGGAACAGCCGGACTTGAACTGGTCCAACCGCGAAATCCGGGAGGACTTCCTCAAGACTTTGCGCTTCTGGTCCGACCGGGGTGTTGACGGGTTCCGGGTGGACGTGGCCCATGCCCTCACCAAGGACCTCACCGAGCCCCTGTTGTCCAAGCTGGAACTCAGCGAGCTCAACACCGGGGTGGATGGATTCGACGACGGCACCCACCCCTTCTGGGACAGGGACGAAGTCCACGAGATTTACGCCGAATGGCGCGAGGTGTTCAACGAGTACAACCCGCCGCGCACCGCCGTCGCGGAAGCCTGGGTCCACGCGACCCGGCGCGCCCGCTACGCCAGCCCGCAGGGCCTCGGCCAGGCGTTCAACTTCGACCTGCTGCAGGCCGATTTCGACGCCGGCGAATACAAGGAGATCATCACCCGGAACCTTGCCGAAGCGGCCTCCACCGGCGCCTCGTCCACCTGGGTGTTTTCCAACCACGACGTGGTCCGCCATGCCACCCGTTACGGCCTGCCCCAGGTGTCCAAGGGCAAGGACCGCACCAAAGGCCAGGACGGCAAGGACTGGCTGCTGGCCGGCGGCCCCAAGGAAGAACTGGACGTGGAGCTCGGCGAACGCCGTGCCCGCGCCGCCACCTTGCTGATGCTGGCCGTCCCCGGTTCTGCCTACCTGTACCAGGGCGAGGAACTCGGGCTGCAGGAAGTCGCCGAAATTCCCGAAGCGGAGCGCCAGGACCCCTCCTTCTTCCGCAACAAGGGCGTGGAAGTCGGCCGTGACGGCTGCCGTGTGCCGTTGCCCTGGAAGGTGGAGGGAACCTCCTTCGGCTTTGGTGACGGCGGCGCGCACCTGCCGCAGCCGGACTGGTTCAGCACGTACGCCGTTGAGGCGCAGGACGGCACCAAGGGCTCCACGCTGGAACTCTACCGCGCCGCCCTGAAGCTGCGCCGCGAACTGCAAACCGACGAAGAGCTGGAATGGGTAGAGACCGGCAACCCGGAAGTCCTGCACTTCCGCCGCCCCAACGGCTGGCAGTCAGTGACGAACTTCGGGGACACCGCCGTCGACCTTCCGGAAGGAACGGTCCTGGTCAGCAGCGCCCCCCTCGAGGGCGGCAAGCTGCCAGCCAACACCACGGCATGGCTGCGCTGATGCGCCCCTGCCATCCGGGGTGGCCGGCCTGATGCAGGAACTGATTTATGGCTGCATGGGCCTGGGCGGCAGCTGGTCCGACGAGCCGCATGCCGGCGAGCATGTGGACGAGGCCGCTGCCGCCGTCGAGGCCGCGCTCGATGCCGGCATCACCCTGTTTGACCACGCGGACATCTACCGCAGCGGCAAGTCGGAGGCCGTCTTCGGCGAGGTGCTGAGCGCAACGCCGGGGCTCCGGGACCGCATCCGGCTTCAGACCAAGTGTGGCATCCGGCTGAACGAGCGCGGCCTGCAGACGCATTACGACCTCAGCCGTGCGGCCATCTTGGAGCGGGTCAACGACAGCCTGAAGCGGCTGCGGTCGGAGTATGTGGACGTCCTCCTGCTGCACCGCCCTGACCCCCTGGCGGACCCTGCGGAGGTGGCCGCCGCCGTCGGGCAGCTGATGGCGGAAGGCAAGGTCCGGCAGCTGGGGGTGTCCAACATGTCCGGGGCGCAGATCGAGGCGCTGCAGGACCGGCTGGAAACTCCGGTGGTGGCAAACCAGCTGGAAATGAGCCTGCTCAAGCGGGCATGGCTGGAAAGCCAGGTGCTGGTCAACCACGCCGAGCACCTGGACTACAGCTTCCCGCACGGCACGCTGGAATACTGCACCCGGAACTCGATCACCCTGCAGGCCTACGGCTCACTGGCCCGCGGCCTGTACACCGGGGCGGAACCCGACAGCCCGACGTCGGCCGAAGCCGCCACGGGGAAACTGGTGTTGGAGCTGGCCAAGAGGTACGGCAGTTCGGGCGAGGCAGTCCTGCTGGGATGGCTGATGAAGCACCCGGCGGGCATCGCCCCGGTGATCGGAACGGTCAACCCCGGACGCATCCGGGCCTGCGCTGACGCTTCGCGCTTGGCACAGGTAATGAGCCGGGCCGACTGGTACCAGCTGTGGGTGACGGCGCGGGGAAGCAACATCCCCTGAACCACCCCAACCGGGTAGCAGCAAGTGCCGTTGTGAGGCGCAGAACGGCACTTGCTGCTACCTACTTTCATCAGGATTGAGTCATATGGGGTTTAGTTCGTATTGAACCTCCCGAGCGGGCCGTTTTCTGCCTCGTGCTGCTTCCAAGACCGATACGGTAGATACATGACGTCTACCATCGCCACCGAGACCGTAAGGCCGGAACGCAATATCCCAGCAGAGATCGCCCGTTCATGGCTCCTTGTTAATGCCATGAAGACCGAGCTTTTTGACCAGTCGGCCGTGTCCCGCGCCGACTCGATCATCCTGGATATTGAAGATGCTGTGGACCCTTCGCAGAAGGACCAGGCCCGGGGCCACGTGGTGGACTGGCTCACCGCAGGCGGCAAGGCCTGGGTCCGGATCAACGACGCCACGAGCCCGTTCTGGGCAGATGACTTGGCCGGCCTCCGCGGTACCCCCGGCCTCCTTGGCGTCATGCTGGCCAAGACCGAATCCGCCGACCAAGTGACGGAAAGCTTCCACCGCATGGACGGCAAGACCCCCGTCATCCCTTTGGTGGAATCCGCTGTCGGTATCGAGGAAGCCAACCAGATCGCCAAGGCACAGGGCGCTTTCCGCCTGGCGTTCGGCTCCGGTGACTTCCGCCGCGACACCGGCATGGCCGCCACTGCCGAGGCCATGGCCTACCCGCGCGCCAAGCTCGTGGTAGCCAGCCGCGTCGGCAACCTCCCGGGCCCCATCGACGGCCCCACCGTTGGCACCAACCACCCCATCCTGCGGGAGCAGACCGGCATCACCGTGATGATGGGCATGACCGGCAAGCTCTGCCTGGCCATCGACCAGACCCCCGTCATCAACGAGGTCATCAGCCCCACCCCGTCCGACGTCGCCTGGGCCACCGACTTCATGGCCGACTTCGAAGCCAACGGCCGCGTCATCCGTGACGGCTCCGACCTGCCCCGCCTGGGCCGCGCCGAGAAGATCATGAAGCTCGCGGTAGCCTTTGGGGTGCAGCCCGCGCTGTAGCACCTACATTCATTCCAGGAGACCCCGTGACCGATACCCGTTATCTGGTCCACGGGGTCTTTTGGCCCGCGCCGCCGGCCTCCTGCCCGGTCCTGCGGCTGCAGGCTCCGGACGGCACCTTCCGGGAATTAGCGCTCGACGGCGGTGCCCGCCTGGGCTTCCGGCTCGCCGCCGACGGGAAGTCCTGCCTTGGCCACCACCGCGTGCACGGTCCCGAGCACCGGGACCACGTCCTGTGCCCCGGCCGATCTCCGGCGGCCCGCGGGCACCAGTGTGAGCGGTGCTTTGTTGCGGACGATTTCCGGCTTATGCACGACTTCCACCGGGACGGCCGGGTTCCGCCGGGCCTGCGCAGCTACCTGATGCAGCCGCACTGGCTTTACGTTGCCACCTTCGCTGCCGGGGCAACCAAGGTGGGTACGGCATCAGATCTCCGAAAGTGGCAGCGGCTCGCCGAACAGGGGGCCGTGGTGGCCAGCTACGTCGCCCGTGCCGCTGACGGGCGCGTGGTGCGGCTGCTGGAGGACATGGTGACGCGCGACGGCGGGCTTCCACAGCAGGTGCGGTCAGCCGCCAAGGCTGCGGCCCTGGCCACTCCGGCTTCTGCGTCCTGGCTCACCCAACGCAACACCTTGCACGCAACCACCGCACGCCGGGTCATTTCCGCAGCAGGGCTGGACGGTTTCGAGGTGGTGGACGAGGGCTGGAACCGGCCCGGACTCGCGCAGCGGCTTTGCTCCGGAACCGCCCGCCACGCCTACCCGTACACGCTGGCTTCCGGGCAGCACGGGTTCACCATCCGGTCCGCGGCCGGAAGCTTTGTCCTGGCAGCCCTCAATGACGCCGATCTGGAATTCGTGGTGGACCTTGGCCAGCTGAAGGGCCGCACGATCGAACTGGGCCAGTACAGCTCCACAGTGCCGGCAGTCCAAGAGGCGCTGTTCTGACTCCGGCACTGCTGCCCGCCCGCCACCGGCGCACTCCGGTAACGGCGGCTCGTCCCGGTAGAATGGCAAGGTGCTGAACGAATTCTGGGCCACCGCGCCAACCCGCTACAAAGTCCTGGTCTTCGGCGCGATGGGACTGATCGCCGTCGGCATCATCCTGAACCTGGTGGGCAACACCAGCGGCAACTCCGCCCTCGCCACCGCATCCCTGCCGCTGCTCGGGTTGGGCCTGATTCTGCACATCGCCGGGATCGTGGTCCGTGGCCAGAGCATCCGCAAGAACCTGCGCCGGTAACCTTTCGGGCGGCTCCGGAGCCTGACGATAGGCTTGGGCCCATGACTATCAATCCGGACCTGCAGGGCAGAAGCTACCCTGCCGCAGAGGTGTACGACGTTGGCCGCGAGAAAATCCGCGAATTTGCCCGCGCCGTCAAAGCCACCCATCCTGCACACTTCGATGTTGACGCCGCCAAAGCCCTGGGCCACACCGACCTTGTTGCCCCGCCAACGTTTGCCATCATCATTGCCCAGCGCGCTGACGCCCAGCTCATTGAGGATCCGGAGGCAGGTATCGACTTCTCGCGCGTGGTCCACGCCGACCAGCGCTTCACCCACCACCGGCCCATCCTCGCCGGGGACCGCCTGGTTGCGGAGCTTCACGTGGACGGTGTCCGTGCCATGGGCGGCGGCGCGATGATCACCACGCGTTCGGAGATCTTCGCCCTTGGCGCGGATGACTCCCGGGAACCGGTCACCACCACCACGTCGTCCATCCTGGTCCGCGGAGAGGGACAGTAACCATGAGCCCCACGTTCAACGAACTCACGGCCGGCCAGGAAATCGGCAGCCGCACCATCGAGGTCACCCGCACCGACCTGGTCAAGTACGCCGGTGCTTCCGGCGACTTCAACCCCATCCACTGGAACGAGGCCTTTGCCACCGGCGTGGAGCTGCCCGGCGTCATTGCGCACGGCATGTTCACCATGGGCTCCGCCGTGCAGCTGGTCACTGACTGGGCAGGCGACCCGGCCGCCGTCGTCGACTTCCAGACCCGCTTCACCAAGCCGGTCCTGGTCACCGACACCACCGGGACCGCCGAACCCGGCGCCACTATCGAGGTCAGCGGCACCATCGGAAAGCTCGACGCCGAGGCCGGCACCGCGCGTGTTGACCTCACCGTGGTTTCCGCCGGGCAGAAAGTCCTGATGAAGGCCCAGGCCGTCGTCCGCCTTTCCTGAGGCCCCGCTGCCATCAGGCGCAGGTGTACAAAAGGACTGAGGGAGGCTGCCCCGGGGCAGCCTCCCTCAGTCCTTTTTCATGACAATGCTGCCCGGGTTCAGGAAGCCGAGGCGGCGGCGTTGTAGGTCGACTGAATGACAGAACCCCAGTATGGTCCGTACATCTTGGTGGAATTGCTCCCATAACCGTAGCTGTTGACCGAGTTTTGATACCCGCCGGACGAGCTGCCGATGAACCAGGGACCACCTGAGGAACCGCCGGTCATGTTGCACGGGATTCCTTGGGAGTTGAACTGCGGGTTGTAGGGATCGTTGGTTGCTGTGCCCGTGCAGCTCTTGAGCGATTCTCCATTGAAGGGTGCTGCTGCCGGATAGCCGAATGCCTTGTAGCTGAGGCCGCGGGCGGCATTGAACCGGACGCCGGAGGCTCCGACGACGTCTGCAAGGTTGCGGCCGTTCAGCTGTGACATGACGGCGAACCCTGTGTCGTACTGCATGCTGCCCGACGAGCTCCACTGGGTAGGAGCATAGAGGGCTTTGGCCGTCCACTTGCCGTAGGGTGCTGAGCCATTGAGATAGGCAGGCACGAAGGTGAACCTGGTTGCGAACGCGCCAGGGCCTTCATTGAGGCAGTGGCCCGCTGTGGAAACAGTGTTTCTGTTGCCCGACGCCACCGAGTTTGCCGAGCAGACATAGTCCGCTCCGCCCAGGGTAAAGAACACCTTGCCGATGTGCGGCACCGGGTTCTCGCTGGCATTCACCAGCGGTTGGACTGAGGGGTCCGAACCCTTGATTCTGCTTTCAGCTCCCTTACCGACTGCTTCGTCGGCGTACGGAGTGTTGGCCTTCTGCCGCGCCAGTGCCTTCTTCGCCAGCACTTCGCCGGGTATGGCTGCCCGCATGCGTTCCGACGTCCAGTAGTCGGGGTCGGCAGTGCCGGCAGTCCTGGTGCTGCTCACGCCGTGAACTTCCTTGTGCTCCGGAGCAGGGGGTGCCGCCGTGGCGCCGCCTGCCGAGGCGAGGGTGAATAGTGCGGCTGTGGATAGGCTCATGAGGCTCGTGGCCAGAGTCCTGGATATTGTCATAGCTGTCCTATGCGTTTGCCGGGAAGCGAACCCTTGTATGTGATCCGCTGGGGTTGAAACTACGCAGGTATGACAAGTTTGTAAATATCTAATACTGGTTTTGTTTCTTAATTATCGATCTTGTTAATCGCCGATCGGATCCAGATGGTGGTGCCGCCCAGGGCCCCCTTGAGTTTGCCTAGTATTGTGGTCTGGTGACTTCCACCCTGCTTTCCCAGCTCACCACGGCCGCCGTCGGCGGCCCGGCCGCTGCCTACATCGAGGCACGGACCGAGTCTGAGATCATCAACGCCGTCCGCAACGCCGATGCAGCCGGTGAGCCGCTGCTGATCCTCAGCGGTGGCTCCAACCTGCTGATTTCCGACGACGGGTTCCCCGGGACGGTGGTGAGGATCGTCTCTGAAGGGTTCACCGTCAACGCGGAGGACTCCTGCGGAGGCGTTGCCGTGGTGGTTCAGGCAGGGCACAACTGGGACAAGCTGGTGGAGCACGCCGTTCTTCACGCCTGGTCCGGGGTCGAGGCCCTCGCCGGCATCCCGGGCTCAACCGGCGCAACCCCGGTGCAGAACGTGGGCGCCTACGGCTCGGACGTTTCCCAGACCATCGCTGTTGTCCGCACCTGGGACCGGGAGCGGAATGCCGTGAAAACCTTCACCAATTCGGAGCTGAAGTTCGGGTACCGGGACTCCATCCTGAAGCAGACCACGGTTAACGGCTCGCCCCGCTACGTGGTTCTCACCGTTGAGTTTCAACTGCCCCTGGGGCGGATGAGCGCCCCCATCCGGTACGCGGAACTGGCACGATCGCTGGGGGTGGAGCAGGGCAAGCGCGCCTACTCCACTGACGTGCGCCGGGAAGTGCTCCGACTGCGTGCTTCCAAGGGCATGGTCTTGGATCCCGAGGACCGGGACACGTACTCCACGGGTTCTTTCTTCACCAACCCCATCGTCCCGGCCGAGGTTGCCGCTGCGCTTCCGGAAGGGGCGCCCCGGTACCCCGCAGGCCAGGACGGGCTGGTGAAGCTTTCCGCTGCGTGGCTGATCGACCAATCCGGCTTCAGCAAGGGCTTTGGCCTGGAGCCCGGGAGCGTCAGCGGGGGCCGTGCGTCCCTGTCCACAAAGCACACCCTGGCCATCACCAACCGCGGCTCGGCCAGTGCGGCGGACGTGGTGGCGGTGGCGCGGGAGGTGCGTTCCGGCGTCGAACAGCGCTTTGGCATCACACTGCACCCGGAACCACTGCTTATCGGCTTGGAACTGTAGCCCGCGGTTCAGTGGGAGCCCCGGTGGAAGTTCCGCCCGTTGCCTCGGTGCCGAGTCCCATAACCGCCGAGGCCCAGCCGGCGCTGGCCAGGTAGAGCCCCATAAACAGCCAGACGAGCAGGCCAGGGGCCAGCGGGTTTGCGGTGCCGGCCACCACGCAGGTCGCCAAACCGCCGGCGGCGATGGCGATGGACAGCACCCAGAGAACCTTTCCGGCCCGGGGGTGCCGCCGCCAGTCGCGGAACACCCGCAGCCCGTTGCGGCTCACGCTGATAGCCGGGAAGAGCACCGCGTAGCCGCCGCCCAGGCATAGCGCCAGGGACGGTAAAAGGAGCAGGGGATCGGAGCTGCCGCTCTCCACAAAGCCGGGCAAGGAAGCCACCCCCAGGACTGTTCCCGCCAGGACGGAAACTGTCCCGCCAAGCATCCACTGCTTCGTTCTTAAATCAAGCAACTGCCACAAACTCCCCAAAGTCATGCCTCTACCCTAATGGTCCGTGCCGCAGGCCGGTCCGGAGCCTAGGATGGGCCCATGGCTGCAAGGGTGGGGAACCGTGTTGACCGCCGAACCATGGGCAGGCTGCGGCTGGTGTCCCAACGGCTGGTGTCCCAACGGCTGGTGCCGCTTCCGGCCGTGCCACCCGCCCCTGACGTCTCCGGGTCTGTAGCCGGGACGGTCCGGTGGATGACAGCAATGCAGGCCCAGGACCTGCAGGCAGCGATCTGGGCTGTGGGCGCCAGGGTACCGGGAGTGGGTTTGAGTGATGTCCGGTCCGCCCTCGATTCGGGTGCTGTGGTCCGGTCGTGGCCGATGCGCGGCACATTGCACTTCGTGGCGCCTGAGGATCTGCACTGGATGCTGGACCTCACTGCAGAGCGGTTAACGAAGAGTATCGCCGCCCGGCACCGCGAACTGGGCATCACGTGGGCGGACATCGAGAAGTGCCGGGGCATTGCGCTGGAACGGCTTGCCGGGGGCGGGGCTGCCAGCCGGGCGGAGCTCTTCCAGGTGTTCGACGCCGCGGGGCAGCCTACCGAGGGCCAGCGGGGCATCCACATCCTGGGAACATTGTGCCGGCACGGCTGGCTGGTGCAGGGGCCGCTGGCCGGGAACCAGCAGCTGATGGTGGGCTTCGAAGACTGGATTCCGGTGTCGCGGAAACTGGAGCGGCAGCAGGCCGTCGCGGAGTTTCTGCTGCGCTACTTCCGCAGCCATGGTCCGGCAACGGTCCGGGACTTCGCCTGGTGGACGCAGCTTCCCCTGACCGAGGTCCGGGCGGCGTTCGAGGACGTTAAAGGGCAACTCGTGGAGCTTGAGTTCGAGGGCACAAGCTACTGGCTTTCCGCGGAGACGGCGTCCCTGCTCGACTCCGGTGTACCCGGCCAGCGGTCCGTGCTCCTGCTGCCTGGCTTTGACGAGTTCGTGCTGGGCTATATGGACCGGAGCCTGGTCCTGGCGCCCGAGCACGCCAACAAGATCGTCCCTGGCGGTAACGGCGTCTTCAAGAAAACCTTGGCGGCCGGGGGAGAAGTGATAGGCACCTGGGCCGTCGAGGGCAAAGGCCAGCGCGCCGCCGTCGTGCCTGGGCTGTTCGACGACGCCCGGCCGCTCGGTCCGGCAGCACAGGCCGCCTTCGACCGCGCAGCCCGGAGCTACCTCAAGTTCCTGGAAGGCTGACGGGCTGCACTGCACGCGCAGCCCTGCCCCGCATAAGCGGTCCGGGCGGGACCGTTTGTGCGGGGCAGGGCCGCTATCAAGGGCAGCTGGCGGGTTACAGGTTCCCGGTGGCGATGTTGAGCATGCGGCGCAGCGGCTCGGCGGCGCCCCAGAGGAGCTGGTCGCCCACGGTGAAGGCGCTGATGTACTGCGGGCCCATCTCCATCTTGCGGATGCGGCCTACGGGGATATCCAGGGTGCCTGAGGCGGCGACGGGCGTCAGCTCCGCCATGGAGGCTTCCTTGGTGTTCGGAACCACCTTGGCCCACTGGTTGTCCTCGTCCAGGAGCTTCTCGATCTCGGCGACGGACAGGTCCTCGCGGAGCTTGAGGGTGAGGGCCTGGGAGTGGGACCGCATGGCGCCAATGCGGACGCAGAGTCCGTCCATGATCACGCGGTTTTCCTCGCCGGTGCCGAGGATCTTGTTGGTCTCCACCCCGGCCTTCCACTCTTCCTTGGACTGTCCATTGCCGAGGTCGGCGTCGATCCAGGGGATGAGGGAGCCGGCAAGCGGCACGCCGAACTGCGTGGCATCGATGCCGGTGCGCTGGTGGGCAAGGACTTTGCGGTCGATGTCCAATATGGCCGACGCCGGGTCGTCCAGTTCCGAGCTGACCTCGGCGTTGAGCGTACCGAACTGGCTGAGGAGCTCACGCATGTGCCGGGCACCGCCGCCGGAGGCAGCCTGGTAGGTCATGGAGGTGCCCCACTCCACCAGTCCGTTCTTGAACAGGCCGCCAAGGCCCATAAGCATGCAGGACACGGTGCAGTTGCCGCCGATGAAGTCCTTGGTGCCGTTCACCAGGCCCTTGTCGATGACGTCCCTGTTGATAGGGTCCAGGACGATGATCGAATCGTCGTTCATGCGCAAGGTGGACGCGGCGTCGATCCAGAGGCCGTCCCACCCGCGGCTGCGGAGCTCACCGTGGACCTGCTTGGTGTAATCGCCGCCCTGGGCGGTGACAATAATGGGCAGCTTCGCGAGGGTGTTGATGTCGAACGCGTTCTCGAGCTTGCCGGCGCTGCCTTCTGCTATACCAGCAAGCGACGGCGCGGCACCTCCCGCGTTCGAGGTGGAGAAGAACACCGGGTTGATGTTGGCGAAGTCGCCTTCGTCCTGCATGCGCTGCATCAGGACGGAACCGACCATGCCGCGCCATCCGACCAGGCCGACGGAAGGGGTAGCTGCTGTAGTCATCCGTCCAGTTTAGACGCCGGAACAGGCAGGGCGCAGTCGGTTACGTCACTCTGGCGGCTGCGAACGGGGCCCGACCTGGAGTCGATCGAAGACCAGGCTGCCACTACCTGTCGAACTGGTGGCGGCGGAACCAGGGTCACTGGGACACATGGCCGGCGCCGGGCTCGGGGGCGCCCCGCTCTTTGCGTACCTGGGTGGCGCGGTGCTCGTCACGGGCCAGGCCAAAGGTGTACCAGGCGCCCAGCCCCGCCAGGGCAGAGAGGATAAGTGCCGCCCAAAACGGCGGCTCACCCTGCGCCAGGGGCATTAGCAGTATTAGCCACGAAGCACCGAACAAAAGGCCCAGCACGGCTGTAAGGATCCCCATGCCCCACCAGGACCGCACCTGTACCTGTCCGCGGCCTGGCGAAAAACCAATTTCGTCGCTGGGGTAGCTGTGCAGCTCACCGGTATCCGTTTTTCGAAGGACGCGTTTTTCGCCCCGGGCGAGGGCCTGCTTGTGTTCGGCATAGACATCGTCGTTGCGGCGTTCGCGGTCACGGTCGAATGGCATGTCAGTCCTGACGGATGGTGCGGATCTGGGCAAGGAGAGCGGCGTCATCAAGCCCGGCGGTTTCAGAAATATCCTGCTGCCCGCGGCTGGAGGTGCCGACGGTCCATGTTCCCTCGTCCTTCTTTACATAAAGGGTTTGGCCGGTGGCCTCCTCGCGGCGGCGCAGCGTGGCGCCGCCCTGGGGGTTGTCGCGCAGGTGCTGCTTGACTACCAGGAGATTGGCTTCAGCGGCGGTAAGATCAGGCCGCTGTGCCATGGCCCACCACGTGAAGTAGGCGCGGGGCTGGAAAATCAGCTTAATGTCAGGGCTTTCGACTCCGATGACGCTGTCGCCGCCCTCCGGGGTGAGCAACGAAATTTCCATGCGGCGGGTAGCGGAAGAGAGCGCCGTAGCGATGGCGGCGGTGGGCCCCGCTACGGCGAGCTTCCCGTCGGCTTCGGCTGTAGCAAGGCCACGGGCCACCAGCGACGAGGCGCCGGCGCTGATCATGTCGGTGTTGCCCAGGTAGCTGTCCACCCGTAACGCCTCGGCGCTCAAGACGGAGGCATCCCCGCCCTGGAGGCTGGCAAGGGTGGCAATTTCAGCGAAACCAAAACCGAGCGCGTCCGGTACGGCTGTTGTTTCCGTTGGGGTTTCAGTCATCGTCAATGCCTCTCGTTGTGTACTCAGAACCCAAAGAAGTCACCGACCTTTTCGGCCGCGTCTCCAGCGCCTTCCCAGGCTGCCTCGGCGCCGTCGGCGATGGATCCTCCGATGGCATTCACTGTTTCCTTGACGATGGGAACATTGTCGTAAATGGCCAGGGCGCCGGAGGCCACCATGGCTGCCGTGCCCACAGGAGGCGGCGCGAAGCTTGCCACGCCCAGTCCTGCCTTGATGCCAGAGTAAACGGCACCTCCGGCGTCCCCTTCGCTGATGTTGTTGACCGTATCCAGCAGGTCAAGGCCAACGCCGACTCCTCCGAGGACTTTGCCGCCCACCTCGAAGAACGTGGCGGCCTTACCGCCTTCGGCAAGATTCAGCGCTGTATCCCACCTGCCGTCGAACAACTCCGAGGACGTGTTGAAGTACTGGCTCAGGATGTTCGAATCCTGGAATGCCCTTGCTACCTCGCGGAAGTCCTTGGAGAAGAATTCGCCGACAGAGTCGGCCTTGCCAATGAAAGCGCCAAGATCGAACAGGCCAGCCCGTAAGTTGGGGAAGGCCTTGGTCAGGTTGTAGATGTCCCAGCCGTCGCGAAACGGGGAATCGGGGTCGGCTATCCAATCCGGTCCCCATGGATTATCGGATGGCGAGCGGCCCGTGCCCTGGCCACCGACGCTGCCTGGCACGCCCATACCGGGTCCGCCCGTGCCAGGCCCGGCGCTCCTGCCAGCCCCGCCGGTGCTGCTCGCCCTGTCCTGCTCTTCGGCATGGGTGAGCAGGAGCTTGGACTCCTGCTTCAGGCGTGCCGCAGTTTTCTGCAGGAGTGTACGGTGGCTGCCGTTCCAATCGGACCTGAAGTGCTCGGCGTCCTGGCCCTTCCACGCCGGCGTGTTGTTGATCTGGCCGCTCAGCTGCGTGGACTGCTGCAGCAACAGGTCGGCCGTCTTACTGAACTGCCGTGCCAGCGTGCGCAGCTGGTCGACGTCCGCGCCCCACAGATTTCCTGACACCTGGCTTCCCCCAATATTCGAGCAGCTCCTGACGGCTGCAGGCCCAGCCTAGTAACAACCTGGTTCGGGCGCGATGGGGTGGTCTCCCCATGACCCGGACTTACGTCGGCTAGTGGCGCTCCGGTTCCTCCAGCACGGCTGCTTTCCGGGCGCGCAGGGCAAAGAACGCGCCGAAGGCGAACACCTGCGTCACCACGACGAGCACAATGGCCCCGGCGATCTTGTTGCCGCCCAGGACCATCGTGAGCCCAACGATGGCGGACAGTAGCGCCAGCAGGGGGAGCAGCATGTAGCCCAGCACAAAAAGGGTTTCCGGTTTCTTCAACATTCCTAGCCCTCAGTCCTTGACCATTTAGTAAACCTGTAGCGTGTGCCGTTGGCGCCGGTCAGCCAGCCGTCCGGCGGGACGGAGGCGGACGCTTCCCAACTGGTGCCAAGCTCGGGGGCGAAAGTGTCGCCGTCGGAATCGACGTCGATGGTGGTGACCACCGCGACGTTGGCGAGCTCGGTGGACTGGCGGAAAATCTCGCCGCCGCCCAGGATCCAGACGGTTTCGCCGCCGTCGACGAACTGGGACTCAAGCAACGCGTCATCAAGGGAGGAGACCACGACGGCGCCTTCCGCCTCGGGCGTGTCGGCCCAGCTTTTCTGCCGGGTGATCACGATGTTGGTCCGGCCGGGCAGGGGTCGGTACTTCTCCGGAAAGGACAGCCAGGTCTTGCGGCCCATCACTACGGGGTGGCCCATGGTCAGCCGGTTGAAGTGCTTGAGGTCCTCGGGCAGGTGCCAGGGCATGTCGCCGTCTTTGCCGATGACCCCGTCGGGCGTCTGGGCCCATACCAGTCCCACGCCCGTCACCGACGCTGCCAGTTCCTCCGTGAAGGACTGCGGATCGGTCGAATTCTCCGTGCTCATACCGCGATCGGAGCCTTGATAGTGGGGTGGTGCTGGTAGCCCACCACTTCGAAGTCGTCCAGGGTGTAGTCGAAGATCGAGGCCGGTTTCCGGATGATTTTCAGCTGCGGGTACTCGTACGGCTGCCGGTCCAGCTGCTTGAGGACCTGGTCCATGTGGTTCTCGTAGATGTGCACGTCGCCGCCGGTCCAGACGAATTCGCCCGGCTCGAGTCCCACCTGCTGTGCCACCATGCAGGTGAGCAGCGCATAGGAGGCGATATTGAACGGCACGCCCAGGAACACGTCTGCGGAGCGCTGGTACAGCTGGCATGAGAGCTTGCCGTCGGCCACGTAGAACTGGAAGAACGCGTGGCACGGCGGCAGTGCCATGTCATCGAGTTCGGCGACGTTCCAGGCCGAGACGATGTGCCGGCGGGAGTCCGGATTGGATTTCAGGGTCTCGATGAGTTCGGCAATCTGGTCGATGTGCCCGCCGTCCGGGGTGGGCCAGCTGCGCCACTGGACGCCGTAGACGGGTCCCAGGTCGCCGTCGGCGTCGGCCCACTCATTCCAGATGGTGACGCCCTGGTCCTGCATCCATTTCACGTTCGTTTCGCCGCGCAGGAACCACAGGAGCTCTACTGCCACGGACTTGAAATGGACCCGCTTGGTGGTGATCAGCGGAAAACTCGTGGTCAGGTCAAAGCGCATTTGGCGCCCGAAAACGCTGGTGGTTCCGGTTCCAGTGCGGTCCGATTTGTGCGTGCCGGAAGCCAGGACATCGCGCAGGAGGTCTTCATAAGGCGTTGGGATGCTCACGGCTCAAGTCTACTTTGGTTGCCAACGCCGCCAGCCCAGCCGCACCTAGTCATCAAAAGGCTTGAACTGCTCCACGGCAACAATCCGGTTCTTACCGCCCGGAGCCACATGGCACACCACCAGTTCGCCGGGGGACAGGTACGGCTCGTCCGCCGGCAGGAGGGCGCCCAGATGCGACGACATGTGTTTGGCCAGCTGCCCGAACACGGTGGGCAGCGCCGGGCGGTGGGTGCAGACGGCGACTGGACGCTGCTTATCGAGCAGGGCCTCGATGACTGCCGCGGTCTTCTTGGGACTCCGTTGGTGCCGGTGCTCCGTCAGGGCTTCGGCCAGTTTCACCTTCGCGCCGGTTGCCTTGGCATACGGCGCAACTGTGGCGACGCACCGGAGCCACGGGCTGGTGACAACCCGGGGCGGCTTCCACGCCTGAAGCAGCCGGCCGACAGCCTGGGCCTGGCGCGTTCCGGTGGCAGCCAACGGCCGCTCGCCTTCCGCCTTGGTCCATGACGAGCGGGGTTTGGCTTTTGCGTGGCGGACCACCAGGAGGGGCCAGGTGTCCAGTTCCCCACGCTCATGGGCCTGGCGCAGGCACTCCAGGGGCTCGACGTCGGACGGGTTGGAAAGCAGCTTGGCCGCCTTTTCCGGGGCGCACCACATCACACTGTCCACCTCTTTGCCGTCCGGTACCAGCCTTCCGCCACCGTTGACTTTGACGGCCCAGTAATGGACGACCTTCAGGCCGGACGCTACGTGGTAGTGGATGGGCGGCAGGGGAATCCCCAAGGGCGCGTCCAGCCCGATCTCCTCCCGGACTTCGCGGACGGCGCATTCGGGGACGGTCTCGCCGTCGTCGATCTTGCCCTTTGGCCAGGACCAGTCGTCGTAGCGGGGGCGGTGGATCAGCAGGACTTCAAGCTGGTCCTTCGTGACCCTCCAGGGCAGGGCGCCGGCGGCAGTGACTGCTACCGGTTCTCCTGGGTGGTCTGTCTGGTCTGCTACGAGTGCGTCGCTCGACAAAACAGCAGCCCTTACCGTCGGCTCAGGCTGCGCTGCCGAGGCCGCGACGCCAGCAGGAAGGACTGGACGTCCTCAAGTTTCCTGCCGTCGTCGGCCAGATGGTGACGTGACCAGTTCCCCTCGTTGTCCAGGTGCCAGCTCGCGGTTTCCGGGGCCATGTAGCGGCGCAACAGGTCCAGGACATAGTTGATGTCATCGGGAGCGGCCAGTTGGACCAGGGCCTCTACCCGTCGGTCCAGGTTGCGGTGCATCATGTCCGCGGACCCGATATACACCACCGGATCCCCGCCGTTGGCGAAGGCGAACACGCGGGAATGCTCCAGGAACCTGCCCAGGACGGAGCGGACGGTGATGTTGTCGCTGAGCCCTGGCACTCCCGGGCGCAGCGAGCAGATGCCGCGGACCACGACGTCCACCTTTACCCCGGCCTGGGATGCCCGGTACAGCGAATCGATGATGGCCTCGTCCACCATGGAGTTGACCTTGATCTGGACGCGGGCCGGCAGCCCGGCGCGGGCGTTCCGGATCTCAGTTTCGATCCGGTCGATCAGCCCGGAACGCACCGAACGCGGCGCAACCAGAAGCCGCTTGAAAGTTGACTTGGGGGCGTAACCGGAGAGCTGGTTGAAGAGCTTGGAAAGGTCCTCGCCCACCTGGTCGTTCGCGGTCAGGAGGCCCAGGTCCTCGTAGTAGCGGGCCGTACGCGGATGGTAGTTGCCTGTCCCGATGTGGCAGTAGCGGCGCAGCCCGTCCACTTCCTGGCGCACCACCAGTGAGAGCTTGCAGTGGGTCTTCAGGCCCACGATGCCGTACACCACGTGCACGCCGGCCTGTTCCAGCTTTCGGGCCCAGGAGATGTTCGCCTGTTCGTCAAACCTTGCCTTGATCTCCACCAGGGCCAGGACCTGCTTGCCGGCCTCGGCCGCATCGATCAGGGCATCAACGATGGGGGAGTCGCCGGAGGTGCGGTACAGGGTCTGCTTGATGGCCTGGACCTTGGGGTCCGCTGCGGCCTGCTCAAGGAAGGCCTGGACCGAGGTGGAAAACGAGTCGTACGGGTGATGGAGCAGGATGTCCCGGCGGCGCATCGCCGCAAAGACGTTGGCAGCCTTGGAGGTCTCGGACTCGTTCAGGTACCGGGAGGTATGTGGAACGTGCTTGGGGTAGTGCAGGTCGGCGCGGTCAATGCCCGCAATCACCGACAGGCCCCGGAGGTCCAGCGGGGCCGGGACCGAGTAGACCTCGGATTCCTCGACGCCCAGTTCCCGGATCAGCAGCGCCCGGATGTTGGGGTTGATGTCGTTGGTGACCTCCAGCCGCACAGGGGGGCCGAAGCGGCGGCGCAGCAATTCCTTTTCGAGCGCCTGCAGCAGGTTCTCGGCGTCGTCCTCTTCAACCTCCACATCCTCGTTCCGGGTGACCCGGAAGGTGTGGTGTTCCAGGACCTCCATCCCGGCAAACAGCTTGTCCAAGTGAACCGCAATGACTTCCTCAAGCGCGATGAAGCGCGCCACCCGGCCGGCTACCGCTCCGGCACGCGGGCCGTCGATGGATATGAGCCGCGGCAGCTGGTCCGGCACCTTGACGCGGGCGAACAGCTCCTTGTCGCTGACCGGGTTCCGCACCACGACGGCCAGGTTGAGGGAGAGACCCGAAATGTAGGGGAACGGGTGCGCCGGGTCCACCGCCAGGGGCGTCAGGATGGGGAACACCTTTTCGGCGAACATCTGGCTGAGCTGCTGCTTGGCCGCATCATCGAGTTCGTCCCAGTGCATGAGGTGTATATGCTCGTACGCCAGGGCCGGACGGATCTGTTCTGCGAAGACCCGCGCGTGGCGCTGCTGGAGCCGGTGGGCTTCCTCCCCGATTTTTTCAAGCACTTCCACCGGGCTCAGGCCCGCGGGGGACGGGACCGCCAGTCCCGTTGCGATGCGCCGCTTCAGGCCGGCCACGCGGACCATAAAGAACTCGTCCAGGTTTGACGCGAAAATGGACAGGAAGCTCACCCGTTCCAACAGGTGCAGGGAAGCGTCTTCGGCGAGCTCAAGGACCCTCGAGTTGAAGCTGAGCCAGCTCAGTTCCCGGTCAAGGAAGCGGTCCGGCCGGATGTCGCCCTCAGGTTCCAGGTTGGGCGCAAAATCCGGAATGTCGATCCGGTCCTGCGTGGCCCGCGACGCCGGAACCTCCGAGGAGCCGAATCGGGCGCGCACAGGGACTGGAGTCTCCTGGGACGTGGCTGCTCCGGAAGGTTCCGGGTTCATGGCATCTCCTTTACCTGGCGCTTGAACTGCCGTTTCCGGCCGGCGCGGTTCTGTTTCAACCATACAAGCATTCACTGCCCGGGCGCCTTTGATTTACCGCCTTCGGGCGCCTGCGTCAGGGGATTGGACTAACCCGCCGCCGGGCCGTACATCACGTCCATGTCCCAACGGGTGAAGCCCAGGCGGCGGTACAGGGACACTGCCGGGGCGTTATCGGCGTCGACGTACAGCATCACCGCGTGCAGCCCCAAGTCCTGCAGGTACTTGATGCCCGCCACTGTCAGGGCTTTGCCCAGGCCTGAACCTTGGGCTTCCGGGGTCACCCCCACCACGTAGATTTCACCGATAGGGGGGTGCGAGCCGTGGCTCGGATGCACCTTGGTCCAGTGGTACCCCAGCAACCGGCCGTTCCCGTTCACGGCAAGGAGGAAGCCCGCGGGATCAAACCAATCCTCAGCCATCCGGGCATCAAGGTCCGCGCGGGTGAGGCTGCCCTGCTCCGGGTGGTGGGAAAAGGCGGCGCGGTTGGCTGCCAGCCAGGCGTCCTCATCCTGGCCGGGCACAAAAGCCCGGATCACAACGCCTTCCGGAAGGGCGACGTCGGGAAGGTCCGCAGCCGCCGTCGTCATCCGCATCTTCCACAGCTCCCGCACGGGGACGTAGCCGTAGCGCGCGGCAAGGTCGGCCGCCGCTTCATGGTTGCCGTGGGACCACGCCTTCAGTCCCTGCAGCCCGCGCTGGTCCTGAAGGGCACCAACGAGGCGGTCGGCGACGCCCTGGTTGCGGTAGCTGGGGTGTACCGCGATTTCCACCACGCCGTTGCCGTCCGGCTCTTCGACCACCGTAGCGAAGCCTGCAAGGTCCTGGCCGGAGGAGGGATCAGAGTCCTCGTCCGGGGCATAGAGGGCCAAGGTCAGCAGCTTGTGTTCCACGGAGTCGCCGGCGCGCATGCTGATGAGGGTCTGCTCTGAGATAGATGGGTTGCCGTCCGACTCTTCCGCCGCCGACAGGAGACCGATGCAGTCCTTCAGGAGCTGCTGGTCAACACCGCCTTGAACAACATGGACGGGCCACTTCTCAGGGTGCGCTGGAGTCATGAGGCAAGGCTATACGGGTTCGCCGGACGCCGGACCGCGAAGCCCGGGGTCAGGCTTCCGTCAGCTCGTCTTCTTGCTGCCGCACCAGGGTGAGCCGGTAGCCAACGTTGCGGACAGTGCTGATGAGGTTTTCGTGGTCGGCGCCCAGCTTGGCGCGCAGGCGCCGGACATGGACATCCACGGTACGGGTGCCGCCGTAGTAGTCGTAGCCCCATACTTCGGTGAGCAGCTGCTGCCGGGTGAATACGCGGCCGGGGTGCTGCGCCAGGTACTTCAGGAGTTCAAATTCCTTGAACGTCAGGTTCAGGGGTGCCCCGTTCACGCGGGCGGTGTAGCTCGCCTCATCGATGACGACGCCGGCGGCACGGATCTCGGACGGCGTGTCCTCCTGTTCGGGCACAGCCCGGGCGACCGACAGCCGGATGCGGGCCTCCACCTCGGCAGGGCCAGCTGATTCCAGCACGATGTCGTCCACGGCCCAGGCAGAGGAGACAGCAGCCATGCCGCCTTCGGTGAGGATCAGCACCAGCGGGGCGCTGAGTCCGGTGGCTTTGAGCAGCTGGGTGAGGGAACGGGCCCCCACCAGGTCCTTGCGGGCATCCAGCAGCACAATGTCGCAGGGGTCGGTCTCCAGCAGCGCTGTTGGCTCGGCGGGAAGGATATGAACGCGGTGGTTTAGCAACTCCAGGGCAGGCAAAATGTCCACCGAAGAACCGGTGCTGTTCGTCAGTAACAGGATGTGCGACATTGTTCCTCCAAGGGCCGTCCGCGCATCGTTGGGCGACTGAACCGGATTTTCACCGGCCTGTACTGGCTCCCTGCCACGGTTTGGGACTCTGCCAGGGCAGCGGTCCGGCCACTTCAGCAGGGAACTTAGCTGAGCTCCGAGTATACCCGCAGGCCCTGCCTGCACCATTGATTCGGCCCTGATGAGAGTACGTTTTGCGACATAACCCGTTCACATAAGGCAGGATTGTGGCAGGGCCGGATGCCCTGCCGCCGAGGGCGGACCGCCTTCGAAGGTCAATGCAGGATGGGATGCATCGCGTGAGTGCACAGACTAAGCCCGGGCCGGGATCCGTATGACGGCGGAACTGCAGGCGCCCGCCCGCTCGCTGGGCTCGTGGACCATCGGCGTGGTGGGAATCGTAGGGCTGGCTGCCATCATCGCGGGGGTCTATACATCCCGGGAGGCCCTCGTCGCCGTTGCCGTGGCCAGCGCGGCTGCGGTGGGCATCGGCTGGCCGCACTTCCTCCGAATTCCTGCCAAAAAGACGCTCGCGGCGGTGATTGCCCTGGCCGGGGCCGGGTCCGCGCTCGCTGCCGCGTATGCCCCCGCTCCCGGCTACCTCGATTGGACGCCGCCCTTTATTGCACTCGGCATGATGGCCGTTTTTGTGGTGCAGCTCATCCGCGGAACAGGGCAGGCGCAGCGGCTGGAGTCAACCCTCGGCTGCTCGGCAGGAGTGCTGCTCGCCTGCCTCGGCGCGGGCTGGATCGCCGGCGCACGGTTCAACGGGGTGCGCGAGATGCTGCTCGTGGCGGCGATCAGCGCGGCCGTTGCCCTGCTGGCAGGATTGATCAGGTGGCCGGACAGTATTATTGCGCCCCTGGGCATCGTTCTCGCGGGACTTGCCGGTCCGCTCGCCGGGCTGGTGCTCTCGGATATCGCTGTCCTGCCGGCGGCCATTTTTGGTGTGGTGGTAGGTGCGGTCCTGGTGAGTTTCCGCCGGCTCGTAACGCTGCGCGGCGCTCCGATTAACGTTCCTGCTGCCTTTAGCATGGGCTTGGCGCCTGTCTCGGCGGTGGGTTCCCTGGCTTACTTCATAGACAAACTACTCATCTACTAACGCGTTAGGATGGCATCATGTCCGTACTTGCTTTTGAAATCTTCTTCCTTGTCCTGCTCGGCATCGCCAGCCTCTCCATGGCATGGTTTGCCGGCTTTGTGGTTTACCGCCTGTTCAAAGGCCAGAAGTAGACCCTTTCCGGAGCTAGCCGTTTTCCGAGGTAATTGCTGTGCCGATTGAGATTCCCACTGACTTGACCCCAGAACTCGTCCCGCTTTCCTGGCTCATTGGTGAGTGGGAGGGCCGCGGGCGGCTGGGCACAGGGGACGAGGACTCGGAGCACTTCCTGCAGCGTGTGTCCTTCACCCACAACGGGCTGCCGTATCTTCAATACCGTGCAGAGAGCTGGTTGACGGATGACGACGGCACGCGCCTGCGGCCGCTGACCGTCGAGACGGGCTTCTGGGCGCTGGAGCGTAAACAGCTGGATGCCGACGGCGGCCCTGGCCTGATCCCCGCGGACATCGTTCCTGCTTTGAAGAGTGCCGATGAGGTGGAAGCCCTCCGCAACAGCGAGGGCGGCTTCGATATCTCGGTGTCCATCTCGCATCCCGGAGGTATCTCCGAGCTGTACTACGGACAGATCAAGGGACCGCAGATCCAGCTGACCACCGACATGGTGATGCGCGGGAGCCACTCCAAGGACTACAGCGCGGCCACGCGCATCTTCGGCCTGGTGGACGGCAACCTGCTCTGGCGGTGGGATGTCGCCGTTGGTGGCAAAGAGGGCAAGGGACTGGAAGCGCACGCCTCCGCCTTCCTCAAAAAAGTCTCCTGACCCTATCCGGTCCGGGGGAACGAAAGCGGGTCGTGGAACGTGAAAGATTCCCAGAACGTACAGTCTTCCGGCAGTCCGCTGGACTACAGCGACCTGAAAGCAGTTTTTTTCAACGGGACCCTGAAGAGGTCGCCCCAGACCAGTAATACGGACGGGCTGATCAACATCAGCCGGCTCATCATGGAAAAGCAGGGCGTCAGCACCCGTGTGATCCGCACAGTGGACCACGATATTGCCAGCGGCGTCTACCCGGACATGACCCAGTACGGCTGGCCCACGGATGAGTGGCCCCAGCTGTATCCGGCTGTGGCGGAAGCGGACATCCTGGTGGTGGCCGGACCCATCTGGCTCGGAGACAACTCCTCCCAGACAAAGAAGTTGATCGAGCGCCTCTACGCCCACTCGGGCGAACTCAACAGCAAAGGCCAGTGGGTTTTTTACCCCAAGGTGGGCGGCTGCCTGATCACGGGCAACGAGGACGGCATAAAACACTGTTCCATGAACCTGCTCTACAGCCTTCAGCACATCGGTTTCAGCATTCCGCCCCAGGCGGACGCAGGGTGGATCGGAGCCGTTGGGCCGGGACCGAGTTACCTGGATGAGGGTTCGGGCGGGCCCGAAACAGACTTCACCAACCGCAACGTCACTTTCATGACCTGGAACCTCCTGCACCTTGCCCGGATCCTCAAAGACGCTGGCGGGCTGCCGGCCCATGGCAACCTGCCGCAGGAATGGGCAGCAGGGACGCGTTTCGATTTTGAAAATCCGGAATACCGCTGACCACCAAGGACTTCTACTACATATGACTACTTCCAGCCCCCTGTTGTCGCGCCCTGGAGCCGTTGAGGCAACCGGCGCGGACGCCGGCGTCGCCTCCCACTACGGCGAGCCCCTGCGTGAGCAGCGCGCACTCGCTGCCGGTACCGCCGTCGTCGACCTTTCCCACCGCGGCATTGTCACCGTCAGCGGGCCGGACAGGCTGAGCTGGCTCAACACGCTGTCCTCGCAGCAGGTGGCCGGCCTCCAGCCCGGGGAATCCAGCGAACTGCTCCTCCTGAGCGTCCAGGGCAGGATCGATTTTGACGCCCGGGTGATTGACGACGGCGCTACCACCTGGCTGATCGTTGAGGCCGCCGAAGCAGCCCCCCTGGCAGGATTCCTGAACCGGATGAAATTCATGCTGCGGGTGGAAATTGCTGATGTTTCCGACGACTGGGCGGTCGTGGGCAGCACCAAGGCAATTCAGGAATGGTCGGAGCTGCTGGTGTGGCAGGACCCCTGGCCCAACGTGGCAGCCGGTGGCTACTCCTATGCCACCGTTCCGGAAGCCAGCCATCCCGGGCTGGAGCGGCCATGGTTTGAGTACCTGGTACCGGCCGCCGGCCTGGAACAGCGGGTAGCCAACCGCCAGCTGGCCGGAGTACTCGCAGCGGAAGCGCTGCGGCTGGCGGCCTGGCGCCCGCGGATCGGTGCTGAAACGGATGACAAGACCATCCCGCATGAGCTGGATCTCCTCCGCACGGCCGTGCATCTGGCCAAAGGCTGCTACAAGGGACAGGAAACCATCGCGCGCGTGCACAACCTGGGACATCCGCCGCGCCGGCTCGTGTTCCTCCAGTTGGATGGATCGCAGCACACCCTGCCACAGGCCGGAAGTCCGGTGTTTGCGGGGGAGCGGAAGGTGGGGGCGGTTACCTCGGTGGCCCAGCATTACGAGATGGGGCCGGTTGCCCTGGCAGTCATAAAGCGTTCGGTGGGCGCGGATGAAATACTGACGGTCCTGGACGGCGAGGAGCCTTACCCTGCTGCCCAGGAACTTATCGTTGCCCCCGACGCCGGCCAGGTAGTGGGGCGCCAGACCGGATTCCTCAAGGGGCCACGCTAATGACTGACAACGCCGGAACCAACGCCGCACCGTCCGCCTCACCGGCGGGCCAGGAAGGGCCCGACGACGAGGCGCTCGCTTTGGCGCAGACGCTCTTCCAGGCCGCCAGGGAAGGGGACACGGCGCTGCTCCGTGCTTATCTCGACGCCGGCGCTCCCGCCACCCTGACGAATTCCGCCGGCGATTCCCTCCTGATGCTCGCTGCCTACCATGGCCACGCGGAGACCGTTCAGCTTATCCTGAAACACGGCGCTGAGGCCGACGCCACCAACGACCGCGGCCAGACTCCGCTGGCCGGAGCGGCGTTCAAGGGCTACACCGACGTTGCCCGGGTCCTGCTGGATGCCGGTGCGGACCCGGATGCAGGTTCGCCGTCGGCCCGGGCTGCCGCCCAGATGTTCGCGCGTAGGGAGATCCTGGATCTCCTGGGCTAGTTGACGCGGCCGTAGTGCCGACCTTTATGAAGCCTTGGCCGGTTTAGCGCTGGGGTTTCAGCATGTTTGTCCCGTCACCCAAGGTGGACGCTGGTCTGGATTCCGCCGGCTGACAGGCCTAGCTTCCGGGCCAGCGCCAGGGACCCGGTGTTGCTGACGTCCGTCCGCCACTGCAGCGTAAGGCCGGCTGCGAGTGCCTCGTGGGCGGCGATGGACACCGCGAGCGAGCCCAGGCCCCGGCGCCGCCATTCCGGGTCCACCAAGACGCCCAGGTGGGCCAGCAGGCCCACCCACTCCGAGTATGCGCCGCAGGCCAGAGGGACGCGGCGCCCGTCAACTTCGTGGACGATGGTGTAGCGGTTTTCGAGGTCTGACAGGCCAACCTCGTTGACGTCGTCCGGCGGGCAGCGGCCCTCCAGTTCGATGGCCTCCGGGTTGCCGTGGGAGACCGTCATCTCTTCCGAGGGCTGCTTCAGGGGCAGGTCGTCGGCGAAGAACAACGCCGCGGCGCCCAGGCCGTGGCCGCCGTGCGACCGGGTCAGCGTCAGGAGCGTGACGTGCTGGGCCATCTCCTCGTCGGGAATGCCGGCAGCGGCATCAATGACCCACTGCGGGCCCACCAGTGCCGAGCTGCCAAAGAGCCGCACGAACTCCACGGTCCGCGCGGATTCGTCGGCCCGGACGATCCGCTCCCCGGAGGCCAGGGCCGTTCCGAAGGCGTCGTCGTCGAGTCCCAGGCGCCTGGCCCAGGCAAGCTGGATGATGGCGGCGGAACCGGGGTCAAGTGTCATACTCCCAGCCTAGGGCGGGCAAGTGGCCCCGCCGAGCAGGACACCTTTGCTGAACGAGACAACGCAGCTGAACAGGACACCGCAGTTAAACAGGACAACTCAGCCGAACAGGACGGCGGCTTCGTCGTAGCGCTTCTGTGGAACGGTCTTGAGCTGGCCCAGGGCTTCCTGGAAACCCACGTGCTCAATGTCCGTGCCCTTCAGTGCCACCATGGTGCCCCAGTAGCCTTCCACCACCGAGTCGATGGCCGCCATGCCCAGCCGGGTGGCCAGGACGCGGTCGAAGGCGGACGGCACGCCGCCGCGCTGGATATGGCCGAGGATGGTGGCACGGGTTTCGATGCCGGTGCGGGCTTCAAGTTCCGGGGCGAGCTGGTCCGCGATGCCGCCCAGGCGGGGCCTGCCAAAGGTGTCCAGGCCGCGTTCGGAGTGCGGGGTTTCCATATGCTCGGGAACGAATCCTTCGGCCACCACCACCAGGGGCGCGCGGCCACGGGCATGGGCGTCCTTCACCCATTCCGTGATCTGGTCGATGCTGACCTTTTGCTCCGGGATAAGGATGGCGTGCGCACCGGCCGCCATGCCGGCGTGCAGCGCGATCCAGCCAACGTGCCGGCCCATGACTTCGGCGATCATGCAGCGGTGGTGTGATTCGCCGGTCGTCCGGAGCCGGTCGATGGCTTCGGTGGCGATCTGGACGGCGGTGTCGAAGCCGAAGGTGTAGTCGGTGGCGTCGAGGTCGTTGTCCACCGTCTTGGGAACACCTACGATCTTCAGGCCTGCGTCGGTGAGGCGCTTGGCCGCGGCCAGGGTCCCCTCACCGCCGATGGCGATGATGGCGTCAATGCCGAGGCGGTCCATATGGGCTTTGATGACCTCGGGGCCGCCGCCGTTTTCGAAGGGGTTGGTGCGTGAGGTGCCCAGAATGGTGCCGCCCTGTTTGGCGATACCGCGGACCATGGTGCGGGGGATGTCGATGATGTCGCCCTCGACGACGCCCCGCCAGCCGTCAAGGAAACCCACGAATTCGTGACCATGGATGGCAATGCCCTTGAGGACGGCTCCGCGGATCACGGCGTTCAGTCCGGGGCAGTCGCCACCGCTGGTGAGAATTCCAATTTTCATGTCTCGGCTCAAATCCTGGAGAGAAGGTGTACAGGCAGAGCGCCACGCTGAGCTCACATAGAGTCTAGTGGGGGGTGTGGGGTACGACACAAACCGGTTACACAAGGGGCCGGTCGGGGATCAGCCAGCGCAAAAGAAAAAGTGCCCCCGCTCGCAAGGGGAGCGGGGACACTTTCTAGTCGGTTTCTCAGGGACGGTTCAGGGACCGGCGGTCAAGGAACGTCTGGAGCGGGATGACGTTCCGCTGGTCCGGCAGGATCACCCAGGCCAGGAGATAGAAGATCAGGGCCGGCCCGGGCAGCAGGGCAAAGAGGAGGAATGCGATGCGGACGTAGGCCACGTCCACGTTGAGCTTGGCGGCGATGCCTCCCAGAACGCCTCCAAGCCAGCGCTGCGGTCCGCGTTTCAGGCCGAGGCCCCTGACGATGCTGAAAAACTTGTCCATGGCTTAAGCCTTCCCTGTTGTAGGACTGTTGTCACGTTTCCGGGCTGAGAGGAGTCCACCGATCACCAGGGCGCCGCCGGCTCCGATCATTAGCCCGATCAGGACGTAGGTCCCGTTGAGGGTGACGATGCCCAGCTGCGCGATGATGATCAGGGCGGCGAGGGCCAGGACGATCAGTCCCCAGACCACCGTTCCCACCCGCGCCCCGGATGGAGGGGCAGAGTCGGTGCGTGCCGCCGTCGTGCTTCCCGGAACGTACGGGTCCGGGGCCGGGGTGTGGCTGCTCATGTCAGTTACCTTCCTTGATGATGACATTGCTGACGGTGCCGTCGATCTGGATCACCAGGTGGCTGCCGGGCTTGTCGGTGTTGTAGCTGCTTTCCCGTGTGGTGGTCCCGCCGCGCTGGCTCCCGCCTTCGGTCAGGTTGCCGAGGGTCATATCGGCCCTGATGTCCACGGGCACGGTGTCGGGAATGACCACCGTGACGTTGCTGGCGGTGAAGTCCAGCGGGACCAGCACCTCTGACTGGAGCGGGGCACTTCCGGCCAGTTCGGTGAGATCGACGGTGCCGCGTCCTGCCGTGATGTTGAGCCCGTCGCTTGCCTGCTGGATGCTCATGGGCGTCCAGTCAACCTGCTGGAAGCGGACCCGGTCGCCGTTGTTGCCCACCACGTTGAAGATTCCGCCGATGATCAGGGCCGCCACCGCGAAGAACGAGAGGATGCCCGAGGTCCGGCCGCGCAGGCCCAGGATGAGGATGCCGATGCCCAGGACGGCCGCTGCGCTTGCCCAGGCGATGGCGTTGGTGGAATCACCGAGGTCGATGACGTTGGTGACGTCCAGCGCTTTCAGTCCTGCGCCGACAATCAAGGCGCTGCCGGCTGTGATCGCGACGGCGGGGGCACCGGGACCTGCGGGACGTACCTTCGGAGCAGGTGGGGGACCCTGCGGTTGCCGGGTGCCACCGGCGCCTCCGTTGTTCCATCCGCCGCCGGACCCGCTGCCGCCGTACGGGCTGCCTCCGTACGGGCTGCCGGTGAAAGGACCGGTGCCCGCAACGTCTGAGTAAGGGGGAGTGGTGCCGGTGGACGTAGATGCGGAATATGCGGTGCTGCCGGGGTAAGCGCTGCCTGCGTAGGAGGTGGGGCCGGCCGCTGCGCCCGCCGGTGTTCCAACGGCCACCTTGTTCCGCTGCGCCAGGTAGTAGATCAGGTAGATGGCGCCGCCAACCCAAAAGATGGTCCAAAGGAAGGCGCCGAAGCCGTGATCGCCCCAACCCCAGAAGCCGCCGCCCAATCCGCTGAAGCCGAGGATAACGGCGATCAGGGAACCTGTCATGCCGCTGGTCCACCGGCCGGCGCCGGCCTCCTGGACGTGGATCCTCCCATCGGGCTCGGGCAGGAAGGCCCACGCCAGGCCGTAGGCAAGAACGCCGATGCCGGCGAAGAGGGTGAGGACGATGAAGACGCCGCGCACGATCAGCGGGTCGATGCCCATGCGGTGGGCGATGCCGCTTGAGACGCCGCCGATCCAGCGGTCCTGGCCGCGGGTGATGCCGTGGCTGCGGACCCAACCGAAGAAGTCCGTCTGCTGGCTGGGCATTCCCGCGTAGGCGTAGCTGCCGGTGTTCTGGGTTGAGCTGCTGTGGCTGGAGGAGGGTCCGGCCGACGGCTCGGCGTAAGGCCCATCAGAGCTGTCCTGCGCCGGGTAATCCTGTGTCGCGGGGTAATCCTGCGTGGGGTCCTGCTTGGATTCCTCGGCCGGGATCTGGTCCGATGCTGAGGGGGTGGCAGGCGGCACCACGGGCTCCGTGGCGTGTTCGTTTTCGCGCCTGGGGAGGGGCTCCGTTGGCTGGCCGTCGTCGGGGGTGGGGGTTTGCGAGTTCATACCTCGATCCTTCCGCTTGCCGGTCCTTGGCTCTACTGGGGGACACCCTGAACGGCCCCTGAGTGGCCCCCGGTTCCGGCCGGATTGCGGTCCGGGGAACCCTGATCCGTGCTTGGATTGATCCATGACAACCGTCCCCGTCCGCCCCCCGCTGGTCCGCCGCAGCGACCGCTTTATCGCGGGCGTGTGCTCCGGCCTTGCCGCGCACCTGGGCTGGCCGGTCCGCAACGTACGGGTGGCGATGGCCCTGGCTTCACTGGCCGGCGGGGCCGGCGTCGTCTTCTATGCCTGGTTGTGGATCATGGTGCCCACCGCGGACGAAAGCGCCCGGCGGCAGGCGCGCCGGCCGCCGTCGCCCATTGCCCCGGCCGTGAGCCGCGAGCCTGTTCATGGGGCCGTTCCCCGGGCCCCTGCCCCGGCTGGCCCTGGTGTTGCCCTTCCCGGAGCGGCCGACGGCGGCCCTGGCTCGGCCACTGCCCCTCCCGCTTCCGGCGGTTACCCGGCAGCAGGGGAGTCAGCAGGACAGGCTTCCGAGGCTGCCCGTCCCTGGTTCAGGTTCCGGGACATGCGCTACGGCAAGGAGATCCTGCTCGGCGTGGGGCTGCTGCTGGTGGCGGGCATCCTGGTCGCCCAGCTCCTGGGCGTGGACGTTCCCCTGGGCACACTTATTCCGGCGGCGGCAGTCCTTGGCGGCGCTTCCATTGCTTGGATGCAGCTTGATGAAACCCGGCGTGCCGGGCTCGTGGACAAGACCAAGGCGGACCAAGCCGGCGGCTGGGCCCGGCTGGCGGCCGGCCTGGCGCTGGTGGTGGCGGGCGTCCTGGTGATGGTGTCCGGATCCGGTTCCTGGGAGCAGACGTGGCTGGCGCTGCTGGCGTCCGTTGCTGTCCTCGGCGGGGTGGTGCTGGTCCTGCTCCCGTGGGCGCTGAAGTTCTGGCGTGACCTGGAAGCGGAGCGCGCCGGCCGCATCCGGGAAACTGAACGTGCCGAGATCGCCGCCCACCTTCACGACTCGGTGCTGCAGACGCTGGCCCTTATCCAGCGGAGGGCTGCCAATGAGCACGACGTCGTCCGGCTGGCCCGTGCCCAGGAACGGGAGCTGCGGGGCTGGCTGTTTGAGGATCCCGGCAAGGACGCCGGGCAGTTGTCGGACCGGATCAAGGCGGTAGCCGCCGAAGTGGAAGACCTGCTGGGCAACGCCGTCGAGGTGGTCAGCGTGGGGGACACGGCCGTCACGGAAGGCCATGAAGCGCTGGTCCAGGCGAGCCGAGAGGCCATGCTCAACGCCTCCCGCCACGGCGGCGGGACCGTCTCGGTCTACTTGGAGGCAGCCGCCGGACGTGCGGAAGTCTTCGTCAAGGACCGCGGCCCGGGCTTTGAGCTGCAGGACGTTCCGGAGGACAGGCTCGGGGTGCGGGAGTCCATCATCGGCCGGATGAACCGGCACGGCGGCACGGCGGCGATTACCAGTACCAGTGAAGGCACGGAGGTGCGGCTGGTCTTCCCCGCCGCGCCGCAGGACAGCACGGAAGGCAAACCATGAATGCAACGCAGGGAGCCGGTGCCGGCCCCGTCCGAACCGTCAGGTCCGCCCGGGTGGTGATTGTGGATGACCATGCGATCTTCCGCTCCGGCCTGAAGGCGGACCTGGATCCCAGTATCCAGGTGGTGGGCGAGGCGGCGACGGTAGAGCAGGCGATTGCCGTGATCGCCCGGGAGCGACCGGACGTGGTGCTCCTGGACGTCCACCTTCCTGGCGGCCTTGGGGGCGGGGGTCGTGAAGTCATCGCCGGCTCCGCTGCCCTGCTGGCCACCACCAGGTTCCTTGCCCTCAGCGTCTCGGACGCGGCGGAGGATGTCGTGGCGGTGATCCGGGCCGGAGCACGGGGCTACGTCACCAAGACCATCTCGGGGGCAGAAATCACCGACGCCGTGTACCGGGTTGCCGGTGGGGACGCCGTCTTCTCGCCGCGGCTAGCTGGCTTCGTCCTGGATGCTTTTGGCACCGCCCCTGCAGACATCGCCGACGACGAACTGGACAAGCTCTCCGCCCGGGAGCTTGAGGTCATGCGCCTCATCGCCCGCGGCTACAGCTACAAGGAAGTGGCCAAGGAGCTGTTCATCAGCATCAAGACCGTGGAAACTCACGTGTCCGCCGTGCTCCGCAAGCTGCAGCTCTCCAGCCGGCACGAACTCACCAAGTGGGCAGCCGAACGCCGCCTCCTCTAAACGGGACGCTCTATCACTTAATGGGCATTAACCCGGAACGCTCTATCACTTGATGCGGCTTAAGCCGGAACGCTCTATCACTCTCCTGAGGAGAATGATAGAGCGTTTGGGTTTTTCCTGCGGAAGGTGATAGAGCGTTTGGATTTTTCGAGCGTTAAGTGAGAGAGCGTCCCTACTGGGCCTTGCCTAGGAAGTCCTGCAGGCGCTGCACGCCGGTGGCGAGGTCCTCGTCACCAAGCGCGTAGGAAAGTCGCAGGTAGCCGGAAGGCCCGAAGGCTTCGCCCGGAACCACTGCCACCTCAACCTCATCCAGGATCAGGGCTGCGAGCTCGGCGGAGGTCTGCGGCGTGGCGGTACCCGACGCGGTCGGGAATTCCTTGCCCAGCAGCGCGCGGACGTCCGCGTACACGTAGAACGCGCCCTTCGGCGTTGGGCATTCCACGCCGTCGATGGCGTTCAGGCCGGCGACGATGGCCTTGCGGCGGCGGTCAAAGGCGACCTTCATCTCGTCGACGGCGGTCAGCGGTCCGGACACGGCGGCGAGGGCGGCGACCTGGGGAATGTTGGAGACGTTGGAGGTGGCGTGGGACTGCAGGTTGGTGGCGGCCTTGATGACGTCGGCCGGGCCGATCATCCAGCCCACGCGCCAGCCCGTCATGGCGTAGGTCTTGGCCACGCCGTTGAGGATAACCACTTTGTCGCCCAGCTCCGGGGCAGCGGTGGCGATGGAGGTGAACGGAACGCCGTCGTACGTCAGGTGCTCGTAAATCTCATCAGTGACAACCCACAGGCCCTTGGCCGCGGCCCACTTGCCGATCTCCGCCACCTGCTCAGGGGAGTAGACGGAACCGGTGGGGTTCGACGGCGACACGAACAGCAGGATCTTCGTCCTGTCGGTGACCGCTGCTTCGAGTTGCTCCACCGTCACCAGGTAGTCCTGCTCCGGGCCGGCAAACACCTCCACGGGCACGCCGCCTGCGAGCCGGATGGCCTCCGGGTACGTGGTCCAGAACGGGGTGGGCACAATGACTTCGTCACCCGGATCAACCAGCGTGGCGAAGGTGTTGTAGACGGCCTGCTTGCCGCCGTTGGTCACCAGTACCTGGGAAGCGTCCACCGCGTAGCCGGAGTCCCGCAGGGTCTTCTCGGCGATGGCCTTCTTCAGCTCGGGCAAGCCGCCGGCGGGGGAGTAGCGGTGGTACTTGGGCTGGCTCGCCGCCTCAATGGCCGCCTGGACGATGTAGTCCGGGGTGGGGAAATCCGGTTCACCCGCGCCGAAACCAATGACCGGCCGGCCAGCTGCCTTCAGCGCCTTCGCCTTGGCATCAACGGCAAGGGTTGCGGATTCGGCAATAGCGGAAATGCGCTTGGAAACGCGGGCGGCAGACATGGCAGGTCCGTTCTTCGCTTGCAGCCCGGAGGCTGGAGTGTGGGTTTCGACGTGATCTACTCTATGCTGTTCACCGGACCCTCCGGGTTGCCGGTTCTGATTTGTGACTGCCTGCCAGTCAAGGTCAATCCTGGCCGCGGGAAGGGCCGGAAACGGGCTGGTTCGACGAACGCGAAGTTGTTGCGTAGACTGGTTCACCGGTGTTGAAAACACGGATGATGACGTGCGCCCCAGTGCAAGCTGGTGGTTTGTCGTTGGAGCGTGGAATTCACTCCATAGGGTAGTGGCGCAATTGGTAGCGCAGCGGTCTCCAAAACCGCAGGTTGCAGGTTCGAGTCCTGTCTGCCCTGCGCAAGCTGCCCCGGACAAAAATCCGGGGCAAGCGCAGCAACCATGGTTCTGATCAGGGCCGGGTAATCCAACATTGCAAAGATGAGCGAGGACCAGGTGACCGAAACAGCTGCCAGCAGCTCCAAGGGCCGCCCAGCTAAGAAGGACGCCAAGGCAAACTTCTTCGCCCGCATTGCGCTCTTCATCCGCCAGATCATCGGCGAGCTGAAGAAAGTTGTTGCACCAACCCGCAAGGAACTGATCAACTACACGCTCGTGGTGCTGGTGTTCGTCGGCATCATGATGATCATCGTCAGCCTGCTGGACCTCGGTTTTGGAAGCGCTGTCAGCTGGATCTTCGGCGGTAGCGTCCCCGGGGACAGCTAAGGCTGAACCGTCCGCAGGCCGTGTGATCCGTCCGGGAAACCGGAGGGAAACACCGGTGTGCGGAATTGAGCCATTTAAATAGGCATGTTAGGCAATGAGGAAGCAGGAGACCAAGTGTCTGAGCAGGAGCTCGAGGTAACCGAGACTGAGCTGGAAGAGTCCGCGGACATCACGGCAGAAGCCGGTGACGAGTCTGAGGTTGAGTCCTCCGCGCCCGAAGCCAGCGACGCCGAGTCTGAAGACGCTGAGGCGGACGACGCCGGCTCCGAGGAAGAGTCAGCTGACGCCCTCGCAGCCGCCGCGGCGAAGGCCGATGTTGACCCCGCCGAGGAATTCAAGGCCAAGCTGCGCCGCCAGGAAGGTGACTGGTACGTCATCCACTCCTACGCCGGTTACGAAAACCGCGTGAAGGCCAACCTGGAAACCCGCATCCAGACCCTGGACATGGAAGATTACATCTTCGAGATCCAGGTGCCCATGGAAGAAGTCGTTGAGATCAAGAACGCTCAGCGCAAGGTCATCAACCGCGTCCGCATCCCCGGCTACGTACTGGTCCGCATGGACCTGACGGATGCCTCCTGGGGCGCCGTCCGCCACACCCCCGGCGTCACCGGCTTCGTGGGCAACGCCCATAACCCCGTGCCGCTGCGCCTGGACGAGGTTTTCTCCATGCTCGCTCCCGTTTTCGAGGAAGAGCAGGCCGAGAAGGGCAAGCCGGTCAACAAGCAGAACCAGGCTCCCGTGGATGTCGACTTCGAGGTCGGCGAATCCGTCATCGTCAAGGAAGGTCCGTTCGAGACCCTCCCCGCAACGATCTCCGAGATCAAGGTCGAATCCCAGACCCTCGTGGTGCTGGTTTCCATCTTCGAGCGCGAAACGCCGGTCACCCTGGCGTTCAACCAGGTCACCAAGATCTGACCACCCAAGAATTCGTCCCGGCGCTGCCTGCTTTAGCAGCACCGGAACGGCCGGCCGCCTTGCCATGGCGGCCAAAAACCTGAGGCACGCTCCTGTGTCCCAGGACGTTATTGAGAGAAGGACCCTACATTGGCTCCCAAGAAGAAGGTCACCGGCCTCATCAAGCTGCAGATCCAGGCAGGTGCCGCTAACCCGGCTCCGCCGATCGGTCCTGCGCTTGGCCAGCACGGTGTCAACATCATGGAATTCTGCAAGGCGTACAACGCTGCGACGGAAGCCCAGCGCGGAAACGTCATCCCCGTGGAAATCACGGTCTACGAGGACCGTTCCTTCACGTTCATCACCAAGACCCCGCCGGCTGCAGAGCTCATCAAAAAGGCTGCAGGCGTCGCCAAGGGTTCAGCAACCCCGCACACTGTCAAGGTTGCCAAGCTGACCCAGGCACAGGTCAACGAGATTGCTTCCACCAAGATGGAAGACCTCAACGCCACCAGCCTCGAAGGCGCAGCGAAGATCATCGCCGGCACTGCCCGCTCCATGGGCATCACCGTCGAGGGTTAATCCCCCGCTGCCACATGTCGGGTTCGGGAAACTGATCACGACGACGGGCGGCACCGCCGGGCAACCGGCACCACTGCCGTATAAGCGGCACAAACCGACAATGTTGGGAACCGGGCACGGATAACGAGCCCGCTCACCAACTGTGGCAGGGCCCAGCGCGGTCCGCAGACCACAACTGCACAAGGAGAAATTAGCAGCATGGCAAAGCGCAGCAAAGCATATGAGGCAGCAGCCGCCAAGATCGACGCGGAGAAGTTCTACGCGCCGTTCGAGGCAGTAACGCTGGCCAAGGACACCAACCCGTCCAAGTTTGACGCCACCGTTGAGGTTGCATTCCGCCTCGGCGTCGACCCCCGCAAGGCTGACCAGATGGTCCGCGGCACCGTCAACCTGCCCCACGGCACCGGTAAGACTGCCCGCGTCCTGGTTTTCGCTACGGGTGACAAGGCTGAGGCAGCAATCGCTGCCGGCGCCGACTTCGTTGGTTCCGATGACCTGATCGAAAAGATCGCAGCCGGCTGGACCGACTTCGACGCCGCCGTTGCCACCCCTGACCTCATGGGCAAGGTTGGCCGCCTCGGTAAGGTCCTGGGCCCGCGTAACCTGATGCCGAACCCGAAGACGGGCACCGTGACCCCCGACGTCACCAAGGCCGTCAACGACATCAAGGGTGGAAAGATCGACTTCCGCGTCGACAAGCACTCCAACCTGCACTTCATCATCGGCAAGGTGTCCTTCGACGCCCTCAAGTTGGCTGAGAACTACGCAGCAGCACTGGAAGAGGTGCTTCGCCTGAAGCCGTCCGCTTCCAAGGGCCGCTACATCCAGAAGGCCACCGTTGCCACCACCTTCGGCCCCGGCATCTCCGTGGACCCGAACGTCACCAAGGTTCTGACCGAGGCCTAAATCCTCGTGTGAAGCAACCGCAGCGGATCCTTCCGATGCAAACTAAAACCGCCCGGCACCCGTGCCGGGCGGTTTTTGTTTAAGTCCGCAAACCATGCCCGAAGCGGCAGACTCTTGCCTAAGCTGTAGAAATGGCCGAACCGGATGTGGATCCATCCCCGGAAGACTCTGTTGTGCTGGCAATATCCGAAGTGGACATCTTGCAGCCCGGCGGCGAAACAGCTGCGGTGGCCCGCCAGCTTACCGCCGAGTTTGAGGAATGCCACGCCTTGAGGGTGGCCCATGAACTCGCTGCGTGGGGCAACCTGGACCGCTGCCCCACGCTGCAGGAAGCTGCCGAGTTCTGGCAGGGCAACGAGTATGAGGAACGGCACCTGTACCTGGCCAGGGTCGGCGCGGAAACCGTGGGTATCTGCTCGGTCACCCTCCCACTGCGCGAGAACACGCACACCGCTGGAGTCGATGTACTGGTTGCTCCTGTCCACCGGCGTCGGGGACTGGGCCGAGCCCTGCTCAAGCATGCCGAGGCCGTCGCCCGGGATCGCGGCAGGACCTCTCTTGACGGCTATCACGAGGTGCCTTTGAAGGCTGCGAATGGTGCAGCCCTGCTGCCCGCGAAATCCGGCGCCGGTGGACTGCCGCTTGACGAGCCCGCGGTGGCTTTTGCCCTTGCTGCCGGCTATGAGCTCGAGCAGGTGGAACGGTCAAGTCGCCTGGCCCTGCCTGTGCCTCCGGAACTGCTGGACCGGTTGGAGGCCGATGCCTCCGCCCAGGCCGCGGAATACTCCGTCATCGGCTGGAATGACAGCTGCCCGGAAGACCTGCTGCAGGCGTATGCCGAGCTCAAAGCGACGATGAGTACGGACGTACCCATCGCCGGGCTGGATTGGGAACGTGAGGACTGGGATGTGGCCAGGGTCCGGGAGGAGGAGAACACGCTGATCCGCAGTGGAGTCCAATCAGCGGTGACGGCGGCCCGGCAGCGGGAGACGGGGCAACTGGCGGCCTACACCGTCCTGAACTGGCGCCCGGGTGTGCCGGACTCCATCGTGCAGCAGGACACCCTGGTCACCTCCGAACACCGCGGCCACCGCCTGGGCATGCTGACCAAAGTGGCAAACTTGCGGCGGGCACAGAACCGGTGGCCGGCGGCGCGGTCGGTGCTGACATGGAATGCCAACGAAAACCAACATATGCTGGCCATAAATATCGCACTTGGATTCAAGCCCGCAGGTTATGAAGGCGAGTGGCAGAAACGGCTGGGATGATTCGCCTATGGCAAAAGACGTGAAGATCGAGCAGCTTTGGATTCCCGACTCACTGGAGGCGCCGGACGCAGCGGACTTCCTTGCCGCCGTCGAGGTGGGGCGGAAAGTCAGGATGCAGACCTGGGGCAGCGATGACCTCGCCTATGGTCCGTTGGAGAAGCTGCTCGAGTTCCAGGACCCGTACGAGCGCCAGCTGATTCTCGTAGCCAAGGTGGACGGGGAGATCGTGGGGACCGTCGATATCGCCCTGCCCTTGACTGACAACCTGGACCTGGCCGAATTCACCCTCGACATCCTTCCCGAGTTCCAGCGCCAGGGAGTGGGCCGCCGGCTCCTCCAGGCCGCCGAACAGCTGGCCCGCGGCGAGGGGCGCACCATGATCCTGGTGGACACGAACCACCCCGGCGCCTCGCTCCATGAATTCGAGCGCGCCCAGTTGGTTCCGGGCTCGGGCCAGGGCTTCGTACCGCTGGAGAGCCGCGAAGTGGAGTTCGCCCAGCGGACCGGATATACGCTTCAGCATATTGAGCAGTTCAGCTCCTGCACGCTGCCGCTGGACACAAAGCTGGTGGCCGATCTGCAGGCTGAGGCAGACGAGGCCAACAACGGCCGATACCGGCTGCACCACTGGACGGACCGCTGCCCGGACCAGTGGCTGGAGGCCGTCGCGGCCCTGGAGAACCAGTCAGGGGCCGACGTCGATCCCGCCCTGGACCCGCCGGTTGAGCAGGACATGGTGCTCGACGGCGCCATCCTCCGGGAAGCCGAAGAGGTTGCCATCGCGCAGGGCAGACGGACCGTGGTCACCGCCGTCGAACACCTGGCCTCGGGAACGCTCGTGGGCCTGACCACCATCACGGTACTGGCACACCGGGCCGACGTCGTCTTCCAGGACGACACCCTGGTGCTGCAGGAGCACAGGGGGAACAAGCTGGGCCTGCTGATCAAGGTGGCCAACATGGAAAGGCTCACCGAGCAGTTTCCCGACGCGCGGGTCATCTATACCTGGAACGCCCCGGAAAACCGGTACCTCCTGACCGTCAACCAGCAGCTGGGTTTCCAGACCGCCGGGGTCACCGGGATTTGGCAAAAGGAGCTTCCGCACGTGCACACCAGCACCAGCTAGCGGCCGGATTTGGAGGACCGGGGGCTCTCCCCGTAGACTTGAAGGACCAAAGACCGTCGGTTGTTGGAAATCCACTCTCTCGAACATGGCTCAACTCTGCAGTTGTGCGCGGGAGAAGCAGTGGCTTTCTGGACGAAGGACCCTCAACGTAGGGCGGCCGGCGCAGGTGAACGAAGCAAAGCTCCATGGAAACATCTGTGTTGAGCCAAGCCCCGTGCATCTGCGCGGGGCGTTTTTAGTTTTAGCTCACTTGAGCGGGGACCGTCGCATACCGGCACTATCCCCGGAAGGAGGGTTATGGCAACGCCTACCAAGGTTTCAGCAGTAGCTGAGATCACTAACGATTTCAAGGAATCGAACGCCGCTGTCCTGACCGAATACCGTGGGCTCACCGTTGCACAGCTCAAGCAGCTGCGTGTTTCTCTCGGCCAGGACACCAAGTTCGCGGTCGTCAAGAACACCCTGACCGCCATTGCAGCCAAGGAAGCCGGTGTTGAAGCATTCAACGACCAGCTTTCCGGCCCCACTGCAATCGCGTTCATCAAGGGTGACGCAGTTGCCGCTGCCAAGAGCCTGACGGATTTTGCCAAGACCAACAAGCAGCTGGTCATCAAGACCGGTTACTTCGAGGGCAAGGCACTGAACGCCAGCGAGGTTGCCGAACTGGCAGCGCTCGAGTCCCGCGAGCTGCAGCTCGCCAAGGTTGCAGGCGTCCTCAAGGCCCCTGCCGCAGCAGCTGCACGCATCATTGACGCACTGCGCCTCAAGCTTGAAGAAGAGAACGGTGCACCGGCAGCTGCCGAGGCGCCTGCCGCTGAAGAAGCTCCCGCTGCCGAAGCAGAAGCTCCCGCAGCTGAGGCTCCCGCAGCCGAAGAGAACTAATTCTCTTTACCCCACAAGACTCCGGTGTGAAGCACGGCCGCGTGCCGCTGAACACCACAACAGGAAGGACGCCTACCATGGCGAAGCTCACCAACGAAGAGCTCATTGAAGCTTTCAAGGAACTGACCATCATCGAGCTCTCCGAGTTCGTCAAGCTCTTCGAAGAGACCTTCGAAGTTACCGCTGCTGCTGTAGCTGTTGCCGGCCCCGCCGGTGCTGCTGCTGAAGAGGTTGAAGAGAAGACTGACTTCGACGTCGTCCTCGAAGCTGCCGGCGACAAGAAGATCGCAGTGATCAAGGAAGTTCGCGCCATCACTTCCCTGGGCCTCAAGGAAGCCAAGGACCTGGTTGACAGCGCTCCCAAGGCTGTCCTCGAAGGTGCAACCAAGGAAGCTGCCGAGAAGGCCAAGGAGCAGCTCGAGGCTGCAGGCGCCACCGTTACCCTCAAGTAACAACGCCTCTTCCTCAAAAAGCCCCGTCCACGTTTGTGGGCGGGGCTTTTTGCGTATTCAGTTCAGCTGGCGTCAAGCAGGGTCGCTGATGTCCGCGACGACGGCGCGCAACGCTCCCGTGAGGGCGTCGGCGTCCACGAAGGCGCTGTAGCCGTGGGCACCTGCACCCATAGAGATCCTCCGGCCCGTGATGGTGGCGTCGGCATACACAGGCCAGCTGTTGGTGCTGCCCAGCGGGGTGATGGTGCCGCGTTCGTAGCCGGTTGCGTCCAGCGCCACGTCCGCTGGCGGCAGGTAAAGCTTGTTGACGCCCACGAGGTTCCGGAGCTTGGGCCAGGAGATCTGGCGGTCGCCGGGAATCAGCGCAAAGAGGAACGACCCGTCCTTGTGCTTGACCACCAACGACTTCACGATGTCGGCGGGCGTAATGCCCAGGATGCCGGCCGCTTCCTCGAGGCTTTTGGCGGCCGGCCTTTCCACTACCTCGACCTGAAGGCCCCTGGCGGCTGCATCCGCCAGGAACCGTTCGCGTCCGACGCCGTCCGTTCCGTTCGCAGGCATGTCCGCCATCAGTCGCGGTACAGCAGGAGGGCTTCGCCCTGTCCGCCACCCCCGCACAGGGACACCGCGGCTTTGCCTGTTCCGCGTCGCCTAAGCTCATGGGCGGCATGTACAGCGAGCCGGGCACCGGATGCCCCGATGGGGTGGCCCAGTGCGATGGCACCGCCATGGATGTTGCACTTTTCAAGGGGGTAATCGAGATCCTGCAGCGACTGGACCGCCACGGAACCGAACGCTTCGTTGATCTCGATAAAGTCCAAATTGGCGGTGGTCCAGCCCGCACGGCCCAGGGCGTTCTTAATGGCGTTGGACGGCTGGGAATGCAGGGAGTTGTCCGGCCCGGCAACCTGCCCGGGCTTGCCGACAACCGCAAGGTATTCCAGCCCGTTCTCCTCGGCAAAGGCGCGGGAGGAGAGGACCAGGGCCGCGGCTCCATCAGACAGGGGAGAGGAGTTGCCGGCGGTGATGGTGCCGTCGGTGACGAAGGCTGCCCGCAGCCCGGCCAAGGACTCGACGGAGGCGTTTGGGCGCACACCTTCATCGGTGGAGACCACCAGGGGATCGCCCTTGCGTTGCTTGACGCTGAGGGGAACGATCTCGTCGTCGAAGGTGCCGTTCTTGGCGGCCAGTGCGGCGCGCTGGTGCGACTGGGCGGCCACGTTGTCCTGTGATGTCCTGTCGATGCCCAGCGTAAGGTTACGGGTTTCGGTGGACAGCCCCATCGACTGGCCGTCAAAGGCATCCGTAAGTCCATCGTGCGCAGCCACGTCCAGTGCCTGGATGGAGCCGTAGGTCCACCCCTGCCGTGAGCCGGGCAGCACGTGAGGTGCCCGGGTCATGGACTCCTGCCCGCCTGCCACCACCACGGCCGCCTCACCGCCGCGGATCATCCGGGCAGCGTCGATCACCGCGGTCAGCCCCGAGAGGCAGACCTTGTTCACGGTGACAGCAGGAACGTTCCAGCCGATGCCGGCGCCGATGGAGCTCTGCCGTGCGGGATTCTGGCCGGCACCGGCTTGGAGCACCTGTCCCATGATGACGGCCTCCACCTGGCCGGCGTCCACCCCGCTCGCTTCCAGGGCCGCCTTGATGGCGTGGGCCCCGAGATCGACGGCGGTAAAGCTCGCCAGCTGGCCGTTGATACGGCCCTGTGGAGTACGAACTGCTGCGAGGATGACAACGTCAGTGTTGTCCGCGAAGTTGCCCATGTTTATCTCTTCCGATCTGATTCGTTGTAGGCCACCAAGGCTATCGTGACGCTGGTCACCCATATATTCAAACGCCCCGGCCGCTATGTGCATTCCGGCAGTGCCCCGGCTCCCGCGACGGCAGCGGCGGGGGAGGAGTCCCCATCCCCGGAACGTGCGCGACGGCGGCTGCCTGCGTAGGGTAGACGCCGGACACTTTTGCAGGGGGACAGCAGGTCCGTGCCCCGGGGACGCTTGGAGCAGCACCGTGAAAAAAATCCTGATGATGGCAGCGGCCATCGGTTTTGCGTCACTTACGGCCTGTTCCGTTTCCACCCCGGATCCCAACGCCGCCTCAACGGCGCCGGCCGCGCCTGAGCCAGGCCGGGAAAACCCTCGCCGCCCCACCGGCTCCGCTGGAAGCGTCACGGACGCGCCGCCGTCGTCAGCTCCAGGGGGAGCCGCAGCAGTGGGAGCAAAAGGGACCTGTGAACTCTTCAACAAACTGGTCGCGGAGTACAAGGCCGTCCCGGCCGATGACCCGGACGGCTTTGAGGACATCTACCTGCGGGCCGACGACGCCAAGGACGCAACGGCCGGTGACCTCCAAGGGCTCTTCGCGTCACTGAGCCTGCTCGCCATCGACCATTCAGCCGCAGCAGAATCCGGCGGCGTGCCAGCGCAGGAATCCCGGGACGCAGTCAGGGACGCGGTGTTTGCCAACGCCGGGACGTGCACGGCCGAAGGCGTCACCCTGCGGCTTTAGTCCCGCCTGCCGCACGCAGCCCGGAAAACCGGTGCTTGCAATCGGGCCGGATGTGGGGTAGACATGTAGGTTATTTTGCCGTATCGTAGATATTTGCGTCTTCCCTGTTTACCTTCAGCCTTCATATAGCGGTGGGCTTTCGCCTGGCAGCTGGCAATCAACGTGCCGTCAACAACGTCACAGCATGGTCAGCACCGGCCCCGGGTCATATAGCGGAACCGGATGGTAGCACTGCGGAGCATTCCGCAGGGTGCACAGCGGGGGAGATCTGAAAACGCCTGAAGGTCTGTGGAAGGATCCCTCTTGGTCGCCTCGAGCACCTCTAATAACGAAACCGCTAACACCGCCGACAGCACTGATGGTGCCACTCGCCGGCTCTCATTCGCAAAGATTCACGAACCTCTTGACGTTCCGAATCTGCTTGCCCTCCAGACGGACAGCTTCGACTGGCTGGTCGGAAACGAACGCTGGCAGGCACGCGTAGCGAAAGCAGTCGAAGAAAACGATCTTAGCGTCGCCACCACGTCCGGTCTTTCGGACATCTTCGAAGAGATCTCCCCGATTGAGGACTTCCAGGGCACTATGTCCCTGAGCTTCTCCGATCCCGAGTTCGCTGACCCGAAGTACACCATGGCCGAGTGCAAGGACCGGGACGCAACGTACTCGGCTCCGCTGTACGTCAAGGCCGAGTTCATGAACAACAACACGGGTGAGATCAAGCAGCAGACCGTGTTCATGGGCGACTTCCCGCTGATGACCGAGAAGGGTACCTTCGTGGTCAACGGCACCGAGCGTGTTGTCGTCTCCCAGCTGGTCCGTTCCCCGGGCGCCTACTTCGAGCGTGCCGCCGACAAGACCAGTGACAAGGACATCTTCACTGCGAAGATCATCCCGTCCCGCGGCGCCTGGTTCGAGCTCGAAATCGACAAGCGCGACCAGGTCGGCGTTCGCCTCGACCGCAAGCGCAAGCAGTCGGTCACCGTCCTGCTGAAGGCCCTCGGCTGGACCGAAGGCCAGATCCTCGAAGAGTTCGGCCAGTACGACTCGATGCGGGCAACCCTTGAGAAGGACGCCACCGAGACCCGCGAAGACGCGTTGCTGGACATCTACCGGAAGCTGCGCCCGGGCGAGCCGCCCACCGTCGAGGCTGCCCAGTCGCTGCTGGACAACCTGTACTTCAACTCCAAGCGCTACGATCTGGCCAAGGTTGGCCGCTACAAGATCAACCGCAAGCTTGGCATCGACCGCTCCCTTGGCGACAAGGAAGCATCGGTCCTGCACGTTGAAGACATCGTGGCCATGATCAAGTTCCTCGTCGCGCTGCACGCCGGTGAGAAGACCATCAAGGGCACCCGCGATGGCCAGGAAGTGGACCTGCGCGTCGAAATCGACGACATCGACCACTTCGGCAACCGCCGCATCCGCGCCGTCGGCGAGCTTATCGAGAACCAGGTCCGCACCGGCCTGTCCCGTATGGAGCGCGTTGTCCGCGAGCGTATGACCACCCAGGACGTCGAGGCCATCACGCCCCAGACCCTGATCAACATCCGCCCCGTGGTTGCAGCCATCAAGGAGTTCTTCGGAACCTCCCAGCTGTCGCAGTTCATGGACCAGAACAACCCGCTCTCGGGCCTGACCCACAAGCGCCGCCTGTCGGCCCTTGGCCCCGGTGGTCTGTCCCGTGACCGCGCCGGCATGGAAGTCCGTGACGTGCACCCGTCCCACTACGGACGTATGTGCCCCATCGAAACCCCTGAAGGCCCGAACATTGGTCTGATCGGCTCGCTGGCATCCTACGGACGCATCAACCCGTTCGGCTTCATCGAGACCCCGTACCGCCTGGTCAAGAACGGCGTCGTGTCCGACGACGTCCAGTACCTGACGGCCGACGACGAGGCTGAGGTGCTCATCGCCCAGGCCAACGCGCCGCTGGACGAGAACAAGAAGTTCGCCGAAGACACCGTCCTGGTCCGTGCCCGTGGTGGTGGAGGCGAGCCTGTGCTCGTTCCCGCCGAGGACGTCGAGTTCATGGACGTTTCCCCGCGCCAGATGGTGTCCGTGGCTACCGCCCTGATCCCGTTCCTCGAGCACGACGACGCCAACCGCGCACTCATGGGTGCCAACATGCAGCGCCAGGCCGTGCCGCTGGTCCGTTCCGAGGCTCCGTTCGTGGGCACCGGCATGGAGCGCGCCGCAGCCGTTGACGCCGGTGACGTTGTCATCGCGAAGAAGGCCGGTGTGGTCACCGAGGTTTCCGCCGAGCTCGTCATCATGCTCAACGACGACGGCACGGAGACCAACTACCGCATCAACAAGTTCGCCCGCTCCAACCAGGGCAACTGCTACAACCACCGTGTCCTGGTGAACGAAGGCCAGCGCCTGGAAGTTGGCGGCATCATCGCCGACGGCCCGGCAACGGACCAGGGCGAGCTCGCCCTCGGTAAGAACCTGCTCGTGGCATTCATGTCATGGGAAGGCCACAACTTCGAGGACGCCATCATCCTCTCGCAGCGCATCGTTGCCGAGGACGTTCTTTCCTCCATCCACATCGAGGAGCACGAGATCGATGCCCGCGACACCAAGCTTGGTGCCGAGGAAATCACCCGTGACATCCCCAACGTGTCCGAGGAAGTCCTGGCAGGCCTGGACGAGCGCGGCATCATCCACATCGGTGCCGAGGTTGAAGCAGGGGACATCCTGGTTGGAAAGGTCACCCCGAAGGGTGAAACCGAACTGACCCCCGAAGAACGCCTGCTGCGCGCCATCTTCGGTGAGAAGTCCCGCGAAGTCCGCGACACGTCCCTGAAGGTGCCCCACGGCGAGTCCGGCACCGTCATCGGCGTGCGCGTCTTCGACCGCGACAACGACGACGAACTGCCCCCGGGCGTGAACCAGCTGGTCCGCGTCTACGTGGCTGCCAAGCGTAAGATCACCGATGGCGACAAGCTCGCCGGCCGCCACGGCAACAAGGGTGTTATCTCCAAGATCCTCCCGATCGAGGACATGCCCTTCCTTGCCGACGGCACCCCCGTTGATATCGTCCTGAACCCGCTGGGTGTCCCGGGCCGAATGAACGTGGGCCAGGTGCTTGAAACGCACCTCGGCTGGGTTGCCAAGACCGGCTGGAAGATCGAAGGCGAGCCCGAGTGGGTCAAGCAGCTGCCGAACCTGCCGCGCGAGAGTGGCCAGACCACTGTTGCAACGCCGGTGTTCGACGGCGCCCGCGAAGAGGAAATCACGGGCCTGCTGGACTCCACCAACGTGACCCGCGACGGCGAACGCCTGATCAACTCCTCCGGCAAGACCCGTCTGTTCGACGGCCGCTCCGGCGAGCCGTTCCCGGATCCGATCTCGGTCGGCTACATGTACATCCTGAAGCTCCACCACCTGGTGGACGACAAGATCCACGCGCGCTCCACCGGCCCGTACTCCATGATCACGCAGCAGCCGCTGGGTGGTAAGGCACAGTTCGGTGGCCAGCGCTTCGGTGAAATGGAAGTGTGGGCGCTCGAAGCTTACGGCGCCGCCTACACGCTCCAGGAACTCCTCACGATCAAGTCTGATGACATCCACGGTCGTGTGAAGGTCTACGAAGCCATCGTCAAGGGCGAGAACATCCCCGAGCCGGGCGTTCCCGAGTCCTTCAAGGTCTTGATCAAGGAAATGCAGTCGCTGTGCCTGAACGTGGAAGTCCTCTCCACGGACGGAACCACAATTGAAATGCGTGACTCTGATGACGCAGTCTTCACCGCTGCGGAAGAACTGGGCATCGATCTGTCTCGTGCAGAGCCCAGTTCGGTAGAAGAGGTCTAGCAGGCGGGCGTCCGACGGCGGGTGACCACCCGCCGTCGGACCTCACCTCCCTCATTCCGCACCCAAGACTTCAGAATTTAGAGAACAAGAGAGAACAGGGACCATATGTCCAGCGAATCCTCCTTCGGCCTCATGCAGATCGGCCTCGCCACCGCGGAAGACATCCGCGGTTGGTCTTACGGCGAGGTTAAGAAGCCGGAAACCATCAACTACCGCACCCTTAAGCCCGAGAAGGACGGACTCTTCTGCGAGAAGATCTTCGGCCCGTCCCGGGACTGGGAATGCTACTGCGGCAAGTACAAGCGCGTGCGCTTCAAGGGCATCATCTGTGAGCGTTGTGGCGTTGAAGTCACCCGCGCAAAGGTCCGCCGCGAACGCATGGGCCACATCGAGCTGGCCGCACCCGTCACGCACATCTGGTACTTCAAGGGTGTTCCGTCCCGCCTGGGCTACCTCCTTGACCTGGCACCGAAGGACCTTGAAAAGGTCATTTACTTCGCTGCCTACATGATCACCAGCGTCGACGAAGCTGCCCGCCACGAGGAACTGCCCAACCTGCAGGTTGAGCACGACATCGAGAAGAAGCAGCTCATCGACAACCGCGACTCCGACATCGCGGCGATCGCCCGCGACCTCGAAGGCGAAATTGCCCGCCTTGAGGGTGAAGGCGCGAAGGCTGCCGACAAGAAGAAGGCCCGCGACTCCGCCGACCGCCAGATGGCGAACGTGCGCAAGCGTGCCGACGCCGACATCGAGCGCCTTGAGCAGGTCTGGGACCGTTTCAAGAACCTCAAGGTCGCCGACCTCGAAGGTGACGAAGGCCTGTACCGCGAGCTGCGCGACCGCTACGGCATGTACTTCGAAGGCTCCATGGGTGCCGAAGCCATCAAGAAGCGTCTTGAGAGCTTCGACATGCAGGCCGAGTCGGACCTGCTCCGCGACATCATCGCCAACGGCAAGGGCCAGCGCAAGACCCGCGCCCTCAAGCGACTGAAGGTGGTCAACGCGTTCCTGACCACCAACAACAGCCCGCTTGGCATGGTCCTCGACGCCGTCCCGGTGATCCCGCCGGAACTGCGCCCCATGGTCCAGCTGGACGGTGGCCGCTTCGCGACCTCCGACCTCAACGACCTGTACCGCCGTGTGATCAACCGCAACAACCGCCTCAAGCGCCTGCTTGACCTGGGTGCTCCGGAGATCATCGTCAACAATGAGAAGCGCATGCTTCAGGAAGCTGTTGACAGCCTCTTCGACAACGGCCGCCGCGGCCGTCCGGTCACCGGACCGGGCAACCGTCCGCTGAAGTCCCTGAGTGACATGCTCAAGGGCAAGCAGGGCCGTTTCCGCCAGAACCTCCTCGGCAAGCGCGTCGACTACTCCGGCCGTTCGGTCATCGTCGTCGGCCCGCAGCTGAAGCTGCACCAGTGCGGCCTGCCCAAGCAGATGGCGCTGGAGCTCTTCAAGCCGTTCGTGATGAAGCGCCTGGTTGACCTCAACCACGCCCAGAACATCAAGTCGGCCAAGCGCATGGTGGAGCGGTACCGTCCGCAGGTCTGGGACGTGCTCGAAGAGATCATCACCGAACACCCGGTGCTGCTCAACCGTGCACCTACCCTGCACCGCCTCGGCATCCAGGCGTTCGAGCCGCAGCTTGTTGAAGGTAAGGCAATCCAGCTCCACCCGCTGGTTTGTGGCGCCTTCAACGCCGACTTCGACGGCGACCAGATGGCAGTCCACCTGCCGCTGAGCCCCGAAGCGCAGGCTGAGGCCCGCATCCTGATGCTGTCCTCGAACAACATCCTGAAGCCCTCTGACGGACGCCCGGTCACCCTGCCTTCGCAGGATATGATCATCGGCCTCTACCACCTGACCACCAAGCGTGTTGGCTCAGCTGGCGAAGGCCGCGTCTTCGGTTCGGTTGCGGAAGCCATCATGGCGTTCGATGCCCGCGAGCTGCACCTGAACTCGCAGGTCAAGATCCGCCTCGAAGGCTTCGTGCCCTACGCCGGCTGGGAAGCTCCGGAAGGCTGGGAGCCGGGTCAGCCCGCGCTCGTCCAGACCTCCCTGGGCCAGGTTCTCTTCAACGAGACGCTGCCCGAGGACTACCCGTGGGTTGAGGCTGTTGCCGACAAGGGCGAGCTGTCACGCATCGTCAACGACCTCGCGGAGCGCTACCCGAAGGTCGTCACCGCGGCAACGCTGGACAACCTGAAGGATGCCGGTTTCTACTGGGCCACCCGCTCAGGCGTCACCGTCGCCATCTCGGACATTGAGGTTCCGGCCGCAAAGCCGGCCATCCTCGCCGGTTACGAGGAGCGGGCTGCGAAGATCCAGGGCCAGTACGACAAGGGCCTGATCGACGACGACGAGCGCCGCCAGGAACTGATCGAGATCTGGAACAAGGCAACCAACGAGATCGCCCAGGCGATGCGCGACAGCCTGTCGCCGATGAACACCATCAACCGCATGGTGTCCTCCGGTGCACGTGGTAACTGGATGCAGGTCCGCCAGATCGCGGGTATCCGTGGCCTCGTGGCCAACCCGAAGGGTGAAATTATTCCCCGTCCCATCAAGTCCTCCTACCGTGAGGGCCTGTCGGTTCTGGAATACTTCATCGCCACGCACGGCGCGCGTAAGGGTCTTGCTGACACCGCTCTGCGTACCGCCAACTCGGGTTACTTGACCCGTCGTCTGGTGGACGTGTCCCAGGACGTCATCGTCCGTGAAGAGGACTGCGGCACCGAGCGCGGCCTGGTCACGCCCATCGCAGTCGCCGATTCCAACGGTGAGCTGGTGCTGGACGAGAACGTCGAGAACAGCGCGTACGCACGTACGCTCGCCGTCGACGTCGTGGACTCCGAGGGCAACGTCCTCGCAGCCGCCGGCACCGACTGCGGCGACGTAGTGATCGCCGAGCTGTTCGCGGCAGGCATCACCGAGGTCAAGGTCCGCTCCGTACTCACCTGTGAGTCCAGCGTCGGCACCTGCGCCCTGTGCTACGGCCGTTCGCTGGCCACTGGCAAGACCGTGGACATCGGCGAGGCCGTGGGCATCATCGCCGCACAGTCCATCGGTGAGCCCGGTACCCAGCTGACCATGCGTACGTTCCACACCGGTGGTGCAGTCTCCGCCAGCGGCGGCGACGACATCACCCAGGGTCTGCCCCGTATCCAGGAGCTCTTCGAAGCCCGTACTCCGAAGGGTGTTGCACCGATTGCAGAAGCAGCCGGCCGCATCACCATCGAAGAGTCCGAGCGCCAGATGCGCCTGGTCATCACTCCTGATGACGGAACTGAAGAGATCGCCTACCCGGTCCTGCGCCGTTCACGCCTGCTGATCGAGGATGGCGACCACGTCACCGTCGGCCAGAAGCTGATCAACGGACCGGTGGACCCCAAGCAGGTCCTGCGCATCATGGGTCCGCGTGCGGCACAGAAGTTCCTGGTGGACGAAGTCCAGGGCGTGTACCGCAGCCAGGGCATCGGTATCCACGACAAGCACGTCGAGGTTATCGTCCGCCAGATGCTGCGCCGCGTTACGGTCATCGAGTCCGGCGAATCGGACCTGCTGCCCGGCGAGCTCGCCGAGCGCAGCCGCTTCGAGGACGCCAACCGCCGTGTTGTCTCCGAGGGCAAGACTCCGGCTTCCGGACGTCCTGAGCTCATGGGCATCACCAAGGCGTCGCTGGCCACCGAGTCCTGGCTGTCCGCAGCTTCCTTCCAGGAGACCACCCGCGTCCTGACGCAGGCGGCCATGGAAGGCAAGAGCGACCCGCTGCTCGGCCTCAAGGAGAACGTCATCATCGGTAAGCTGATCCCGGCCGGCACGGGCCTCCCGCGCTACACCGAGGTCACCGTCGAGCCCACTGAAGAAGCAAAGGCCAACCTGTTCACCGGCCCCAGCGCATTCAGTGACTTCTCGTACGACACCCTGGGCGGCGACGGAGCTCCTGAGTTCCACGCCATCCCGCTGGATGACTACGACCTGGGCAACGACTTCCGGTAACGAAGTTCCGCTGATTGGCTGAAGGGCCCCGCCTCCACGTTTGTGGGGGCGGGGCCTTCCCTTTCCCACTTGGGGGAGTGCCGCCCGATTAAGGGGTAGAGGCCGTCCGTGCTAGACTTGTTACCAATTGTTATTGTGGCAGTGGATGAGTGCGCCGGTTCCAGCTGAAAGGCTGAGCCAGAGCGACGTTTCCGGTTTGCAGGGTTCTTGTGCAACGTATGCCACATTTTTGCATGCCTAGGGACCATTGAAGACGCGAGTCAGGTCATTCCCTGCGTATGCGATCCGACTATTAAGGCTTCGCCTTCGCCGCCTTGGAGATCTTCTTCAAGGCCCAGGCGGCGGGGCAACGCAAAGGAGAGTGGCCGGAAGCGGCCACTCCGGATAAAACGGAGAACACGAGAGTGCCTACGATCAACCAGCTGGTCCGCAAGGGCCGCACGCCGAAGGTCAAAAAGACCAAGGCCCCCGCCCTTAACGGCAGCCCCATGCGCCGCGGTGTCTGCACCCGCGTCTACACCACCACCCCGAAGAAGCCGAACTCGGCTCTGCGTAAGGTGGCACGTGTGCGCCTCAACGGTGGTATCGAAGTAACCGCCTACATTCCCGGTGTTGGCCACAACCTGCAGGAGCACTCCATTGTGCTCGTCCGCGGTGGTCGTGTGAAGGACCTCCCCGGTGTCCGCTACAAGATCGTCCGTGGCGCCCTCGATACCCAGGGTGTCAAGAACCGTAAGCAGGCCCGCAGCCGCTACGGCGCAAAGATGGAGAAGAAGTAATATGCCTCGCAAGGGTCCGGCCCCGAAGCGGCCGCTAGTCATTGATCCCGTTTACGGCTCCCCGCTGGTCACCCAGCTGATTAACAAGGTGCTCGTCGACGGCAAGAAGTCCACCGCAGAGCGCATCGTTTACGGTGCCCTTGCCGGTGCGCAGGAAAAGTCCGGTGGCGATCCCGTTGCAGCCTTGAAGAAGGCCATGGACAACATCAAGCCGAGCCTTGAAGTGAAGTCGCGCCGTGTTGGTGGTGCCACTTACCAGGTTCCGGTTGAGGTCAAGCCGGGTCGAGCCACTGCGCTTGCCCTCCGCTGGCTCGTGGGCTACTCGAAGGCCCGCCGCGAGAAGACCATGACCGAGCGCCTCCGCAACGAGATTCTGGATGCGTCCAACGGTCTCGGCGCCGCTGTGAAGCGTCGCGAAGACACCCACAAGATGGCCGAGTCCAACAAGGCCTTCGCACACTACCGCTGGTAATACTCCCCGGACGCCGCCGGCTCAACAGAGCCGGCGGCGAACGTGTAGTCCATCCCAAAAGGAGACCCCGTGGCACAGGACGTGCTTACCGACCTTAGTAAGGTCCGCAACATCGGCATCATGGCCCACATTGATGCCGGCAAGACCACCACAACCGAGCGCATCCTGTTCTACACGGGTGTGAACCACAAGATCGGCGAAACGCACGACGGCGCTTCGACCACTGACTGGATGGAACAGGAAAAGGAACGCGGCATCACCATCACGTCTGCCGCCGTGACCTGCTTCTGGGAGAACAACCAGATCAACATCATCGACACCCCCGGCCACGTTGACTTCACCGTTGAGGTTGAGCGCTCCCTGCGCGTCCTCGACGGCGCCGTCGCCGTCTTCGATGGCAAGGAAGGCGTTGAGCCGCAGTCTGAGACTGTCTGGCGCCAGGCTGACAAGTACAACGTCCCTCGTATCTGCTTCGTCAACAAAATGGACAAGCTGGGCGCTGACTTCTACTTCACGGTAGACACCATCATCAGCCGCCTGGGCGCCAAGCCGCTCGTTATGCAGCTGCCGATCGGTGCCGAGAACGACTTCATCGGCGTCGTGGACCTCCTTTACATGCGCGCACTGGTGTGGCCCGGCGATGCCAAGGGTGACGTCACCATGGGTGCGAAGTACGAGGTCCGCGAGATCCCGGCTGACCTCCAGGAAAAGGCCGAGGAGTACCGCGCACACCTCGTTGAGGCTGTTGCAGAGTCCTCCGAGGAACTCATGGAGAAGTACCTTGAGGGCGAAGAGATCTCGATCGACGAGCTCAAGGCCGGCATCCGCAAGATGACGATCAACTCCGAGCTGTACCCGATCTTCTGCGGTTCCGCGTTCAAAAACCGTGGCGTACAGCCCATGCTCGATGCTGTCGTCGACTACCTGCCGAACCCGCTCGACGTCCCGCCGATGATCGGTCACGATCCTCGCGACGAAGAGAAGGAACTGACCCGCAAACCGTCTTCGGAAGAGCCGTTCTCGGCTCTTGCCTTCAAGATCGCAGCGCACCCGTTCTTCGGCCAGCTCACCTTCATCCGCGTGTACTCCGGTCACGTTGAAGCAGGCGCCCAGGTGGTCAACTCCACCAAGGGCAAGAAGGAGCGCATCGGCAAGCTGTTCCAGATGCACGCCAACAAGGAAATGCCCGTTGACGGCGCTACCGCAGGCCACATCTACGCAGCCATCGGTCTGAAGGACACCACCACGGGTGACACCCTGTGCGACTCCGCCAACCAGATCGTCCTCGAGTCCATGAGCTTCCCGGAGCCCGTGATCTCGGTTGCCATCGAGCCGAACACCAAGGGTGACCAGGAGAAACTCTCCACGGCCATCCAGAAGCTCTCCGCTGAGGACCCCACCTTCCAGGTGTCCCTCAACGAAGACACCGGCCAGACCATCATCGCCGGCATGGGCGAGCTCCACCTGGACATCCTGGTGGACCGCATGCGCCGCGAATTCAAGGTCGAGGCCAACGTTGGTAAGCCCCAGGTTGCCTACCGCGAAACCATCAAGCGCGCCGTCGAACGCCACGACTACACGCACAAGAAGCAGACCGGTGGTTCGGGTCAGTTCGCAAAGATCCAAATCGCGATCGAGCCGCTGGACACCGCCGAGGGCGAGCTGTACGAGTTCGAGAACAAGGTCACCGGTGGCCGCGTTCCCCGCGAGTACATTCCGTCTGTTGACGCTGGTATCCAGGATGCGCTGAACGACGGCGTCCTGGCCGGTTACCCGGTTGTCGGCATTAAGGCCACGCTGATTGATGGCGCGTACCACGATGTTGACTCGTCGGAAATGGCGTTCAAGATCGCCGGCCGTATGGCTTTCAAGGAAGCTGCACGTAAGGCGAACCCTGTCCTGCTCGAACCGCTGATGGATGTCGAGGTCCGCACCCCTGAGGAATACATGGGTGAAGTCATCGGTGACCTCAACTCCCGCCGCGGCCAGATGCAGTCCATGGAAGATGCACAGGGCGTCAAGGTCATCCGTGCGCACGTTCCGCTGTCCGGCATGTTCGGTTACATCGGTGACCTGCGCTCGAAGACCCAGGGCCGCGCTGTGTACTCCATGACGTTCAACAGCTACGCCGAGGTCCCGAAGGCAGTTGCCGACGAGATCATCCAGAAGACCCGCGGCGAATAGTCTTTCGGACTTTCGAAGCGAACAAACTCGGGTGTGCTTCCGGTTGACGGAGGCCCGCCTGGTGCAGGTGGCCGGTTTTCGGTCGGATGCAGTCCGGTCAAGCCGGGTTCCGGCCATCTGCACGAACAGGCTCGAGGGACTAGTATTAGTTCCTGAATCTGCAATTTCACCAATCCAAAGCCCCCCAAGTAGACTTACCTGAGTTTCTGCCGCGACAAGCGCGGCTGAAGGGTATGTCATTTGAAAACGTTCTAGGAGGAACCTGTGGCAAAGGCAAAGTTCGAGCGGACTAAGCCGCACGTTAACATCGGCACCATTGGTCACGTTGACCACGGTAAGACGACGTTGACGGCCGCCATTTCCAAGGTGCTGTACGACAAGTACCCGACTCTCAACGAGAAGCGTGACTTCGCGTCGATTGACTCTGCTCCCGAAGAGCGTCAGCGCGGCATTACCATCAACATCTCCCACGTTGAGTACCAGACCGAAAAGCGCCACTACGCACACGTAGACGCCCCCGGTCACGCTGACTACATCAAGAACATGATCACCGGTGCTGCACAGATGGACGGTGCAATCCTCGTGGTTGCCGCCACTGACGGCCCGATGGCACAGACCCGCGAGCACGTTCTGCTCGCCCGCCAGGTTGGTGTTCCCTACCTGCTGGTCGCGCTGAACAAGTCCGACATGGTTGACGATGAGGAACTGCTGGACCTCGTTGAAATGGAAGTTCGTGAGCTCCTCAGCTCGCAGGGCTTCGATGGCGACGAAGCACCGGTTGTCCGCGTTTCCGGCCTCAAGGCACTGGAAGGCGACCCGGAGTGGGTCAAGTCCGTCGAGGACCTGATGGCTGCTGTTGACGAGTCTGTTCCGGACCCCGTACGTGACCGTGACAAGCCGTTCCTGATGCCCATCGAGGACGTCTTCACCATCACCGGCCGTGGCACCGTTGTTACGGGCCGCGCCGAGCGTGGAACCCTCGCCATCAACTCTGAGGTCGAGATCGTCGGCATCCGCCCGGTCCAGAAGACCACGGTTACCGGTATCGAGATGTTCCACAAGCAGCTCGACGAAGCATGGGCCGGCGAGAACTGTGGCCTCCTGCTCCGCGGTCTGAAGCGCGATGACGTAGAGCGTGGCCAGGTTGTCGTCAAGCCGGGTTCCATCACCCCGCACACCGACTTCGAGGCTAACGTCTACATCCTCTCCAAGGACGAAGGCGGACGTCACAACCCGTTCTACTCCAACTACCGCCCGCAGTTCTACTTCCGTACCACGGACGTAACCGGCGTTATCACCCTGCCCGAGGGCACGGAAATGGTTATGCCTGGCGACAACACTGAGATGACCGTTGCGCTCATCCAGCCCATCGCTATGGAAGAGGGCCTCGGCTTCGCAATCCGCGAAGGCGGCCGCACCGTTGGTTCAGGACGCGTTACCAAGATCAACAAGTAATTCTTGTTTGAACTGAAGAACAGCCCCGCTGCTACTGCAGCGGGGCTGTTCTTTTTGGTTAACTCCTGCCTGATACTGTTGCTGGACCGAAAGGAGTTCATCATGGGATGGCTTATTTTTCTGATCATCGTTGTCGCCGTGGTCGCCGGTGTCTTCTGGGCCAAGAAGCACTTCCGCCACGAAATCGATCGCGCCAAGCGGATCAACCGGGCGAACAAAAACCAGTAGCGGCGCAGGGCTAGCCTGCCGCGGCCCGGCGTGCCTTGCTGAGCGACTGGTACCAGTAGAAGGACTGCTTAGGCGTACGCTCCAGCGTTTCGAAATCCACGTGGACCAGGCCGAAGCGCTGGGAGTAACCGGCCGCCCATTCGAAATTGTCCATTAGGGTCCACACGTAATAGCCGCGCAGGTCCACGGCCGAAGCCATCCCGCCGGGCGAGGTGGCGTCCAGTGCTGCACGCAGGTGCGAGGCGATGTAGTTCATACGGTCCTCATCCTGGACGGGCCCGGACACTTGGTCGGGCTCCGGGTAACTGGCGCCGCCTTCGGTGATGTAAACCGGGGGGAGTGCAGTCCCATACCGGTCCTGGAGTTCTTTGAGCAGGATGCCCAGGTGCTCAGGAGCTACAGGCCAGCCGAATCCGGTGCTGCTGTACTCCGGGTAGCCCACCTCATGGAAAGGAAGCCTGGCTACCGCCTTGTGCGTATTGGCAGGAATAGGCGTAACCCCGCGGCCCAGGGCAACCTTCACCGGGAAGTAGTAGTTGAGGCCGTAAAAGTCCAGTGGCTGGTGGATGGTCTGCAGGTCGGCCTCGGAAATCTGGCCGATGGACCGCAGCCATGGCCTAGCGTACAGGGGCAGGTGCGGGTAGCGGCCCAGCAGCACTGGGTCGGCGTAGATCCTGTTCATCAGGAGGTCGTACAGCTTCGCCACCAGCTTGTCTCCGACCTTTCCGCTGGCCGGCCGGACAGGGGAGTGCAGATTGGTTACGCCTACGTCTCCCTTTACCCCTGCCGCACGCAGGGCCTGTGCGCCGAGACCGTGGGCCAGGAGTTGGTGGTGGATCGCCGGGAGGGCATCGAACATCAGGGTGCGGCCGGGGGCGTGGACGCCCAGGGCGTAGCCGTTCAGGGTCACCGACAACGGTTCGTTGAGTGTCACCCACTGCGCGACGCGGTCCCCGAAGCGTTCGCCGGCGGCGGCGGCATACTCGCCAAACCGTTCCGCTGTTTCACGGTTCATCCAACCACCCCGGTGTTCCAGCGGCAGGGGAGTATCCCAGTGATAAAGGGTGGCCATGGGGGAGACGCCGGCTGCCAGCAACTGGTCGATCAGCCGGTCGTAGAAGTCCAGTCCCTCCGCGTTGAGTCGTCCCTGGCCTTCGGGCTGGATTCTTGGCCAGGACAACGAGAAGCGGTAGGAGTCCACACCAAGCTCCTGCAGGAGGGCGATGTCCTCCGGCAGGCGGTTATAGTGGTCGCAAGCCACCGCGGGGGAGTGCCCGTCCATAATGCTGCCGGGCTTCTCGGCGAAGGCGTCCCACCCGGACGGGCCCCGGCCGCCCTGGGTCAGGGCTCCTTCGATTTGAAAGGCTGCGGCTGCGACGCCCAGGGTGAACGACGGCGGCATGCGGCTGGCCAGTTCGGTCACGGATTCGGTGCTTTCCAGCGTCATGCCCCTATCATCCATTCCGGTGTTGCCGAAGGCAATGATCCCTCGGACTGGCCCCCGGTATGGGCCAATTCGCTTCTGGCGCCAAATTCCGGCATACTAGATGAGTTGTTCAAGCGCTTCTTCGTGTCCCGATCCGGATAATGCCGGGTGCCAGGGTCCAAGTGGAAGACCAAACATAACCCCCTCCCCATGGAATTGCGGATTTGTATGCGTGCCAAGCGCGACACGCCCGACCGCGGGGGTCGGTTACGCCGGCAAGGTGAGGAACCCGGATTCATCCGGATTCAGTTTGTGCGGCGGATGGTGGTTACGACCTCAATTGCTTCGGCAGCCATACAACGAGTAAGTGAACAGGGCAGCCCCAACCAGGGGAAGCACAGACTGAAAGAGAGTCAGGCGACATGGCGGGACAAAAAATCCGCATCCGGCTGAAGTCATACGACCACGAGGTCATTGACGTTTCAGCACGGAAGATCGTTGAGACGGTCACGCGCGCAGGCGCAACGGTAGTCGGCCCCGTGCCGCTGCCGACGGAGAAGAACGTGTACTGCGTCATCCGCTCTCCGCACAAGTACAAGGACAGCCGCGAGCACTTCGAAATGCGCACGCACAAGCGTCTTATCGACATCATCGATCCCACGCCGAAGGCTGTTGACTCGCTTATGCGTCTCGACCTGCCGGCAGACGTGAACATCGAAATCAAGCTGTAGGGAGGTGCTGAGAGACTATGACCGCAACCCGTAACGTAAAGGGCCTGCTGGGCACGAAGCTCGGCATGACCCAGGTCTGGGACGAGAACAACAAGCTCATCCCCGTCACTGTGGTCCAGGCAGATTCGAACGTCATCACCCAGCTGCGCAACGCAGAAGCTGATGGCTACGTAGCCGTACAGATCGGCTACGGCCAGATCGATCCCCGCAAGGTTACCAAGCCGCTGGCTGGTCACTTTGAGAAGGCAGGCGTCACGCCTCGCCGCCACGTCGTCGAACTCCGTACCGCAGATGCTGCTGAGTACGAGCTGGGCCAGGAGCTCTCCGTAGAGGTCTTCGAAGCCGGCCAGAAGATCGACGTCATCGGCACCACCAAGGGTAAGGGCTTCGCCGGTGTTATGAAGCGTCACGGCTTCCACGGCGTTGGAGCTTCCCACGGTGCCCACAAGAACCACCGTAAGCCCGGTTCAATCGGTGGCGCATCCACCCCGAGCCGCGTCTTCAAGGGCATGAAAATGGCCGGCCGCATGGGCGCCGTTCGTCACACCACGCTGAACCTCACGGTTCACGCGGTTGACGTCGAGAAGTCGCTGCTCCTTATCAAGGGCGCCGTTCCCGGTGCCCGCGGCCAGGTCGTACTCGTACGCACCGCCGTGAAGGGAGCCTAGTTCAATGGCTAACACTGTCCAGGTTGACCTGCCTGCAGAGATCTTCGACGTTCAGACCAACGTGCCGCTGCTGCACCAGGTTGTCGTTGCCCAGCTCGCTGCTGCTCGCCAGGGTACCCACAAGACCAAGACCCGCGCTGAAGTTTCCGGTGCAGGACGCAAGCCGTTCAAGCAGAAGGGCACCGGCCGCGCCCGTCAGGGTTCCATCCGTGCTCCTCACATGACCGGCGGTGGCGTTGTCCACGGTCCCACTCCGCGTGACTACAGCCAGCGCACCCCCAAGAAGATGATTGCTGCTGCACTGCGTGGCGCACTGTCTGACCGGGCGCGCAACGGACGCATCCACGTTGTTGCCGAACTGGTTGAGGGCTCCAAGCCGTCGTCCAAGGCTGCACTTGCAACGCTGCGCGGCGTTTCCGACCGCAAGAACCTGCTGGTTGTCATCGAGCGCGCCAACGATGTTGCTGCACTGTCCGTGCGCAACCTCGACGGTGTTCACGTTCTGTACGCAGACCAGCTGAACACCTACGACGTTCTCGTGTCTGATGACGTTGTCTTCACCAAGGCTGCCTACGAAGCATTCGTTGCCGGCAAGGCAGTGGCAAAGAATGAGGAGGATGCCAAGTGAGTGCAGCCACCATCAAGGATCCCCGCGACGTCGTGCTTGCGCCCGTCGTGTCGGAAAAGAGCTACGGCCTGATCGACGAGGGCAAGTACACCTTCCTGGTGGACCCCCGGTCGAACAAGACCGAGATCAAGCTGGCCGTGGAGAAGATCTTCTCCGTCAAGGTCGAATCGATCAACACCATCAACCGTGCCGGTAAGCGCAAGCGCACCAAATTCGGATGGGGTACCCGCAAGAACACCAAGCGTGCAATTGTGACCCTCAAAGAAGGCACTATCGACATCTTCGGCGGTCCGCTCGCGTAGCGGAGACCACTTTAACGAGGAAATAAATTATGGGAATCCGTAAATACAAGCCGACTACCCCGGGCCGTCGTGGCTCGAGCGTAGCGGACTTCATCGAAATCACGCGGTCGACGCCGGAAAAGTCGTTGGTACGTCCGCTGCCCAAAAAGGGCGGCCGTAACAATACCGGTAAGATCACCACCCGTCACAAGGGTGGCGGACACAAGCGCCAGTACCGTCTGATCGACTTCCGTCGCCACGACAAGGACGGCGTTGACGCCCGCGTTGCTGAAATTGAGTACGATCCGAACCGTACGGCTCGCATCGCCCTCCTGCACTACGTTGATGGCACCAAGCGTTACATCATCGCCCCGAACAAGCTGTCCCAGGGTGACTTCGTAGAGGCAGGTGCCAACGCTGACATCAAGCCTGGCAACAACCTGCCCCTGCGCAACATCCCCGTGGGTACCGTTATCCACGCAGTTGAACTGCGCCCGGGCGGCGGCGCCAAGATGGGCCGGTCCGCTGGTGCATCCATCCAGCTCGTCGCCAAGGAAGGCCGCTTCGCCCAGCTGCGTCTGCCTTCCGGTGAAATCCGCAACGTTGACGTGCGCTGCCGCGCAACCGTCGGCGAGGTGGGCAACGCCGAGCAGTCGAACATCAACTGGGGCAAGGCCGGCCGTATGCGCTGGAAGGGCGTCCGCCCGACCGTCCGTGGTGTCGCCATGAACCCGGTTGACCACCCGCACGGTGGTGGCGAGGGTAAGACGTCGGGTGGACGTAACCCCGTCAACCCGAACGGTAAGCGGGAAGGCCGCACCCGCCGCCCCAACAAAGAGAGCGACAAGCTTATTGTTCGTCGCCGTCGTACTGGCAAGAACAAGCGATAGGAGCCTGGACACATGCCACGCAGCCTGAAAAAAGGTCCTTTCGTTGACCAGCACCTCTTTGTGAAGGTAGCCAGGGAAAACGAAAAGGGCACCAAGAACGTCATCAAGACCTGGTCACGCCGTTCGATGATCGTCCCCGACATGCTCGGGCACACGATCGCCGTACACGACGGACGCAAGCACATTCCGGTGTTTGTCACTGAGTCGATGGTCGGGCACAAGCTCGGCGAATTCGCTCCCACGCGGACATTCCGCGGCCATGTCAAGGACGACCGTAAGGGCAAGCGCCGCTAGGCGCCTGCACTTACGTCAAAGACGAGAGAAGGAAAGCAATGGAAGCCAAGGCAATTGCGCGCCACATCCGCGTAACGCCTATGAAGGCCCGGCGCGTCGTCAACCTTGTTCGTGGTTTGCAAGCGAATGAGGCTCTGGCAATTCTGAAGTTTGCCCCACAGGCAGCTTCAGAGCCGGTATTCAAGGTAGTTCAGTCGGCAATCTCCAACGCCCGGGTCCTCGCGGACCGCGACGGCGTGGCGTTTGACGAAGGCGACCTCATCATCAGCGAAGCGTTTGTTGATGAAGGCCCGACCATGAAGCGGTTCCAGCCGCGTGCCCAGGGTCGCGCATTTCAGATCAAGAAGCGCACCAGCCACATCACCGTGGTAGTCGCTACCCCGGAGAAAGAGGAGGCTCGCTAAGTGGGACAGAAAGTAAACCCGCACGGGTTCCGACTCGGCATCACCACCGATCACGTATCGCACTGGTTCGCTGACAGCACCAAGGCCGGCCAGCGGTACAAGGACTTCGTTCGCGAAGACATCCGCATCCGCCAGCTCATGTCCACGGGCATGGAGCGTGCCGGCATCGCCAAGGTTGAGATCGAGCGCACCCGTGACCGTGTCCGCGTGGACATCCACACGGCCCGCCCGGGCATCGTCATCGGCCGCCGTGGAGCAGAAGCAGACCGCATCCGCGGCGAGCTCGAAAAGCTCACCGGCAAGCAGGTCCAGCTGAACATCCTCGAGGTCAAGAACCCCGAGATGGAAGCACAGCTTGTTGCCCAGGGCGTTGCTGAGCAGCTGACTTCACGTGTGGCTTTCCGCCGCGCGATGAAGAAGGCCATGCAGTCCGCACAGCGTGCAGGTGCCAAGGGCATCCGTATCGCCTGCTCGGGTCGACTGGGTGGCGCTGAAATGTCCCGCTCGGAGTTCTACCGCGAAGGCCGTGTGCCCCTGCACACCCTCCGCGCGAACATCGACTACGGCTTCTACGAAGCCAAGACCACCTTCGGCCGCATCGGTGTGAAGGTTTGGATCTACAAGGGTGACATCACCGCCAAGGAACTGGCCCAGCAGGCCGCTTCCGCTCCGTCCCGTGGCCGCGGTCCGAGCGACCGTCCCGGCCGCCCGGGTGGCGCTGACCGTGGTGACCGCCGCCGTCGCAACGACCGTCCGGCCGCTGACGCAGCTCCTGCTGCCGAGGCTCCGGCAGCTGAAGCTGCTGCTCCGGCAGCAGAAGGAGGACAGGCTTAAATGCTTATCCCACGTCGAGTCAAGCACCGTAAGCAGCACCACCCGGGTCGTTCCGGCGCTGCTACGGGCGGCACCAAGGTCTCCTTCGGTGAGTACGGCATCCAGGCCCTGAGCCCGGCGTACGTCACCAACCGTCAGATCGAATCCGCCCGTATCGCCATGACCCGCCACATCAAGCGTGGCGGTAAGGTCTGGATCAACATCTACCCGGACCGTCCCCTCACCAAGAAGCCTGCCGAAACCCGCATGGGTTCCGGTAAGGGTTCACCGGAATGGTGGGTCGCAAACGTCAAGCCGGGTCGGGTTCTCTTTGAGATCTCCGGCGTCGAAGAATCGGTAGCACGCGAGGCCCTGCGCCTGGCAATCCACAAGCTCCCGTTGAAGGCACGCATTCTGCGTCGCGAAGGTGGTGAATAGAAATGGCAGTAGGATCCAAGGATCTGGCTCCCGCACAGCTGGACGGTTTCGACAACGAGCGTCTCGTTGAAGAACTCCGCAAGGCCAAGGAAGAGCTGTTCAACCTGCGTTTCCAGTCCGCCACCGGACAGCTGGAGAACCACGGTCGTCTGCGCGCGGTAAAGAAGGACATCGCCCGCATCTACACCGTTCTCCGTGAGCGCGAGCTGGGCATTCGTGCCGAGGTTGCCGCACCGGTTGTGGAAGCCAAGGAAGAAAAGAAGTCCAAGAAGGCAGCAACCAAGAAGGCCGACAAGGCTGAAACGGTTGAGACCGAGGAGGATGCCAAGTGAGTGAAAAGGACGAGAACGTGACCGAAACTGCTACCGCAGCCACGGCTGAGCAGCGCGGTTACCGCAAGACGCGTCGCGGCTACGTGGTCTCTGACAAGATGGAAAAGACCATCGTTGTCCAGGTTGAAGACCGCGTGAAGCACGCCCTGTACGGCAAGGTCATCCGCCGTACCTCCAAGGTCAAGGCCCACGACGAAGAGAACACCGCCGGCATCGGCGACCTCGTTGTCATCGCCGAGACCCGTCCGCTGTCCGCCACGAAGAACTGGCGGCTCGTGGAGATCCTCGAGAAGGCCAAGTAGCACCTGCTGCTTCGGTATCCGGAAGCCCCTGCTCCCTTTGGGAGCGGGGGCTTCCGCGTTTAACAGCTGCGCCCCGTCACGCTGGGCATGCTTTCAGGGACGGGACGACGGCGGTCGCGGGTCTGGGGGAGTGGCAGGGTGGGCCAATAGGCTGCGGTGCGTGACGCCGTCGTCCCCCTCGACGCTCTCTCACTTAACGCCTGTTTTTAACGGACGCTCTCTCACTTAAAGCCTGTTTTTAACGGACGCTCTCTCACTCCTCTCAGGAAAGTGAGGGAGCGTCAACCGAAAGGGCACATCAAGTGAGGGAGCGTCAACCGAAAGGGCACATCAAGTGAGAGAGCGTCCCAGGCAGCCTGCGGGAAGTGGTGGGGCGTTGCTTGAAAAGGTGCAGGAGGTGGTGGAGCGGACGACGGCGGTGCGGCGGCTTCCTGCGCAAGTAGCAGGTCAGGCGGGACAAAAGGCTGCCGTGCGTGTCGCCGTCGTCCGTCTTGCGGGGGAGCGCCGGCGGTGATATGGGGATGGGCGGAAAACGTGCTAGGATATTGAGTTTGTATGGCGCCCTTAGTGCGCCGACATCAACCTCGTAAACAAGCGTGCCACGGCATAGTGCCCCCTTGCGCCCAGGATTTCCTGGACCGGATGGGAGCAACTGCTTCTGGCACGGGCGTTTAGGCCTGGTCTGGCAAAATCCAGGCAGGTCAAGAGACACCCCGATCAACCGTTCCGCAAGGCTCATTCCGTAGGAAGATTTTCGGTCTGAGAACCGGCGCGACGCAAGGAGTAAATAGTGATTCAGCAGGAGTCGCGACTCAAGGTCGCCGACAACACGGGTGCTAAGGAAATCCTTACCATTCGCGTTCTCGGTGGATCCGGCCGTCGCTACGCAGGCATCGGTGACGTCATTGTCGCCACCGTCAAGGATGCAATTCCCGGCGGCAACGTAAAGAAGGGCGATGTTGTTAAGGCAGTCATCGTCCGTACCAAGAAGGAACGCCGCCGTGCGGATGGTTCCTACATCAAGTTTGACGAGAACGCAGCTGTGATCCTGAAGGGCGACGGTGACCCCCGCGGTACCCGTATCTTCGGACCGGTTGGTCGTGAACTGCGTGACAAGAAGTTCATGAAGATCGTTTCTCTGGCTCCGGAGGTGCTCTAGTCCATGGCTAAGATCAAGAAGGGTGACCTGGTTCAGGTCATCACTGGCGCCAAGGCTGAGCGCGGCGGCGACCGCGGCAAGCAGGGCAAGGTCCTGCGCGTGTTCCCCGAGACCAACCGCGTGCTGGTCGAAGGCATCAACCGCGTTACCAAGCACACCAAGGTCGGTCAGTCGCAGCGCGGCACCAAGACCGGTGGCATCGAAGTTGTTGAAGCTTCGATCCACATCTCCAACGTGGCTCTGGTTGACCCGTCCACCAAGAAGCCCACCCGCGTCGGTTTCCGCACCGAGACCGTTGAGCGCAATGGCGTGAAGCGTGAAGTGCGCGTGCGCGTGGCCAAGAGCTCAGGGAAGGACATCTAATGACTGAGACTCTCGAGACTCCGGCAACGAAGATCGTTCCTCGTCTGAAGACCAAGTACGCCGAATCCATCAAGAGCACGCTCATTGAGGAATTCAAGTACGAAAACGTCAACCAGGTTCCGCGCCTCGTGAAGGTCGTTGTGAACATGGGTGTTGGAGATGCCGCCAAGGACTCCAAGCTGATCGACGGCGCTGTCCGCGACCTCACCCAGATCACCGGCCAGAAGCCGCAGGTAACCAAGGCCCGTAAGTCGATCGCTCAGTTCAAGCTGCGCGAAGGCATGCCCATCGGTGCACACGCTACCCTGCGTGGCGACCGCATGTGGGAATTCCTGGACCGTCTGGTCACCCTCGCACTGCCCCGTATCAGGGACTTCCGTGGTCTCTCCGGCAAGCAGTTCGACGGTAACGGCAACTACACCTTCGGTCTGACCGAGCAGGTTATGTTCCACGAGATCGACCAGGACAAGATCGACCGCGTCCGCGGTATGGACATCACGGTTGTCACCACTGCCAAGACCGATGACGAAGGCCGCGCGCTGCTTAAGGCGCTTGGTTTCCCGTTCAAGGCCGAAGACTAATCTAACTACGTAAAAGGTCCGGCGGTCCGGCTTCTGAATCCGTTCAGGAAAGCAGCACCGCGGAAACCGTTATGAGGAAGGGCAAGAGCCCACAATGACAATGACAGATCCTGTCGCAGACATGCTTACGCGTCTGCGCAATGCAAACTCGGCATACCACGATTCCGTGTCCATGCCGTACAGCAAGCTCAAGGCACGTGTTGCTGACATCCTCAAGGCCGAAGGCTTCATCGCCGGCTGGAAGGAAGAAGACGCTGAGGTTGGCAAGAAGCTGACCATCGAGCTCAAGTTCGGACCGAACCGCGAGCGTTCAATCGCTGGTGTTCGTCGTATTTCCAAGCCGGGACTGCGCGTTTACGCAAAGTCCACCAACCTGCCGCACGTGCTGGGTGGCCTGGGTGTCGCAATCCTGTCCACCTCTTCCGGCCTCCTGACTGACAAGCAGGCCGGCAAGAAGGGCGTGGGCGGCGAAGTCCTCGCTTACGTCTGGTAACGGGAAAGGAAGAGAATAATGTCACGTATTGGACGTCTCCCCATCACCGTTCCTGCCGGCGTTGAGGTCAAGGTTGACGGCTCTGTCGTCAGCGTTAAGGGTTCCAAGGGCGAGCTGAACCACACTGTGGCCAGCCCGATCGAGGTCACCCTGGATGCAGACACCCTGACTGTCGCCCGCCCGAACGACGAGCGCGCCTCCCGTTCACTCCACGGCCTGACCCGCACCCTGATCTCCAACATGATCGAGGGCGTTACCAAGGGCTACGAGAAGAAGCTTGAAATCGTCGGTACCGGTTACCGCGTTCAGGCCAAGGGATCTGACCTTGAGTTCGCTCTCGGCTTCAGCCACCCGGTCAATGTCTCCGCACCGGAGGGCATCACCTTTGCAGTTGAGACCCCGACCAAGCTCTCTGTTTCAGGTATCAACAAGCAGCAGGTCGGCGAGGTTGCTGCCAACATTCGCAAGCTGCGGAAGCCGGACCCCTACAAGGGCAAGGGCATCCGTTACGCCGGCGAAGTCATCCGCCGCAAGGTCGGAAAGGCTGGTAAGTAACCATGGCCATCTCAATTAACAAGAAGCGTACGAACAAGAGCAAGTCTGCCCAGCGCAGCCGCCGCCAGCTTCGTATCCGTAAGCGCATCTCCGGTACGGCTGTACGTCCTCGTCTGGTCGTCAACCGTTCCGCACGCCACGTATTCGTCCAGGTTGTCGATGACACCAAGGGCCTGACCGTAGCGAGCGCCTCCACTCTGGAAGCCGACCTTCGTGCATTCGACGGCGACAAGACTGCCAAGGCCAAGCGCGTTGGCGAACTCGTCGCAGAGCGTGCCAAGGCTGCCGGTATCGAAGCTGTTGTCTTCGACCGCGGTGGTAACAAGTACCACGGCCGGATTGCCGCCGTCGCTGACGGTGCACGTGAAGGTGGGCTGTCACTGTGACGGAAGCAAACAAGGAAAAGGACACTGTGTCTGCAGATCAGAAGGCTACCGAAGCCGTAGCTGCCGCTGAGACCACTGCGCCCGCAGCTGCCGATGACCGCCGTGGTGGCGCTCGTCGCGGTGAGCGTGGCGACCGTGGCCAGGGCCGCGGCGACCGTGGTGGCCGTGGCGGCCGCGACGGCGGCCGTGAAGCCGAGAAGAGCCAGTTCGTAGAGCGCGTTGTCACCATCAACCGCGTCTCCAAGGTGGTCAAGGGTGGTCGTCGCTTCAGCTTCACCGCCCTGGTCGTCGTCGGTGACGGCAATGGCATGGTCGGCGTTGGCTACGGCAAGGCTAAGGAAGTTCCTGCCGCAATCGCGAAGGGCGTTGAAGAGGCTAAGAAGTCCTTCTTCCGCGTTCCCCGCGTTGGCAGCACCATCCCGCACCGCGTCCAGGGTGAGGCCGCTGCAGGCGTCGTAATGCTGCGTCCGGCTTCCGCCGGTACCGGTGTTATCGCCGGTGGCCCGGTCCGTGCAGTACTGGAGTGCGTGGGCATCCACGACATCCTCTCCAAGTCGCTCGGTTCCTCCAACGCCATCAACATCGTTCACGCGACCGTTGATGCCCTGAAGCGCCTCGAAGAGCCGGCAGCAGTGGCAGCACGCCGCGGCCTGCCCCTCGACGAGATCGCTCCGCCGGCACTGGTGAAGGCTCTCCTGAATTCGAAGGCGGGTGTCTAGTTATGGCTAAGAACCTGATTCCCTCCGACGTCCAGTTGGAGATCACTCAGATCAAGTCCGCCATTGGCGGCAAGCAGAACCAGCGCGACACCCTGCGGTCCCTCGGCCTGAAGCGGATCGGACACACCGTTGTCCGCACCGCCGATGCCGTCACCGTGGGAATGCTGAACACGGTTCCGCACCTGGTACAGGTAGAGGAGGCGAAGTAAATGGCAGAGAACACTGCTGACAAGGCACAGAGCGCCGCTGCTGAGAAGCAGAACGCCCTGAAGGTTCACCACCTGCGTCCCGCCCCGGGTGCCAAGACCGCCAAGACCCGCGTTGGTCGTGGTGAAGGCTCCAAGGGTAAGACCGCCGGTCGTGGCACCAAGGGTACTGCAGCCCGCTACCAGGTCAAGGCTGGCTTTGCCGGCGGCCAGCTGCCGCTGCACATGCGCCTGCCGAAGCTGCGCGGCTTCAAGAACCCGTTCCGGGTTGAGTTCCAGGTTGTAAACCTGGACAAGCTCAACGAGCTGTTCCCGGAAGGTGGCGCAGTCACCGTGGAGAACCTGGTCGAAAAGGGTGCCGTTCGCAAGAACCAGCCCGTCAAGGTGCTGGGCACCGGCGACATCACCGTCAAGGTTGACGTCACCGCCCACGCATTCTCGGCCAGCGCCGCTGAAAAGATTGCTGCAGCAGGCGGAAGCACCACCGCTCTCTAGAGCCGGTGGGCGCCAAGCCCGTTGTTGAACTCCCGGTCTCCGGGGCCAAGGCCCTGGAGACCGGGAGTTTTTCACATCCGCCGGGCGTATTTTTCCCGCCACCCGCCGCATGCGCGCTTTCCCGGATTGTTCGCATGGCGCATCCAACCGTTAGACTCGGTTGTTGGGATTTATAGATCCCCATCACAACTCTTATTAACACCACCAGGAGGACGCTTGCTTAGCGCATTTGGCCGGGCCTTTCGCACGCCTGATCTGCGACGCAAGTTGTTGTTCACGCTGGGAATCATCACCATCTTCCGCTTGGGTGCTTTCATTCCCTCGCCAGGTGTGGACTACCAGAATGTCCAGCAATGCTTGCAGAACGGTCAGACCGCAGGCGGCCTGTACCAGCTCGTTAACCTGTTCAGCGGCGGCGCGTTGCTCCAGGTGTCCATCTTTGCCCTCGGCATCATGCCGTACATCACGGCAAGCATCATCGTCCAGCTGCTCCGGGTGGTGATTCCCCGGTTCCAGCAGCTCTACGAAGAGGGCGCGTCCGGGCAGTCCAAGCTGACCCAGTACACGCGGTACCTCACCATCGCGCTGGGCCTGCTGAACGCCACCACCCTGGTCTCCCTGGCGCGGTCCGGGCAGCTTCTTCCCGGCTGCAACCTGCCGATCATCCCGGACACCAGCGTGATCACCACCATCCTGATCATCATCACCCTGACGGCCGGCACCGGCCTGATCATGTGGATGGGTGAGCTCGTCACCGAGAAGGGCGTGGGCAACGGTATGTCCCTGCTCATCTTCACGTCCATCGCGGCCACGTTCCCCACCTCCCTCGGCGCCATCTGGAGCTCGCAGGGTCCCGGAACGTTCTTTATGGTCCTCGCCATCGGCCTGTTGACCGTGGCCCTGGTGGTCTTCGTTGAGCAGTCGCAGCGCCGCGTGCCGGTGCAGTACGCCAAGCGCATGATCGGCCGCCGCACCGTGGGAGGTACCAGCACGTACATCCCCATCAAGGTCAACATGGCCGGTGTTATCCCCGTGATCTTCGCTTCCTCCATGCTGTACCTGCCGGGCCTGATCTCCCAGTTCAACCAGCCCCGGCAGGGCGAGCAGATCCAGCCTTGGGTGGAATGGATCAACAACAACCTGGTCCGCGGTGACCAGCCGATCTACATGGTGCTTTACTTCGCCATGATCGTTTTCTTCACCTACTTCTACGTCGCGATCACCTTCAACCCTGAAGAGGTCTCGGACAACATGAAGAAGTACGGCGGCTTCATTCCTGGTATCCGCGCGGGCAAACCGACCGCTGACTACCTGCAGTATGTGCTGTCCCGGATCACCCTGCCAGGCGCCCTGTACCTGGGCTTCGTGGCGCTGATTCCGCTGGTGGCACTGGTACTGATCAACGCGAACCAGAACTTCCCGTTCGGTGGCACCTCGATCCTGATCATGGTGGGCGTTGGCCTGGAGACCGTCAAGCAGATTGATGCGCAGCTACAACAACGTCACTACGAAGGGCTTTTGCGATGACGAGAATGCTGATTATTGGACCTCCCGGTTCCGGAAAAGGAACGCAGGCAGAGCGGATCTCGGAGCGCCTCGGCGTTGTGGCGATCTCCACCGGCGACATCTTCCGTGCAAACGTAAAGGGCGAAACGCCGCTTGGCATTGAAGCCAAGAAGTATATGGACGCCGGCGACTTCGTTCCGGACAGCGTGACCAACAAGATGGTGCGCGACCGCCTCAGCGAGTCCGACGTCGAAAACGGCTTCCTCCTGGACGGCTACCCCCGCACCACGGCGCAGGTGGACTACCTCGATGAGATCCTCGCCAAGGGCGAAGAGAAGCTCGACGTCGTCCTGCAGCTGACCGCCGACGACGAGGAACTGGTCCACCGCCTCCTCGGCCGGGCCAAGGAAACGGGCCGGAGCGACGACAACGAAGCCGTCATCCGCCACCGCCTTGACCTGTACCACGAGCAGACCGAAGCCGTGGTGGCCAAGTATGCCGAGCGCGGCATCCTTACCCAGGTGGACGGGATCGGCCCCATCGACGAGGTCACGGACCGCGTCATGCAGGCCATCAAGGCCGCACAGGCTGCCTGATCCAGGCAAAGCATTTCCGAGGCTCCTCCCGGTAAACGGGAGGAGCCTCAGCCATTTGAAAGGAAACACCATGGCCTTTGGCCAGCCCCGTATCGAATACAAGACCAACGCCCAGATGCGCACCATGCACGAAGCAGGCCTGGTCCTGAGCCGTGCCCTGGATGCAGCGGTTGCAGCAGCCGTGCCCGGAGTTACCACCAAGCACCTGGACGACGTGTTCGCTGCTGTGCTGAACGAAGCCGGCGCGAAGTCCAACTTCCTCGGCTACCACGGCTTTCCGGCGACCATCTGCACCTCCGTCAATGAGGAGGTGGTGCACGGCATCCCCGGCAGCCGTGTGCTCCGCGACGGCGACATCATCTCGATCGACGGCGGCGCAATCGTGAACGGCTGGCACTCCGACTCGGCGCGCACCGTTATTGTGGGCACCGCGGACCCCGAGGACCAGCGCCTCTCCGACGTCACCCGCGCAGCCATGTGGCGGGGCATCGCCGCACTGGCCACGGGCAAGCACGTGGGCGACATCGGCGCCGCAATCGACGATTACGTATCCTCCGTGCCGGGCAAGCCGCTGGGCATCCTCGAGGACTATGTGGGGCACGGCATCGGCTCTGAAATGCACATGGCCCCGGACGTGCTCAACTACCGCACCAGCCACCGCGGCCCCAAGATCCGTCCCGGCCTTTGCCTGGCGATCGAGCCCATGCTGGTGCGCGGCAGCATCGACACCGCCGTGCTTGAGGACGACTGGACCGTTGTCACCACGGACGGCAAGCGCTCCTGCCAGTGGGAGCATTCAGTGGCGGTCCATGACAAGGGCATCTGGGTGCTGTCAGCGCCCGACGGCGGCGCGGAGCATCTCGTGCCCCTCGGCGTCACCCCCGTCCCCATCCCATAGTTTCCGCTCGCCCAGCCCAACCAGGTAGCGCCATGTGTCGTTTTGACCCTTCAAAACGACACTTGGCGCTACTTGGTTGAGGGAGGGGGAACAATGGGTGCCATGGGAGCAATCACCGACGTGCCCGGGATCAGGGTTGGCCACGTACAGAAGACTGACGCCGGCTGGCTAAGTGGCGTGACGGTGGTCCTGCCCCCGCCGGCCACGGTTGGATCAGTCGATGTCCAGGGCGGCGGACCGGCCACCCACGAAACGGATGCACTCGATCCCACCACCCTGGTCAGTGCGGTGGACGCCGTGGTGCTTACCGGCGGCAGCGCGTACGGCCTGGTGTCCGCGTCAGGCGCCCAGCGCTGGTGCGAGGAAAACAACCGGGGCTTTGCGGTGCCCGGGGGAGTAGTGCCCATCGTCCCGGCAGCCGCGATCTTCGACCTGGGCCGCGGCGGTGACTTCTCAGCCCGTCCGACGGCGGAGATGGGTTACGCCGCAACCGCCGCCGCCGCTGCGCAAAAGGACGGGCACGACGTCGGACGCGGCAATGTGGGTGCCGGCACAGGAGCGTTGCTGGCCCGAACCCATAAAGGCGGAGTAGGTACGGCATCAATCGCACTCGAAAACGGCATTGTTGTGGGGGCAATTGCTGTTGTGAACGCGCTGGGACTGCCATTTGACCAGAACAAACCTGAAGTACCAGCGCCGGTGAAAGCGGCCACCACGACGAACACCACGCTGGTTGTTGTGGCAACGAACGGAGTCCTGGACGTGGCCGAATGCAAGCGGACTGCTTCAGCCTCCCATGCCGGGATCGCCCGGGCACTGAATCCTTCGCACACTCTTGGCGACGGGGACACGGTTTTCTGCTTGTCCACCCAAGCTGTGGCGCTCGACCGCACGGACGAAGCTGCCCGGCAGGTCAGTCTCATCGCGCTGCAAAGCGCGGCAGCCGACGTCGTCCGTTTGGCCATCCTCGACGGCGTGGCCAGCGCGGAAGCCGTGAGCACTCCGGCCGGTGATTATGGTGCGTACGGCGCCCGGTAGGTTAGTATTGCCGATTTAACTTTTACAGCGATACGGAGTAGTGTTGTTTGTTGGTTGTCTGGACTGCCACGCCCTTTTGGGGCCTGGAACTGACAATCGATCCAACAAAAACGTTCGTGGTCATGCCCGGTGCAATCCGGCAGGACTGCGGCAACAACAGTTAGCGGAGGGTATGGCCAAGAAGGACGGGGTCATTGAGATCGAAGGCGTTGTGACTGAGGCGCTGCCTAACGCGATGTTTCGCGTTGAGCTCACCAACAAGCACATCGTACTGGCACACATCTCTGGAAAGATGCGTCAGCACTACATCAGGATTCTCCCTGAGGACCGCGTAGTGGTGGAGCTGAGCCCGTACGACCTCACCCGTGGTCGTATCGTCTACCGCTACAAGTAAATTGCTGGGCGGCTTCAGTGCGAACTGATGTCCGCTCCAGTTGACCAACTGCCACACGCAAAGGAATGCCATGAAGGTCAAGCCGAGCGTCAAGCAGATCTGCGAAAAGTGCAAAGTGATCCGCCGTAATGGCCGGGTCATGGTGATCTGCGAGAACCCGCGCCACAAGCAGCGCCAGGGCTAATTTCCCTTCTCGGGAAATCCTGGGTTGCTAACCCACGCAAGTAAATAAAGGCAGCACAAGCTGATCTGGAACATTGAGCTCGAAAGAGTCCGGACAGCTAACCCCCGGTCGGAGGCTGGGGCCGCACAGAACGTGCGGGTGTACTGCCTACGACCTCCGGTTTATCAAGGAGTACTGCCACTATGGCTCGTCTCGCTGGCGTAGACATTCCCCGCGAAAAGCGGCTGGAAATTGCGCTTACTTACATCTACGGCGTGGGCAAGACCCGTGCACACGAAACCCTGGCTGCCACTGGCATCAGCGCTGACGTTCGCGTCAAGGACCTGACTGATGCACAGCTGGTTGAGCTGCGTGACTACATTGAAGGCAACTACAAGGTTGAGGGTGACCTTCGCCGCGAAGTAGCAGCAGATATCCGCCGCAAGGTTGAAATCGGCAGCTACGAAGGCCTGCGCCACCGCAAGGGCCTGCCCGTACGCGGACAGCGTACGAAGACCAACGCCCGTACCCGCAAGGGCCCGAAGCGCACCGTCGCCGGCAAGAAGAAGGCCCGTTAAAATCCCCGCCGGGATTAACGGACTTTCCCCCGATAACTTTCTGTAGGAGAAATAATGCCCCCGAAGACTCGTGGCGCGGTTCGCAAGCCGCGTAAGAAGGACAAGAAGAATATCGCGCTTGGCCAGGCGCACATCAAGAGCACTTTTAACAACACCATCGTTTCCATCACGGATCCGAACGGCGCTGTTATCTCTTGGGCTTCCTCAGGTGAGGTTGGCTTCAAGGGCTCGCGTAAGTCCACTCCGTTCGCTGCCCAGATGGCTGCCGAAGCCGCTGCCAAGCGCGCCCAGGAGCACGGCATGCGCAAGGTTGACGTTTTCGTCAAGGGACCGGGATCCGGACGCGAGACCGCGATCCGTTCGCTGCAGGCCGCAGGCCTCGAGGTTGGCTCCATCCAGGACGTCACCCCCGCTGCGCACAACGGCTGCCGCCCGCCGAAGCGCCGCCGCGTCTAAGGCTTTCCACGCCGCATGAGCTTGCCCGGACCGTCGATGGTCCGGGCAAGCCCAGCGCGTTAAGTCTTCAGACCGAATTTCCACCACCTGTGTTGCGTCATATAGCGGATGCTCGCCGAAAGGAAACCTAAGTGCTCATTGCACAGCGCCCCACCCTCTCCGAAGAGGTAGTTTCAGAAAACCGTTCGCGTTTCATCATTGAACCGCTGGAACCGGGCTTCGGCTACACCCTCGGAAACTCCCTCCGCCGTACCCTGCTCTCCTCCATCCCCGGTGCTGCTGTAACCAGCATCCGGATCGATGGCGTGCTGCACGAGTTCACCACGGTTCCGGGTGTCAAGGAAGATGTCACTGAGATCATCCTGAACATCAAGAGCCTCTCGGTTTCCTCCGAGCACGATGAGCCGGTTGTCGCTTACCTGCGCAAGCAGGGCCCCGGAGTCGTCACCGCCGCGGACATCGCTCCGCCGGCCGGCGTCGAATTCCACAACCCGGATCTGCACATTGCCACGCTGAACTCGAAGGGCAAGTTCGAACTCGAACTGACCATCGAGCGCGGCCGCGGCTACGTTTCGGCAGCTCAGAACAAGTCCGGCGACGCAGAAATTGGCCGTATTCCGGTCGATTCCATCTACTCGCCGGTGCTGAAGGTTACTTTCCGCGTGGAAGCAACCCGTGTTGAGCAGCGCACCGACTTCGACAAGCTGATTGTCGACGTCGAGACCAAGCAGGCCATCGCCCCGCGCGATGCCGTCGCTTCCGCAGGCACCACCCTGGTGGAGCTCTTCGGTCTGGCACGTGAGCTGAACACCGCAGCTGAAGGTATTGAGATCGGCCCGTCGCCCACCGACGCTGCCCTGGCAGCCGACATGGCCCTGCCGATCGAGGATCTGGACCTCACCGTCCGTTCCTACAACTGCCTCAAGCGTGAGGGCATCCACACCGTGGGTGAACTCGTTGCCCGCTCCGAGGCTGACCTGATGGACATCCGTAACTTCGGTGCCAAGTCCATTGACGAGGTCAAGGCAAAGCTGGTTGAACTGGGCCTGTCCCTCAAGGACTCGCCTCCCGGTTTTGACCTCGCAGCACGCGCCGCAGCAATCGAAGAGGACGACGCCGCCTTCGGCGACGACGAACTCTAAACCAGACCTTGGCCGGCGGGCAGGGCACCATGGTGTGCCCGGCCCACGGCTTCCATTTGAGGAGAAACAATTATGCCTACCCCCACTAAGGGTCCGCGCCTCGGAGGCGGCCCGGCTCACGAGCGCCTCATGCTCGCGAACCTGGCAGCATCCCTGTTCGAGCACAAGCGGATCACCACCACGGTCACCAAGGCCAAGCGCCTGAAGCCGTACGCAGAGCGCCTGGTGACCTTCGCCAAGCGTGGCGACCTCGCTTCCCGCCGCCGCGTGCTCGGCCTGATCAGCAACAAGGGCGTCGTCCACGAGCTGTTCACCGACATCGCCCAGGCTGTGGAGAACCGCGACGGCGGCTACACCCGCATCACCAAGATCGGCAACCGCAAGGGCGACAACGCTCCCATGGCTGTCATCGAACTGGTTCTCGAGCCGGTTTCCGCCAAGCAGGCTGTAGTCGCTGAGGCTACCGCCGCTGCCAAGCGGGATGCAGACAAGGCTGCTCCGGTTGCCGAGGAAGCTCCCGAGGCTGAGGTTGCCGAGACCGAAGCTGCTGAGGCTCCTGCCGAGGACGCTGCAACTGAAGAGGCAGCAACCGAAGAGGCTCCGGCCGCTGAGGAAGCTCCTGAAGCTCCCGCTGCCGAGGAGAAGGACGCGAAGTAATTCGCTGATTTTCTTCGCATAGACTTAGTTCTATGAACGACCAAAAACCCGCGGCCCCCGTAATGGGGGGCGGCGGGTTTTTGCGTGTCCGGCTTGACGTGTCGTACGACGGCGGGCCCTTCAGCGGGTGGGCGCTGCAGCCGGGCCTCCGGACGGTCCAGGGCGTCCTTGAGGAGGCCCTGCACATGCTCCTCCGGCGTGCCGTCCGCGTGACTGTTGCCGGGCGCACCGACGCCGGAGTGCATGCCCGCGGCCAGGTGGTCCACCTGGACCTCACGGAATCCGAGTGGCTGGGCCTGCCGCGCGGGCACGAACTGGATCCCGCCGTCGCCATGCTCCGCAGGATCCGCGGCGCCCTGAGCCGGGTGCTCGGTGACCTCACCGGCGCAGTGGAGGTACACAGAATCTCGCTGGCGCCCCCCGGCTTCGACGCCCGTTTCTCCGCCCTCTGGCGGCGCTACAGCTACCGCATCGCCGACGGCCCCGCCCTGTGGGACCCGCTGGGCCGGTACTCCACCCTGTGGCACAAGAATCCGCTGGACGTTTCGCTGCTGAACGAGGGCGCTGCCAAGCTCCTGGGGCTCCAGAATTTCCTGTCGTTCTGCAAGCCCCGTGAGGGTGCCACCACCATCCGCGAGCTCCAGCGCTTTGAGTTCGCCCGGTCGGAGGACGGCGTCATCGTGGCCACCGTCCAGGCCGACGCCTTCTGCCACAACATGGTTCGGGCCCTGATCGGTTCGGCTCTGTACGTGGGGGAGGGCGTGGAGGAACCGGCCTGGCTCCACGAACGGCTGCTCGCCAGGAAGCGGGATGCCAAGTCCGTGCTGGCCGCCCCGCACCCGCTGGTGCTGGAGGAAGTGGCGTACCCGTCCGACGACGAGCTGCTGGCCCGCGCCGAGCTCACCCGGGCGCTCCGGGAGTAGCCCCCGCCCGCCCCCTAGAATGACGGCGGCGGGCCCTCCGCCGGCAGGGTCAGCGTGAAAGTGCTTCCCTGGCCTTGCCCGCTGACACACGTGATGTGCCCGCCGTGGCGCTCCACAATCATCTTGGTGATGGACAGGCCGAGGCCGGCGCCGGCGATGGCGGCGCCCTTGGCGGACTCCGTTCGGAAGAAGCGCTTGAAGACCCTGGTGGTGTCCTCGCTGCTGATCCCCATTCCGGTGTCGCTGACACTGAGCTGCACCCAGTCGTCGGTGCTGCGGGCGCTGATGCTCACCTTCCCGCCGTCGGGCGAGTACTTGATGGCGTTGGACACCAGGTTGTCCAGTGCCTGCCCGATCCTGAGCGGGTCCGCGTAGGCCCACAAGGGCGAGGGAACGTCTGCCGTGAGCCGGATGTTCGCATGCTCCGCCTGCGCCTGGGCCGAACCGATGCTGGTTTCCACGAGGCTGGCGAGGTCCGTGCGTTTGGGGTGGACGTTAAGTGCGGCCGACGCCGAAGCGGACAGGTCCGCCACGAGCGCCAGCAACCGCTCAGCGTTCCGCTGAACCACCAATAGGCGCTGGGCCACCTGGGGCGGCAGGGCGGCGACGTCGTCGAGTACCAGGTCCACGTTGCCGATGATGGAGTTCAGGGGTGTCTTGAACTCGTGGGTCACGTTGGAAACCAGTTCCTGGTTGGCTGCCAGGGCTTCCACCCAGCCGGTGACGTCGCTGTAGACCACCACAGCTCCGGTGAATTGGCCGTCCTCGCCGACGAGGGGCCGGGCCGCCGTCGAGACTGCGCGTTGCTCCGTTCCCTCTCCGGCCCACACCAAGTAGTCGGCGAATGACTCCCCGGCGATGGCGCGGCTGATCGGACGCTTCTCCGGCGGCAGCAGGGTCCGCCTGTCCTGGCCAAAGATCAGCTGGTGGCCCTGGCCGGGCATGGCGTCGTCGGCACCGGTTGCCCGGCGGAAGTTCCGCTGCCGGTCGTTTGAAACGAGGAAGTGGCCGGAACGGTCGACGGCGGCAATCCCGACGTCGGTGGCGTCAAGGACCGTCTGAAGCAGCTTTTCACGCTCACGGCTCTCACGGAGCAGCTTCCGAAGTTCCTTGTCCTTCTGGGCCAGTTCGCGTTGCTGCAGCCGGACGTGCATGCTCGCGAACCTGATGGCGAGGGAAACGGAAAGCATCATGAGGGGGAAGAGCAGCGTGGTGGTGATGTCCGAGGGCGTCAGGTTGGGAAACCGCCCGGCCAGTGAGGGAACCATGATGAGCATGGGGCCGAAAAAACTGAGGACCAGGCTGCTCCTGGCGAGCATGCCCGAGGCGGAAAGCCAGATCACCGGGAACACCGCCAGGACGGCAAGTCCCGGGAGGAGGGGCGCGGCGCCGTTCCGGAGAAGCCCGATAGCGACGAAGTCGAGGATGGGGATCAGCAGGTAGGGGCGGTGCGCCAGCCGCTCCCACGGGACCAGAAGGCAGCCGAGGATGAGGATGCCGGAAAGGAGGATCCCGGCCAGGAAGAGCGGACTGTGCAGCAGCGTGGGCCACGCGAACGGGGTGGCAATGGCAAGGGCCGCCACGATCAAAGTCAGGGGCAGTTGGCACAGGGCAACCTGCGACCGCGGCCCGAGGCGCTGGAAGAAGCGGGCAGGTCCGCGTGGAAAAAGCCCCTCAGCCATGACCCCGGCTACGGCCGCCGCTCAGGCTACGGTGGATTGTCACTTGGATATTCACCGCTGGGGCAACAGAATTCCCGTTGAGCAAGGTGGCACATCCTCTCCGGCTCGTAATCCACATACTTGTCATAATAATTGACTTTTCAAATGCAATGTTGAAACAGATGTGATCAGCACGGCTTACTTGTAGCGTATAAAGGGTTGGAGCGGGTATGGCATTAGCGCTGGGCTGATGGGGGGCCATAACCGCCTGGCGCAGGGATATCAATGGACGATCTTGGTGTGGCTGTAGTAATCGAAGACGACGCCGACGTGCGCAACCTCCTCGAAGGAGTGTTGAGCCAGGCCGGCTTCGAGGTGCATACAGCGGTTGACGGGCGGGCCGGAGTGGAAGTGGTCCGCGCCAAACAGGCGAACGTGGTGACGCTGGACATCGGACTGCCGGACATCGACGGGTTCGAAGTGCTGCGGCGGATCCGCAATTTCAGCAACGCCTACGTGGTGATGCTGACCGGCAGGACCGAGGAGCCGGACCTGCTGTCCGCCCTTAACGCCGGTGCTGACGACTACATTGCCAAGCCTTTCCGACCCCGCGAGTTGAGGGCACGGGTGGCGGCGATGATGCGCAGGCCCCGGCACGAGGTCAACACGCAGAGACCGGCGTCATCCGTCTGGGGAGCAGCGCCCGCTGCGCCTGTTGCGGCCGCCCGGCTGGAGGATTCCGCGGTCCTGCACCACAACGGCCTGGCGCTGAACCACCGGACACGCACGGTGGAAATCAACGGAGAGCCGCTCGGGCTCACGCGAAGCGAGTTTGATCTGCTCCACGTCCTCCTGCGCGGCGGCGGGGCGGTCTGCACCCGGGCCGACCTTGTCCGGGCTGTGCGCGGCGACTTCTACGGTGAGGACACTTATATCAGCGAGGCGGACGAGCGGGCCGTTGAGGTCCACATCGGCAACCTGCGGCGGAAGCTTAAGGAAGATGCGGTGTCGCCGCGCTGGCTGCAGACGGTGCGGGGAGTCGGGTACAGGTTGGCGCCCGGCAGGCCGGACGCTGTCTAAGCCGTTCTGCAAAAGGCCGGCGTCGGGTCAGGCTAGCCGTTTTTGAGAATGTACGTCGCCTGGAGTTCGGATACCGTCTGGCCGCCGTCCTGGGCAACCCGTTTCATCAAAGCTTGGCCCTGGCCGAAGTCGCCCCGCCGGATCAGTACTTCCAGCAGTTCAGCCAGTTTCGCCAGGCGCACCCCGCCCACCATGGCGGAGCTGATCTTCAGGCTGATGACGGCATCGAGAGCCGATTCGCTGTCCTGGCTGTCCACCGCTGCAGCCAGCCGCGTGCAGCGCTGGTCCCACATGGCGGCATAATCGCGGGCGAAGCGCTGGGCGAGGCCGGAGCCGGCAAGTTCGTCTTCCAGCTCCTCCAGCACGGCCGCGTCAACAAGCGGCAAGAGCCCGGCCGCTTCCTGTGAATACCCGGAACCGGTAACCGCTGTGATCCCGGGCTGCGGCGGATTCGCAGGTGCGCTCCTGTCGCTGGAGCCGGGATCGGGACTTTGCATTCTTCAAGGCTACTTCCTGGGTTGAATTGGTTGGCCTATTTTGGGTGATCCTGTGTAAACCTTGAGTCATTTTTGCGGCCATACACTTCCGCCCTATTGGCTGCTGAAAGTCACGATCGTGTTGATGACGGCGGGTCCGAGAATGGCGATGAACAAGACCGGGAATATGAAGAACAACAACGGGAAAAGGATCATCACGGGGAGCTTCATGGCCTTTTCCTCCGCCCGCTGCCTCCGCTTGACCCGCATGACTTTCGCCTGGACGCGGAGCACCCGGCTGATGGCGATGCCATACGTGTCTGCTTGGACCACGGCCTGCACAAAGCTCCGCAGCTCTGGGATGTTGGTCCTTTCCGCCAGCGCAAGGTAGGACTCCCTGCGGCTGCGGCCAACCTGCATGTCCTGCAGGGTGCGGACCAGTTCTTCGGCAAGCGGCCCCTTGCCGTTTTCCCCTGCCCGTGCCATCGCGCCTTCGAAGCCCAGTCCGGCCTCCACGGAGATCAGCATCTGGTCCAGCGTGTTGGCCAGCTCCAGTTGCATCACCTTTTGGCGCTCCTGGCCCTTGCTGTAGAGCAGCAGGTCCGGAATAAAGTAGCCGAGGACCAGGACGAAAAGACCTGCCAGTTTCATCAGGGGGGTGCTTCCAATGGCGGTGACGTAAAAGCCCAGTCCGGCTCCCGTCACGCCTATCGCCAGCTTGGAACCCAGGACCTTACCCAACGGCATGGATGCCGGCCGGCCCGCGAGGGCCAACAGACGGTCCAGGAAGGCGACGTACGCAGGGGGAGTGAGGCGCCTGCCGATGGTCTCAAGCAGGCTCGGCTTGCCGCTGGGCTCAACGTCCACCAGGGCGGCGCCGCGGGACAGCAGATCGCTGACCGCCACGCGGCCCTGTCTGTCCACGCTGAGAACGGACCACGCGAGCCCAGCCAGGGGGACACACACCAGCAGGATGGAGAGGAGAACTATCAAATTCACAGTGTCCTCAAAACTTCAGGTCGATGATCTTGCGCATCCACAATGCGCCGATGGTCATGAGGACAAATGACGCCCCAATCATTGTCCAGCCCAGTGGATGGGTGAACATCGGGTTCATGTAGTTCGGGCTTACGGAGACGAGCATGCCCACTATGCCGAAGGGCATCGCGATGAGGATATAAGCCGAGAACTTGCCTTCGGCCGCCAATGCCTTGATGTGGCCCTTGATCTCGCTGCGCTCGCGGATGGTTTCGTTGACCTGGTCCAGGACGTCCGCCAGGTTGCCGCCCACTTCGCGGTTGATCTGGATGGCTTGCGAGATCCAGACAAAATCCTCATTCTTCATCCGGTCCGCAGTGTCGTTGAGTGCTGCCAGAAGGTCCCGGCCCAGGCTGGTTTCGGTGATGACCCGCCGCATCTCTTCCGACGTCGGCTTTTGCGACTCGCTGGCTGCTGCGTCGATGGCGCGAAGGATGCTGTGGCCGGCACGCAGGCCGCCGGAGAGAAGCTGGAGGGTGTCACCGAGTTGGCCGTCGAAAGCAGCCCGGCGTTTCCCCGCGAGGAATCCGAGGACGAGCTTTCCGACGAACGGCGCCAGCAGTGCAAGGAGGATACCCACCAGCGGACCCACGGTGACAGTGCCTACAAGCATTCCGATGCAGGCACCGATGCCCACCAGCAGGAAGAATTCAGCCTGGCTCAGACGGAGCCCGGCGTTTTCGAGTTCCGCGCGGGAGAACAGGGAGACGTTGCGTCCGTGCAGGAGCCGTTCGAAAGAGCGGACGGCGGAGAGTGCGAATCGCGTCAGGGAGGATGGCGGCTCAGGATCAAACGGACGACGGCGGTCCAGCGGCACCGAGGGGGCGCCCGGCAGAATCACAGCGACACCAAGCAGGCAAACGGCCACGAGCAGGATGACGGCTCCAGCAGCAAGAATCATGGCTGTGCCTTATCTTCCGGGGGTGGCGTGGCTGGCAGGAACTTGGGGACCGGCAAAGACACTGGGGGACACATGGATGCCCAGGTCTTCGAAACGGTCAATGAACCGCGGCCTGATTCCGGTGGCAACCGGCTTGCCCAGGAAGCGCCCGTGGGCATCAACACCGGCGGAGTAATCGAAGACGAACGCGTCCTGAAGGGTCACGATGTCTCCTTCCATGCCCTGGACTTCCGTGACGTGGGTGATCCGGCGCGAGCCGTCGCGCAACCTGGAGATCTGGACGATGAGGTTGACGGCGGAGGCGATCTGCTCACGGATGGCGCGTAGCGGCAGATCCATCCCGGCCATTAGCACCAGGGTTTCGAGCCTCGCTACGGCATCGCGGGGCGAGTTGGAGTGCACGGTAGAAAGGGAGCCGTCGTGGCCCGTGTTCATGGCCTGCAGCATGTCCAGCGATTCCCCGCCACGGACCTCACCCACCACGATCCGGTCGGGCCGCATGCGGAGGGAGTTACGGAGCAGTTCGCGGATGGTTACTTCACCCTTGCCCTCGGTGTTGGGGGGCCGGCTTTCGAGCCGGACTACGTGCTGCTGCTGGATTTGCAGTTCCACCGCGTCCTCGATGGTGACGATCCGTTCGTCAGCGGGGAGGAATGAGGACAGCACGTTAAGCAGGGTGGTCTTGCCCGTACCCGTACCACCGGAAACGATGATGTTGAGCTTGGCTTTGACGCAGGCGTTCAGCAGTTCAGCCATTTCGGGCGTCAGCGTCCCGAAGTCAATCAGGTTGCGGACCGTCAGCGGGACCTTGCTGAATTTACGGATGGTGAGCGACGAGCCGCCCACGGCCAGAGGAGGAATGACGGCGTTCACACGGGACCCGTCCTCGAGGCGGGCGTCCACCAGCGGGGAGGATTCGTCGATGCGGCGGCCGACCTTCGAGACGATACGCTCGATGACCTTGCGCAGGTGCTCTTCGGAGCTGAACCGGGACTCGGTGAGCGTCAGTTTGCCTTTCCGCTCCACATAGATTTGGTCCATCCGGTTTACCATGATTTCCGTGACGGCCGGATCATCCAGTAGTCGCTGGAGCGGACCGTAGCCCAGCACATCGTCGGCCACATCGCGGATCAGCCGGGTGCGTTCCTCGGCGGTGAGCGGGACCTGCTCTGCGTCTATGATCCGGGTCAGTTCCTCTTTGGCGGTGGCCCGGAGCTCGTGCTCGGTGACGGCAGCGTCGTTAAAGCGCGCGCCCATCCGCTCGAAAAGGGCAGTGGCCGCCCGGTGCTTCATGGCTGCGAAGACATCCACGGGCTGTGCCTTGGGCACTGCGGGGGTGCCGGCGTCGGACGCTGGAGTTACAGGAGGCTGCTGGGCAGGAAGGCGCCGGGGCCCGCTCTCCCTCACCGGAGCGGGGGGAGCGGCAGGGCGGGGCGGTTCAAGCAAGGCGACGTTGCTGGCGGATGCCTGGCTGCGGTCCTGAACCGCGCTGATCCGTTCGGAGAGCTTCATCAGATGACCACCCTTCGGTGAACTTTGCGCTGGGCCTGGGCACGCCAGGCCGGATTGAACCGCTCCACCAGCTGGCGGAGGCTCTTGACGGCGGGGTCCTTCTTGGATTCCTGGAGCACGGGGATGCCCCGGTTGGTGGAGAGCGCCACGGCGCGGGACCGGGGGACGCTGACGTCCACGGGCGCGCCGATGGTGGATTCGACATCCTGCACGTTGAGCCCCGCTTTGGCGTCTGCCATGTTCAGGACAACGTGCCGCGATTCGGGCATGATTTCCAGCTGCCGGAGCACTTCCAGTCCCGAGCGCAGGCCGCGGAGGCTGGGGATGTCCATGGCGCTGACCCAGACGACGTCGGTGCATTGTTCCATGGCAGCGAGGCCGATCTCGGGCATGCCCGGTGCGGTGTCGAGAACCACATACTGGAACTCCTGGGCCAGCTGCTCCAGCAGCCGGCTGATCTGTTCCGGCGTGATGTGGTCCGCGTCCACCGGGCTGGGCGGAGCGCACAAGGCGTAGATACCCGCCGGGTGCACAGTTAGAAAAGCCTTGAGGACCAGGGAGTCTTGGGCTGCCGCCGGTGAGACCGCATCCGTCACCGTGTGTTCGGGGTTGAGGTAGAGGCCGGACGCGACATCGCCGAACTGCAGGTCAAGGTCCACAATGACCACGCTCATGGGAGCTATCTGGCCGAGGCCGATGGCGATGTTGGTGGCAAGGGTCGTCTTGCCGACGCCGCCCTTGGGGGAGAAGACGCCGATCACCAGGCCCTTGCCGCCATTTTCAGTCGGCGGCGCCGCATGGTCGCGGTGCCGGGTGGCGAAGGACTGGCAAGCCCGTTCCAGTAGGACGCGGATATCCGCGGCTTCCGCCTGGGGGCTGAGGATGTCCCGGATACCGGCGCGCATGGCGTGCAGCAGGAAAGACGGATCCACGTCGCTGACCAGGACCAAGCTGAGGTTGGGCAGCTGGACGTCGAAGACCTTGGCGAACCGCAACGCTTCCTCGTAGGGGACGTCCGGTCCGATGATCAGCACTTCGGGCTGCTCCTGGTTGAGGAGGGCGAATAGTTCCGCCGGACCTGCGGGGAGAATGTCGGAGGCAATAGTTTGCACGGATCCGCGGAGACCGTTGGCGACGGCGGCGCGCAGCTTCTGGTCGAAGTCACCGTTGGGGGAGAGGAGGACGAAGCGGCTCACTTGTACACCCCTTCCTTGCGTTCGACGCGGGGTCCGTTGTCCTGGGCATCGAGGGGTTCCTTGGTGAGCCAGAGCCTGCCGAACTCAGAGGCGAAAACGATCTTGCCGGCGTCGATATCGCTGACGGCGACGGTGAGCATGAGGGAGCCTTCTGGGAACGTGGTGTCCTGGGGGTCGGAGCCGTCCGCGGGCTTTTCGGCGCTCGCGGCCTGGGGCGCACGCTGGACCGCGGTGACGAGGACTTTGCGTACTGTCAGCTGGGTGGTTGCGTCTTCGGGCTTCGCTTTGTAGGCCCCGTTCTCGAAAGTAAGGAAGATTCCCACGTGCTCGCCGACGTCAATCCTGCCGCCTACCACGCGCTTCGCTTCCACCTCGAAGGAAACTTCCTGGAGGCCAGGGGGAACCTCGATGGCGCCCTGTGCTTTGACGTCTGCGGGGGCGATGAGCCGCTCGGCAAGGAGTTGCTCGCCGGGCACGAGGTCGACGGCGCTGACAGTTCCGGCCTTGTTGTCCAGCGTGCTGAGCGCGGACTCTGACTTTCCGGCGGCGGGGACTTTCTCGATCGCCAGTGAAACCGCCATGTCATTGACTGGGGTGCCCGCGGGGATGGCTTCCTTCACGACCAGGACATCCACGGGTTCTGTCGATGCCAAGGCACGCTGGTCTGCACCGTTTGCGTAGAAGATGATGAGGATCGCCCCCACGAGCGCCAGGGCAACCGCGGCCGTACCGGCGAGCAGGCGAGACTTCACTTTCAACTCCTGGATATGGGGTGGCTGGGGTTTCGGGTTAGAGGATCGGGCGGGCTACGGTGGCGCCGTACTCACTTACGGGGCCGAGGGTGTAGCCGTCAGCGAGGGAGACATACTTGATGAAGCTGCCGATGATGCCACGGCAGTTCCCTTTGCACTCCGTCGCGGTGGTGACGCCCGTCGTCGTGGATTTTTCGCTGCGAAACTCATAGGGAAGTCCGCTGTTGCCGCTGAACTTCCAGCCCGTCACTTCATACGCGGCAAAGGAAATCAGGCCGTAGATTGCGCCGGAGCCTGTTCCTGTGACCTTGTTGAAGACCGGGAGGAGAACGACGACTTTTCGTCCCGCGTTAATCTCGCTGGCCCACTTGGTGAGCTCGGCGGAACAATGTCCCGGCGCATTGTTGCCAGTGTCGCTGCCGCCCTCGCTGGTGGAGAGATCAATGGTGCCGCCGCATTTTCCCGCGTCCGGCGCAAGCCAGCCGAAGCCTCCGGCCACGGCTGCTCCAGAGGGACCATAGTTGCAGTCCGGGTTGGCGTTGTTTCCGTGGTCCTGGAGGAGCTGAAGCGAGCCGTCCACGTGGCCTTTGACCTGGCAGATGGAGAAGGCCAGGGGGAAGGCGGTACGTCCCGCATTAGGGCTGCCCCACTCCGCTGACGCCCGCGCACCGACTTCCTTGCTCGGGATGCCGAGGACATTTGCGAAGAAGAGGGAGACAGAGTTGTCTGCACCGCCCGCTTCCTTCGCGGAGGTGGTGACGCCGACCTTTCGGGCCGTCTTATCCAATTCGATGCCGTAAACCTTGCTCATGCCGTCCAGGGCGTTCTGGTTGGCGAGGCTTCCGGCGAGTGCCGACGTCGTGGAACACACCTGATCTGTCGCCTCCCGCGCGCACTTTTGGGCGAGCGCGATGGCGGCGGCGTCCGCGCCATTTTGCAGTTGGGCGCGTTCTGAGTAGATGACCCCGACGTCAACGGCAATCGCCACGAAGCCCAGGAGGGTGACCAGGAGGATGGCGACGACGACTGAGACTGCACCGCGTTCGTTGTTGCTGTTGCTCGCCGTCATCCGCCGCACAACATGACCCCCTTGCCTGTCATGGGAAAAGGGCCGGCGATGCCGGTGATCGTGGACAGGTTGTACTTGATGGTGAGCGTCACCTGGTTTCCCGTGCTGCACGCGTCGGTGCTCAGTGTGATATCTGAGGTGGGAATGGTGGTGCTGACAGATGCGGCCGCGTTCTTTGCGGCGGTCTTGGCGCTGGTGGGGTCATTGGCGATGGCCATCACCCGGACGCCGTCGCGGGCTGCGTTGGTCAGCGTGATCTGCGCATTGTAGGCGCGGCCGAATTCGATAGTTCCTAGAACCAGCATCAAGAGGAGGGGCAGCAGGAGTGCAAATTCGACGGCGGCCGCACCGCGTTCCGAATCATGTGACACCTGCTGCACCTCCTCTTGAGTGACTCGTGTTTTCTTGGCCTGGCTGGGCGAGGCGGTGCGGTTCCGATATGGGGGGCCGGAACCGGACGGCGTGGGCTTTCTAGCCGCCGGCACCGCCGGTGGCGGCCGTCGTCGGAACAGGAACCTTCCCGGCAACGTTATTGAACATGCTGCTCAGGTTGTTGCCGAGGAGAGTGACGGCGATGATGATGACGACGGCGATGAGTGCAACCATGATGCCGTATTCGACGGCGGTGGCACCCTTTTCGTCCTTGCGGAGACGGATCATGAGGTTGGTGTAAAGAGAAAGCATTCTGTACTCCTGAGCGAGTCGGATGGCTGGCCCTGCACCAGCACTGATACGAAGTTAGCAACGAGAAACGGGCCAAAATCGGTATCTTGGGACATCCTGCGTAAAGGCTTTCCGCGGTGTACTTTTCCTGCGCTATTGCTTGGTTCCTACTGCGCTAACGCTGGGATTTGAACTCCGTGGGCACGCAAAAGGACCCCCTCGGTTCTGGGTGCCAAGGGGGTCCGGTATTGGGGGCGCCAGATGGCGCAATTGCGGGGGTTCGCTAAGGAATGCCTAGTGCGGTCCTCACGCCAGTGGTGAGGAAACCGAAAACGGAATTGAGTGAGGTCCCGAACAGACCTACTCCGGCTACTATCACCATGGCGATGAAGCCCGTCAGGATGCTGTACTCGCTAGCGGTGGCGCCACGTTCCTGATCACGGAAGGCCGTGAGTATGTGGGATAGGCTATTCAGAAGCCGTGTCAGGTAGTTCACCGGTCCTCCTAGGAAAAGGCAGCAATGATGTTCATGACGGCCGGCCCCAGCAGGATGATGAAGAGGGTCGGGAAGATGAAGAAGATGAGCGGAAAAAGGATCTTCACGGGGATTTTCATCGCATGTTCCTCTGCCCGCTGACGGCGCTTAAGGCGCATTTCATGGGCTTGAACCTTCAGAACCTTTGCGATGGCAATGCCGTACGCGTCCGCCTGAACGATGGCCCGGATAAAGGATCGGAGATCGGGGACATCAACACGTTCAGACAGCGACAGGTAGGCCTCCTTCCGGGAACGTCCTACTTGCATATCCTGCAAGGTCCGGGTCATTTCGTCAGCGAGCGGCCCGCTTCCATTCTGGGCCGTTCGGGCCATTGCAGCTTCGAAACCCAAGCCGGCCTGCACGGAGATCAGCATCTGATCCAGGGTGTTGGGCAGTTCCTGCCTGATTTTCGCCCTCCGTTTCTCGGCATTGGTTCGCACTAGCAGATCCGGCGCGAAGTAGCCGAACCCTACTGCGGCGAGCAAAAGGGCAAAGCGAGCGGGCGCCGGGGATGCAAGGAAAAAGAACAAACCGAAAGCCGCTCCTGCCAGTGCCAGCATGGGTTTGACGACCAAGAGGCGTTCCAGCGGCCACTCCTTCGGCCGCCCCACACCGGCAAGCTGCTTGTCCAACCACGCCACGTAACCGACTGGCGTGATCTTGCGGGCAACGGCGCTCGCATCTACGGAAAGGCTCTGCTGGGACGCGTTCCTGGCCCTCTGGCCAAGGTTGGCTTGAATGTTGCGGATGGCAACCCTGTCGGTGGCGAACACCGACCAAACCAGATACGAAATTGGGAGAACGATTGCCAGCATCGCGCCCAGTGCTATTGGTGACATGTCATTGCTCCTAGTACCTGGGTTTGATCAAGCGGCTGAGCCAGAAACCGCCGGCCGTCAGCATGACGGCCGCAACTGCCAGCATTAGATAGCCGGGCACCGTGCTCGTGAAGGTCTTGGAGTACTGGGGGTTGATAAAAATCAATGCGAAGAAGAGGACTACAGGAAGCCCCATGAGGACGCCTGCGGACATTTTTCCTTCGGCACTCAGGGCTTTTACCTGCCGGCGGATCTGGTTTCGATCGCGGATAGTTTCGCCAACATGATCCAATACCTCCGCCAGGTCTCCACCAACCTCGCGGTGAATCTCGATCGCCTGTGAGATCCAGGCGAAGTCTTCGCTGCCGGTCCGTGCGGAAACATCCATCATCGATTGGCCGAGGTCCCGGCCGATCCTGGTCTCGTTGACAATACGGCTTAGCTCTTCAGACATTGGCGCATCAGACTCGCGTGCTGAAGCATCGATGGCGCGGAGGAGACTGTGGCCGGCACGCATACTGCCCGTTAACATCTGCAGCGTATCGGGCAACTGTTCGTCGAACTTGCCTTTGCGCCTCGACGTCAACACCGAGAGATAGGCGAGCATGGCCGCGGGGACGACCGCGAGTGCCAGGAGTGCGAAGAAAAGGCCGCCCAATAAGAAGGCAAGAACGGCGCCGGCCACTGCGCCTGCCCCCATCATCAAGAGGAAATCGGCCGGCTGGGCCTTCAGCCCGGCGCGCTCGAGCCGTTCCCGACTGACCAGGAAGTCGTTCTTCCCTTTCAGTCTCTTGTTGATCGCGCCGACGGCGGTATCGGTGAGAAGGGTGAGCCTGGAAGCAGCGGCCGCGACGTCCGGACGGCGTCTTTCCATCGGAATTACGTGCTTGGACTTAAGGACCACTGTGAACAGTAGGATGACGGCTGCAAAAATCAACAGCACTCCCAGAACCATAGGTGCGACTGAGTCCTCCGGTACTGCCATCACCGGCTCCTGACTGCCTGGGCACCGAACACAGCTGGAGAAATCTTGATGCCCAGTTCCTCGAACCGGTCTGTAAAGCGTGGCCGGACCCCTGTCGGAATTGGCTTCCCCAAGAAGCGACCATTGGCGTCAATGCCTGCTGAGTAGTCGAAGACGAAGGCGTCCTGAAGGGTCACGATGTCTCCTTCCATGCCCTGGACTTCGGTCACATGAGTCACCCGTCGAGATCCGTCCCGGAGCCTGGAGATGTGAACGATGAGGTTCACCGCCGAAGCAATTTGCTCGCGAATTGCCCGCAACGGAAGATCCATGCCGGCCATCAGCACGAGGGTTTCCAACCGGGCCACGGCATCTCGTGGAGAGTTCGCGTGAACAGTTGAAATCGAGCCGTCATGGCCGGTGTTCATTGCTTGAAGCATGTCCAGCGACTCACCTCCACGGACTTCTCCCACGACGATCCGGTCAGGCCTCATACGCAACGAGTTGCGAACCAGGTCGCGAATTGAAACTTCGCCTTTTCCTTCGATGTTGGCCGGCCGGCTTTCGAGCCTGACGACGTGATCCTGTTGAAGCTGCAGCTCGACTGCGTCCTCAATAGTCACGATCCGGTCCGAAGCCGGGATGAAGGAAGACAGAACGTTCAACATCGTGGTTTTGCCAGTGCCGGTACCGCCGGAAACGATGATATTCATCTTGGCCAGCACACATGCTCTGAGGAGCTCGGCCATCTCGGGGGAAAGGCTTCCGAAACCAATAAGTTTCTCAACCGTGAGCGCTTCTCGTGAGAACTTTCTAATCGTCAGGGAAGCCCCGTTTACCGCCAACGGCGGGATGATTGCGTTGACACGTGAACCGTCGGGGAGCCTGGCGTCGACCAAAGGGGAAGATTCGTCGATCCGACGGCCAATACGTGTCACGATGCGCTCGATGACTCGCCGCAAGGCATCTTCGCTTGTGAACTTGGTATCTGTAAGGAACAGCTGGCCGTGGCGTTCCACGTAAATCTGGTCCGCTCGGTTCACCATAATTTCGGTGACGCTTGGGTCGTCCAGGTAGCGCTGCATGGGGCCGTGGCCGAGGACGTCGTCAATGATCTCGCGGGTCAGTCGCTGGCGTTCCCCCTGCGACAAAGGAACCTGTTCTTCATCGACGACTGCCCTCAGCTCATCCTTGACGAACTGATGGAGCTCAGTTTCTTCCAAGGACGAGTCAGTAATCCGGGAACCTAGCCGCTCATACAAAGCCTGGCTCGCCCGCTCCTTAAGACCAGCCAGCGCTTCGCTTGCACTACCCTCGGTGAGCTCCACGTGGGTGGAAGCCTGAGACTGTTCAGCCGCTTGTGCTTGCTGCAAAGCGCTGAGGGTAGCTGCGGGGACCTGCGGTACCGAGGATACTGGCGCGACTACATCGGCGCTGGTTCCGTCGGAGCGCAGCTTGGCAAATCGGTTTGAGAGTGTCACTGCACTACCGCCCTTCGGTGGAGCTTCTTACGGGGGGCTTCCCAGTTTGGTTTGAAGCGCTCAACCAGATGTCTGAGGCCCTTAGCTGCAGGGTCCCTGCTTCCGTCCTGCAGGAGAGGAACACCCTTGTTTGTTGAAAAGGGAACTGTTCGCGAACGGGGGAGCACGATATCAACGGGAGCGCCGATTGTGGCTTCCACGTCCTGGACGGTGAGGCCAGTTTTGCGGTCAGCCATGTTGAGGACAACATGCCTGTTGTCAGGGAGGAGATCAAGTTCCGAGAGAATCTGGAATCCCGTCCTCAGACCGCGGATGCTGGGGATGTCCATGCCACAAACCCAAACTGCATCCGTGGCCTGCTCGAGGGTTGCCAGGACGTGCTCACCAAGTCCTGGGGCTGTATCCACCACTACATACTGGAATTCAGCCCGCAGTTGACGCAGCAGGTGGCTTACGTGATCTCCCGTGATCCTGTCCATCTCGATGGGGTTGTGAGGGGCGCACAAGACGTAGATGTTTCCGGGATGAAGAGACAGATACGTCTTGAGGACCATGGCGTCCTGGCTCGCTGCTCCCACCACGGCGTCGGTGATAGTGAAATCAGGGTCTAGCAGCAGGCCACTGGCAATGTCGCCGAACTGAAGATCGAGGTCGACCACCACTACGCTCATTGGAGCTATCTGCCCCAGCCCGATGGCCAGGTTACTCGCGATCGTGGTCTTGCCAACGCCGCCCTTCGGCGACATGACCGCCACCACCCGTCCACCTTCGGTAGTTGGCCGCTCCGCGGTGTTGGGACTTAGCCCGCGCCGTCGTCCCGCGGCTGCCAGACTCGCACGCTCTACCAAAGCGCGGACCTGATCCATGTCAGCGGAAGGTGGGATGAGGTCTCTGATGCCCGAGCGCATCGCGTTCAAGGCCAGTTCGCCGTCGTCGTCCGCAGCCAGCACAATGCTGACTTCCGGATACTGGAGATCCATTACGGCCGCGAACTTGAGGGCCTCATCCCGGGGCAAACCCGGCCCGAGGATCAGTACTTCCGGCGGTTCGCCAGCCTGCTGCCGAAGGATGTCCTCCGGAGACTCGGGCAGGTATGCGGCCTGGAAGAACTGCAGTGAGCCGCTCAGCGGAGCCACTGATGCCCGAACCTTCCGCTCGTAGTCCACGGACGGGGAAATCAATATGAAGCGGCTCATTTGAATACCTTTGTCTGATTGACAACACCGTTGGTGCCCTCAGTGGCCTCAGCCGGCTCTTTGGAGAGGTAGATCTTTCCAAACTCGGCCGCATACACCAGCTTTTCAGCATCAACTGCGTTCCTGGCGAATGTGATTAGGTAGGAGTCACTCGACGTCTGCTTGTCCGAGCTCTCAGCGTTGAGGGCGCCCTGCGAGCTTGCTTGGGTTGCCTCGCCCTGTGTCTGCGCGGCTTGGCCGGAGCTGAACTGCACTGCGGTCACTAACACTTTGTGGAAAGTCAGCTGCGTTCCGCTGCCACCCTCGCCGGCTGCTCCACCGGCATCACCAAGTGAAATAAAGACGCCAACCGTGTCGCCGGCCTGAATTTTTCCGCCCACAACACGGTCGATGCTAAGGCGAACTGTAATCTCCTGAAGGCCTTCCGGAACCTCGACCCTGGCTGGCCCCAAGAACGCGTTTGCGTCCACCATGCGGCTCGTCAGGAGCTGTTCTCCTGGCTCCAGTGCTACTGACGTTACTTTGGAACCCAGCGAGTTAAGGTCGTCAACAACTCCCTCGGCCACGGCGGTTCTAGGAACCGTCTTGGTGATGAGGTACTGGCCGAGCTGGCTGGCCGGAGTGCCGGCAGCCACCTCCTGCTTTACTACAAGGACGTCTTCGGTTTCTGTGTTGGCAAGCGCGCGGCGGTCCGCGCCTTGCACGTAATTGAAAAGAAGGACCGTGCCTATGATTGCGACAACCAGTGCGGCAATGCCTCCCAGCAGGCGTGCTTTCATTTTCTACTTCCCCTTTGTTGGAACTACTTGATAAGTCGGATTTCCGAAGTGCCCAGGTCCACACCGCCGGGGATCACGCTTCCGGACCCGATAGCGACGTACTCAACGAACTGACCGATGATGCACCGCTCTTGCCCACCGCTGCACGAGAGGGAACTCGTCATACCCGGGTCTGTCGCGGTATTTCGAAACTCGTATTCGTGGTTATTCCCAAACTTCCAGCCCCAGATCTTGAAAGTTGCGTAGCCGACGATGTTGAAGCTGCCCGTATTTCCTGTTCCGGTAGCGGTATCGAAGACCGGGAACTGTTCTTTGACCTCGCCGCCTCCGAGGATTGTGTTTTGCCACCCAGTGAGGACGGCCGAACAGCCGCTGGGAGGGTTATTGCCTGGATCAGAGGCCATACCGTTATTGCCAACTTGAGTTGCCGCGTTGCAAGGCGAGGATTCGTCTAGCCAGCCCCAACCGCCGGGAATCTGAGTTCCCGAGGGACCAGTGCATGTGGCGCCCGGCTTGTATGAGATCTTCTGCACCACCGCGGTGGGGCTCGCTGATGTCAAGTTGTAGCAGTTGTCCGATAATGCCAGAGGGAACCCGGAACCACTTCCAGGGGGCCCGACACCTGCTGTCGCTTGGGCTCCGACAGTTACGGGGCCTGCATTTATGGCATTTGCAAAAAGGTTTGTTAGGAAACTGGAGGAACCGTTTTTAGTCGACGTGGTAACCGTCACCTGACCAGGGACAGAGAAATCTACGGAGGCGTTGCTGGCGGCGTCATTGGAGTTAGAGTTCGCCAGGCCGTCGGCCAATGCAGGAGCGCAGGAGCCCTGCTCACAACTTTTAGCAACCGCCAAGGCCCCCGCATCGGCCCCGTTCTGCAGCTGGGAGCGTTCGGCGTATATCTGACCGACATCGACGGCCATTGCGCCGGCACCGATGAGAACAAGCATCATGACAGCAACCGTTACCCCGGCCGCTCCACGTTCACCTGATCGTGCACGCCTTGCCCTGGTGATTAACCGCCGCATTGCATGGCCCCTTTGCCTGAGATTGTGAGAGTGGACCCAAAAAATCCGGTCAGCGATGAGCCGCTGTACTTGACGGTTACGACGGCGTTCGCGGTTGGGGTTGTAGCGGGGCACGTCGCTGCTGAGTAGTCGAACGTCAAGAGCGAAGCATTGATTGAGGGCGCACCTGCCTTGCCGGCAGTAGTTGCCTTCGCAGCGTCCTTTGTAATTGCCATAGTCCTGGCCGCTTCACGTGAAGCCTGAGTAACGGACAACTGAACGTTGTAAGCGTTAGAAAATTCGACGACGGCGATAATCATCGCGACCAAGATCGGGGCGACAAGGGCGAACTCGACGGCCACCGCGCCTTGCTCGTCGTGTTTCCGAGTTTTATGGCTGCGTTTCAACGGGTCCCCCTGGACGGTTGCAGCGTGAAAATAAGTGCGGTGTGCCGCGCCTTTTGTGGGCACGGCACACCGTTTGATTTGGCTTACCAGGCGCCGACGGAGCCAGCGAGGTTGCTGAAGAATGTGTTGAGGTTTCCGCCGAAGAGCGTTACCCCTGCCACAATCACCAGCGCGATAAGACCCACCAAGAGCGAGTACTCCGTCGCCGTGGCACCCTTCTCGTTGGATAGGAGCCCCCGAAGGGCAATGACGAACTGGTAGAGGTCTTTCTTGAAGCTAGACATGGGTTTGCCTTCCTTTGCCGAGCTCCGCCTTTACCAGGCGCCGACTTTGCCGGCGAGGTTGCTGAAGAAGGTGTTGAGGTTGCCGCCGAACAGTGTCACACCGGCAACGATGACCAGCGCAATGAGGCCGACGAGCAGTGAGTATTCCGTGGCAGTTGCGCCCTTTTCGGACTCGAACCGATCCTTGATGCCGGCGACAAAAGCCATCATCGAGACCATAAGTGAAGTCATTGTAATTTCCTTTAATTCGGTGAAATGGGTGAATTGATTTCAACGAATTTCCAGCTGCCCCCATAAATCCTTTAGCGGCTGGACTTCGCTAAGAAGAGATTGTCATTTGGGGGCAAGGGCAACAATGCGTAGTAGTACTCGACTTTTTCCCAAGGCACTAAAAGTACGTACTTGCCAGGCGGGGGTAGTACTCAGAAAGGCAAGTGAGTACACGGGCGCACTACTTGGACGTGTGGCGCGCTTAACCGGGCCGGGCCCGGAAAGATCGCCCGAGGAAGCTAGGTGAGGAAGAGGGCGGCAGTCGCCGTAGCGGCGAGCATAGAGGGGCCGTGGGCCACTTCTGTGGCTTTGTTCCGGCCTTCTCGGCTGAGCATCAGCACTGTGACTACACCGTTCAGGATGAAGCCCAGGAGTCCGCCGTAGAGCAGTTGACTCCAGCCTAAGTACCCGAGGTAAAGGCCGACGGGTGCCGCCAGCTTCACATCGCCCATCCCGATGCCGCCGGGGGTAATAAGCCCCAAAATAAGGTAGCCAAGAAACAAGATGACGGCACCGAGCACCGCGCGCAGGAGATCATCAGCCTGCTTATTGAATAACCCGGGGATCAAAAAGATAAAAAAACCACCCACGAGCAGCATTAATACGAGCGGGTTGGGCAGCAAATGCAGTGCGACGTCGATGCGTGCGAGCTGCACGCCCAGCGCGGCCAGGAATATGAAAGCCGGCAGGGCGGGACCCATTCCAAACCGCAAAGTAAAGGCCGCGCACGCGAGGCCGGTGAGTGCCGCCGTCGTGATTCTGATGGGAAGGGCGGGGAGGCCGCCCAGCCTGGGAAGGTGCTTGGCGATGAGCAGTTCGATGACAGGGCACAGGACCAATCCCAAGACGCCGGCGCCAATAGCCAGGACCCACGTGGCTAAACCGTCATTACCCACTGCAAACACCGCGACCCCCTGCGTCCGTCAGGCCGGCAGGTGCTGAGGCGGCCTCCGGCTACCCCATTTTGACCCTGAACCCCTTAACGCGCTAATCTTGGTAGTCGTTGTGCGTGTCCTATTCCGATGGTGCGTGCCCGCTGAGAATCCGGTTGCAGGATGACTCCTCAACGTGCACATTCGGAACCACAGGATGACTGGTTACATAGAGCCCTCACCTCTGTTCCGGTAGCGCGCAGATAGTAGGTGCCCACCCCTGAGTGGCTCCTAAACAAGAACGCCAGAATAAGAACGAGGCAAACACCGTGCGTACGTACACCCCGAAGCCCGGCGATATCAACCGCCAGTGGCACGTCATTGACGCCACAGACGTTGTCCTTGGTCGTCTCGCGAGCCAGACCGCAATCCTGCTGCGCGGCAAGCACAAGGCCACCTTTGCATCCCACATGGACATGGGCGACTTCGTCATCATCATCAACGCTGAAAAGGTTGCCCTCACCGGCGCCAAGCTGGAGCAGAAGCGCGCTTACCGCCACTCCGGCTACCCGGGCGGCCTGACCTCCGTCAACTACGCGGAACTGTTGGAATCCAACCCGGTCCGCGCCGTTGAGAAGGCCATCAAGGGCATGCTCCCCAAGAACTCCCTCGCTGCGCAGCAGCTGGGCAAGCTGAAGGTGTACCGCGGTGCTGAGCACCCGCACGCCGCCCAGCAGCCCAAGACTTTCGAAATCACCCAGGTCGCCCAGTAGTCCTGGCCACCAAACAACTTATCTATACAAGGAGAATCGTGGCTCAGAACGAAGAGACCACCGAAGCCGTTGAGGCTGAGGAAACCCTGACCAGCTACACCTCTGAAAGCTCAGCTGCTGACGCCGCTGCGCCGAAGAAGGAGCGTCCGGCACTGACCGTTGCCGGCGCAGCTGTTGGTCGCCGCAAGGAAGCCGTTGCACGCGTTCGCGTTGTTCCCGGCTCCGGCAAGTGGACCATCAACGGCCGCGCGCTGGACAACTACTTCCCGAACAAGCTGCACCAGCAGGACGTCAACGAGCCCTTCAAGATCCTCGATCTCGAAGGTGCCTACGACGTTATCGCCCGCATCCACGGCGGCGGCATTTCCGGCCAGGCCGGTGCCTTGCGCCTCGGCATCGCCCGTTCGCTGAACGAGATCGACGTCGAGAACAACCGCGCCACCCTGAAGAAGGCCGGCTATCTCTCACGTGACGCCCGCGTCATCGAGCGTAAGAAGGCTGGCCTCAAGAAGGCCCGTAAGGCTCAGCAGTACTCCAAGCGCTAAATCCGCTTACACAGAAGCCCGTCCCGCCATTGGCGGGGCGGGCTTCTCGCATTCCAGCATGCGTCGTAGGTCGGAGCAACTGAGACAAAGAAGTCGCTGTTTCGGAGCCATAGCTTTTTTTGAGTCTCTAACCCGCGTCCGCTGGCTGTCTCAGGTCGTAAACGGTCGTTCCGTCGATCGCGGTGGCTTGGTAATTCGATTTCACCCAGTCTGAAATCTGAATCAACGCGGCGCTTCGATCCGGTAGCTCCAAATGGTCCTGATGCCAAACCAGGAAACAGACATCCCCGCGGTTCACATGATCCTTGAACTGGCTTAGAGTGGGCGCTGGATCCATACCGGCAAACCCCCCGACCGGCATAACGGCTCGGGATGAGGCCAGCTGAAGTTTGGCCGCTGACTGTGAGGGATATGTAGCGGCCCCCCAAGCGCAGGATGACGAGTGTTTCACGAGCTCAACCAAAGCTGGTCCAGGGTCGTACCCAAACCCGATGTCGTAAGCCCAACTGGGTTGTTTTTGGCTGACGCCGTCGAGAAATCGGCTGATGCTCGTTGTACTTTTCGTAAGAGGGCCGGACAGGGGATTCGAACCGCTGTGGGGTACGGAAGCCGTATAAATGGACGTTGCCAAGGGGGCGGCGATAAGTCCGCCCGCTGAGAGGGCGCACGCAACTGCGTTTAGCCACGGTACCGGTGGAGGCACGGCGAGCAAGACAGCGCCGGCAAGGCCGGCAGCAAGTATTGAGGTGAGCAGCAGTGATGGCCAGCCCTCCACTGTATTCATGAGTGCCCACGCGATTAGGGTGCCGGTGGCTACTGTAAAGGACGCCGCCAGCCTCGCCTTCTTTCTGGAACTCCAAGTCCGGAGTGCCTCGGTCCCGAGCCCCATGACCAAAGCGAGAGGGGGTGCCAGTGTAGCGGTGTAGTACGAATGGATCCCGTCACCCATGAACGAAAGCATCAGGTAGGTCGTTATGAACCAAACGACTGAGAGGATGGCGGTGGCTTTCCTGCCTCGTGTGCCAGTAAGACCACGCCATGCCAGGAGAAGCCAAACGCACGATAAAACAGCTGCCAGGAGTAACCATCCTGCTTCTTGGGCGAAGTTGCCGTTAAGAAGCCGTAGAAAGCCCTGATCGCTTTCGACGGATCGAAACTGTGCGGGAATGAGGCTGACGGTAGGGTCCTTTGCTCTGGGGAGCACGCGGTTCAGGCCGTTGTAAGCCAAAGTTAGTTGTATAACACTGTTGTCTGTGGATCCGCCGATATATGGACGTGCAGCCGGTGGTATCAGTTCCACAATTGACATCCAGAGCCCACCGGCAAAGATTAAGGCGGTCAAGCCGACGCAGCAAGTGCGGATCTTTTGCCACCACGCAATGTGGCTACAGACCAGGAACGCGACCGCCAAGGCAGGAAGGCTAAGCATCGCCTGTAACTGCTTGGTCATGAATCCCAATCCAAGAACGAGTCCAGCGTAAACGAAGTCGCGGGTCCGCCCTGTCTCCACAGCACGAACCACGAAGTACGCAGCGGCCACCATTAGCAACAGCATCAGCGGATCCGGGTTGTTGTACCTCGACATCAAGGTGATGATTGGCGCTGTGAAGAAAACAGTTGCGGCGGTTAAAGCAGCAATAGCCGAAAAATTCCGTCGTACTAAGAGGTAAATGAGGAAAGTTGTCAGGATTCCCATTGCCGCTTGAGGCAAGAGAATGCTTTCTGGTGATAGCCCGAATACTTTGGCTGATATCCCCATGATCCATAAACTCAGGGGTGGCTTATCCACCGTTATGGCGTTACCCCAGTCCGATGAACCGAAGAAGAAAGCTTTCCAATCCATGGTGCCGGCCTGCACAGCAGCCGAATAGAACGAGTTGGCCCAACCACTGATGCCGATGTTGGCCGTGTAGAGCACGGTGTTCGACAACAGGACCATCAACAATGCAGGCCGTTCCCATTTCGGCTGATCTGAGGCTCCTACGAAGAGCGTACGGACAGCGGCGCGTGGCATCCGGCCAAGCCACGTTGATTGAGCTGTAGAACCCATTCGGGCGGTACGGGTGGATGCGCTAACGGAGGTCATAGATCTTGACGCCATCGACTGAATGCTCCTCAAAGTTGTCCTGTACCCACAACGAAATATCAATCGTGTCTTGGCTAAGTTCGCCCCGGTCCAGCAGATCTTGTTGCCAGATAAAGTATCCGACCCGGCCATTCGCGACTAGACCTCGAAACTGGTCCAAAGTCGGTGCTGGATCAGTTCCGAGCCAGCCACCTAGCGCTATGACCGGAACGCCCGATTCGAGCTGATACAGCGCTGCATTCTGTGCTGAATAGGTCGCTGCCGCCCAATCCTGTTCACCTTTGGACTCCCGTAGCATCTCGGTGACGGGGTTGGATGGTTTGGCTCCGAACGCAGTGTGGGCTGCCCAGGCCGGTGATCCTGCCTTGGCGACTGCAAGCAACCGTGACATTGCCATGGGATCGTTGGCAATCGGACCTGATTGGGGATTGGTACCGTTTTGAGGCGTGGCAAGAGTGTGGAAGTCGGCTCCGAGTGGTCCAATTGCGATTGCAACTGCGACGCTGCATGCCGCCAGCTTTGAGGCAGGCACGCTATAGGCGAAAAGCCAACCGGCGGCGGCGGCGATGCCGGTGACGACGACGATCATATGGAACCACATGGGCCAGGCGTCACTGTAGTTGAGTATTCGGTAGCTCATATAGGTGGACGATCCCACAATGAGCGTCCCCAGCAGGCGAGGGATCAACTGGTCCCGCTTAACCCATAACTTGAAAAGGCCGATGGGCACGACTAGGGCGAGAGGAGCGGCTAGGGAAAATGTGTAATACGTGTGAATCATGGAGCCCATGAAGCACAGCAAGAGGAAGGCAGTCAGGAACCAAGCTATAGATACTGCGGCAACGTTCCTCTGCAGATTGCTGAACCCCAATGTTCCATTCAAGACGATTATCACTATTGTCAGAGCTATTGCTGGAAATAAGACCCACGCGATCTCCGGCGCGAAGTTTCCGTCAAAGATCCTTGAAAACCCCCCGTTGTAGGGAGCAAGGTCATCATTAGCTACTGAACGGCCACCGCTGATTTTTGTAGGGATCCGTAAGAACCGTGCGAGGCCGTTGTAGTCCACCGTGAGTTCGACAATGCTGTTGGTTCTGGATCCGCCGACGTACGGGCGGTTCGCTGCCGGAGTGAGATCGACGATGGTCATCCACCAGCCGCCGCTCACGACTAAAGCGGTGAAGGCAGCAAGTAGTCGGAGGAGCCGGAAGGCCAATGTACCGATCCCAAAGAGCAATATGGCAAGTACGAAAGCAGGAATTGGGAGCAAGGCTTGAATTTGTTTGGCCATAAAACCCATACCGAGTGCGGTGCCGGCAAGTAGGTACCAGGTCCAACGGTTGTCCTCCACCGCCCGGAGGACGAAGTAGACGGCTGCGACAGTTAACAGCCCCATAAGGGGTTCGGGGTTGTTATAGCGAGACATAAGTACAACCACGGGCGTGGTGGCATAAATTAGACCACCGAGCAGGGCAGGTGCGGCGGAATGGCTACGGCGGATGATCTTGAAGATTAGCCAAGTAGTGGCCACACCCATGAGCGCCTGAGGGACGAGCAGCGCCCAGGAACTCAGTCCGAAAAGCCGGACCGAGAGAGACATGATCCAGATGCTGAGAGGTGGTTTATCAACCGTAATCAGGTTGCCGGCATCGAGGGAGCCGTAAAAAAACGCTTTCCAATCCTGCGACCCTGCCTGGGCAGCGGCGGAGTAGTACGGGTTGGCCCAACCGTTCCGGTCTAGCCCCCATAGGAAAACCGCAGCGGTGGCAGTCAGAAGAATGGTCAGGCCGATTTGCTCCCACGCTAATTGCTTTCGGACTCCGTGACCGAGCATAGGAGCCGCTGCCCGCGTCTCAGCCACAGTCACCGAACCGGCTCCCCGACAGGATGCAGCCCTACCAAAGAGGACCGTTGGCCACCTTGCTGTACTCGGAACACCCAAAGCCGCAGGAGGACGAACCTCATAAGTGTGGCGAATACGTTGGCGGCAGTTAGTGTCAGCAATTCCAGGTTTGGCGCGGCATCCGGGCTGGCAGCATGCAGTACCAACAATGAAGAGGATGTAACAGTCCAAGCCAAAAGAAAGACGATCAAGCCTTGGAACTGGTGCGTGAACAGCTTCTCGGGGCCGCTGATGCCGAAAGTGAATCGCCGGTTGGCAGCCGTGTTGCCAACAGCAGTTAGGAGCAGTGCTAAGAAGTTGGCCTCTTGAGAGCCGAACTGTCCTTGGAAAACGAGATATAGAAGTGCGAAAGCCAGCGTCGAAACTACGCCAACAACTCCAAAGCGCAGCACCTGGCCAAAGAAGCTGGGGCGGTCCACGGGCACAATGGGGCGGCGTCCTAGTTCGGCGTAAATCGCCTGAACGGGAATGACGCCCTTGACCAAAGAACCAGCGACGCGAGCCATACCGCGAAGGTCGTCGATAGCAGTCTGTTTGATGTCCACCCGGCTGTCAGGATCATCCACCCAGTCGACCGGGATTTCGTGAATACGGAGTCCGGAACGCTCGGCAATGATCAGCAGTTCGGTGTCGAAAAACCAGCCGTTATCCTCCACATGGGGGAGCAGCCGTTTGGCAACGTCGGCCCGAATTGCCTTAAACCCGCACTGAGCATCCGAAAAGCGCACTTGCATGGTCCGCCGGAGCAGGAAGTTATAAGACCTGGATATGAATTCCCGCTTCGGACCTCTACTCACGCGCGAGCTTTGCCCCAGTCGCGTGCCTATGGAAATGTCGGAGTGTCCCGAAAGTAAGGGCGCAACCAGCGGTGGTAACGCTGCAAGATCGGTGGAAAGATCGACGTCCAGATAGGCGAGGACTTTCGCATCTGAAGCGCCCCAAGCATCTCTTAGCGCGAGTCCGCGGCCCTTGACCTCAAGACGGCGATATTCAACGTTCGGCATGTGCTCGCTAAGGCGAGCGGCAATCACCGGAGTCCGATCGGTGCTTGCATTATCGGCGATGGTGATTTTCCACGTCGACGGCATTTGGTGCGTCAGATATTCGGCGAGCCTTATGATGCTGGTTTCGAGTACCGCTTCTTCGTTGTAGACCGGTACAACAATTTCGAGCGCCAAGCCCCCATAGCTAGGTGTCATGCATGGATCGTACGGGCGGCAAATTGCGGATGACGAGGCTTTTCAGCAAAGACAGGTAACGGCGAAAAGAACCAAGTAGTCCCAGTAATTGCCCCCGCTCAAAGGCAGGTACTCAGCAAGTAGAAGCGGTGAGGGCAAGCCACCTACGCAGGTGTCACCCGCCCCATCCTCTAGACTTGACCGGTGTCTAGATTATTTGGAACTGATGGTGTCCGGGGGCTGGCGAACGGTCTGTTGACTGCGGAGCTCGCTATGCAGCTGGCCCAGGCGGCCGCCGTCGTACTCGGCCATGACCGCAAATCCAACGGGTCCCGGCCGCGCGCCGTTGTAGCCCGCGATCCGCGGGCAAGCGGTGAATTCATTGCCGCGGCGGTGGAGGCCGGACTCTCGAGCTCCGGCATTGACGTTTACGACGCGGGCGTCCTCCCCACTCCGGCGGCGGCCTATCTCGTGGCGGACCTGGACGCTGACTTCGGCGTCATGATCTCAGCCTCCCACAACCCTGCGCCCGACAACGGCATCAAGTTCTTCGCCCGCGGCGGCCAGAAGCTCCCGGACGAGGTGGAGGACGCCATCGAGGCGCAGATGTCCAAGGAGGCGGTGCGCCCGGTCGGCGCCGATGTGGGACGCATTCAGCGCTTCTCGGACGCGGAGGACCGCTACATCGTCCACCTCCTCCAGACCCTGCCGCACCGGCTGGACGGACTTACGGTGGTTCTGGACTGCGCCCACGGTGCTGCCAGCGGTTGCTCGCCCCAGGTCTTCAAGGACGCCGGCGCGAACGTCATTGTGATCGGTGCTGACCCGGACGGCCACAACATCAACGACGGCGTCGGCTCCACCCACCTTGGTCCCCTCAAGGAGGCCGTCGTCAAGTACGGCGCCAACCTGGGAATCGCCCACGACGGCGACGCAGATCGCTGCCTCGCCGTGGACCACGAGGGCAACGAAGTGGATGGCGACCAGATCATGGCCATCCTCGCCGTGGCGCTGAAGGCGTCAGGCAAGCTCAGGGACGATGTCTTGGTGGCAACTGTTATGAGCAACCTCGGATTGAAGATCGCGCTCCGCGAAGCGGGCATCAGCATCCGCGAAACCGCAGTGGGGGACCGCTACGTCCTCGAGGAAATGCGCGACGGCGGCTTCAACCTGGGCGGAGAACAGTCCGGCCACGTAATTTTCGCCGACCACGCCACTACCGGGGACGGCGTGCTCACCGGACTGCAGCTCGCAGCCCAGATTGCCCTGACCGGAAAGCCGCTCAAAGAACTCGCCACGGTGATGACCAAGCTTCCCCAGGTTCTAATCAACGTAAAGGGTGTGGACCGCGCGGGTGTGAAGAGGAACGAGGTCCTCGCTCAGGCTGTGGCGGCGGCTGAAGCCGCCCTCGGTGACACCGGCCGCGTCCTGCTCCGCCCCTCCGGTACTGAGCCCGTGGTGCGCGTAATGGTAGAAGCTGCCGACGAAGAGACCGCCCAGTCCATCGCCGAACACCTTGCCCAAGTGGTCCGTGCGGAGCTGGCCCTCGAACTGGTTATTGATTGACAGTTGCGAGGTCAGCTGGAGTTGACGTCGAACGCCAAAGTGTTCGTAAGAGCTTGGCGACCACGAAACACTGGACCAGAGATGCCAGAATAAGCGGCCAAGCATATTGGTTGCTCAAGAAATAGAGAACATAGACAAATGCTCCAGTGCTGGCGAAGAGCCAGGGTGTAAGGTGCAGCTTTCCATGCCCCAGAACGAGTAATGACATCACTTCTGCCGCGAAAAAGTAGCGGTCATGCATCTGTGGAAGTAGGAGGGGGCAAAGAGCGACGACTGTGATAGCAAAGAGGACGCGACGGTCCTCTGAGTCAGGTCCCCTCCAATAACCCACAGCCGCAACCATGAGGCCAACACCACAAATGACAATTGCTGGGATTCTGCCTTGCTCTGCGGTAACTGTCGGAAACCACGTGTAGATGTTAGCCGCGCCCGCGACCAAGCGGTATTCCTGAGTTTGATTGATATACACACTGAGCGTGCTGAGCCAAGATCGGCCGAACAGCACAGGGGGAATGCTGAGCAACAACCACAGACCAGCCGCCATGGCAGGGCATCGAACGCCCGACCGATTTCGAAGGCTAATGGCGATCAGGGCTGGAAAGAAGAAGACTGCTTGCAGCTTAAATGCAATTGCAGTGGCCCACCACAACCATGCACCGCGGCCATCATTGCGTAAAAGACTTCGGAGAGACAACAGCAGGAAGGAGGTGTAGAAGGCATCGCACTGCCCCCACATGCTGGCGTTGATCAAGACAGTGGGCACGAAGAGGACCAGCAGCGCAGCCGTTACGGAGTGGAGTCGGCTAGAGCGGAATTGCTGGAAGATGAGCCCTGTTGAAATTGCAAGCAGGCCATCGCCCAGCAAAGAAACAAGCTTGATAGCAAATATGGGCTCTATGGGCAACAGGCTACTGAGGTACATGAGGAGCAGGTAGGGGAAGTTGTAGTTCGAGAATTCGCCGCCAAGAGCGGCCGCACCGTTGTTGCGGAACTCCTGCATCCAAGGCAGAAGGTATATCGTCGAATCTTCGCTTTCAAAAGGGAACAATGCGAGTCTCAACGCCATCGCAAGACTTCCCAAAAACCATGCGGCCGAAGTAGGAATTTTATGTTTGTGTTGCCGCATGTCCAAGGACGTCAAACTCTTTCTCTCCCCATCTCCTTATCATTCGGTTTGAATAGCAGGCATGTCAACCGGTGGTTAGTTTTGAAAGCGTAAAGGCGCAGTCCCTGAACAGCAAAGCGGCCCGCCTCCATAAGGAGACGGGCCGCTGGCGTTATTCAACGCGTCAGGGGGTGCGGCTTGTCAGCGCGTCCCGGATCTCGGTCAGCAGCGCGATCTGCGGGTCCTCTGCAGACTCCTTTTTTACGTCCTGGCCGATTCCCAGCCTGCGGTTGCGGCGCTCGATCATGAGGTTCATCGGCATCACCACAACGAAGTAAATCGCCGCGGAAACCAGCAGAAAATTCACGATGGCAGTCAGCAGCACGCCAAACTCGATGAAGTTGCCGTTAAAGTTCACTCTTGCGAAGCTGTCGAAGTTCGGCGAACCTGTCAGCCCGGCAATGAAAGGCATGAGTACCTTATTCACGAGGGCCGTCACTACCGCGCCAAAGGCGGTTCCAATAACGACGGCGACGGCAAGGTCAACAACATTGCCCTTCATAATGAAATTCTTGAATCCAGTCAGCATAGGAACCAAGCTAGCGCATCGCGTTAGGGATACCCCGGCGCCGCCCCCACGCCGAAGTACTCCTCCAGCGTGAAAATTCCATGCGCAGCCATGTCGGTCGCGGCGTCCACGCCGATGTACCGCAGGTGCCACGGCTCGTAGTAGTACCCCGTGATCGGGTGGAACATCCACGGGTAGCGCACCACGAACCCGAACCGGTGTCCGTTCGCCTTCGCCCATATGGCCGCGGGCTGGTCCGCGAAGCACGGCTGGAAACCGCACACACCCCCGCCGTCCGCGATGTCGAATGCCCAGCCGGTCTGGTGTTCCGAGTAGCCGGGCCGCGCGCTTGCCGTGTCGGCATCGGCTTGGCCGCGGGAGGCGACGTAGCCGTTGTAGGTGGCCACCTGGGTGCCGTAGGAGCGGTACCCGCTTGCCAGCACCATGGCCACCCCGTCCCCCGCGGCCGCCGCGAACATCGCCTCGGCCGCGGCCGCCGTCGTACTGTTCAGCAGGGCCGCCTCGCCGGAGACGGTCATGGCCACGGCCGGCCGCACCAGGTCAGCCGGGACATAGTCTGCGGGGATCAGCGGCCGGTGCTTGTTGACCACCAGCCAGGGGCTGGCAGGGTCGGTGAGGGAGAACTGCCGCGGCAAAGCGGAGGAGGGCGACGGTGTCGGGGACGGTTCCGGAGGCGGGGGAGCCGCCGTCGTGGCTTCCGCCGTCGCGATGGGAGATTCGGAGGGCGACGGAGAAAGCGAAGGTGAAGCAGAAGGCGTGCTCGACGACGGCGCAGCCGCCCCGGGCACTTCCGGCGTGCACGCAGCCAGAACAGTGAGTCCTGCCCCGGCCGCTAGGAAGCGGGCGAAGGTGCGCCGGCTGGTCGCCGTCTGCCCGGAAGCTTCGGACGGGGTGCAGTCGTAGCACACCTGTGCTAAACCTTCCGAAGGAGCATGCGGCGGATGGAATGGTCCGCGTCTTTGGTGAGCACCAGCTGCGCGCGGCCACGCGTCGGGAGGACGTTCTCCTCCAGGTTCGGCTCGTTGATCCGCTTCCAAATATCCCGGGCAGTGCTCTCCGCTTCCTCGTCGGATAGGGCTGCGTAGCGGTGGAAGTAAGACTCCGGCTGCGCGAACGCCGTGGTGCGGAGCTTGCGGAACCTGTCCACGTACCATTCCTCAATATAGGAAGTCTTTGCATCCACGTAGATGGAGAAGTCGAAGAAATCGCTCAGGGCCAGCCCCTGCCGGCCGTCATGCCGCGGCCGTGCCGGTGCCAGGACGTTAAGCCCTTCCACGATCAGCACGTCGGGGCGGCGGACCACCACTTCCTTGCCCGGAACGATGTCGTAGGTGACGTGGGAATACCAGGGAGCTCGGACTTCCTCAGCGCCGCTCTTTATTTCGCTCACAAAGCGCAGCAGCGCCCGGCGGTCGTAGGACTCCGGAAAGCCCTTCCGCTCCATCAGTTGCCGGCGCTTCAGTTCAGCCAGGGGGTACAGGAAACCGTCAGTGGTGATGAGTTCCACATTGGGGGTGCCAGGCCAGCGGCGCAGCATTTCGCGGAGAACGCGGGCGATGGTGGACTTGCCGACGGCGACCGAGCCCGCCACGCCGATGACAAACGGAGTGCGCTGGGTTTGCTCGCCCAGGAAGGTGGTGGTGGCCGCGTGAAGCTGGCCGGCGGCCTCAACATACAGGTGCAGGAGCCGGGAGAGCGGAAGGTAAACCTCCCGGACCTCCTTGATGTCCAGGGGGTCGCCAAGGCCGCGGAGACGGTCGATATCCTCCTGATTAAGAGGTTGTTCCATCTCATCGGCGAGCCGGGACCAGGTCTGCCGGTCCAGCTCAACGAACGGGGAGACGCCTTCGCCGTTCGCGTCATTGCGTTGCACAGTCACTTTAGAGATTCTGCCCCCAGCCCGGCCGAGAGCGAAATGCGGGCGCGCACTCACACCCGCGAGCATGCAACAGAGGCGGCTCCCGGCAGCGCTTGGTTTAAGTCCGAGGCACCCCTGCCGATAGTCTTGAGCCTATGTGTGGAATCGTAGGATACGTGGGCCGTTCTGATAACGGCGGGAATCACAGTGCGCTGGATGTTGTCCTGGAGGGACTGCGGCGCCTGGAGTACCGGGGCTATGACTCCGCAGGGGTCGCTGTGGTGTCCCGGGGTTTGATTGAGTCCCGTAAGAAGTCGGGGAAGCTGAGCAACCTGATTGCCGAGCTGGAGGCCCGTCCGCTGCCGGAGACCGTCACCGGGATCGGCCACACCCGTTGGGCGACCCATGGTGGTCCGACGGACCGGAACGCGCACCCGCACCTGGCTGATGACGGCAAGCTCGCCGTGATCCACAACGGCATCATCGAAAACTTCGCCGAGCTGAAGCTTGAGCTGCTGGATAAGGGCGTAACGTTCCTTTCCGAGACCGACACCGAGGTGGCCGCGGCGCTGCTGGGGGATATCTTCCGGAACAAGCTGGGCGGGGACACCTCCGACGGCGGCCTGACCCGCGCGATGGAGCTGGCCTGCCAGCGCCTCGAGGGCGCTTTCACCCTGCTGGCGGTCCACGCGGACCAGCCCGACGTCGTCGTCGCCGCCCGCCGCAACTCGCCCCTGGTAGTGGGCCTGGGCGAAGGGGAGAACTTCCTGGGTTCGGACGTCTCCGGCTTCATCGACTACACCCGCCGCGCCGTGGAGCTGGGTCAGGACCAGATCGTCACCATTACCGCGGACACCGTGCAGATCACCGACTTTTACGGCAACCCGGCCGAGGGCAAGGAATACCACGTGGACTGGGACCCCGCCTCGGCGGAAAAGGGCGGTTTCAGCTCGTTCATGGAAAAGGAAATCCATGACCAGCCCGACGCCGTGGCGCAGACCCTGCTGGGCCGCTCGGACATCAACGGCAAGCTGACCCTGGATGAGCTGCGGATCGATGTTGAACGGCTGAAGCAGGTCAATAAGATCATCGTGCTGGCCTGCGGCACCGCCGCATACGCCGGCACCGTGGCCAAGTACGCGATCGAGAACTGGTGCCGGATCCCCACCGAAGTGGAGCTCGCACACGAGTTCCGCTACCGGGATCCGATCCTGGACGAGAACACCCTGGTGGTCTCGATCAGCCAGTCAGGCGAGACCATGGACACCCTGATGGCCGTCCGGTACGCCCGCGAGCAGGGCGCGAAGACCATCTCGATCTGCAACACCAACGGCTCCACCATCCCGCGTGAATCCGACGCCGTGCTGTACACACACGCGGGCCCGGAAATCGCTGTGGCCTCCACCAAGGCATTCCTGGCGCAGATCACCGCCGCGTACCTGCTGGGCCTGTATCTGGCACAGCTGCGCGGGAACATCTTCTCCGGCCAGATCAAGGACGTCCTCGCGGACCTGAACAAGATCCCGGCCAAGATCCAGAAGATCCTGGACAACGCAGGGCCGTTGCGCGAGCTGGCCCGGTCCATGGCTGACGAGAAGTCGGTGCTGTTCCTGGGCCGCCACGTCGGCTACCCGGTGGCCCTCGAAGGTGCGCTGAAGCTGAAGGAGATTGCGTACATCCACGCCGAGGGCTTCGCCGCCGGCGAGCTCAAGCACGGCCCCATCGCCCTGATCGATGAAGGCCAGCCGGTGTTCGTGGTGGTCCCGTCCCCGCGCGGCCGCGACTCGCTGCACGCCAAGGTCGTTTCCAACATCCAGGAAGTCCGCGCCCGTGGCGCCCGCACCCTGGTCATCGCCGAGGAAGGTGACGAAGCGGTCAAGGCCTACGCCGAGCACGTCTTCTACGTCCCCGAAACCCCCACCCTGCTGATGCCGCTGCTGACCACCGTCCCGCTGCAGATCTTCGCCGCGGAACTCGCCGCAGCCAAGGGCTACGACGTGGACCAGCCCCGCAACCTCGCCAAGAGCGTCACGGTCGAGTAGCTGGTTCTGATCTACAGCTGAAGCCCCGGGCAGAGAGCCCGGGGCTTCAGCTTTTTTTGGACCTGTTCGCGCGACTTTTGCTGGCCTCAGCGGCAGGAGCCCCCGGAATTACAGGGCAGCCATTAAGCTGAGGGCCCAATAACCACGCATTCCTGTCGAGCGCGCTGCGGCGCGGGAGCCCAGGAGTGTCACCGTAGAATGGCCGCATGATTGTTGGCATAGGCGTAGACGTTGTAGACATCGAGCGGTTCGGCCGCCAGCTTGAGCGCACCCCCGGCCTCCGGGACAGGCTGTTCGTCCCTGCGGAGCGGGAGCTGAACACACGGTCACTGGCTGCGAGGTTCGCCGCGAAGGAAGCTGTGGCCAAGGTCCTCGGTGCGCCCGCTGGCATGAACTGGCAGGACTGCTGGATCGGCCTGGATCACAACGGACCCACCGTCCAGGTCAAGGGCACGGTGCTGGCGGTCGCCGAGGCCAAGGGCGTCAAGCGCTGGCATCTCTCGATCAGTCACGACGGCGGCATTGCCACGGCTACGGTCCTGGCCGAAGGCTGAACCGGAACCGGCCCGCCGCGCCACCGACAAACGTGATCAGCGCCTACACCGGAACCCAAGTCCGGGAAGCCGAGGAGCCCCTCCTGGCTGCCGGCCTGGGAAACGTCCTCATGCAGCGCGCAGCCCATGGGCTGGCCAACACCATCGTCAGGGAACTCCAGTCCCGCGGCCGCCGGATCTACGGCTCCAGCCTTGTGGTGCTCACCGGCAAGGGCAACAACGGTGGGGACGGCCTCTACGCCGCGGCCTTCCTCGCCGCCCGGGGCATGCGTACGACGGCGGTGCTTACCGCAGATTCGGCACATCCCCAGGCGCTGGCTGCTTTTGAAGGTGCCGGCGGACGGGTGCGCCACCTCACGGACGCAGCACTTGGCGAAGTTGCCGCAGAAGCGGCGCGCACCGGCGTCGTGATCGATGCTGTGTTGGGTACCGGTGCGAAAGGCGGGCTGCGGGGGAGTGCGGCAACCCTGGTCCAGGCCATCGCCGATGCCCGGGATGGACACATCGCCCCCGGTTTAGTGGTGTCGTGCGACCTGCCCAGCGGTGTGGACGCTGATACCGGGGAGGTGTCCGGGCCGGTCCTGCCTGCGGATGTGACGGTGACTTTCGGGGCGGCGAAGGCGGGCCTGCTGGCGGATCCCGGCGCAGATCATGCCGGCAGGGTAGAAGTGGTGCCTATTGGCATCGAGGACAATTTTGAACGCAGCATCCTGCGGCGGCTCGAGGATCCAGACATCGCAGGCTTCCTTCCCAATCCTGCCCGGCGTGCCCACAAGTACTCCCGCGGAGTCCTGGGAGTGGTTGCGGGATCCGCAGATTATCCCGGCGCAGCCGTCCTGGCATGCCGCGGTGCACTTGCTGCGGGAGCCGGTATGGTGCGCTATCTCGGGCCGCCCGCGGTCGCTGACCTGATCCGGCAGTCCTGCCCGGAAGTGGTGTGCAGTACCGGCACCGTGGCTGAAAACAGGGTCCAGGCGTGGCTGGTGGGCTCCGGTATGGGACCCGAAGACCACGAACAGCTGCAGCGCGCCCGTGACGCCGTGGAGTCCGGATTGCCTGTGGTGGCGGATGCCGGTGCGCTTCCCGCCCTTCCCGATGCGCTCGCCCCGAATGTGGTGCTGACCCCTCACGCTGGCGAGCTCGCCGCGCTGCTGAAGCGATTGGGGGTTGAGGTGGACCGCGCTGCAGTGGAAGCCGGGACCCTCGGCGCCGTCTGCCAAGCTGCAAAGCTGACCGGAGCCACCGTCCTGCTCAAAGGCGCCACCACTCTGGTGGCCGCGCCGACCGGGGATGTCTACAGCCAGGCCGACGGAACGCCCTGGCTCGCCACTGCCGGCAGCGGCGACGTGCTGGCGGGCGTCATCGGTGCGCTGCTCGCGCAGGCGGGTCCCGACGTCGGGCTCTTCCAGAAGTTAGGCGTAAAAGAGGAGGTACGGTGGGCTGTCATGGCCGCGCTGGGAGCCGCGCTGCATGGCCGCGCCGGGAGGGCGGCGTCGGACGCCTGCTTCGGCGGGCCGATCGCTGCGGGCGGAATCGCCGACGCCTTACCGCATGTTTGGGGTAAAGTAAGCACGCTTAGTAACTCTGGGGTCCGGAAACGTAATAGTCACACCCAGCCGTTACGGTAGGCATTAGTTCGCACCGGCAGCAGAAGGCTCATGCCCTTCGGCTGCCGAATCACAAAGAGGAGCATTATGGAAGTCTGGCCTGGATCGGCTTATCCCCTTGGCGCCACGTTCAACGGAACCGGCACCAACTTTGCCCTGTTCAGCGAACGCGCCGAAAAAGTTGAACTCTGCCTCTTTGACGACGACGGCGTGGAGACCCGCTACCAGCTTGACGAGGTGGACGGCTACGTCTGGCACTGCTACATCCCGCAGGTCCAGCCCGGCCAGAAGTACGGCTACCGTGTCCACGGCCCTTACGATCCTGCTTCCGGCAACCGTTTTAACCCCAACAAGCTCCTGCTGGATCCTTATGCCAAGGCCGTCCACGGCCAGGTGGACTGGGACCCATCGCTGTTTACGTACAACCTGGGCGATCCGGACTCCATCAACAACGAGGATTCCGCCAGCCACATGATGATGGGCGTGGTCATCAACCCGTTCTTCGACTGGGACGGCGACCAGAACCTGCGGATTCCCTACCACCAGTCGGTCATCTACGAAGCCCACGTCAAGGGCCTCACCCAACTGCACCCGGAGATTCCCGAGGAGCAGCGCGGGACGTACGCCGGCGTGGCGCACCCAGCCGTGATCTCACACCTGCAGAAGCTGGGCGTTACCGCCATCGAGCTGATGCCCGTGCACCAGTTCGTTAACGACGGCACCCTGGAGGACAAGGGCCTGAACAACTACTGGGGTTACAACACCATTGGCTTCTTCGCGCCGCAAAACACCTACAGCTCCACGGGTGACACCGGCCAGCAGGTCCAGGACTTCAAGGCGATGGTCCGTTCACTGCACAAAGCCGGCATCGAAGTCATCCTGGACGTGGTGTACAACCACACCGCTGAAGGCAACCACCTGGGCCCCACACTGTCCTTCAAGGGCATCGACAACGCCGCCTATTACCGGTTGATGGAGGGCGACGAGAAGCACTACATGGACTACACCGGCACCGGAAACTCCCTGAACGTCCGCCAGCCCCACTCCCTGCAGCTGCTGATGGACTCCCTGCGCTACTGGGTCACCGAGATGCACGTGGACGGCTTCCGCTTCGACCTCGCCTCAACCCTTGCCCGTGAGTTCTACGACGTGGACAAGCTGTCCACCTTCTTCGAACTCATTCAGCAGGACCCGGTTGTCTCCCAGGTCAAGCTCATCGCCGAGCCTTGGGACGTCGGCCCCGGCGGCTACCAGGTGGGCAACTTCCCGCCGCAGTGGACGGAGTGGAACGGCAAGTACCGTGACACCGTCCGCGACTTCTGGCGCGGCGAACCCGCCACCCTGGGCGAATTCGCCTCCCGCATTACGGGTTCCGCGGACCTGTACGAGCACTCCGGCCGCCGTCCCGTGGCGTCCATCAACTTTGTCACTGCGCACGACGGCTTCACCCTCGCGGACCTGGTGTCCTACAACGAGAAGCACAACGAGGCCAACGGCGAGGGCAACAACGACGGCGAATCCCACAACCGGTCCTGGAACTGCGGCGTCGAGGGCCCCACCGACGATCCCGAGGTCCTTTCGTTGCGGGCCCGCCAGCAGCGGAACTTCATCGCCTCCCTGCTCCTCTCCCAGGGCGTGCCCATGCTCCTGCACGGCGACGAGATGGGACGCACCCAGCAGGGCAACAACAACGGGTACTGCCAGGACTCCGAACTGACTTGGATCGACTGGGAAAGCATTGACCAGCCGCTGATCGAGTTCACGGCAGCGGTCAACGCACTCCGCGCCAAGCACCCCACCTTCCGCCGCAGCCGGTTCTTCGATGGACGGCCCGTCCTGCGGGGCGAAGGCGAACGCCTGCCGGACATCGTATGGCTTGACCCGGACGGCGAGATCATGAAGCCGGAAGCCTGGGACAGCGGCTTTGGCCGGTCCGTGGGCGTCTTCCTGAACGGCGACGGCATCCAGGGCAAGGACACCCGCGGCCGCAGGATCACCGACGTCAATTTCCTGCTGTACTTCAACGCCCATGACGACACCGTGAAGTTCACCCTGCCCTCGGATGAGTTCGCACCCGCCTGGGACGTCATCATCGACACCGCCGGGCAGAACGCAGACACAGAGCCCGTCTCTGCCGGGGAAGCGCTGCCCGTCGAGGCCAAGTCCTTGGTGGTCCTGCGCGCCCACACCGTCGAGGAAGTTGAGCCCGACCACTCGGTCGCTGCTTCCCTCGCTGCGCTCACGCAGACCTCCACCAGCGAGACCGAATCCCTCAGCACCCCCATGGTGGCTGAGCCAGGGAAAACCACGAAGATTGGGGAGCGGAAGGCGACCGAGAAGTGAGGGTCCCGGCATCCACCTACCGTTTGCAGATCCGCAAAAGCTTCACCCTGTTTGACGCCGCGGACAAGGTCCCGTACCTGAAGGACCTGGGCGTCGACTGGATCTACCTTTCCCCCATCCTGACGGCGGAGCAGGGCTCGGATCACGGCTATGACGTGACCGACCCCTCCGCCGTGGATCCGGACCGGGGTGGCCCGGAAGGCCTGCTGGCCCTGTCCAAGGCAGCCCGCGAGCACGGCATGGGTGTCCTCGTGGACATCGTGCCCAACCACGTGGGCGTTGCCACGCCGGCCCAGAACCCGTGGTGGTGGTCCCTGCTGAAGGAAGGGCAGGGCTCGCCCTACGCCGAAGCCTTCGACGTCGAATGGGAGCTGGCCGGCGGAAAAATCCGGCTGCCCATGCTTGGCTCCGGTGAGGACCTGGACAAGCTGGAGGTCAAGGACGGTGAACTCCGCTACTACGACCACCGGTTCCCGATCGCCGAGGGAACGTATTCCGACGGCGACACCCCCCAGGAGGTCCACAGCCGCCAGCACTACGAGCTGATCGACTGGCGCCGCGCCGACGCTGAGCTGAACTACCGGCGCTTCTTCGCCGTTACCACGCTGGCCGGGATCCGGGTGGAGACCCCGCACGTCTTCGAGGAAGCCCATGCCGAAGTTGGCCGCTGGTTCCGTGAGGGACTCGTGGACGGGCTCCGGGTTGACCACCCGGACGGCCTGGCGGACCCTGCCGGCTACCTGCGCTGGCTGAAGGACCTCAGCGGCGGAGCCTACGTCCTGGTAGAAAAAATCCTGGAGCCGGGCGAAGCCCTGCCCCAGGACTTCGCCACCGAGGGCACTACCGGCTATGACGCACTGGCTGACGTGGACCGGATCTTCGTTGATCCCGCAGGCGAGCAGGTTCTTGATGACCTGGACGCCAAGCTGCGGGGCTCTGCGGTTCCTGCTGACTACGCCGGGATGATCCGGGGCACCAAGCGGATGATCGCGGACGGCATCCTGCGCTCCGAGGTGCAGCGCCTGGCACGCCTGGTTCCGGATTCCTACGGGCTTTCCGTGGAACAGGCCGCTGATGCCATCGCCGAAATCATCGCGGCCTTCCCGGTTTACCGGACGTACCTGCCCACGGGCGCCGGCATCCTCAAGGAAGCCTGCGAATCTGCGGCGGCGCACCGGCCCGAGCTGGAGGTTGCCGTCGGCACGCTGCTGCCGCTGCTCCTCGACCCTGCAAACCCGATCGCGGTGCGCTTCCAGCAGACCTCCGGCATGGTGATGGCCAAGGGTGTGGAGGACACGGCGTTCTACCGCTACACCCGGCTTGGCACGCTGACGGAGGTGGGGGCCGAACCGACGGAGTTCGCCGTCTCTCCGGAGGAGTTCCACCACCGGATGCGTCGGCGGCAGGAGGAACTTCCGCTGTCGATGACCACCATGTCCACGCACGACACCAAGCGCAGCGAGGATGCCCGGGCCCGAATCTCGGTCATTGCCGAACTGCCGCAGGAGTGGACGGCCACGCTGAACACTCTTCGCGAGCTTGCCCCGATTCCGGACGGGCCCTACGAGAACCTGCTCTGGCAGGCCATCATCGGCGCCTGGCCGGCGAGCAGGGAGCGGCTCCAGGGCTACGCGGAAAAGGCAGCCCGCGAGGCCGGCAACTCCACCACGTGGACAGACCCGGACGAAGAGTTCGAGTCCTCCGTCAAGGCGGCAGTGGACGCTGCGTTCGACGACCAGCGCGTCACCAAGGTGGTGGAGGACTTCGTGGCACAAACTGACGCCTACGCCGCGTCCAACTCCGTTTCCGCCAAGCTGGTCCAGCTGACCATGCCCGGCGTCCCGGACGTCTACCAGGGCAGCGAGTTCTGGGAAAGGTCCTTGACGGACCCCGACAACCGGCGGCCCGTGGACTTTGCGGTCCGCCAGCAGGAGTTGGCAAAGCTCGACGCCGGTGAGTTGCCTGCTGCGGGCACGGAAACCAGCAAGCTCCTGGTCACCTCCCGGGCGCTTCGGCTCCGCCGTGACCGGCCCGAACTGTTCCAGGGCTACACCCCGGTTGCCGCCTCGGGTGCCGGTGCAGAACACCTGCTCGCGTTCCACCGCGGCGCGGACGGTACTCCCGGAGCCATGACGCTGGCCACCCGGCTTCCGGCGGGGCTGGCGGCCGACGGCGGATGGCGGGACACCGCCGTCGACCTCCCCGTCCCTGTGCGGGACGAGCTCACCGGTGCCGGGTACGGGCCGGGCGCCGTTTCGGTGGCTGACGTCCTGGGTACCTACCCGGTGGCTTTGCTCGTACCGGTGGATGGAGAAAAGGCATGACCCTCGTTAATGGTGGGCCCAAGCGCTTCGATGTCTGGGCTCCCGATGCCAGTTCGGTGATCCTGGTGGCCAACGGCCGGCAGTATCCCATGCTGAAAAAGGAAACGGCGCCCGGCTCGGAGGGCTGGTGGACTGCCCCCGATGCTCCAGGGGACGGCGATGTGGACTACGGCTACCTGCTGGACGGGGACGGCCACCCGCTGCCCGATCCGCGGTCGCGGCGCCTGCCCGACGGTGTTCACGAGCTTTCCCGGACGTTCGACCCCGCCGCGTATGCCTGGCAGGACAGTGCCTGGAAGGGCAAGGAGCTTCAGGGTTCGGTTATCTACGAACTCCACGTCGGCACCTTCACCCCGGAGGGCACCTTGGACGCCGCAGCCGGAAAGCTGGGCTACCTGGCGGACCTCGGCGTCGACTTCGTGGAACTGCTGCCGGTTAACGGCTTCAACGGCACCCACAACTGGGGCTACGACGGCGTTCAGTGGTACGCGGTCCACGAGGGTTACGGCGGGCCGGCGGCCTACCAGCGCTTTGTGGACGCAGCCCACGCCGCGGGCCTGGGCGTCATCCAGGACGTGGTGTACAACCACCTCGGCCCGAGCGGCAACTACCTGCCCAAGTTCGGTCCGTACCTGAAGCAGGGGGACGCCAACACCTGGGGCGACTCGGTCAACCTGGACGGCCCCGGTTCGGATGTGGTGCGGGAGTACATCCTGGACAACGCCGCGCTCTGGCTCCGGGATTATCACGTGGACGGGTTGCGGCTGGACGCCGTGCACGCGCTGCGCGATGAGCGTGCCGTGCACATCCTGGAGGAGTTCGGTGCCTTGGGCGATGCCGTCTCGGCTGAGACCGGGCTGCCCAAGACGCTCATTGCCGAGTCGGACCTGAACAACCCGCGCCTGCTGTACCCCCGGGACGCCAATGGTTACGGGCTCGCCGGGCAGTGGAGCGATGACTTCCACCACGCCGTCCACGTGAGCGTCAGCGGCGAGACCACCGGGTACTACGAGGACTTCCAGTCCCTGGCCGTGTTGGCAAAGGTCCTCAAGGACGGCTTCCTGCACGACGGCAGCTACTCCAGCTTCCGCGGACGCCACCATGGCCGGCCCATTAATGCCGCCCTGGCCCACCCGGCCGCTCTCGTGGTGTGCAACCAGAACCACGACCAAATCGGCAACCGGGCCACGGGGGACAGGCTTTCGCAGTCGTTGTCCTACGGGCAGCTGGCGGTGGCAGCCGTGCTGACCCTGACGTCACCGTTTACGCCCATGCTGTTTATGGGGGAGGAGTTTGCAGCGAGCACCCCATGGCAGTTCTTCACCTCGCATCCGGAACCGGAGCTGGGCAAGGCCACTGCCGAGGGCCGGATCAAGGAGTTTGAGCGCATGGGGTGGGACCCCGCCGTCGTGCCCGATCCCCAGGATCCGGAGACCTTCCGCCGGTCCAAGCTGAACTGGGACGAAGCCGCCGGCGGCGACCACGCCCGGCTTCTGGAGCTCTACCGCTCCCTGACGGCGCTGCGCCGGGAACACACCGAGCTCGCCGGGCTTGGCTTCGGGGAGACGGACGTGACGTTCGACGACGACGCGGGCTGGCTGCGTTTTCGCCGCGGCAGCGTTGAGGTGCTGCTGAACCTCTCGGATGCCAAGGTCCGGTTGGAGGACATTTCCGGGTCGGTCCTGCTGGCGACGGATGAGGGAACCGGCCTTGACGGCGAAGCCCTCGCCCTGGCGCCCTGGAGTGCCGCCATCCTGAAATCCTGACTATGTCGGCTGGAGAGTTACGCCGCGGGCTGTGTCAGCCTGCGGCGTAACTTTACGGCCATTATCTGTAGCGCCGGTCACAACTGGCAGGATGGAACGTATGACTTATTCCGCGGCGGAAAACCGCTACGACTCCATGCCCTACCGCCGCGTTGGTCGCAGCGGCCTGAAACTTCCGGCGATCTCGCTCGGCCTGTGGCACAACTTCGGCGACGACAAGCGTTTTGACGAACAGCGCGCCATCCTTCGCCGTGCCTTCGACCTGGGCGTTAACCACTTCGACCTCGCCAACAACTACGGCCCGCCGGACGGCTCCGCCGAAACCAACTTCGGCCGCCACCTCAAGGACGACTTCAAGCCCTACCGGGACGAACTCGTCATTTCCACGAAGGCCGGCTACTACATGTGGCCCGGCCCCTACGGTGAATGGGGCTCCCGCAAGTACCTGATCTCCAGCCTGGACCAGTCGCTGCAGCGGATGGGACTGGACTACGTGGATATCTTCTACAGCCACCGGCCGGACCCCGAGACCCCGCTGGAAGAAACCATGGGGGCCCTGGACTACGCAGTGCGTTCGGGCAAGGCGCTCTATGCCGGCATCTCTTCCTACACGCCGGAGCAGACCCTGGAAGCGGCCCGTATCCTGAAGGACCTCGGGACGCCGCTGCTCATCCACCAGCCCAGCTACTCCATGCTCAACCGGTGGACCGAAAACGGTTCGCCGAATCTTTATGAGGCACTCGACCAGGTGGGGGCAGGTTCCATCGCCTTCTCGCCGCTGGCCCAGGGCATGCTCACCGACCGCTACCTCAACGGTGTTCCTGCTGATTCGCGTGCAGCCAAGGCCCGGTTCCTGTCCGAGGACGCCATCACGGACGAAAAGCTGCACCGGATCCGTGGACTCCACGGCATCGCCGAGGGCCGCGGGCAGTCCTTGGCGCAAATGGCCGTCGCCTGGATCCTGCGGGACCAGCCGAAGGGTTCGCCTGTCACATCCGCACTGATCGGGGCCTCGAGCGTCCGCCAGTTGGAGGACACATTGTCCGCCATCAACAACCTCGAGTTCACCGAGGATGAGCTGAACGCCATCGACGAATTCGCCGTGGAATCGGACATCAACCTCTGGAAGCAGCCCGCCTAGTTTCTTTGCCATCCCAGGGAGTGGGACAGGGGAACAAGCCCTTGTCCCGCTCTGTTGGGTACTATGAAAAGGCGCCGCGCGGCGCCGAGCCTGCCGGCCGCCGTCGTACTTTAGTCGCAGCGGATCCCGGCCGGCTGACGTTTGTTCTCAAAGGAGTTCCGTGTCTTCACATCCGATTCGTGTTGCAATTGTCGGCGTAGGAAACTGTGCCGCTTCGCTGGTCCAGGGCGTCCACTACTACAAGGACGCAGACCCCAAGGCCACGATCCCGGGCCTGATGCACGTCGAGTTCGGCCAGTACCACGTGGGTGACGTTGAGTTCGTCGCCGCGTTCGACGTAGATGGCAAGAAGGTTGGCGTTGACCTTGCCGATGCGATCCTGGCCAGCGAAAACAACACCATCAAGATCGCCGACGTACCGCCCACCGGCGTAACCGTCCAGCGCGGCCACACCCTCGACGGGCTCGGCAAGTACTACCTCGAGACCATCGAGCAGTCCAACGAAGAGCCTGTAGACGTTGTCCAGGCACTCAAGGACGCCAAGGTTGACGTCATGGTGTGCTACCTGCCGGTTGGTTCGCAGGAAGCTGCCGAGTTCTACGCCCAGTGCGCCATCGACGCCGGGGTTGCCTTCGTCAACGCCCTGCCGGTGTTCATCGCCGGTACCAAGGCGTGGGCTGACAAGTTCACCGCCGCCGGCGTGCCGATCGTGGGCGACGACATCAAGAGCCAGATCGGTGCCACCATCACGCACCGCGTTATGGCCAAGCTCTTCGAGGACCGCGGCGTCACCCTGGACCGCACGTATCAGCTGAACGTCGGCGGCAACATGGACTTCAAGAACATGCTGGAGCGCGACCGCCTGGAGTCCAAGAAGATCTCCAAGACCCAGGCCGTCACGTCCAACGTCGAAGCTGAGCTGGCCGCCAAAGACGTCCACATTGGCCCGTCCGACTACGTCCAGTGGCTCGATGACCGCAAGTGGGCCTTCGTCCGCCTCGAAGGCCGCAACTTTGGCGACGCCCCCGTTTCGCTCGAGTACAAGCTGGAAGTCTGGGATTCACCCAACTCGGCCGGCGTGATCATCGACGCCATCCGCGCCGCCAAGATCGGCCTGGACCGCGGCATCGGCGGCCCACTGCTCTCGGCATCGAGCTACTTCATGAAGTCCCCGCCGGAGCAGTTCAACGACGACCTCGCCCGCGAAAAGGTGGAAGCCTTCATCCGCGGAGACCTCGAGCGCTAAACACCGCTCTTCGGCTTCTTATGCGCTCCCTCACCTTCGGGTGGGGGAGCGCTTGCCCTTAAGACGCTCCATCACTTCCCGCAGGTTTTTCCGCGACGCCCCATCACCTCCCGCACCGTTTCTCACGACGCCCCATCACCTCCCGCAGACTCTGCCGGCTTACTTCACCCAGCACCGACAAAACCGGCCGCGTAGGGATGATCCGTCAGTGCCGTACGAAGGTGCCGCTTTATCGACATTATGGCTCGATCGAAACCGTCTGCGGCGTCGTCCTTTGTGACTACCAGAACTGTCCAACCGGCCGATTCGAAGGCCTTGTCCCGCCGTCGGTCGCTAAATTGCTGGGCATCAAGAAGGTGATGCCCGCCGTCGTACTGGATTGCGATACGCCGGTGCCGGTAACCAAGGTCGGCAGTAGGGGAGGCTGCGTCGTCCGGCCGAAGCACAATCTGGAGGTCCGGTTCCGGTAAGTTCCCGTCTGCCATGGCTAGCCGAAGCATGGTTTCAGGTGCGGAATCAGCCCCAACCCGCATCAGTTCAAGTGCCTGCCGCGCACGAACAATGCCCTGAAGGTTGGGGTGTCGCCCAACCAGGGTGCGGAGCCCGTCCAAGGTGTCGAAGGGCTCCGATCTGCCCTCAAACTCCGGTCGAGGGATACGAATGAGCTGATCTCCAAGGCAGACCAACTCAACCAGCGATAGCCGTCGGGCCAAGTCGAGCCACGATCGCGAACGCGTGCTGATCCGGATGCCCTCCACCGACTCAGTCTCGTCTTCCCTCACTATGACGTTATGTGCGGTTACGCCTCTCCGGCGCACTTGCGGCAACTGCTTGGGCTTGCTGAGATGTAGTTCCGTTGAGTCCGATAGCCAGGGCGGCAACAGCAGACAATGCAGACGCGCGGCAGTGACGTGGGAAATCCAGGCACCTGGTGATGCCTGGGAGAGCGCACGTGCCGCTGCTTCCAGCTCAAAGCTCCAATCCGAGGGGCGGTACAACCCCCTGCTCACATGGACCACGTCACGACCGCGAAGCCTGCTGGCCGGTACGCCCAAGGCCAGTGCCGAGGTGAAGGTGAAAGGGGCACTGGCCAATGGCTGGGGCAGGTCAAGGGGCTTGGGCATATTGGCATTGTGACCCAAAAGACCATGCCCCTGCAGAAGTTTTCCACAGTCAGTCTGCGCCGTGCGGGAGGTGATGGGGCGTTTGGGAAATGGCCGCGGGAGGTGATGGGGCGTTGTGGAATTAGGTGCGGGAGGTGGTGGGGCGTTTGATTAGGCCAGACCCACTGGGTTGCCGCCGTCATCCACGTCCATGCGCATCGCGGCCGGGGCGGCGGGCAGTCCGGGCATGGTCATAACCGCTCCGGTGAGCGCCACGATAAAGCCCGCCCCGGTCTTGGGCAGGAGGTCGCGCACGTGGATAACGAACCCCTTCGGCGCCCCGAGACGGGAGGCGTCGTCAGTGAACGAGTACTGCGTCTTGGCCATGCATACAGGGAGCCCGCCCCAGCCGTTCCGCTCGATGTCGGCCAGCCGTTTCAGGGCCGGTACGGAAAAATCCACCCCGTCCGCACCATAAATTTCCTGCGCGATGGTCCGGATCTTGTCCTCTACGGGAAGCTCCAGCGGGTAGAGGTGCCGGAAGTCGTTCGGTCCGGCCAGTGCCTTCGCCACCAGGGTGGCAAGTTCGTCCCCGCCGTCGCCACCGCCGCCGCGCCCCCACACATCGGCGACCGCGGCCGGTACTCCCTCCGCAGAGCACCACGCCAGCAGCCAATCGAGTTCCTCGGCAGAGTCGGAGCCAAACCTGTTGATGGCCACCACCGGTGGCACCCCGAACTTCTCCACGTTCCGGATGTGCCGGCGCAGGTTGGGCACCCCCGCCTCCAAGGCGGCCACATTAGGGGTTGTGAGCTGGTCCTTGGCCACCCCGCCCTGCATTTTCAGAGCCCGCACCGTTGCCACGACCACAACGGCGGAGGGCGCCAGGCTGCCGATGCGTGCCTTGATGTCCATGAATTTCTCGGCCCCCAGATCGGCGCCGAAGCCTGCCTCGGTGACCACAATGTCCGCCAGCCGCCGGGCCGTCTGGGTGGCAATCAGTGAATTGCAGCCGTGCGCGATGTTGGCGAAGGGACCGCCGTGGACCAGGGCAGGGGTGCCGGCGATGGTCTGCACCAGGTTCGGCTTGATGGCTTCCTTCAGCAGCAGCGTCAGCGCGCCCTGAACGCCGAGGTGGGCCACGGTCACCGGCGAACGGTCAAAGGTGTAGCCGAACGTGATCCGGCCCAGGCGCCCGCGAAGGTCCGCCAGATCCGTAGCCAAACAGAAAACTGCCATGATCTCGGACGCCACGGTAATGTCGAACCCGTCCTGGCGGGGGACTCCCTGCGTAGGCCCGCCCAGTCCGATGACCACCTCGCGCAGTGCCCGGTCGTTCACGTCCAGAACCCGTTTGAAGGTCAGGCGCCGGGGGTCGATGTTGAGTTCGTTGCCCTGGTAGATGTGGTTGTCCACCAGTGCCATCAGGGCGTTGTTCGCCGATGTCACGGCGTGGAAATCCCCGGTGAAGTGCAGGTTGATCTCGTCCATCGGCAGCACCTGCGAGTACCCGCCGCCAGTGGCCCCGCCCTTCATGCCCAGGACCGGCCCAAGGGAGGGCTCCCGAAGGGCGATCATCACCCGGTGCCCCGCCCGTGCCAGGGAATCGGCAAGCCCCACCGTCGTGGTGGACTTTCCCTCACCAGCCGGGGTGGGGGACATGGCTGAGACCAGCACCACCTTGCCTTGGGGTGGCGGCGCGTCCAGCCGCGCGGGGTCGATTTTCGCCTTGTACCGCCCGTACAGTTCCACCGCCTCCGTGTTGATTCCCGCGGCCGCCGCGATCTCCTCGATGGGCAGGATCCGTGCCGCACGGGCGATCTCGAGGTCACTCGGGGTAGCAGACATCTTTGTCCTTTGCTGGAGCGGATAGGGCAGCTGGAGCGGATGGGGTGTCAGGGGGCGGGAACCGTCGTCAGGGGTTGCTTTGCATGGTGGTCGACGGCGGCGTGGTAGCTCTCGAGCGTGATGGCAGCCGTGCGCTGCCATCCCGAGTTCTGGGCGCGGATGGCGGCTGCCCGCCCCATGTCTTCGCGGGTAGTGGGGTCGTCGTACAGCGCCTCCAGTGCATCCGCCCAGTCCGAGGCGTGGTGGCCGTCCACCAAGAGTCCTGTCCTGCCGTCGAAAATGGCCCGCGACAGGCCACCGACCCGCGTTGCCACCACAGGGGTGCCGCAGGCCTGGGCTTCAAGCGCCACCAGCCCGAAGGACTCGCTGTAGGAGGGCATCACCACCACATCGGCCGCACGAAACCAGGCCGCCAGCTCAGGTGCCTTGACCGGCGGAAGCTGCGTGACGACGTCGTCCATCTCCGCCTCCGCAACCAGCCGCCGGAGGTTGAATTCCTTGTTCCCGCTCAACGAACCGAGGATGGTGAGCCGCAGGTTGATGTCGGGACGCCGGTGCCGAAGCAGGGCTGCGGCCTTCACCAGGATCTGTGGTCCCTTCAGCCGCTGGATCCGGCCCGCGAAAACCAGGTGGAAAGTCTCGGGAGCGATGCCCCGCTCAGTCCGCGACCTGGCCCGGAAGGCAGGAGTGAAAGTACTGAGGTCGACTCCGGGCGGGGCAATATCTATCCGGTCGTACGACGCCCCGTAGTGCGACACCAGCTCGGCCGCCTCCGCGCTGGTGTTGGCAATCAGCCGGGCTGCGCCGTCCACGATGCGGTGCTCACCCAGCTCGCGCCGCCGCGGTTCAGGCTGTTCGCCGGATTCAAGCAGCAGGTTCTTGACCTTGGCCATGGTGTGCATGGTGTGCACCAACGGCACGCCCCAAAGCCCGGAAAGCTCCAGACCCGCGATCCCGGAGACCCAATAGTGCGAATGGATGACGTCGTAGCGGCCGTGCGGCTGGCGCTGCCGGATCTGCTCGATCTCTTCCACCATGCTGTGGAGAAGGCCGGGAAGCTCCTCCTTGGGGATCTTCCTGGTGGGGCCGGCAAGGACGTTGTGGACGCATACGCCGGGATCGGGGTGCTCGACGGCGGGCTGGCCGGCGGAGGTGGCACGCGTGAAGATCTCCACTTCCACGCCGGCCTCCGCCAGGGCGGAGGCCAGTTCCCGGATATACACGTTCATGCCGCCGGCATCACCGGAACCCGGCTGCTCCATGGGGGAGGTGTGGAGTGACAGTAAAGCCACCCTGCGGACCGGTGCCACGGGACCTCCTTCCGGCTCCCGGCGCAGGTTGACGCGCCGGGTGAGTGCTGGCATTCGATAAAACACTACTCCTGTGTCAACGCGTACCGCCCCGCCACATCCTCCCCAGGGCTGGAAACGCCTGCTCGTAGCCGGCGAGCAGCTCAGCACCGAGTTCTTCCGACCCCACCAGGGGATGCTGCGCGAAGGCCTGCAGCGCGGCGTCGCGGTCGCCCTCCGTGGCAGCCCGCACGGCCAGCCGCTCCACGTTTTTCACTTGGCGGAGCAGCTGGAGTTGTTCCGGCGGGGGGGCCTGCTGGGCAAGCGGCAGCGCGCCGTCGGCTGTTACCGTGCAGGGAAGCTCGACGACGGCGTCGGCCGGCAGCCCGGGAATGGCAGCTTTGGGGGCGGCCGGCTGAGCGGGGGCCGGCTCGGCGCTGTCCGCAGGCAAAGTGTTGGATGTGTTCAGGATCAGCTGCGCATCCCCGGAACCCGATACAGCCCGCATGGCCGCCAGCGCCACCCGCTCATAGCCGCCGCCGGCGAGGTCGTCCTCGTTGCGGCGCTCACCCTTCCCGCGGGCCTCGGCCAGGTAGCCCTCCTCGCGGGACCTGCGCGCAGCCTCCCACAGGGTGAAAGCCTCACCGCTGGCCGCGGCGAGCCTCGGGTACAGTTCCTGCTGCTGGCTGTGGATGGATTCCCCCCGGGTTTCAGGCATGGCACGCAGCGCTTCCCGGGCAGCGTCCTGCTGGTAGTAGTAATACAGGTACTCGTTGGGAAGGGCGCCGAGGCGGGCAAGAAAGGGCTGGGGAAACAGCCGGCCCTCTTCGAAGGACTGAAGGGCAGCGGGATCGGACAGCAATGCAGGAAGGACGTCCCGTCCGCCGGACTCCAGCCGGTACAGCCACCCCAGGTGGTTCAGCCCGTAGTAGCCCACGCCGTCGAGCGTTCCTTCCGGCAGCGTGACGCCGGCGGCGCGCGCCGCGCGGTGCACCAGGCCGCCCGCGGAGTCGCAGATCCCGATGACGCGCCTGCCGAGCACCGGCAGGAGTGCCTCGGTGACCATGCCAGCCGGATTGGTGAAGTTGATCAGCCACGCGTCGGGGCAGTGTTCCTTCATGAGGCGCGCCAGCTCCAGCATGTGCGGGATGGTCCGGAGGGCGTAGGAGATGCCGCCGGCCCCCGTTGTCTCCTGGCCCAGCAGGCCCAGGTCCTGCGCCACTTTTTCGTCAGCCACGCGTCCGGCGGTGCCGCCGGGGCGGATGGCGGCAAACACCATCTCCGTTCCCGCCAGGGCCTCCGGGAGGTTGGTGGTGGGATGGACCGGCAGGCGGGGGCCCTGCCCTGACGGCATGCTGCGCAGGACCGCTGCCATGGCGGCAAGGCGGGAAAGGTCGACGTCGAACAGCACCAGGTCGGTGGCCACACCGGTGAAGGCCCCCGAGGCCAGCGCCCGGTAGATCAACGGAACCCGGAAACCCCCACCACCGACGATCAGAAGCCGCATAATCAGCAGTCTAGGCGTGGGTGTCCGCAGCACCTACGGCCGCCCCTACCGTATGTCTGTGGCAGGGCGTAGTGTGCGGCACATGGAGGCGATTCCCGCACGCCCGTTTGACCCCCTGGCTGCCGTCCGCGCGCCGTCGGACCTCGGATTCGACGTGCTGCTGGCCGGAACGGTGTTCCAGGACATCATTTTCACCGGTCTGCCGCACGGGCCGGAACCGGGTACAGAAATCTGGAGCGACGGCATGGGCAGCTGCCCGGGCGGGGTGGCAAACCAGGCAATCGCCGCGGCACGGCTTGGCCTGCGCACCGGCCTGGCGGCGGCCTTCGGCGATGACGGCTACGGGGATTTCAACTGGAAGATCCTGTCCGGCCAGGAGCACGTGGACCTCAGCCTGTCGCGGAAGATTCCGGGCTGGCATTCGCCGGTGACGGTCTCCCTGTGCGTGGACAAGGACCGGTCCCTGGTGACCCACGGCCATGCTCCACCGGTGACGGCGTCGGAGCTCATCGGGGACCCGCCTCCCGCGCTCGCCGGCATCGCTGAAGTGGGCCTGGAAGTGGAGCCCTGGGCCATGGCGGCGCACAAGGCGGGCGTGAAGCTGTTCGGGGACGTTGGCTGGGATCCCAGCGGCGTCTGGGCGCCGGTCCGGCTGGACAACCTGCAGTACTTCCACGCGTTCCTGCCCAACCAGCGCGAGGCCATGGCATTCACGGGCAAGGACGATCCCTGGACTGCTCTCTACGCGCTGGCAGACCGGGTGCCGGTTGCGGTGGTGACCCTCGGGCCACAGGGCGCCATGGCGGTCGACTCGGAAACGGGCGAGGAGGAGTGGGTGCCCTCACTGCCCGTCAAGGCTTTCGATCCAACGGGCGCAGGCGACTGCTTCGACGCCGCATTCATCGTGGGGAGCCTGGCCGGCTGGCCGCTGGGGAACAGGCTGCGTTTCGCCAACCTCTGTGCCTCGCTCGCGGTGCAGGAAGTGGGAGGTTCCCTTGCCGCCCCGGGCTGGGGGGACATCGCCGACTGGTGGAAACGTGCCAACGCCAGGCCCGAAAGACAGACCAGCCAGTGGCTGCGGCGCTTCTCGTTCCTGGCGGACATCGTCCAGGACGTTCCGCTGGCCGCCCAGCGCCGGGCAGCGGCCACCATCGCACACCTCTCTGACGCGTGATTATTCGGCCCGAAGCGCCAGCACTAGAATCACTAAGGTGACTTACCCCGCTACAACCGGTGATTTCGACGCTGCCCCCGTGCAGGACCCCCGCCACGAACGGTCCGCCGTGATTGACCTTGATGCCATCCGGCACAACGTCCGCCGGCTGGCGGCAGCAGCTTCCCCGGCAAAAGTCATGGCCGTTGTTAAGGCCGACGCCTACGGCCACGGCGCGGTTCCGGTGGCGAGGGCTGCCCTTGAAGCAGGCGCATCGTGGCTGGGGGTTGCCCACATCTCCGAGGCCCTGGCCCTGCGTGCCGCCGGGATTGATGCTCCAGTGCTCGCCTGGCTGCACACCACGGAAAGCAACTTTGGCGCGGCGGTGGCTGCCGGCGTCGACATTGGCTGCTCCGGCTGGGAGCTTGAGCGCATTGTTGCTGCTGCCCGGGAGCAGGAACGCCCCGCCCGCGTCCATCTGAAGGTGGACACCGGGCTGGGACGCAACGGTGCCACGCTTGATACCTGGGACAACCTGGTGGGCGAAGCCATGGAATACCAGGACCAGGGCCTGCTGCGCGTGGTGGGCATCTTCTCGCACCTTGCCGTCGCTGACGAACCGGAGCGGCCCGAGACCGACCAGCAGCTCGCGGCGTTCCGCGAAGTGCTCGCCGTTGCCGAGGACGCCGGCGTGGACCCGGAGGTCCGGCACCTCGCGAATACGCCGGCCACCCTGTCCCGGCCCGACACCCACTTCGACCTTGTCCGCGTGGGCCTGGGGATTTACGGACTGTCGCCCTTTGAAGGGCAGACGTCGGCCGAGCTGGGACTCCGCCCGGCCATGACGCTGCGGACCCTCGTTTCCCAGTGCAAGGAAGTGCCGGACGGGCAAGGCGTCTCCTACGGTCTCCGCTACCACACCAGCGGCCCCAGCACCCTGGGCCTGATCCCGGTGGGCTACGCCGACGGAGTGCCCCGCGTCGCTACGGGCGGTCCCGTCCGGGTGGCCGGTAAAACCTACCCAGTGGTGGGGAGGATCGCCATGGACCAGATGGTCATCGACCTCGGCGACACCGGCCCTGCCGGCGCCGGCCTGCTGGGTGCCGAAGCCGAGCTGTTCGGCGACGGCACCGACGGCGGGCCCACTGCCGACGACTGGGCACGCGCTGCCGGAACCATCAATTACGAGATCGTCACCAGGATCAGCCCACGCGTGCCCCGCCGCTTTATCAACGAACAGGCTCCGGCCGCCGTCGTTCACAGGGCAGAGGGTGCCGCATGAACGCGCCCTCCGCGGAGTTAGGGGACACCGGCAGGGTTCGTCCCAACTGGGAAAAGGCGTTAACCGCGACGACGGCGGACCAGACCCATGCGCTTGCCGCACGCCTTGCGTCGGTCCTGGAAGCCGGGGACCTGCTGGTGCTCTCCGGCGAGCTGGGTGCCGGGAAAACCACCTTCACCCAAGGTTTGGGAGAGGGGCTGGGCGTCCGCGCCGGGATCATTTCCCCCACGTTCGTCCTGGTCCGCATCCACCCCAACCTGCCCGACGGACCGCGTCCCGGCGGGCCGGACCTGGTGCACGTTGATGCGTACCGCCTGGGGTCGGCAGCAGAGATAGACGACATCGACCTCGAGAACACCCTGGACTCGTCCGTGACGGTGGTGGAGTGGGGCCATGACCGGGTGGAGCACCTGAGCGAGAGCCGGCTGGAGATCGATCTGCACCGTGCCATGGGGTTGGGCACTGGCGGCCTTGGCGCCACAGCCAATGCTCCCGGCGCCACCGACGGCGGCATGCTGGATTTCGAGGACGAGGACACGGACGAGCCGCGGACCATTGTGATGCGCGGTTACGGTCCCCGCTGGCCGGCTGTTCCCGAACCCGTCGCAACCTTTGAAGGGAAAGCCTGATGCTCATCCTCGCCATCGACACCTCTGCCGTGGCAAGCGCGGCACTGGTTTCAGACGACGCCCTCGAAGGCGTGGTGGCCAGCTTCTCCACCGAGGACACCCGCAGCCACGCCGAGGTGCTCGCCCCGGGGATCGAACAGCTCCTGGCCGATGCCGGCGTCAGCGGCAGCGATATTGATGCCCTGGTGGTAGGCGTGGGCCCTGGCCCGTTCACCGGGCTGCGGTCGGGAATTGCCACCGCACGCACCCTGTCCTTCGTCTGGGGCAAGCCCCTCCACGGGCTGATGAGCCTGGACGCCGTTGCTTTGGAAGTCGCCGAATCCACCGCCGCCGCCCCCGAATTCCTGGTGGTAACGGACGCGCGGCGCAAAGAGGTCTACTGGGCGCGCTACCGCCTTCCCGAAGGCCGGCTTCCCGTGCTGGAGGACGGTCCGCATGTTGGCTTCGCCGCGGACCTTCCGGACCTGCCCGCCTACGGCGCCGGCGCCGGGCTTTACGCAGACACCCTGAAGGCGGACCCGGAGTTCGCAGCGGAACAGCCGGACGCCCTGTACCTGGGCCAGTTCGCGCTGGCCCGGCTCGCGGCCGGTGACGAGCTCCTCGACTCCACCCCCTTGTATCTCCGCGAATCCGATGCACAGGTCCCCGGACCCAGGAAGAGGGCACTGTGAGCACCGCCCCGGACATCAGCAGCCATGGCGTCTCCGTACGTGGAATGACCGCCGAGGACGTGATCGCCGTCAGCGTCCTGGAACAACGGCTTTTCCCGGTGGATGCGTGGCCCCTGCAGATGTTCTATGACGAGCTGTCCCAGCCGGAGACCCGCCAATATCTGGTGGCGGAGAGCAGCACCGGCATCGTGGGCTACGCCGGGTTGATGTGCATTGAACCCATCGCCGACGTGCAGACCATCGCCGTCGTGCCTGAATACGAGGGCCGCGGCATTGGCACTACGCTGCTGACCCGGCTCATTGAGGAGGCGCGCCGCAGGCACGCGGCGGATCTCCTGCTGGAGGTCCGTGCCGATAATCCGCGTGCCCAGCAGCTCTACCGGCGCTTCGGCTTTGAACAAATCCATGTCCGGCCCCGCTACTACCGCGACGGCGTGGACGCCCTTATCATGCGGCTCCAGCTCAACGGTGAAGCCGGCGAAGGAACGGGAGACGCCACGTCAACGGAAGCAGGCCAGCCATGAACCGCTCGCAGCCACTGGTGCTGGGCATCGAATCGTCCTGTGACGAGACCGGGGTTGGCATAGTCCGGGGGACCGCCCTGCTGACCAACACGGTGTCCTCGTCGATGGATGAACATGTCCGGTTCGGCGGGGTCATCCCGGAGATCGCTTCACGCGCGCACCTTGACGCCTTTGTGCCCACCCTCGAGCAGGCGCTGTCCGATGCCGGCGTGGCCCTGGACGACGTGGACGCGATCGCGGTCACCTCCGGCCCCGGCCTGGCCGGCGCCCTCATGGTGGGGGTCTGCGCCGCGAAGGCTCTGGCCGTGGCCACCGGCAAACCGTTGTATGCCATCAACCACCTCGTCGCGCACGTGGGCGTGGGGCTGCTGGACGGGAAGGAAGGGCAGGCGCCGCAGTTGCCCGAAAACCTCGGCGCCCTGCTGGTGTCCGGCGGGCACACCGAGATCCTGAAAATCAACAGCATCACCGACGACGTAGTCCTCCTCGGTTCCACCATCGACGACGCCGCCGGCGAAGCCTACGACAAGGTGGCCCGAATCCTCGGGCTGGGTTACCCCGGCGGACCGGCCATCGACAAGGTGGCCCGCACCGGCAACGCCAAGTCCATCCGCTTCCCCCGCGGCCTCAGCCAGCCCAAGTACATGGGCACGTCCGAGGAACCGGGCCCGCACCGTTACGACTGGTCCTTCAGCGGGCTCAAGACCGCCGTGGCCCGGTGCGTTGAACAGTTCGAGGCACGCGGGCAGGAGGTTCCGGTGGCCGATATCGCGGCCGCGTTCCAGGAAGCCGTGGTGGACATCATCTCCTCCAAGGCCGTGCTGGCCTGCCGGGAGCACGGCATCAAGGACGTGCTGCTCGGCGGCGGGGTGGCGGCAAACTCACGCCTGCGAGAGCTGACGGGCCAGCGCTGCGCCTCCGCCGGAATCAGGCTCCACGTTCCGCCCCTGGACCTCTGCACCGACAACGGCGCCATGGTCGCGGCGCTGGGAGCGCAATTGGTGATGGCGGGGATTGGGCCGAGCGGAATCCGCTTCGCCCCGGATTCCTCCCTGCCGGTCACAGCGGTGTCGCTCCCCGCCTGAACTTCACTTGACCTATCAGTTTTGGTTCTTAAAACACGCGTTTGGGGACCAAAACTGATAGGTCAACGCAATGGAGATCAGGCGGTGGGACCGTTCCGCATCTGCTTGACCAGGTCCAGGACCACGGCCTGGAGGTCGCCGCCGTGCTCCTCGGCTACCCGGCGCTGGCGCTGGTAGCCGGCACCCCGGCGGATGATCTTTTCGACGTCGGCCAGCTCGTCCGGGCAGCCCAGCTTGGCGGCGACGGGCTCCAGCCGGTTGAGGGTCTCCAGCAGGTGGTCGGTGACCAGCTGCTCCTTGCCTGCGGCGTCCAGGATGATGATGGCGTCCATGCCGTACCGTGCGGCCCGCCACTTGTTCTCCTGCACGTGCCACGGCGGCATGGTGGGGATGGTTCCGCCGTTGTCCAAGGTGGTGGAGAACTCGTCCACCAGGCACTGGGTGAGGGCAGCGATGGCACCGACTTCCTCCAGCGTGGCCAGGCCGTCACAGATGCGCATCTCGATGGTGCCAAGGTTCGGCACGGGCCGGATGTCCCACCGGATTTCCGAGAGGGTGTCGATCACGCCGGTGGTGAACATGTCCTGCACATAGGACTCGTATTCCTCCCAGGAGCTGAACTGGAAGGGGAGGCCGGCCGTGGGCAGCTGCTGGAACATCAGGGCCCGCTGAGATGCGTAGCCGGTGTCCTCGCCACCCCAGAAAGGGCTCGATGCCGAGAGCGCCTGGAAGTGCGGGAAGTAGTTGACCAGCCCGTCCAGCACGGGAAGCGCCTTCTCGCGGCGGTCCAGCCCCACGTGGACATGCACGCCGTAGATGACCATCTGGCGGCCCCACCACTGGGTGCGGTCAATAAGTTTTGCGTAGCGGGCCTTGTCCGTCACCGGCTGCAGCTGCGGCGGGCTGAACGGGTGGCTTCCGGCGCAGAACAGCTCCACACCCATCGGATCGGTGATTTCCCGGACGGCAGCGAGGGACCGGGTGAGGTCCTCTTTCGCCTCCGCGGCAGTCTCGCAGATGCCGGTGACCAGCTCCACGGTATTCAGCAGCAGTTCCTGCTTGATGTGCGGGTGCTCGTCATCTTCATTGAGTTCCGGGTGGCGGGAGGCCACGCCGCGCAGTACCTCGTTGGCAACGGAGGCGAGCTCGCCGGTCCGGCCGTCCACCAGCGCGAGCTCCCATTCAACACCGAGGGTTGATTGCCTCGAAGAAGCGAAGTCAATCTTCACACGTATCCTCACTGTCCGGTTTACTGCTGGCGCACGCCGCTCACAGGCTGCTGCTGGCAGGCGGACGGGTGTTTCAAGTCTAGTGCAGGGGTAGCATCGTATTGATGGCCCCGTTCCAACACCTGCGTGACAGTTTTCACAAATCCTTCCCCGTCCTGGCCGCAGCATCCGCGGCGGTAGCCTTGGCATCCTGTACCGCCGCCCCGGCGCCTGTCCGGTCGCAGTCACCCTCCACGTCCGCCGCACCTTCCGTATCACCAAGTACGACGCCGGCACCCGCCACCGCCTCCCCCTCACCTTCCGTAACTGCCGATCCCGGGTCCCGGCCGCTGGGGTGGGGCCCCCAGCAGCGGGACCAGGACGCCGCAGCCGCTGCCGTCGCGGCAATGTCGCCGGAACAGAAGGCCGGGCAGGTCCTCCTTCCGTTCTTCACCGGGACTGATGCAGGCGCCCATGCCGCCGTCATCGAACGCCTGCACCTCGCCGGGGCCATCATCATGGGCGACAACGTGCCGCTGGACCCGCAGGGCAAAGTGGACCTGCCGGCCATGGCCGCCATCAACAAGCGGCTCGCACAGGCGGCAACGGCGGACGGCAGGCCCTGGCCCGGGATGATCGGCGTGGACCAGGAGGGCGGGATAGTGGCGCGCCTGAATGCGCCGCTGACGGAGTGGCCGTCGCCGATGAGCTACGGCGCCGCAGGCAGCGTACCCCTTGCCAAGGAGGCCGGCCAGGGGTTGGCCGCAGAGTTGGTGCCGCTTGGTTTCAACACCGATTTTGCCCCGGACACTGATGTGACCATCGGGCCGGCGGACCCCACCATCGGTGCCCGGTCCATGTCCGGAAACCCCGATGCGGCGTCCAGCCTTGGAGTGGCATTCACACAGGGAATGCTGGCGGCAGGCGTCCTTCCCGCCGTCAAGCACTTCCCCGGGCACGGGTCCGTGACCACTGATTCGCACCTGAACCTTCCCACGCAGCCGGCCACCGTGGCGGAACTGGCCGCCCGGGACTGGAAACCGTTCCAGGCCGCCATCGCCGCTGGAGCGCCGATGGTGATGACCGGCCACATCGCCGTGCCCGCCCTGGCACCCGGAGTGCCGGCGTCGCTCTCCCAACCCACGTACTCCGCGTTGCGGGGACTCGGCTTCAAGGGGGTGGCGGTGACAGACGCCCTGAACATGGGAGCCGTGCACAAGCAGTACCCGGCCGGGTCCGCCGCCGTGATGGCCCTTGCCGCGGGTGCCGACCTGCTGCTGATGCCGGCCGACGTTGGGCAGGCCCATGCCGCGATTGTTAATGCTGTCACCACCGGCAGCCTGCCACCCGCCCGCCTGGACGAAGCGGCACTGCGGGTGGCGACCATGATGACTTGGCAAGCGCGGGCAGCAGCGGGCACCGGCGCCCCAACAGGCGCCCCGGCCGGCAGCGGGGCCGCGCTCGCCGCCAAGGTATCCGCCGCCGCCGTCACCGTGCTCTCCGGGCACTGCGGTGGACCCCTTGCATCCGGTGCCGTCCGGGTCACAGGCGGCAGCCCGGCGGACCGGGCACGTTTCGCAGATGCTGCAGCGCGAAACGGGCTCGCCGTCGGCTCCGGACCCTTGGTCAGCCTCATCCCGTTCGGGGGACGGCCGGCAGGCGGCGACATCGCCGTTGCCCTCGACGCACCCTGGCCGCTGCAGCACTCCGCGGCGCCGGTGAAGATCGCGCTCTATGGCCGCAGCCAGGGCGCCTTCGACGCCCTCGCCGCCGTCCTTGCCGGGACGGCGCCGGCACCCGGGAAGCTGCCCGCCGCCGTCGGAAGCTATCCCGCGGGAACCGGCTGCCCCTGATCCCGAACAGGTAGCGTCAACTGTCGTTTCGGCGGCTCACAATGACAGTTGGCGCTACCCAGTTGGGGGAGTGTGGGTTTAATGGTCAGGTGCCCATTCTGAATAAAGACATGACCCTCTGCATCTCACTTTCCGCCCGTCCCAGCAACAACGGGACCCGCTTCCACAACCACCTGTACGAACAGTTGGAGCTCAACTGGATCTACAAGGCGTTTGCCCCCACCAACCTGGAGCAGGCAATCGCCGGAGTCCGGGGGCTGGGCATCCGCGGGTGCGCCATTTCCATGCCGTACAAGGAGGACGTGATTGCCCTCGTGGATGAGATGGACCCTTCCGCCAAGGCCATCGATTCCGTCAACACGATCGTGAACACCGAGGGCCATCTGAAGGCGTACAACACCGACTACACGGCGATCGAACAGCTGTTGGCCTCCAACTCCGTGCCCACTAGCTACTCGGTCTTGGTCCAGGGTGCGGGGGGCATGGCCAAGGCCACCGTCGCTGCGCTCCGTGACGCCGGGTTCGCTAATGTCACGGTCCTTGCCCGCAACGAGACCACGGGGCGGGCGCTTGCAGAGCAGTACGGCTTCCAGTGGCGTCCGGCGCTCGACGGCGGGACGGCGGACCTGATCATCAACGTGACGCCTATTGGTATGGCAGGGGGTATGGCGGGGGGACCTGACGTGGACAGCCTGGCCTTCCCGCAGGAAACCATTGACGCCGCGCAGGTTGTTTTCGACGTGGTTGCCCTGCCCGCCGAAACCCCGCTGATCAAGGCGGCGCGGGCCGCCGGGAAGCCGGTAATCACCGGAGCAGAGGTGGCCACTATCCAGGCACTGGAGCAGTTTGTGCTCTACACCGGCGTTCGGCCCACCGCAGAGCAGGTCCGTGCGGCGGAGGAGTTCATGCGCGCCCAGTAGCGCTCTTAGGCCGGCTCCACCACGATGGCCACCCGGTCCTCCCCGACGCGGGTCAGGACCAGGGTGGCTGTTTTGTTGCCGCCCTTCCTGCTGCCTGCGTTTTTGCCGCCGGGTAGCAGCTGCTTGCGGAGTTCCTCCGGGGTCACGGCGGTGCCGCGCTTCTTGATGTCCAGCACTCCGATGCCCTCCGCCTTCACCCAGGCCTTGAGCACCTTGACGTTGTACGGCATGACGTCCAGCACTTTGTAGGCCCGCGCGAAGGGGGTGTCCACCAGCTGCGGTGCGCAGACGTAGGCGATGTGTTCATCCACCAGGTGCCCGCCCAGCTGCAGCGCGACGTCGGCCACCAGCCCCGCGCGGATCACCGCACCGTCCGGCTCGTACAGGTAGCCTTCCACCGGTCCCACCTGGGCTGCGGGTCCTGCGCCGAAATCCTCGCCGCTGGTCAGCTCGGCCGCACCTTCGCTACCCAGGACCAGCGCTGCCCTGCGGACTCCGGACCGCCGGACGGCGTTGAACCACAGGGCCACTTCGGTGACATCCCCGGACACTGAAACCCACTGGGCCTCGCAGTCTGCCGGCACGGAATCATGCGGCATCCCCGGCCCCATTTTGACGCCGACCGCGCGGCCGGATGCCGCCAGGGACTGAACAAAGGACAGCGGCGGCGAAAAGGCTTCCGGGTCCCAGATGCGCTTGGTTCCGGAGGTGGAGGTGACCCGCCGCGCAGGATCCAGCCAGACGCCGTCGATCCCGTCCAGCGGAACGGCGGTGGCATCTGCATGGACAACGGTGGCGTTGGGGAAGGGGATGAGGTTCACCGTGGCGCAGGCGGCGGTGGTCTCGTCCATTTCCACCGCGGTCACGGTGATGTCCATCGAAGCCAGCGCCAGCGAGTCGGCGGCAAGGCCGCAGCCCAGGTCCGCCACGTGCTTGATGCCCGCCTCCGCGAACCGCTGGGCGTGCCGGGCGGCCACGTTGAGCCTGGTTGCCTGCTCCAGGCCGGCCTGGGTGAACAGCATGCTCCGGGAAAACTCACCGAACTTGGCTTCGGCCCTGGTCCGGAGCCTGGACTGGGTCAGGACGGCGGAGACCATTGCGGGGGAGTGCCCGGCCTTGCGCAGGGCCGAGTTGAGTTCGAACGACGTGTCCTCCTGGTAGGGCCCCAAAGACGCCAAAAGGTCCCATCCCTCGGGGGTCAGGAGCGGCGCGATCTGGTCATGGGGAGCTTGAGACATGCATTCCAGCCTAGTGGAGGAGGGTCCGGCGGGATGCGGATAGTGTTGAAAGCATGGAAGAGAGCGCAGGCCCCCAGCAGTCCGGAGAACCAGCCAGGGACAGGGGCCCCGCCAGATTCGCCCGTCCGGCACTGATTGCCGGATCCCTGGTGACGGTGGTGTGCATCGGGCTCCTGGTGGTGATCTTTTTCCTCGATACGTTCAATGCCACTGTCTACTCTGTGGGTGGTGACGACATCGCCGGTGACACCCAGGAAGCGCGGGACATCCGGGGGCTTTACGACGGCGCCCGTGCCGGCAGCATCGCCGTCCTGGTTGCTGCCCTGCTGACGGCTGCAGGGGCGGCGGTGGTGCTTTACCGGGGGCGGAACTCGTCGGCCGGTGAGGGTGAGGGCGGGGATGACGTCGACTTCGACGACCTGGGACGCTGAGGCGCCTTTCCGCCTGCGCTGGTGAGCAGCACCCCGGAGATGACCAGGACGCCGCCGAGCACCTGCGCCACAGTGACGGGCTGGCCCAGGGCCACCGTGATGATGGCGGTGAACACCGCGATGAGGTTCAAATAGTTGCCGGCGTTGGCCGCGGTGGTCCGCTTGAGGGCAAGGTTCCACAGCAGGTAGGAGCCCAGCGAGGGAAACAGTGCAATGAACGCTAGGGACCAGCCCTCAGAAGGGGTGCCCGGCAGGCCGGCGCCGGCCACGAGGGCGAGCGGGCTCAGGACCACGGCCGCCATCGCCACCTGCACCGCTGTGGAGGTGATGGCGGGGATGCTCAGCCTGCGGGCGATGATCGTATACAGGCCCCAGACGGTGATGGCCCCAAGGATCAGCAGCTCGCCCTTGTTGATGGAAAACGTCAGCAGGCGCTGCAGTTCGCCGCCGGTGAGCACCAGCAGGACGCCCAGCAGGCCCAGGCCGATCCCCATCCAGCTCAGCGGGCGCGGCCTGTCCCGGAGGAGGACCACGGCCAGCACCATGATCAGTGCCGGGTTCGCGGCGGTCACCAGGGAGGCGTTCAGGGCAGACGTGTGCTGCAGGGCGCTGTACAGCAACAGGGTGTAGCCGCTCATGCCCAGGGAACTCAGGAGCAGCAGGACCGGCCAGCGGCGCAGGACAGCGCGCCAGTCGGGCCGCTCCACGGCGTGGGCCAGCACCAGCAGCGGCACTGCGGCCAGTACCCATCGCCAGAACGTCAGCTGGAGTGGCTCCATGGTCTTCATGGCAGCCTGGCCGACGACAAAATTGCCGGCCCAGAAAAGGTTGGCAAGGATCAGGTATACGGCAGCTCGCACCGCTCAAATCTACATGTGGAGGGTTCGCGGATGACGAAACGCTGGCACTCGCCTTGACCGAGTGCTAACCCTTACATAGAGTCTTCATTAGCACTCTCCCTAGGAGGGTGCTAACACATGAAGAGCTGCCAGCCAGGCTGCTGCCGGCACCGCGACGACGGTATGCCAGCCAGGGCGGAAAGCTTTCCAGTCCACGAATTTGCTGACGAAAAGGAGAGGTCCGAGTGTCGGTCTCTATTAAGCCTCTTGAGGATCGTATTGTTGTCCGCCCGCTCGAAGCCGAGCAGACCACGGCTTCCGGCCTGGTTATCCCGGACTCCGCGCAGGAGAAGCCCCAGGAAGGCGAAGTTGTTGCAGTAGGCCCCGGCCGCTTTGACGACAACGGCAACCGCGTCCCGCTCGACGTTGCCGAGGGCGACGTTGTTATCTACTCCAAGTACGGCGGAACCGAAGTCAAGCACAGCGGCACCGAGTACCTCGTACTGTCCGCCCGCGACGTCCTGGCGATCGTCGTAAAGTAACTCCCCGGATCCCCGTGCCGCTGGTCATGCGTTCTGCTGGTCAGCTGCGCGGGGTTCTGTCTTGAAAGGACAAAACCATGGCAAAGCAGCTTGCGTTTAACGACGCTGCCCGCCGGTCTCTTGAAGCCGGCATTGATAAGCTCGCCAACACCGTCAAGGTGACGCTCGGCCCGCGCGGCCGCAACGTCGTCCTGGACAAGAAGTGGGGCGCTCCCACCATCACGAACGACGGCGTCACCATCGCCCGCGAAGTTGAGCTGGACGACCCGTACGAGAACCTTGGCGCCCAGCTGGCTAAGGAAGTCGCCACCAAGACCAACGATGTTGCCGGCGACGGCACCACCACGGCAACGGTTCTGGCCCAGGCCCTGGTCAAGGAAGGCCTGCGCAACGTAGCGGCAGGTGCCGCTCCCGGCCAGATCAAGCGCGGCATCGAGGTTTCCGTTGAAGCCGTTGCCGCCCGCCTGCTGGAGAACGCCCGCCCCGTTGAAGGCACCCAAGTAGCCAGCGTTGCAGCCATCTCCGCCCAGAGCGAAGAAATCGGTGAGCTCCTCGCCGAGGCATTTGGCAAGGTTGGCAAGGATGGTGTGATCACCATCGAAGAGTCCTCCACCACGCAGACCGAACTGGTCCTCACTGAGGGCATGCAGTTCGACAAGGGCTACCTGTCCCCGTACTTCGTCACCGACGCAGAGCGCCAGGAAGCCGTCCTCGAGGACGCCCTCATCCTGATCAACCAGGGCAAGATCTCCTCAGTGCAGGAGTTCCTGCCGCTGCTGGAAAAGGCGCTGCAGAGCTCCAAGCCGCTGTTCATCATCGCTGAGGACGTCGACGGCGAGGCCCTGTCCACGCTGATCGTCAACCGCATCCGCGGCACCCTGAACGTTGTTGCCGTCAAGGCTCCGGGCTTCGGCGACCGCCGTAAGGCCATGCTGCAGGACATCGCCACCCTCACCGGTGCGCAGGTTGTCTCCCCGGAACTGGGCCTGAGCCTGGACACGGTTGGCCTTGAGGTGCTGGGTACTGCCCGCCGCATCACGGTCACCAAGGACAACACCACCATTGTTGACGGCGCCGGTTCCGCAGAAGACGTGGCAGCACGCGTTGCCCAGCTCCGTGCCGAGCTCACCCGCACCGACTCCGACTGGGACCGCGAAAAGCTCCAGGAGCGCCTGGCCAAGCTGGCCGGCGGCATCGGCGTCATCAAGGTCGGCGCAGCCACCGAGGTTGAGCTGAAGGAAAAGAAGCACCGCATCGAGGACGCTGTTTCCTCCACACGCGCTGCCCTCGAAGAAGGCATCGTCGCCGGTGGTGGCTCCGCCCTGATCCACGCCCTCAAGGCATTGGATGAGGACCCGGCTGTCAAGGCTCTCGAAGGCGACGCCGCCGCTGCAGTGGGCATTGTCCGCCGCGCGCTGGTCCAGCCGCTGCGCTGGATTGCCCAGAACGCCGGCTTTGACGGCTACGTCATCACCGCCAAGGTTGCCGAGCTCGAGACCAACAACGGCTTCAACGCCAAGACGGGCGAGTACGAGGACCTGATCGGCGCCGGCGTCATCGACCCCGTCAAGGTCACCCGTGCGGCCCTCCGCAACGCAGCCTCCATCGCAGCACTGGTTCTCACCACCGAGACCCTTGTTGTGGAGAAGCCTGCCGAGGAAGACGAGCACGCAGGCCACAGCCACTAGTCCCCACAGGGACGTGGGCCCAGCCCTATAGTCACAAAAAACCGGTCCGGCATCGCTGGGCCGGTTTTTTGGTGCCGTCAGACGCTCCATCACGTCCCGCAGCAAATCGGGCAACCCTCCATCACCTTTGGGTGAACCCAAGGCGCCGAAAGCATATGCCTGCGGGAGCACCGCCGTCGGACTTCATCAGTTAGTGATGGAGCGATGAGCCAAAAGCCGCAGGAGCTGATGGGGCGTTGGATGGAAAACGGCAGGAGCTGATGGGGCGTTGGATGGAAAACGGCCGGAGCTGATGGGGCGTTGGATGGAAAACGGCCGGCGCCAAGTATCACCGGCGCCGTGGACAAGACCAGTTCGTCCACCCGCCCGCCCGGGCCTTTCCCATCACATGTCCGCCATGTCCTGCGTCTTAACCTCACCGGCGCGCTCGTACACCAGCGACACCGCCCCTTTCGGGAAGCTGCGGGCCGGCTCCGCGAGGCGGAACGAGGCGGGGATGGTCCCGGCGTCGAACAGGCGCTTGCCCTGCCCGAGCGTGACGGGGTAAAGCCAGAGGTGGAGGCGGTCCAAAACGTCTGCAGCGAGCAGTGAACGGATGAGGACGCCGCTGCCGAACATGTGCACCTGGTTGTACTCCTCACGGAGCCGGCCCGCGGCGGTGGCGTCCGGCAGGACTGTCGTGCCCGCCCAGGCCGGAGCGGTCAGGGTGCTGGAAACAACGAACTTCGGCACCCGGTTGAGCGTGCCGCCGATGTCGCCGGACTGGTGCGGCCAGTAGCTGGCGAAGATGTCGTAGGTCTTCCGGCCGAGAAGCAGGGCATCGATGAGGCTGATCTCGGCCTCGATGGCAGCCTCAGCCTCGTCGTCGGATACCGGCATCTGCCAGCCGCCCAGGTCGAAGCCGCCCGCGGTGTCCTCTTCGCGGCCGCCCGGTCCCTGGTAAACGCCGTCAAGGGTCAGGAACAGGTTCGCGACGATTATTCCCATGCGTCCAGTCTGGAACTGCCCTCCGGCAGTGTCCAGCATCGCCCGGCATCCCTACCCGGCATCGGCCGGCGTGGCACACTGGTGCCATGCTGCTCGATGAGCTTGTGAGAACTACGGATGCCGTGGCGTCCACGCGCTCCCGGCTCGCCAAGGTCGATGCACTCGCAGATCTGCTGCGCAGGCTCGAGCCCGCTGACATCGCCACGGCGGTCGGCCTGCTGACCGCCAGGCCGCGGCAGGGACGGGTAGGGGTCGGTTGGCGCGGCATGTCAGCGGCCATGGGGGAGCCGGCCGCTGAACCGAGCCTGACCGTCGCCGACCTCGACGCTGCGCTGGACCGGCTGCTCGTCACCTCAGGCGCTGGATCTGCCGCCGAGCGCGCCGCGACCCTCCGGACGCTGACGGCGGCCGCCACCGAGCGCGAGCAGGCCTTCATCGCCGGCGTGCTGCTCGGCGAACTGCGTACCGGTGCACTCGAGGGCGTCCTCACCGATGCCATCGCCCGCGCCGCCGACCGGCCCGTCGACGCCGTACGCCGCGCGGCCATGCTCTCCGGTGATCTCGGCGAAACCGCACTGCTGGCTATGACGGGCACGGCGGCCCAACTCGCCGCCGTCGGCCTGGTAGTCGGCCGCCCCGTGCAACCCATGCTCGCCTCAACCGCGGCCAGCGCCGGTGCCGCGCTGGAAGTCACGGGGGAGGCATCGGTGGAATACAAGCTCGACGGCGCGCGCATCCAGGTGCATCGCCTCGGCGACGATGTGCGGATCTTTACGCGTACCTTGGCCGAGGTAACCCACCGGCTGCCCGAGGTGGTCGAGGTGGTGCGCCGCCTGCCCGTGCGGGATGTGATCCTCGACGGCGAGACCCTGGCCCTCAACGAGGACGGCGGCCCGCGGCCGTTCCAGGAGACCATGTCACGGTTCGGGGCGGACGCCGCGCGCGACACCTTGCTGCATCCGTGGTTCTTTGACGTGCTGCACGTCGACGGGCGGGACCTGCTCGACGAGCCGCTGATGACCCGCATCGAAGTGCTCGAGCGCATCGCTCCCGGGTATCGGATTCCCGGGGAGATCACGGCGGATGCGGCCGTAGCTGAGAAAGTGGCCCGGGATGCGCTGGCCGCAGGCCATGAGGGCATCGTTGTGAAGGCGGTTGGATCGGCCTACGCGGCGGGCCGTCGGGGTTCCAACTGGGTCAAGGTGAAGCCGGTGCTCACGTACGACCTGGTGGTGCTCGCGTGCGAATGGGGGTCAGGACGGCGCACCGGGTTGCTGTCGAACCTGCACCTGGGAGCCCTCGACCCCACCGGCGAGTTCGGCGAACCCGGCGGTTACGTCATGGTGGGCAAGACCTTCAAGGGCCTCACCGACGCCCTGCTGCAATGGCAAACCGGGCGCTTCCAGGAGCTCGAGGTGCGGCGAACGGCGGGCACCTTCTGGGTGGAACCCGTCACCGTGGTGGAGATCGCGATCGACGGCGTGCAGTCTTCTTCGCGCTATCCCGGCGGAATAGCCCTGCGGTTCGCACGCGTCAAGCGCTACCGCGACGACAAGACGGCTGCCGAAGCCGACACCATCCAGACACTGCGGGCGCTGCTGCGTTCCTAGCTGGAAAAGGAGCCCCCGGGCGCGCCCGACTGCGCCGAAGTTACGGCCAAGGATGGGTCCGCGAGGTGCTGCGACGTCAAATACCCCAGTTGGGTAGAATTGATGTTTTGCCTAGCGCCTGTGAGGTATTTTTTGTGTCAGTAGCGAGAACAGCGGTTGCAGCCGGACCGCCTTCCGGAGCCGATGCCAAGAGCCGGAAACCAACGTTCCGGCCGGAGGTCCAAGGGCTCCGGGCCCTCGCCGTCCTGATGGTGGTTGCGTACCACGTCTGGCTGGGCCGGGTGTCCGGCGGGGTGGACATTTTCCTGCTGATTTCGGCTTTCCTGCTCACGCTTTCCTTTGTCCGGAAAGCGGAATCAGGGCGCCCCTTCGGGCTCCTGGGACATTGGCTGCACCTGTTCAAACGGCTGCTGCCGGCCGCCGTTGTGGTCATTCTCGGTATCCTCGCCGGGACGTGGCTGATCCTGCCGCAGAGCCGCTGGCCACAGGTGCTGGACCAGGCCTGGGCGTCGCTGCTGTACAACCAGAACTGGCTGCTCGCTGATACCGCTGTGGACTACTACGCCCAGGACCATGCCGGCGCCAGCCCGCTCCAGCACTTCTGGTCGCTGTCCATCCAGGGCCAGGTGTTCATCCTGTGGCCGCTGATCTTCGCCGGCACCGCGGCGCTGCTGGCGCTGGCGCGCCGCGTCCCGGCACTTAACAGGGCGAACTACCGGGGGCTGCTGGCGCTGGTTTTCGGCACGGTCTTCGCCTTTTCGCTGGCCTATTCCGTGGAGCAGACTGCCACCAACCAGGCGTACGCCTACTTTGACACCAGGGCCCGGCTCTGGGAGTTCGCACTGGGGTCACTCCTGGCACTTGCGCTGCCCTACCTCAAGCCTGCCCGGGCCCTGCGGGTCATACTGGGCTGGGCGGGGCTGGCGGCCATGGTCTCCTGCGGCCTGCTGCTGACCGTGGACCGGTCCTTCCCCGGGTACGTCGCGCTGTGGCCCACCCTCGCCGCGGCTGCGATCATCGTTGCGGGACAATCCGGCAGCCGTTACGGTGTGGACACGTTCCTGGGCAGCAAACCCATGGTGGCGCTGGGGGATAACTCCTATGCACTGTACCTCTGGCACTGGCCCGTCCTGGTTCTTGCGCTCGCCGCCACCGGCGTGGACGCACCCAACCTGGCCCAGGGACTGGGCATCGTCGGCGCATCGGTCGTCCTCGCTGTCCTGACCACCCGGTTCGTTGAAAAGCCGCTCCGCGACTGGCACTGGCCCAAACGCCGGGCCTGGCGCACCGCCGTCGTCATTGTTGCCTGTGGGGCCATCCTCGCCGGTCCCGTGGCCGTCTGGCAGACCACGCTCACCGCAGAGGAAAGCGCGACGGCGGCCCAGCCGCGCGAGCTCACGCCCGGGGCGGCGGCCCTGAACCCGGAGCACGCCCCGGTGCCCGATCCTGACGCCAAGATCATTCCGGGGCCGGCCGCGCTGGACAACGACTGGGCCGGCATCCATGCCCCCTGCACCGGAGCCAATGCCACCAGCGACCCCATCCTCGAAGGATGCCGGCAGGAGGTTCCGGAAGGGGAGGTCACCAAACGCATTGTGGTCCTTGGCGACTCCCACTCCCAGCAGTACCTGGGTGCGCTGGCGCCCATTGCCGCAGCGCGGGGCTGGGAACTGGTGACGCTGCTGATGCCGGCGTGCCGCTTTGGCGCCGAGTCGGTGGAAAGGAACGCGGAATGCAATGCCTACAACCAGGCCAGCGCCGCCTACGTCCTGGAACACAAGCCCGACGCAGTGTTCACGGTGGCGTCACTGACCCATGAGGAAGCCCCGTTCGAAACCGAAGTCCCGGGTTACCTGGAGGGCGTCCGGCCGTTTGCTGACGCCGGGATCGAGATTATCGGCATCCGGGACAACCCCCGCTTTACGTTCAACATGCCCGAGTGCATCCAGCGCAACGGCCCGGACGCCCCGGAATGCAGCGTGTCCCTAGAAGAATCACTGGTGGACCCCTCTCCGCTCGAAAACTACTCGGGCCAGGTTGAGGGGCTGCACCTTATGGATCTGAGCGACTTCATCTGTGCCCGCGGCATCTGCCCGGGCGTGGTGGGAAATGTGTACGTCTACAAGGACGACAACCACCTCACCCGGACCTACGTGGAAACCATGATCCCCATGTTCGAACAACGGCTCCTGGCCGCGACCGGCTGGAACTGACGGCTCTACAGCATCCCGCTGTGGGGCTGCCGTTGGTGTGGTTGCTCACATTGCCGGCATGGAATAGGGGGATCGGCGCCGAGGTTCTAATATTTACTCAACACTTTCTGAACCCGGGGCGCCGCACGCAGCGGTGGTCCCGATCTTCTGCACAGGCCAGTCCCGTAATGACGGGCTGGTCATCGGCTGCAACCCCTACCCGCACAGCAACCATGGTAAGAGGCGCATTCATGACCGAGCCCGAACACAACCCCTTTGGCTTCATCGGCCTGACATATGACGACGTCCTGCTCCTGCCGGGCCACACCGAGGTCATCCCTTCCGAAGCGGATACCTCCTCCCGGATCTCCAAGCGCATCACTGTGCAGACCCCCTTGCTGTCCGCAGCCATGGACACCGTGACGGAGTCCCGGATGGCCATCGCCATGGCCCGCCAGGGCGGCCTGGGCGTGGTGCACCGCAACCTGTCCATCGCCGACCAGGCGGACCAGGTGGACCGCGTCAAGCGCAGCGAGTCCGGCATGATCACCAACCCGCTGACCATCCGGCCCGAGGCAACCCTGCGCGAGCTGGATGACCTCTGCGCCCAGTACCGCGTGTCCGGCCTGCCGGTAGTGGACGAGGACAACCGCCTGCTGGGCATCGTCACCAACCGCGACACCCGCTTTGTGCCCGAATCCGACTTCCCGCTGCGGCTGGTCAGCGACGTCATGACCAAGATGCCCCTGGTCACCGGTCACGTTGGCATCAGCCGCGAGGAAGCCTCGCACAAGCTGGCCACCAACAAGATCGAAAAGCTGCCGCTGGTGGATGAGCAGGGCCGGCTGAAGGGCCTGATCACCACCAAGGACTTCACCAAGGCAGAGCAGTACCCGCTGGCCACGAAGGACGACGAAGGCCGCCTCCGGGTGGGTGCAGCCATCGGCTTCTTCGGGGACGGCTGGGAGCGCGCAATGGCACTGGTTGACGCCGGCGTTGACGCCCTGTTCGTGGACACCGCGAACGGACACTCGCAGGGTGTGCTGGACATGATCCGCCGCCTCAAGTCCGATCCCGTGGCGGCGCACGTTGACATCATCGGCGGCCAGGCCGCCACGCGCGAAGGCGCCCAGGCCCTGATCGAGGCCGGAGCCGACGGCATCAAGGTGGGTGTGGGACCTGGCTCCATCTGCACCACCCGTGTGGTGGCCGGTGTGGGCGTTCCGCAGATCACCGCCATCTACGAGTCCGCGAAGGCAGCTATCCCTGCCGGGGTTCCGCTGATCGCCGACGGCGGCCTGCAGTACTCCGGCGACATCGGCAAGGCGCTCGTGGCCGGTGCCGATACGGTCATGCTCGGCTCCCTCCTGGCGGGCTGCGACGAATCACCGGGCGAGCTGATATTCGTCAACGGCAAGCAGTTCAAGTCCTACCGCGGCATGGGCTCCTTGGGTGCCATGCAGTCCCGGGGCAAGAACACGTCCTACTCCAAGGACCGCTACTTCCAGGCCGACGTCTCGGGTGACGACAAGCTCATCCCCGAGGGCATCGAAGGCCGTGTTGCCTACCGCGGTCCGCTGGCTTCCGTGGCCTACCAGTTGGTGGGCGGCCTGCGCCAGACCATGTTCTACACCGGTGCCCCCACCATCCCCGAGCTGAAGGCCCGCGGCAAGTTTGTCCGGATCACCCCGGCAGGGCTGAAGGAATCGCACCCGCACGACATCCAGATGACCGTCGAGGCGCCGAACTACGGTTCCCGCTGACACCGGTCCACACCACAGCCGGCAGGCCATGGAGTTCGCGCTCCATGGCCTGCCGGCGTTTGTGCCCGGTACTAGGCTGAATCCATGCCCGCACCAAGCCACCCGGTTGAACTGAGCCCTAAGAGGGAACCCCAGCGCCGCCTGGCCCTCCGGCCCTACGCACGCGCTGTAGCCCAGGTCCTCCGGGTGAGCTTCCGCGCCTCCCCGGGCGCGGTGGTCATGAAAGTGCTCGGCTCGCTGATTTCGGCCGTTCTGCCGCTGGTCACCACCTACTTCGCTGCGCTCACCACCACCGCGCTGGCTGCCGCGTACTCCGGTGACGCCGCAGCCGGCCAGCTCGCGATTGTCTACGTCATCATCACCGCCGCCCTGGGTCTTTTCTGGGGTGCCTTCACCAGCGTGGACCGCTACATCCAGCAGCTGATGAGCTTCAAGGTGGGGGCCATCGTGGGCGACCAGATGTACGAGCGGTTCCTTGCCCTCGAGTTCTGGCGCTACGACGACAAAGAAACCGTTGACCTGTACGACCGCGCCAAGCGGTTCTCGGACTCCTATGCCCGGGTATTGGACCGGATCGCGGCGATCTTCACCCAGCTCGTCTCGGTCATCCTGGCCGTCGGAGCACTGCTCCTGGTCAGCTGGTGGATCGCCGTGATTGTCCTGGTGGCCATCGTCCCCAGCGTCTACCTGCAGTTCAAGCTGTCCCGGGAGCAGATAGCGCATTGGAACACGCAGGTGGACTCCCGGCGGCAGCGGCGGATGATCGAACAAAACCTCCTGCGGCCGCAGCACATTGCCGAGATGCGCCTCTACGGCATCGTGGGCTTCCTGATGGACCTCCGCTCCCGCCTCCGCGACGCGGATGAGCGCCGCCGTCTTGATTTCCAGCGCCGGTACATCCCCAAGCAGCTCGCCGCCGATGCCCTGCAATACGGCGCGGAGGTGGTCTCGCTGATCTGGGTGGTGGGGCAGATCATCGCCCGCGCGCAGCCCGTCGGCCAGTTCCTCTATGTGCAGCAGATCGTCAGCCGGGCATTGTCCACGGCCAACAACCTGGTGTCCTCCCTCAGCTCCATTGACGAGGACCTGGCGAACCTCAAGGACTACGAACTGTTTATGGCCCTGCCGGTGCATTCCGAGCACGCGCCCCCGCTGCTCGAGCCGCCGAAAACGGTGGAACTGAAGGACATCCGCTTCACCTACACGGGCAGCGACATCGAGGTGATCCGCGGGATCAACCTGACCATCAGCGAGGGCCAGCACATCGCCATCGTGGGGGAGAACGGCGCCGGGAAGTCCACGCTGATCCGGATCCTGGCCGGACTCTACCGCCCCGATTCCGGCCAGGTAATGCTCGACGACGTTGACCTCGCCGCCGTCGACGTCACCTCCTGGCACAGGCACCTCGCGGTGCTGAGCCAGGAGTTCCTCAAGTACGAGTTCGCCACTGCCGCCGAAAATATCTACTTTGGTGATGTTGACTCACCCCGGGACGACGCCCGCATCCGCGTGGCCGCAGCAGATGCGGAGGCGCTGGACTTCATCAACAAGCTGCCCAACGGGCTGGAAAACCACGTCAGCAACTGGATGGAGGATCCGCGCGGACGCAAAGGCAGCGGACTCTCCGGCGGCCAATGGCAGCGGCTGGCCATGGCCCGCAACTTCTACCGGGACGCCTCGTTCATGGTGATGGACGAACCGACATCGGCTATCGATGCCCTCGCCGAGCACCGCATCTTCACCCGTCTCTTTGCGGACCGAAGCAGCACCATCATCGCCATCAGCCACCGCCTTGCCACCATCGAAAAGGCGGACATCGTGTACATGCTGGAGGACGGCAGGATCGTGGAGCAGGGGACCCACAAGGAGCTTGTTGCGCTTCGCGGCCGCTACTTCAGGATGTTCGAGTCGCAACTGAATCTGGAAGAATCCGAAGGGGTCTAGGACTCCACCACGGTGGTGCGCACCCGCGCCAGGCTCGGCTGCGGCGGGACGCTGCTGAAGCCGAAGGTCACCGCCGGCACGATGGGAGTCAGCGCCCCGGCGTCCACCCCCTCCCACTGCACGACGGCGGAACTGATGGTCCGCAGGTCACTCACCCCGTAATACTCGTGCCGGCCGCTCCGGGCGCCTCCGAAGGTACGTGAACCGCCGCTGAGGACGGCGGCAACCGGGCTGATCAGCCGCAGCCAGCGTGGGTGGACGGCGATCGGCCGGGGCACGGCCCGCAGCGCGCTGCCCAGGAGGGGCCTCGGGCCGAGCCGGGCGCGGACAGCCAGGGCCCCGGCGTCGACCGTCAGCAGGTCCCGGGCCAATGTGGTGTTTACCTCCAGCACGCGGACGTCGTCGAAGCAGTACGTGTCGGAGATGAAGCGGGCCACCTCCGCCGTGGGCGCGAGCAGCAAACGGTGCCCGGACGGCTGCTGAACCATTACATCGGAGAACGCGCCGAAGGGGGACGCCTGCCAGACCCCCACGACGGCCCGCAGCCCCGAGGCCGTCCCAAGCCCGGCAATATGACCGTCAAACACCCAGCGCCTGCCCATAGGCCCACTGTAGCCAAGGACAGCACTGCGGCTGGGATAACCTAGTGCAGTGACTTACGAGATCGAGATCGGCCGTGGCAAGCGTGGGCGTCGAGCCTACTCCCTGGATGACATTGCGATTGTCCCCAACCGTCGTACCCGCGACCCCAAGGACGTCTCCGTCTCCTGGCAGATCGACGCCTACCAGTTCAGCATGCCCGTCATCGCGGCTCCCATGGACTCAGCCATGTCCCCGGCCACAGCCATCGCACTGGGCAAGCTCGGCGGCCTCGGCGTCCTTGACCTCGAGGGCCTCTGGACCCGGTATGAGGACCCGCAGCCCGTCCTCGACGAAATCGGTGCCCTGCAGGACGAGACCAACAGCCCCGCCGTGACCGGGCGGATGCAGGAGCTGTACAAGGCCCCCATCCAGCCCGAACTGATCACCTCCCGCCTCGCGGAGATGCGCGCCGCCGGCGTGACCGTGGCCGGTTCACTTACTCCGCAGCGCACGCAGGAGCACTACAAGACCGTGGTGGCCGCGGGCGTCGACATCTTTGTCATCCGCGGAACCACTGTGTCCGCCGAGCACGTGTCCAAGGACCACGAGCCGCTGAACCTCAAGCAGTTCATCTACGAACTGGACGTCCCCGTGATCGTCGGCGGCGCGGCGGGCTACACGCCGGCACTGCACCTGATGCGCACCGGTGCTGCCGGTGTGCTGGTGGGCTTCGGCGGCGGCGCCACCACCACCACCCGCCGTGCCCTGGGTATCCACTCGCCGATGGCCTCGGCAATTTCCGACGTCGCTGCCGCCCGCCGTGACTACATGGACGAGTCCGGCGGCCGCTATGTCCACGTGATCGCCGACGGCGGCATGGGCACCTCCGGCGATATCGTCAAGGCAATTGCCATGGGCGCCGACGCCGTGATGCTGGGCAGCGCGCTCGCCCGGGCCGAAGAGGCGCCCGGCAAGGGCTGGCACTGGGGCCAGGAAGCCCACCACCTCGAACTGCCCCGTGGTGACCGCGCAAACGTCGGCACCGTCGGTCCGCTCGAAGAAGTCCTTTTCGGACCGGGCCACCACACCAACGGAACCTCGAACCTCATCGGCGCACTCCGCCGCTCCATGGCGACCACCGGCTATTCGGACCTGAAGGAATTCCAGCGGGTCGACGTCGTGGTTTCCCCTTACTCAGGGAACTGACGCAAGGCTGCGCCTAATCGCTCCCTGCCGCCCTGCCCAAGCGTGCCGCAACGAAGTAGTGTGGTTTCACAACCGGGACTAGTGGCACTGGAGGCGTTCGATGAAGAGTGTTCCTGCTAACGGCGGGGCCCTGGGCCCCGCAGCCAGGGAAGCAGCCATCCAGCGGCTGCGTGCAACCGCTGAGCCAGGACAGGAACTGGACATCCTGATTGTCGGCGGCGGCATTGTGGGTACCGGCGCGGCCCTTGACGCAGTCACCCGTGGATTGGACGTCGGGATCGTCGAGGCCAACGACTGGGCTGCCGGTACGTCCTCCCGTTCGTCAAAGCTGATCCACGGCGGCCTGCGCTACCTGGAAATGCTCGACTTTGGCCTGGTCAAGGAGGCGTTGCAGGAGCGCGGGCTGCTGCTTTCCGAACTGGCGCCGCACCTGGCCCGGCCGGTGCCGTTCCTGTACCCGCTGACCAGGCCCTTCCTCGAACGTCCCTACGTAGGCGCCGGCATCGCACTATACGACGCCATGTCCATCTCCAGCGGCCACAGCAGGGGAGTGCCGTTCCACAAACACCTCAGCAGGCGGGGTACGCTGCGGGCGGCGCCGAGCCTGAAGGACGATGCGTTTGTGGGCTCCATCCGGTACTACGACGGCCAGGTGGATGACGCGAAATACTGCGCCAACCTCATCCGGACAGCTTCCTACTACGGCGCCCATGCAGTGAACCAGATGGCCGTGGTGGACTTCCTGCGTGAAGGTGAACGCGTGGTGGGGGCCAAAGTGGTCAACCATGAGGACGGAACGCAGTTCAACGTCAGGGCCAAACAGGTCATCAATGCCACCGGGGTCTGGACCGACGAAACCCAGGCCATGGTCACCGAGCGCGGCCAGCTGAAGGTCCGGGCCTCCAAAGGAATCCACCTGGTGGTTCCGCGGGACCGTTTCCAGTCCACCGTAGGCCTGATCCTGCGCACCGAGAAGTCGGTGCTGTTTGTCATTCCCTGGGGGCGGCACTGGATCATCGGCACCACGGACACAGACTGGCACCTGGACAAAGCCCACCCCGCCGCGTCCAGCAAGGACATCGACTACATCCTGGAACACGTCAACAAGGTCCTGAAGCGGCCGCTCACCCGCGAAGACGTGGAAGGCGTGTACGCCGGCCTGCGTCCGCTGCTGGCCGGCGAAAACGACTCCACCGCCAAGCTGTCGCGGGAGCACGTGGTGGCACACCCCGTGCCCGGCCTGGTGGTGGTGGCCGGCGGAAAGTGGACCACCTACCGCGTCATGGCCAAGGACGCAGTGGATGAGGCAACACGGACCATGGACGAGCGGGTACCTCCCAGCTGCACGGAAACCATCCCGCTGCTGGGGGCGAGCGGCTACAAGGCCGCATGGAACCGCCGGAACCGCACGGCGGAGGAATCAGGCGTCCACGTGGCCAGGATTGAACACCTCCTCAACCGTTACGGGTCCCTGACGCCCGAGGTGCTGGCCATCATCGCAGAGAACCCTGCTCTTGCCGAACCCATCCCCGGCGCCGATGACTACCTGCAGGCAGAGGCGGTGTACGCGGCAAGCCACGAAGGCGCCCGCCACGTCAATGACGTTCTGACCCGGCGGACCAGGATTTCCATCGAGGCCTGGGACCGTGGTGTGTCTGCCGTGCCGGTAGTCGCTAAACTGATGGGTGACGTCCTTGGCTGGAGCGACGCCCAACGTGAGAATGAGGTCAGGCACTACATTGCACGGGTGGAGGCGGAACGCCTCAGCCAGCAACAGCCGGACGACGAATCCGCAGACGCCGCCCGCTTGGGTGTGGAAGACATCGTGCCCTTGCGCTGAGGGATTCACGGCACCAGCACTGCTGACTGAAGGGATACGCCTTGGCGGAACCACTTGACCGGTACGATGCCGAACTTACCACCCCGGAAATGGTGATCCTGGAGCTGGAGGCATCGGACAAGGCGGACGCCGCCACCCAGCTCGCAGAACGCCTCTACGCGGCTGGACGGGTATCGGATCTGCCCGGGTTCCTCAAGCATGTCAATGCCCGTGAGCACCAGCTGGCCACCGGGCTCCCCGGCGGAATCGGGTTGCCCCACGCCCGCAGCGAGTTTGTGTCCCGCACCTCGATCGCCGTCGGGATTGCCAAGTACGGCCACGCGCTGGACTTCGGCGCCACTGACGGGCCCGCCACGGTGATCCTCCTGATCGCCACTCCCGCAAGTTCCTTCTCCGACCACCTCGAGGTCCTGGCCACCCTGGCCCGCTCACTCTCCAAGGAGTCTTTCCGCGAATCGCTGCGCCGTGCTTACGACGCAGAAGTGATCGCTGAACTCATCAATTCCAGCCTGGTGTTTTTCGACCACTGACGCCTGGGCCGTTGCATCCATTCCCGCCGGGTCCTGCCGCTGGACAGGATCCCTCCGGCCCCCGGGCGTTTAGTTGTTCTACAGCGGGACGAAGTACGGTTAAGACGTGTGGAAAACAGCCCTCAAACCCCGATGGATCGCAGGTTTCATTTTCGCGATCGCCATTTCCGGGGTCTTCGTGCTGCTCAGCCAATGGCAGTTCGGACGCTCCACCCAGCCGGAGGTGCCGGCCAATCCCGCCACCGAGCAGGTACAGCCACTGACGGAAACGCTTCAGCCGGGCGACTTCTTCCATGGTACCGACGCCGACCAGATGGTCAGCGCGCAGGGGACCTATGACCCGGCCAAGCAGGTCCTGGTCCCGGGCCGCCTGTACGGCGGCAAGACCGGCTACTGGGTAGTCTCCGCCTTCGCCGTCAACGGCGCGCCCACCCTTAGCGGCGTTGCCGCCTCACCCCAGACATGGATCCCCGTCGCGAGGGGATGGGTGGCGGACCCCGCCGATGCCCCGGCCCCGCCGTCGGGCATTATTGAACTCACCGGCAGGCTGCTCCCGTCTGAAGCGCCCGTGGCAGGAAAGGCAGCCGCCCCGGGCGAGGCCACAGCAGTCTCGGTGGCGGAGCTGATCAACTACTGGGAAATCAGCAGCTATCCGGGCTTCGTCGCCGCCACTGCGGAAATCGCCGATGGCGCGGACGTCAGCCCTGCAGCAGTGCCGGGAGACCTCCTTCCCCTGCAGATCGGCCCGCAGCCGCCGGCCCAGCAGATCAACTGGCTCAACCTCTTCTACTCCCTTGAGTGGGTTGTCTTCGCCGGTTTTGCCCTCTTCATCTGGTGGCGGCTGGTCAAGGACGACTACCACCGGGATCTTGAGGAAGACCTCGACGATGACGAGGACGACGCCACCGTCCCCGAAGAAACCCACCCTGAACAGAACCAGCAAAAGGTACAGCCATGATTGATCCGAAACCGGCCACCCCCGCCGCCGCAGGCAGCAACACAGGCAGCAAAACTGCCGGCAAGGCGTCCGGCAAGAAGCGCCGTTTTGGCGGCACCGAAGCGCAGATCCGCTCCGCCCTGAAGTTCTACAAGGTCCTGGCCTACCTCACGGGCGCCATGCTGCTGCTGCTGTGCGCCGAACTGATCGCCCGGTATGGATTTGGGAAGTACCTCTTTGCCGGCGGTACCGACGCCGTCAGCGGCCAGCCGTTCGGCTTTGGTTTCGCGGATGCGGAACCGCAGGGCGTCCTGGGTGGAGTCAACCTCTCCGTCGCCGTCCTCATTGTCCACGGCTGGATGTACGTGGTGTACCTCATTTCAAACTTCCGGCTCTGGGCCCTCATGCGCTGGCCGTTCCTGAAGCTGATCCTGCTGGCACTGGGCGGGGTGGTTCCGTTCCTGTCCTTCATTGTGGAGAAGAAGTTCCACGCCGAGGTGGACGCTGAGCTCGCGGCCAACCCCCAGGCGCCGCAGAGGTACTGAGCAGCCGCTGGAAGTGGGGAGTTCGCTCCGTCACAGCGCAGCTTCTCAAGGTGCGCCGGTGCAACGGCGCCCAGTAGGCTAGTACGGTGACTACTCCCACTGCATCCCAGACTTCCCAGAAGCCGGTGCTGGTTGTTGACTACGGTGCCCAGTACGCGCAGCTGATTGCCCGCCGCGTCCGGGAAGCGAATGTGTATTCGGAAGTGGTTCCGCATACCTACACAACCGAGCAGCTCCTGGCCAAGAACCCCGCCGCCATCATCCTTTCCGGCGGCCCTTCCAGCGTCTACGCTGACGGCGCCCCCAGCGTCGGTGCCGACCTTTTTGAGGCCGGTGTTCCCGTCTTTGGCATCTGCTACGGCTTCCAGGCGATGGCCAACGCCCTGGGCGGCAAGGTGGACAAGACCGGGCTGCGGGAGTACGGGTCCACGGAAACCACCCTTCTCGGCGAAGGCCGCTCGGTCCTGGAGGGCATGCCCCAACACCAGAACACGTGGATGAGCCACGGTGACTCCGTCCACGAGGCTCCTGACGGCTTTGAAGTCCTGGCGACGACGGCGGGTGCTGAAGTAGCTGCCTTCGCCAACGAGGAGAAGGGCCTGTTCGGTGTCCAGTGGCACCCCGAGGTCAAACACTCCGCCTACGGCCAGCAGGTCCTGGAGAACTTCCTCTTCAAGGGCGCCAAGCTGGAACCGAACTGGACCACGGGCAACATCCTCGAGGAGCAGGTGGAGCGCATCCGCAAGCAGATCGGCGATGCCAGGGTCATCTGCGGCCTCTCCGGCGGCGTGGACTCCGCCGTCGCCGCTGCCCTTGTCCAGCGTGCCGTTGGCGACCAGCTCACCTGTGTCTTCGTGGACCACGGCCTGCTGCGCGAAGGCGAAGCGGAACAGGTGGAACGCGACTTCGTCGCCGCCACCGGCGTGAAGCTCTACGTGGCCAACGAGCAGGAACGCTTCCTCTCAGCCCTCGCCGGTGTCAGCGATCCGGAAACCAAGCGCAAGATCATCGGCCGCGAATTTATTCGCGCCTTCGAAGAGGCAGAACTTGCCATCATCGCCGAGGCTGCCGCCCATGGCGAGAAGATCAAGTTCCTGGTCCAGGGGACGCTGTATCCGGACGTCGTCGAATCCGGCGGCGGCGAAGGTGCCGCGAACATCAAGAGCCACCACAACGTTGGCGGCCTGCCCGAGGACCTGCAGTTCGAGCTCGTAGAGCCGCTGCGCGCCCTCTTCAAGGACGAGGTCCGCGCCGTCGGTGCCCAGCTTGGACTGCCGCAGGAGATCGTGGGCCGCCAGCCCTTCCCCGGACCGGGCCTCGGAATCCGCATCGTCGGTGAAGTCACCAAGGACCGCCTGGACCTGCTGCGCAAAGCTGACGCGATTGCCCGGGCCGAGCTCACCGCCGCCGGGCTGGACAACGAAGTCTGGCAGATGCCGGTGGTCCTGCTCGCCGACGTCCGCAGCGTGGGCGTCATGGGCGACGGCCGCACCTACGGCCACCCCATCGTGCTCCGTCCCGTCTCCTCGGAGGACGCCATGACGGCCGACTGGTCCCGCTTGCCGTATGAGCTCCTCGCCAGGATCTCCAACCGCATCACCAACGAGGTGGAGGGTGTCAACCGCGTGGTGCTTGACGTGACCAGCAAGCCGCCGGGAACCATCGAGTGGGAATAGCATCATGAGTGGCCGGCCTCCGATGAAGGAGGCCGGCCACTGCTGTTTCCATTTCCGAAAACTCCGCAATTTAGCCTGCTCCAGTGTTGCGGTCTCTCAGTCCGGGCATCGAAGCGGCTACGCTCGAATCTATGCCGGTATGGTCCAGGGCGTCACGCGCGAGCGCAGAAAAGAAGGCAGTAGTGTCAGTTGGTCAAGGCCACCCGGAAGGCTCCGAGGAGCTCCGTAAATGGTTGTCCGGGCTCAAGCCCGTCACCGGGGCGGATACGATGCTGCGCTTCACCAAGACCCCCGAAGGCTCCATCGACCTGACGCATGCGCACCCGTCCGGCCTCGCCCAGCTTATGGCCGGGCGGAAGACCAGGCTTTCCACGCTGATCCGGGACCGCCAGCAGTACGTCGTCGCGGCCAGGGCTTCGCGCAACATCCGGTCCAAAATTTTCGAGCTCGCCAATGACCGCGGCATCGATGCCGGCTATTTCTCGGCGGGCACCGTGGTGTGGACGTCTGCCGTGGGCGGCAAGCCCCAGCGCATCTCGGCCCCCGTCATGCTCACGGCGATTTCGCTCACCGTCCGTCCGGGGGAGGACGACTACGAACTGCAGTTGACCGAGCAGGCCCACATCAACCCGGCCCTGGTGCGGCACCTGAAGAACATCCACGGCATTGTCTTTGACGTCAATGCCGTCACCCGGCTCGCGTACAGCACTGCCCGCTTCGATCCCCAGCCGGTCCTGGACAAACTGGCTGCCCTCATCCGGCCCATCCACGGTGCCGAGGCACAGCACAACCTGCTGGTTTCCACCTTCGCGGACCTTTCCGGGAACCTGGACGACCCGTGGATCAACGACTCCAACCCCCTGGTGTCCGCACTGGCCACCGCAGCAGGCGGAGAAGTGGTGGACGTCGTGGAGCCGGACCCGTCCCGTTTCCCGCCGCTGGACAGCAGGCACCCCAGTGAGGAGATGCTCCTGCTGGACGCGGACATCGACCAGCAGTACGTGATCGACGCTGCCCGCGCCGGTGATTCGCTCGTCGTCAGCAGCCCTCCGGGCACCGGCCAGACCCAAACGGCCATCAATACCATCGGTGCCCTGGTGGACGCCGGAAAAACCGTCCTGGTAGTTGGCGACCGCCGCGCCAGCCTCAACGAAGTGTCCGGGCAGCTCGAAAGCCTGGGCCTCGAATCCATCATGTTCCAGCTCTCCGGGAACGTTACTCCGCAGCAGCTGAAGGGCCAGCTGGTCCGGGCGATCGTTCGCAACGAAAAATCCCTGGAACCCCAGCTGGGGAACCTGCACAACACCCTGACTGAGCACCGCCATGCCTTGATGGACCATGTGGCGTCCCTGCACAACGTCCGCCAGCGCTGGGGCTGCTCGCCCTACCAGGCCATGCAGTCGCTCGCCCAGCTGACGTCGATCCACCCGGCGCCCGCCACCACCGTGCGGCTGAAACGCAGTGTCCTGGACAGCATCCGGGACCGGGATGAGCTTGCCGGCAGGCTCCGGCGCGCCGCGGAGCTGGGCAGCTTCAGCAAGGCGTCCACCACCAGTCCCTGGCATGGCGCACGCCTGCTCACGCGCAAGGAGACTGAGGAAGCCCAGGACCTGGTCCGCTCCGTGGAGAAGAGCCTGCCGGTCCTGCGCGAACGCATGAACGCCGTGGCGCAGCATGCCGAGATCCGGCTGGGCGCTTCCTTCGCCGAATGGGGCGAACAGCTCGATCTCCTGGTCGCCGTACGCGGAAGCCTGGACAAGTTCACCCCCGACATTTTCGATCGGCCGGTCACAGACCTCATCTCGGCTACAGCACCTTCTGCCTGGCGCCGTGAGCGCGGCATCGAGTTGACCGCGATGCAGCGGTCACGGCTGCGCAGGGTGGCCAAGGAATACGTCCGGCCAGGCGTCCATATCGCCGATCTCCACAGCTCCCTGGTCCTGGTCCAGGAACAGCGCGCGCTGTGGGCAGGCTACGCCACCACGCAGCGCCACCCGGCGGTGCCGTCCGGACTTGCCGAGATCAGCGTGATGTACCGCGCCCTGGAACGCGAACTGGCCCAGCTGGGCGAGGCGCTCCGGCACACGGAGGCAGGCGGCTCGCTGTCCACCGTCCCGTATGAAGACCTGATGGAACGGCTCGAGCGGCTCGTGGCGGACACCGACACCCTCAAAACGCTGCCCGAGCGCACCCTCCTGGTGGAGAACATGCGCGAGCACGGGCTGGGGGAGCTCCTGGCTGACCTGGCGGAGCGGGAGGTTCCGGCAGGCTCGGTCGCGGCGGAACTTGAACTCGCCTGGTGGCAGTCGGCGCTGGAAGCCATGATCAGCGGGGACGATTACCTCGCCATGTCCGACGGCGACGCCCTGCGGCAGCTGGAGGCCGAATACCGGCTGGCTGACAATGCGCACATCGCCAGCGGTGCTGCCCGCCTTCGGTGGGACCTGGCGGAACGGTGGCGGGACGGCATCGCAGCCCACCCCCGCCAGGCCGACCTCCTGCGCAGCCTCCTGAAGGACGGCAGGGTGTCCCTGCCAGCGCTGACTGCACAGGCTCCGAACCTGATCGGCACCCTCGTTCCGGTCTGGTCCGTCAGCCCGTACCTGATGACCGGCCTGCTGCCCGCGGAGCAACACTTCGACGCGGTGGTCATCCTGGACGCCGAGGCGACGTCGCTCCAGGCTGTGCTTCCATCCATCGCCCGTGCCCGCCAGGTCATTGCCTTCGGCGACGCCGTGATTGCCAGCCCCCGAACCTTTACCGTGGGCGTAGAACGGCTGGCCGCAGGCGAGACGGCACACCAGCGGGTGGAGAGCGCTTTCAAAGCGCTGTCCGCAGTGCTCCCCGTGTGGCGGCTCAACTTCGTCTACCGCGCGGTGGACGAGGACCTGGTCCTCCAGCTCAGCAAGAACTTTTACGACGGCGCCCTGCGCCGCCTTCCGGAGGGCCAGTCCGCTACCGGCCTGGACCGGTCCCTGCTGGTGGAGTACCTGCCGGACGGCACCGGACTGCCAAGCGCGGACCACGAAGGCGTGGAGTCCGTGGTGGCCGAGGTCAACCGCGTGGTGCAGCTGGTTTTCGAACATGCACGCACCCGTCCCCGCACATCTCTGGCAGTGGTTACGGCCAGCCTCCGCCATGCTGCCCGGATCGGGGAATCCATCCGGCTCCAGCTGCCCAACCACCCGGGCCTGGCCGGATTCTTTGGTGCCGGACCGGAGTCTTTCCGGGTAGTTGACCTGGAACGGGCACAGGGCCTGGTGCGCGACCACGTCATCTTCTCGCCGGGCTTCGGCCGCACCCCGCACGGGCGCGCCCTGCACAACTTCGGTCCGCTCTCCGCTGAAGGGGGCCGGGAAAAATTCGCGCTGGCCATGACCCGGGCACGCCGGTCGATCCACGTGCTGACCTGCTTCCGGCCGGAGGACCTGGACCACACCCGGCTGACGCACGGCGCAGTGGATCTGTATTCACTGCTGGACCGCGAAATTTCGGGGAATACTGATCTGGGAACTCCCGCTTCCCGTGCTGCCGCCAGCGAACAGGCTCTTGGTGCCGATCCCCTGGTCGCTGACCTGGGGGACAGGCTCCGGGCACGCGGCGCGCGGGTTTGGCACCAGTACGACGGCGCAATCGACGTCGTGGCGGCCGCAGATCCGCTGAGCACAATGGGCCAGGACGAGACCGACCTGCCCTGGCCGGTGGCCATCGAGTCCGACGGTACCGAGCAGTACCGCACCATGAGCGTGCGTGAACGGAGCCGGCTGCGTCCGCAGCTGCTGGAGCGCCTGGGGTGGCGGTACATGCCGTTGTGGACCATCGAGGTGTTCACTGACCCGTCAGCCTGCGCAGACCGGATTGCCGCTTACCTGGGCCTTGAACGGGCGGTGCTGCGGGACCGGACGTCAACCTCAACAGGGTTCCTTGACGACGACGTGGACCAGGCGCTCAATGGAATCGACGCCGGAGAACACGCACGCCGCCGGCCGCAGGAGAAGTACCCGGACAGCAAGGAGGCGGTCTCCGTGGCCCCTGAACAAAACACGAACGGCCAGGCGGCCGGGCAGTCCGTCCCTGCCGGCCCGGCTCCCGAAGACGACCAGAGCCAAGACGACCAGGGCCAAGGGGAAGCCAAGGGCCAGGGCGTGACGCAAGGCATTCTGCCCACCAAGGCCGCCGAAGACGACCCGCGGCGCTGGGGCGATGCTGACGACGACCACGACGCCTGGCTGAAGGAACAAAAGCCGCCGCACTGGGGCTGAGTGACCCGGCCGGGGTGACGGGGGTGGCAGGGTTGCCCCGGCTCAGGGCCCAACCAGGACGAAGAACAGTTTGCCTTGGGTGGAGGCCCCCGCCAGCCGGGCAGCCTGCTCTGCGCTTGCCGCCACCACGATAAGCCCGTCCGTCTCGGCGGTGCCCAGCCACTGCCCGCTCTGGCCGCCCTTGCCGGACGTCCAGAGCACCGGCACGGACGCTGCCAGAACCTCGGACGGTGCCTGCTGGTCGAAGCCGTTCGCCGCCGTCAGCACCACGTTGACCAGCTGCCCGGGCGAGACGAGCTGGATGGATGACGGATCCGCCATCCGAAGAGGCACAGCGGCCGAGCCTGGAGGCGTGCCGGCCAGAAGCCCGGGACCGAGCAGTTGGGTGTCCGTCAGGAGCTGGCCCTTGCGCAGGGGAGCGACGAGCTGTTTCCCGGCCAACTCGCTTTCTTCGTCCAGGAAACCCGCGGCCATCATGTGCGGCGGCACCTGCACGTGGGCAAGGTCTGAGGCCGCCATGGCCGAGCCGGCAGGTAAATCCCTTGCGGCAGCCAGGGCTGTGACAGTGTGGACGGGCGCGGGAGTGAGCTGATGGACGGTGATTGCAGCCGCCGCGCAAAGCAGCAAAGCCACAGCGAGCCGGCGGTTCCGGCTCAGCCACCCGCCAAACCGGACCGCTGCCGGCTGGCGACCGGCACGGCCGGAACGGCGGGGCGTGCGCGGATATCGGGAGGCAGCGCGGCCGGGGCGGAGAAGGTTTGCAGGCATGCGCCTACGCTATGGCGACGGGGGTACCCGCAACAGGAGCGCGGTGCGCTATGTGGACAAAGCCGGGGCGGGCCGGCGTCGGACAGTCCTGCTTAGCTGGCTGCAGCAGGCGCCGGAGCAGTCGCGGCAGGTGCCGCTGCGGGAGCGGACGCTGCAGCAGCCGGGGCCGGCGAGACGGTGCTTCCCTTGGAGTCCCGGGAATCGGTGCGGTAGAAACCTGATCCCTTGAAGACGACACCGACGCTGTTGAACTTCTTGCGCAGCGTCCCCTGGCACTCGGGGCACGAGGTCAAAGTACTGTCCGAGAACGACTGGACGATGTCGAAGGCATGGCCGCAATCCTTGCAGGCGTACGCGTACGTTGGCACTGGTGCTCCTCCTCTTGGGCAAACGAGAGGTCCCGTGCTGCCTGGACGGAAGTCCGTTAGCAGTCGCAGGGCCTGAGTGCTAATTCTATCATCCCCGCAGCGTTGGACTGCGGGGTTCAGTGGTGGCCGTCGAGCGGCAGGAAGCCGGACGGCGCCAGGACGGCAGGGACGGGGCGGTCGAACTCCTCCTCGGGGATCTCGCCGGCGGGGAGCAGTTCTTCGTCATAGATAACGGCAGCCAGCGGGATGTTCTTCCCGGCGGTGGCGAGATGGCCCAAAAACTTGTCGTAGTACCCACCGCCTTGCCCAACGCGGTTGCCCGAAAGGTCCACGGCGGTGGCCGGGATGAAGAGGGCGGCTGCCGTTCCGGCCACATCCGGCCCGTGCCTGTCGCCCTTGGGTTCCAGGATCGGGGCGTACCGGCTCTGCTCAAAGCCGGCTTCCGGGTTCCAGAAGACCCATGCGAGCTCCCGCCCAGGCTCGCAGACAGGCAGCAGGACCCGATGGCCGCCGGTATGGAGTGCGCTGATCAGCGGAAGGGTGGGCGGTTCGACGCCTACGCCAAAGTAGACGCAGAATGTGGCAGGAGTACCGCCGGCGAGGGATGCAGCCCAGCCTGCGCCGTGGCGTGCGATGGCAGCCCCTGCCGCCTCCAGTTGCTGCGGGCTTAGGGCGGCACGCCGCTGCCGGTGGGCAGTGCGGATCCTGGTCTTGGTTGCCTTCGCGTCCTCAAGCACTGTGTCTTCCTCCATCGTTGCATTACGGCGTTGTGCCCTGCAGTCACAGGGACCTGCAGCTGCCTAATGATTACTGAATGCTTGACGCTGACGTTAGATTAGTCGGGTGACTACCAGTAACCCCAGAGTTCGCAAAGCCGTTATACCCGCTGCCGGACTCGGCACCAGGTTCCTGCCCGCCACCAAGGCCATGCCCAAGGAAATGCTCCCCGTCGTGGACAAGCCTGCCATCCAATATGTGGTTGAGGAAGCCGTAAGCGTGGGCCTCAACGACCTGCTAATGATCACCGGGCGGAACAAGCGGGCCCTGGAAGACCATTTTGACCGGGTGCCGGCATTGGAATCCACCCTTGAAGACAAAGGGGATACGACGAAACTGGCGTCCATCCAGGCTGCCAGCAATCTCGGTGACATCCACTACGTCCGCCAGGGCGACGCCAACGGTCTTGGCCACGCTGTCCTCCGCGCAAAACAGCACGTGGGCAACGAAGCCTTCGCCGTCCTCCTGGGCGATGACCTCATCGATGCCCGTGATGAACTCCTCAGCACCATGATTGAGGTGCAGGCGGAAACGGGAGGGTCCGTGATTGCCCTCATCGAGGTGGAGCCGTCACAGATCAGCGCTTACGGTTGCGCCGACATTGCGGAGATTGACGGCGAGGACTACGTACGGGTCAACCGCCTGGTAGAGAAGCCGGCCGCGGACGAAGCCCCTTCCAACCTCGCCGTTATTGGCCGCTACGTACTGCACCCCGCCGTCTTCGATGTGCTGGAGCACACCGGTCCCGGGCGGGGCGGCGAAATCCAGCTCACCGATGCCCTGCAGGAGCTTGCGTCCGGGGAGGGCGAGGGGCACGGCGTCTACGGTGTTGTCTTCCGGGGCCGCCGCTACGACACCGGAGACAAGTTGAGCTACCTCAAGGCCTGCGTCCAGCTCGCCATCGACAGCGAAGACCTGGGCCCCGGCCTGCGGGAGTGGCTGCCGGGCTTCACCGCCAGCCTGTCCAAGTAGCACCGTGCGCGCCGGCCCCATCTGGCCCGTGACCCTCGAGTGCGGAGACCTGGTCCTGAGGCCCATCAGGTACCGGGACAAGAAAGAGTGGACGGAAGTGCGGGCCCGTAACAGCCAATGGCTGGCACCGTGGGAGGCTTCGAACCCGGACCCCGCCGGCGGCCTGCCTGATTACCGGCAAATGGTCCGCTCGCTGAACTCCCAAGCCGCCCAGGCCACGGCCCTTCCGTTTGTGATCACTGAGCGCGGTCCTGCCAGCAAAAACCCTGCGATTGTTGGCCAGTTGACTGTTTCATCAATTGTGTGGGGTTCGGCCATGATGGCAACCCTCGGGTACTGGGTGGACCAGGCGCGCGCGGGGCGGGGTATAGCCCCCACCTCTGTCGCCCTGGTAACGGACCACTGCTTCCGGACCTTGGGGCTGCACAGGATGGAAATCAACATCCGGCCCGAGAACGCACCCAGCCTGCGGGTAGTGGAGAAACTGGGTTTCCGGGATGAGGGATACCGGCCGCGCTACCTGCACATCAACGGTGAGTGGGCCGACCACCGGTCGTTTGCCTTAACCTCAGAGGAAGTTCCCGAGGGGTTGTTGCAGCGCTGGCTTGCCTCCAGGCCGTCATAAATCCATTGATTTGCCAGCCGCGCCACGACACACCGCGGCTAATGCGGCTGGAGCCGACCTGATGCTCATACGGTTTTGAGTGTGGACTTCCCCCTTAGCAGCTCAGTGATCCTTGTGGTTGCCGTTGTGCTCTGGATTGTATGGGTTGCCCCCTACGTCCTCCGGAACCGCCGGCACCAGTTCCAACCCGCCGGCGACTTCCTGGCAGACGCCCCCGCCGATGAAATGCCGGACCCGCGTGCAGGGCTGGTTTTGAAGGTCGCCGCCCAGCAGGAGAAAGCCATGGACACCAGGAAGAGCACCGGATCCACTGCGGCCACAGCGGCCAGCGCTGCCCCCACGGGCCAGTTCCGGATCCGATACGGCCGCACGGCACTCGCCCTCGCGGGACTGGTTTCCCTGCTGACGGCGGTCGTTTCTGCGGTCCTGCTGGCGTTTGGGCTGGGATCTCCGGTTCTCCCCCTGGCATGCGTAGCCCTGACAGTGGCGTCCGTGGTCCTTCTCCGCTGGCTGGCCATCCGGGACCGCACGTCCAAAGTCAACGCTGCTTTCCGTTCCGCGATGACCGCATCTGCCCCCCGGCCCGCAGCCGAGCACGTTCCGCCCAAGCCGGAATCCGCGCCGGTGCGCCCGGAAAGCCCGCTCTTTGACGCGGAGGCCGACAAGCCCAAGATCAAGCCCCTGACAGCCCTGGAACTCCGCGAAGCCGCCCTTGCCGTTGCGGTGGCTGCCGGTGACACCAGTGCGGCACTGCCTGCACCCGCAAGCACGTGGGAGCCCGTGGAGGTCCCCAAGCCTGTTTACGTTGAGGCGGCCAAGGCCGAGCGCCCGGCACCCGAGCCGCTGGAGCTGCCGGAGGCACCCAAGGCCACCGGTAAGCCGTCCCTCAAGCAGGGTGCTGCCGCCGTCCCCGCCGTGCCGGCTCCGGAAGCGCAGCAGCTCACCAAGGCCCAGAGCGCGCTCAGCAATCTCGACGACGTCCTGCAGCGCCGCCGCGCCTGACCATACGCTCCCGGGGAAGGTTCCCGTGACGGTTTCCGGGCGCCGGTTGGCATTGGGCCCGGAAAATTTGTAGCCTAGGTTCACCGGTGCCGCTCCTGTTGACCAAGCGGCTGGTTCCGGGGTTATAGCTCAGTTGGTAGAGCGCTTCGTTCGCATCGAAGAGGTCAGGGGTTCGAATCCCCTTAGCTCCACAGAATGTCTCCCTGCCGGATTACAGCCGCCCTCGTCGCGTGGCGCCTCCAGGGCCTACAGCCAGCCCTTCTTCTTGAAGATGACGTACATCAGTGCCGCCGTAGCCGCCATCAGCCCAATGGCCATGGGATAGCCCAGCTGCCAGTGGAGTTCGGGCATGTGGTCGAAGTTCATGCCGTAGACGCCGGCCACGAATGACGGTGCGAAGAAGATGGCGGCCCACGAGGAGATCTTCTTTACCTGTTCGTTCTGTTCCGCGCTTGCTTCGTTTTGCCGGTTGGCGGTGAGGGTGCCGTCCAGGGTCAGGGCGTTCTGCAACAGGTCACGGAACGAATCTGCCCGTGAGATCACCCGCTCTACATGGTCCTCCACGTCGCGCAGGCTGTGGCGGAGGTCGGTTTCCACATCGTACTTTTCAAACCCCCGCTTCAGCTGGTGCATCATGTCCGGCAGGGGGTGGATGGCCCGCTGGAACTGGATGACCTCGCGAGCGAGTTCATAAATGCGGCGAGACACGGTCGTGTCGCCGCTGAACAGCTGGTCTTCAATTTCGTCGATGTCGTTTTCCAGCCCGGCAACTACGGGCCCGTAGTCATCCACCACCCGGTCCAGCAGGGCGTAAAGGACGGCCTCGGGCCCGTGCCGCAACAGGTCCGGCCGGCTTTCCAGGCGCTGCCGCACCCGTGCCACTCCAGCAGTCTCGGCGTGCCGCACAGTGACTACGAAGTTCTTGCCCGTGAAAATGTGGAGCTCGCCGAACTCCACCGTTTCCGTGGCGTCCAGGTACCGGGCAGGCCGCAGGACGGTGAAAAGGTTGTCTTCGTAGCGCTCCAGCTTGGGTCTCTGGTGCGCGGAGATCGCGTCTTCCACCGCCAGCGCGTGCAGCCCGAACTCGGTGGCCACCGCCGCCATCTCCTCGGCGGTGGGCCGATAGAGGCCGATCCAGGCCATTCCCCCGTGGTGCGCAAGGGTCTCAAAAGTCTGTTCCAGGTTTTCGGGTTCCGCGTGCCGGACGCCGTCCACGTAAACCGCATTGTCAATGATGGTCATGGCCGGCTGTCCTTCGCCGAGGGGGTCCGGCGCATCAGGACATTGCTCCGATGATGGCACCCGAGACTGTCATGGCCAGCAGGTCGTGGCCGGAATCGATAAGGGTGACGGCGGCAGGCCGGCCCGCGAAGCCGTTGTGGATCACGTGGCCGCCGGCACGGAAGACCAGCGCCAGAATAAGGGCAAACCAGCCACCCGCCAGGGCGTTGTCCAGCCCGAGCTTGCTGATCAGGACTGCCAGCAGGATGGCTGTCAAGGCGGCCGCCGCCATCATGGGCCCCCAGATTCCGGCACCGCCACTCATGTTCTTGAGATCGTCCTCGGTTTTTCCAATCGCGGCCATCCACCGGTTGCCCAGGACGGCAGGCATGTACCAGACAAAGCCGATGGCCATGGTGGCGACGAAGGCAAGCAGCACGGCGAGCCAGTTGATCTGTGAAACGTACGAGAGCCAATCCATTCTGAAAATCCTAGCTGTCCGTCTCCACCCCAGCCGCCCGGGAGGGTTTCGCCGGGCCGTGTTGTCCCGCCCCGGCAGCTTTGGCCAGGCCACTGATGAGCGGCTCCGTCCGGTAGGGGATGTGTGTGTGCAGCGCCAGGACGGTTTCGGTCCGGATAACCCCTTTGATCCTTAGGACCTGCCGCAGGGCTGCCTGGAGGTTATGGGTGTCGGTGGCCACCACCCGGCACCAGACGTCACCTCGTCCGGAGATCTCGTGGACCTCCAGAACCTGCGGAATCAGCCGCAGCGCCCCTACCACCCCGTCCAGCTCGCGGTGTGACACCTCAATGGTCACGAAGGCCACAACGTCGTAGCCCACAGCTTCCAGGTCCACCTCGCGCCCCCCGGACCGCAGGACCCCGGCCCGGAGCAGGCGCCGGACCCGTGACTGAGCAGTGTTGCGGGCAACCCCCAGCGAATCGCTGAGCTCACCGATCTGGATCCTGGGGTCCCGGATGAGCTCCAGGAGGATCTTCAGGTCGGTGGGGTCCAGGTGGTTCAAATGATCACTCTCCGTCACGTCAGCATCAGAATATTGATGATGATGCTCAATTGTGGCACCACTTTCCGCCCGAAAGAGCAGAAGTGCTGCACGCTGGACCTATCACATGTCCATCCGCGCCAGGCTCCCACAAGGACCACCTGCCGCGGCAGCAGCAGAGGCGGCACAATGACGGTCTTCAGCGAACTCCGCATGCGTCCGGTTCCAGCCACAACGGCTGGATGGGACGCGTCAATTACTGCCCGGCTGGTGCTGGCCGGCGCCGTAATTTTCACGCTGTTGGTTGGTGCCAACCTTGCCACGCCCCTGTACCCCCTCCTGCAGGCGGAACTCGGACTGTCCCCGCTGGATGTAACGGCCGCGTTCACGAGCTACGTGCTGGCGCTTGTGGCCACGCTGATGCTGGCCGGGCACTGGTCGGACCACATCGGGCGGAGGGCTGCCCTCATCCTCGCCGTTGTTGCCGGCCTGGCCGGCGGCTGGCTTTTTGCGGAGGCACACACGCTGGGTGCGCTATGTGCCGGGCGGGCGCTCCAGGGAGTCGCAGTTGCCCTTGCTACGGGGGCAAGCGCCGCCGCCCTGCGTGAACTGCTGCCCTCACGTCCCGAGTGGGCCTCCCGCTTCACGCTGCTGGCTTCAGCGGGGGGAGTGGCCGCCGGCCCGGTGATCGGCGGGCTCCTGTCATTACTTCCCGGGGCTACGTCGGCACCGTACTACGTCCATGCTGCAGTCCTCGCCGCGCTGCTGGTCCCGCTGTACCTCCTGCGGGCTCGCCCGGCTATCCAGCCGTCCGCAGGACCCAAACCGCTGCAGCTGCTCGCACCGCGCCGTCCTTCCGTGACGCAGGCGGCAAGGGGCGCGTTCTGGCTGGCAGCCGGCGTCGGCTTCCTGAGCTTCGCAGTGTTTGGTTTCTGCCTCTCGTTGGCCCCCGGCTACTTCGCCCGGATCCTGGCCGTGGACAGCCGGCCCCTGATCGGCGTGCTGGCCGGCCTGACCCTCGCGGCATCGGCGCTAACCCAGTTGGTGACCCTTCGGGGCCGCTTCGTTGTCCCGGGCGGGCTGGCGGTCCTGGGCATCTCGGTACTCCTGCTGGGCGCGGCAGGAGTGTGGAACAGCCCGGTGCTGCTGGTAGTTGCAAGCGTTGCCGCCGGTGCGGGGCAGGGCCTCGCCTTCCGCACTGTTTTCAATGATGTTGCTGCCCGGGTGGAGCCCAGCCGCCAGGCCCAGACCATCAGCACGGTGTACGTCATCACCTACCTGGGCAGCGCTGTCCCGGTGCTGGGGCTCGGCTGGGCCGCCGGCGTGTTCGGCCTGGCGCCTTCCGTGGCCGGATTCGTGGTGCTGTGCGGCTCCGCAGCGCTCATTTTGGCTGCCGTCACACTCCGTCAGGCAGTACGCACACGGGGCTAGCCGCCACAGGTCCGGCTACTCCGGGAGCGGCCCGTGGTTCCCCTGGATGTGCTCGAACACCAACGTGGTTTCCGTATGGCCAACCACTGGATCGGTGGCCAGGTTGTCCAGCACCCAGTCCCGCAGGTCCTCGGTGGTGGCAACGGCAATGTGAAGCAGGTAATCCACCGAGCCCGAGGTATGGAAGGTGGACAGCACTGCCGGGAGGTGGGGGACGCGCGCCGTAAAGCGGTCGATCTGGTCCCGGTCGTGCGCCCTCAGCCGCACAGCGACCAGGGCCTGCACCGACCTGCCGATGGATGACAGGTTGAGCTTCGCCTCAAAGCCCTGCACGATGCCCCGCTCCGTGAGCGCACGGGTCCGCATCAGGGCTGTGGAGGGGGCGATGCCCACCAGTTCGGCAAGCTGCTTGTTCGAGATCCTTGCGTCCTCCACCAAAGCGGCAAGAAGGCGTTCGTCGATGGCATCAAGGGGCTCCAGATGCACTCCCGGCCTGACGTTCCTGGCATTCGTGCTCACGGCGGCTCCTTACAAAGTTCCTGCGTTTATCCTAGACGCCCGCAGGCCCGCGTTTAGGCTGCGGCGGTGCCTGCTGCCTTCGGATGGACGACGGCGACAGCCACCGCTGTGAGGCAGGCGAGGATCATGACGGCGGCGGCCAGGGCGTCCCAGCCATAGGACTGGAAGAGCAGGCCGCCGGCCCAGCCGATGAGGCTTGATCCCATATAGTAGGCGAGGTTGTAGAGCGAGGCGGCCTGGGCACGTCCAGTGCTGGCAATCGCACCCGTCCAGCCTGCGCCGATACTGTGGGCCGCAAAGAAGCCGCCCGTGAAAATGACCAGCCCCGCGAGGATCAGCAGAAGTGACGGAGTCAGCGTGAGGGCGAGGCCCGCCGTCGAGAGGGCAAGCCCGGCGAGCAGCACGTTGCGGCGCCCGAAATGCATCGTCAGCCCTGCTGCCCAGCGGGAGGAGAAGGTCCCCGAAAGGTAGGCAAGGAAAATCAGGCTGATGACGGTGGTGGGCAGCCCAAAGGGCTCGCCGGAGAGCCGGAACCCGAGGTAGTTGTAGACGGCCACGAAGCCGCCCATCATCAGGAAAGCCTGGATGTAGAGGGCGAGCAGCCGAATATTGCGCAGGTGGCCGCCAAGGGTTTGGACGGCTCCGCGGAGTCCGGGAGCCTTGGCGGCGGTGAAACCCTGGGCCCGCGGCACCAGGACCAGGAAGGCGACCGCGGCCAGCGTCGCCAGGACGGAGACGGCCAGGGCTGCGGCACGCCAGCCCCACAACTCCCCGGCAGGTCCGGCCACCAGGCGGCCGGCCAGGCCGCCAAGCGTGGTGCCTGCGACGTAACTTCCCGCTGCCACTGCGGCATGGGCCTTGGTAACCTCCTCGTTGAGGTAGGCGATGGCAATGGCCGGGATCCCTCCAAGCGCCATACCTTCGAGGAGCCGCAGGCCCAGCAGCATGGCGAAGCTGGTGGACAGGGGCACCAGCAGGCCCAGCACTGTTGCCACGGAGATTCCCCACATCATGGCCTTGACCCTGCCTATCCTGTCCGCCAGGAAGGACCACGGGATCACCGTTACGGCCAGTCCTACCGTAGCCAGGGAGATGGTCAGCGCGGCCTCTGCGGCGGTGACCTGCAAGTCCGAGGCAAGGATCGGCAGGACGGCCTGGGTGGAATACAGCTGGGCAAAAGTCGCTACCCCGGCGAAGGCCAGGCCGGCAATGATCCGGCCGTACGCCGTGGAGCCTTTCGCATGCCCCTCCCAGGTTGGCGGGAACGTCTGGTGACCCGGCAGCGGGAGATTGTGTGGCATGTGGCAAGCGTAGACCCGGCCGAATGACTGCCTCCAATGCATCTTTTATGCCAGACTCATATCAAATTTGGAACAATGCCATCTCCCAGCTTTGGAACAGGAAGGACGCATGGAGCCCGACCACAAGCAGTTGGCGCAGCTTCTTCCGCTCTTGCCGCTGCTGGCTGAACTGGGCCGGACCGAACATGTCACCGAAACCGCCGAACTCCTTGGAGTACCCCAGTCCACGGTGAGCAGGGCACTGGCCCGGGCCAGCGCCGCCGTCGGTACCGAACTCCTGGTCAGGGACGGCAGGGGAGTGCGCCTCACCCCGGCTGCCCGGTCCCTGCTGCCCTACATCGAGCGGGCCTTGACGGAGTTCCAGGCCGGTCTGGACCTGGTCCGCAACGAGTCCGATGTTGTCCGCGGCAAAATCTCCGTCTCGTTCCAGCACACCTTTGGTGAGTCCACGCTCCCGCTCCTCATCAGTGCCTTCCGCAGCCGCCACCCGGGCGCCGTGTTTACGCTGAGCCAGGGAGCACGCGACTCCTGCCTGGCCGAGCTCGCAGTGGGCGGGTCCGACCTGGCGCTGACCGCGCCGGTGGCAACGCCCGGCAGGAACCTTCTCTCCGCCCCGCTCTACCGGGAACCCCTGCGCCTGGTGGTCCACCATACCCATGCGCTCGCGGGCAAAGCCGTGGCGTCCGTAGCGGACATCCGCTCCGAACCGTTTGTGGCACTCGGCCCCGGTTACGGCATGCGCTCGCTGACCGATGCCCTGTTCCGTGAGGCCGGATACCGTCCCCGCATCGCCTTCGAAAGCCAGGACTCCCATACCGTCAGGGGCCTCGTCTCGGCCGGACTCGGCGTCAGTATCCTGCCACCGGGCGGGGATGCCCCCGGGCGGGACGTCACCGCGGAAACGGGCAACCTGGGCTGGGTGGAAGTGCCCCTGGACTCGGCTTTGGCCTTCCGCGAGGTCGGACTGAGCTGGCGGCAGCGTAAAGCTGAGGTTGAACCGGCTGCCGTCCGGCTGTTCCGCGCCATGGTCCTCACGGACGGGCCGGAGCTCCTGGCCGGGCTGGTGGAACGGCGGTCCCGGCTGGCAACTCCCAGTGACGAAGGACCCGAAACGTCAATACCCCTGTGACCAGTACCCTTGTGACGTGACGAACGCCGAGAATCCCTCTGCCCTGCCTGCCAAGACGCTGAACCCGCCGACGAATCCGCCCGCTGGCGTCATCATCGGCCTGGACATCGGCGGCACGAAAACGCACGGCATCCGCTTTGAAAACGGGGTCCCGGTGGCCGACGAGTCTGCGGGGAGTTCGAACGTCCAAAACGTCACCCGTGATGAGGCTGCCCGCAACCTTGCCAGCCTCTTTGGCAGGATCGGCGGGGGAACGGTGTCCCACGTGTACGCCGGATCCGGCGGCATTGACACCGAAGAGGATGCCGCAGCCCTTGCCGGGCTGATCGAACCGCACGTTCCCGGCGCGCACATCACGGTGGTGCATGACTCCCGACTGCTCCTCGCTGCAGGCCATGCCGGTACAGGCGTGGCGGTGATCGCCGGCACCGGTTCGGCAGCCTGGGGCAGGAACGCCGACGGCGCCGAGGCCAGGGCGGGAGGCTGGGGTTACCTGCTGGGTGACGAAGGCAGCGGTTATTGGCTGGGACGGGAGGCTGTGCGCTATAGCCTCCGGCGGATGAACCAGGGCCTTCCAGTGGACCAGCTGACGGCCGCCCTGCTGGCGTCCTGCGGAGTGGACCATCCGAGCCGCCTCATCGCCCAGTTCCACTCACCGGACACCGGACGCCGTTTCTGGGCGCAGCAGGCCCGGCACGTAGTGGAGGCGGCAGCAGCGGGCCATCCGGCAAGCCAGGAACTGCTGCAGCAGGCAGGCCAGGACCTGGCCGGGTTGGCCGTGCAGGTGCTGCACCAGCTGGACATACCAGGGCCGGTCATCCTGGGCGGCGGGCTGGGCATGAACGTGGTGCCCCTCCAGGACTCCTTCCGCCGGCACCTTGCGGAAGCCGGGGTGACCAATGTCCGGGTCCTGGACCAGGAACCCGTCTTCGGTGTGCTGCAGTTGCTAACAGAAAGGGCCTGACGCGCAGCGCGAGCAGGGACACGCCCTCGCCGGATGGGGGTTCCTACACGGACCGCTTCCGCGGAGTAAGCCGTACGGCCGGCAGCGGGGGAGCAGGGATGCGTCCGGCCTCCGGGCCGGCGTCAGGACCGTGCCCGGGGACCAGGCCGTAGCGGGCTGCTGCCATCTCCCCGTCAGGGAGAACTGCCTGCGCTTCCCAAGCGTCCCGGGCCTGCTCGACTTCATCGTGCGTACGTCCCACGAAGTTCCACCACATCAGCAGCTCCTCCTGGAAGGGCTCGCCGCCGATCAGGAGGAAACGCGTCCCGGGATTCGCCTGGACCTGAAGTTCCCGCCGGCCGATGCCAAGGTAGCCCAGCGGCCCGGGAGGAAGTTCCTGGCCATCCAGCGTCAGCCCCCCGTCGAGCACCAGGATGCCGTGTTCGAAGTGCTCGTTGAGGGGGAGTACGGCACTGCCTTCGCAGGAAACATCCGCTCCCACAATCGGGGAATACATCGTTGCCGGCGAGACCGCACCGCCGAGTTCGCCCACCATCACGGTGGCGATAAAACCTTCGCCGGCCGCTGTGGGAAGGTCACGGTGCTGCTCGAACGCCGGCCGCCGGTGCCGTTCCCCATCCGGAAGGGCCACCCAGAGCTGAAGGCCGCGCTGCAGGGGCAGTTCGCCCCCCGGCGGAAGCACTGCGAACTCAGAATGGGAAACCCCGTGCCCCGCAGTCATGATGTTCAGCTCGCCGGGCCGCACCACCACGTCGCTGCCCACACTGTCCCGGTGCCGGATGGTCCCGGCCAGCGGCCAGGTCACCGTTTGCAGCCCGATATGCGGGTGTGGAAGCACGGACATCGCGGTACGGTCCGGGCCGAAGCTGTCCAGGAAGCACCAAGCGCCGATGGTCGGGAGCCCGCGCTGGGGCAGCGTCCGCTGGACATTCATTGCACGCACCCCACCCAGCGGTACTTCACGTTCAGGCCACAGCTGCAGGCAGGGGCCGGAGCTCCCTTCCGGCTTTGCCGGTGGGCACACTTCCTGTTGCGGGGAAACTTCCAAGTTGGTCACCTCCCCACTTTAGGCCCGGATACCACCCCGCGGTATGTCCATCCCCGCCCCGGCCCAACACCTACCCATCCGGCCGGGAACCGGTACCGAATGATTACAGTTAGGGATTCCTTTGCCGGAATTGGGGTGTACTGCAGGTGTTGCCGCGTCCGGTTTGGGCTACCGTAACTATCAGCGTGCTGTGACAATTCGCGTTGCTTTCCGAAGCCGTCCAACAGAACAGGTAAGTCCGCATGGACCAGGCCATGATCGAGTTTCAGAGCGTCACCAAGCAGTACCAGGGCGGGCAGCCGGCCGTGGACCAGCTCACCATGTCCATTAGCCCAGGTTCCATCACCGTATTTGTGGGGCCCTCCGGCTGCGGCAAGACCACGTCGCTGCGCATGATCAACCGCATGGTCGAGCCCACCTCAGGCGTCATCACGGTAGCGGGCAAGGACGTCACCACCGTCCCGGCGCCGGAACTCCGCCGTTCCATGGGGTATGTGATGCAGTCCTCCGGACTTTTGCCGCACCGCTCGGTGCTGGACAACATCGCCACCGTGCCCAGGCTCAACGGTGTCTCCAAGTCCGCCGCCAGGGAACGCGCCCAGGAACTGCTCGACGTCGTTGGCCTGGCCCCTTCCTTGGGGAAGCGCTACCCTTCACAGCTTTCGGGCGGCCAGCAACAGCGCGTGGGCGTAGCCCGGGCCCTCGCCGCAGACCCGCCTGTCCTCCTGATGGATGAACCGTTCAGCGCAGTGGATCCCGTGGTCCGTGACGAGCTTCAGCAGGAACTCCTGAGGCTCCAGAAAGACCTGGCCAAAACCATCGTCTTTGTTACCCACGACATCGACGAGGCCACAACACTGGGCGACAAGGTGGCCGTTTTCGCCACCGGCGGCAAGCTCGCGCAGTACGCCACTCCGGAGGAGATCCTGAGGGCGCCTGCGAACGACTTCGTGGCCTCCTTCGTGGGCCGCGACCGTGGTTTCCGCCACCTCGGATTTACGGCGTCCGACGGCGTCGCCGTCCACCAGGTGCCGACGGTGGTCCGCGATCCCGGCGGCAGCCTGGATTCCAATCCCGCCGCCGGCTGGCAGCTCGTGGTGGATGCCGACGGGCGTCCGCTCGGCTGGACGGGCCCCGGAACCGCTGCCGGACTGATTCCCGGCGGATCACTCTTCCGCCCCGGCGAGAGCCTTCGCCGCGCCCTTGATGCGGCCTTGTCCTCGCCGTCCGGCCTCGGCGTTGCCGTGAATTCGGACGGCCGGGTACTCGGCGTCGTCAGGGGTGGCGAAGTCCTGGCCCTCATCGAAGAGGCCCGCCAGGTACGGCAGGCTGCGCTCTGATGGAGTGGTTCCTGGCCAACAGCGGCATGGTCCTGGAACGGGCCGGCCAGCATATGGTGCTGGCCCTGATGCCCATGGTGCTGGGACTGGTGGTGGCCATCCCGCTGGCCCAGCTGGCGCGGCAGCATCCAGTGCTTCGCTCGGTAGTGCTCACGGTGTCGTCGCTGCTCTACACCATTCCCTCGCTGGCCCTGTTTATCATTCTGCCCACGATTCTGGGGACCAGGATCCTGGATCCGCTCAACGTGGTGGTGGCCCTCACCATTTACGCGGTTGCCCTACTGGTGCGGGCTGCCCTTGATGCCTTCGACTCAGTGGACGGGGACGTCAGCCAAGCAGCCGTGGCCATGGGGTACAAGCCGCTTGCACGCTTCCTGCACGTGGACCTTCCGTTGTCCCTGCCCGTGCTCTTTGCCGGCCTGCGGGTTGTTTCCGTCAGCAATATCTCGCTTGTGAGTGTGGCCGCCCTGCTCGGAGTCGGCAACCTGGGCATGCTCTTCACCTCGGGGCTGCAGCGGGGCTTCGTGACGGAAATTGTGGTGGGCATCCTTGCCATCCTGGTCCTCGCACTGCTGATGGACGCCATCCTGGTCCTGCTGGAGCGGCTGCTGACACCGTGGGAGCGGGCCGGCCGGCGGGGCCACCGTGGGCGGAACACCACCGGCAGGACTGATCCCGGCAGGAGCCTTGCGCCAGCGGGAGGATCGACATGAGCAACGTCTTCTCCGAGACCTTCGCCTGGCTGGCCGACCCGCTGCGCTGGACCGGGAGCGCCGGCATTCCCGCACGGTTGGTCGAGCACCTGCAATACACGGGGCTCGTGATGCTGATCGCCACCGCAATCGCCGTCCCCGTCGGCCTCTACGTCGGCCACACCGGACGGGGGAGAGTGGCCATCGTGGCCCTTGCCGGTGCCCTGCGCGCCCTGCCCACACTCGGCCTGCTGACTTTGTTTGTCCTGCTTGCCGGAATCGGTCTGATGCCTCCCGTCTGGGCGCTGGTGATCCTCACCGTGCCGCCCCTGCTGGCCGGAACCTATGCCGGCATCTCCAGCGTGGACCGCAACGTGGTGGACGCCGCCCGCGCCATGGGAATGACCGAACTTCAGGTCCTGTTCCGGGCAGAACTGCCCAACGCCCTGACGGTGATGTTCGGCGGCTTCAGGACCGGTGTGCTCCAGGTGATTGCCACCGTCTCCGTGGTGGCCTACATCAACCTGGGCGGCCTGGGCCGGTACCTGTTCGACGGACTCGTCCTCAGTGACTTCCCGCAAATGCTGGGTGGATCGCTGCTGATTGCCGCGCTGGCCATCGGCGTCGATCTTGTCCTCGCCCTTATCCAGAGGCTGTTCCTGTCACCAGGGGCCTCGAAACAGTCCCACCGCGGCCAGCAGGCTGCGGTCGATCTCACCGTCCCCGTTGTTGCGGAGACTGTGGCACAAGGAGGTAAGTCATGAAAGAAAGCCGACCACAAGGCTTTGGCAGGCGGGCGTTCGGCGGCGTGGCCGCTGGAATCGGCCTGGCCATGGCCCTGTCCGCCTGTGGCGGATCGTCAGATCCGCTGAGCAACGCCCCGGCAACCAGCGGCACTGCGTCGGGGGGAGCCACCTCGCTGGTGATCGGTTCGGCGGACTTCCCGGAGAGCCAAATCATCGCTGAGCTGTATGCAGGGGCGCTCACGGCGGCCGGCGTCACCGCCACCACCAAGCCGAACATTGGCTCCCGCGAGGTGTATTTCACGGCCGTCCAGGACGGGTCGGTGGACGTAATTCCGGACTACACCGGCAACCTGCTGCTGCACGTGGACAAGGAGGCAAAGGAGGTCTCGGCGGAGGACATCGCCAAGGCCCTGCCGGAGAAGCTTCCGGACGGCCTCGCCGTCCTGGAGCCGGCCAAAGCCGAAAACAAGGACGCCATGGTGGTCACCAAGGCAACCGCGGAGAAGTACCAGCTGAAGTCCATCGAGGACCTGGCCAAGGTCTGCAGCGAGATTGTGGTGGGAGCCCCGGCCACCTTCGCTGAGCGCGCCTACGGGCTGCCGGGCCTGAAGAGCAACTACAACTGCGAGCCCAAGAAGCTGGAACCCTTCAGCGACGGCGGTGGTCCGGTGACGCTCAAGGCCCTGCTCGAAGACCAGGTGCAGGTGGCGGACATCTACACCACCACCCCGTCCATCACGGACAACGACCTTGTGGTCCTGGAGGACCCGAAGAACAACTTCATTGCCCAGCAGGTTATCCCGCTGTACAACGAGGCCAAGATGACGGATAAGGCGAAAGAAGCACTTAACTCTGTGTCGCGGATCCTCACCACTGAGGACCTGATCAACCTCAACCGTGCTGTCAGCGGCGACCAGAAGCAGGGCGCCAAGGAGGCGGCCGAGGCTTGGCTCAAGGACAAGGGCATCGTCAAGTAGGAGCCTGCTTACCTGCTGTGCCAGTACGACGGCGGTTGCCGGACTTTTCCACGTCCGGCAGCCGCCGTCGTGATGCCTGGGTCATTTTCTGCCAACTACGCCCGACACGGGTGTGGCTGATGTCTCAGCGGAAGCGCATCCCTCCTGTGGCATATTTAGTGGATGGCAGAATTCAAGCAGTCCACGAAGCTCAACAACGTCCTTTACGACATCCGTGGACCGATCCTCCAGGCCGCCCAGCAGATGGAGGCGGAGGGGCACCGGATCCTGAAGCTGAACATCGGAAACCCGGCCCCGTTTGGATTCGAAGCGCCCGACGCCATCCTGGTGGACATGATTCGCCACCTGCCGCACGCCCAGGGCTACAGCGACTCCCGGGGCATATTTTCCGCCCGTACCGCCGTCTCGCAGTATTACCAGACCCGCGGGATCCAGAACATCCACGTCGACGATATTTACCTGGGCAACGGCGTCAGTGAACTCATCACCATGTCCTTGATGGCCTTGCTCAACGACGGTGACGAGGTCCTGATCCCCACGCCTGACTACCCCTTGTGGACCGCATCCGTGGCACTCGCCAGCGGTAAGCCGGTCCACTACCTCTGCGACGAGGAATCCGGCTGGCAGCCTGACCTTGAGGACATGGAAGCCAAAATTACGCCGCGGACCAAGGGCATCGTGGTCATCAACCCGAACAACCCCACCGGCGCCGTCTACCCTGACGAAACGCTGAAGAAGATTGTGGCCCTTGCCGAGAAGCACGGACTGGTGATTTTCGCGGACGAGATTTACGAGAAGATCCTGTACGAGGACGCAGTCCATGTGAACCTTGCCAAGCTCACCGGCGACCACGTCCTGTGCCTTACCTTCAGCGGCTTGTCCAAGGCTTACCGCGTGTGCGGCTACCGCGCAGGCTGGATGGCCATCTCCGGCCCCAAGAAGGACGCAGCCGATTACCTTGAGGGCATCAGCCTCCTGGCCAACATGCGCCTCTGCGCAAACGTGCCCGCCCAGCACGCCATCCAGACGGCACTCGGCGGCTACCAGAGCATCAACGACCTGATCCTGCCGGGCGGGCGGCTGCTGGAGCAGCGCAATAAGGCCTACGACATGCTGAACGCCATCCCCGGCGTGAGCACCCAGCAGGCACGCGGCGCCTTGTACCTCTTTCCCCGGCTGGACCCCGAGGTCTACCACATCCGGGACGATGAGAAGTTTGTCCTGGACCTCCTTCGGGAGCAGAAGATCCTGGTTTCCCACGGCCGCGCCTTCAACTGGGTACGCCCGGACCACTTCCGCATGGTGACCCTGCCCAACGTCAAGGACATCGAAGAGGCAGTCGGGCGGATGGGGGACTTCCTAAGCAGGTATCAAGGGAACTAGCCTGTGGACACGGGCGATTCGGTCCCGTGAACCTTCGCGGAAAGGATTCCCCATGGCCGGCGTCGTCCAATTCGACCAGCACCCCTCCGAGACCCTTCGGGCGGGGGAGGGGTTCTCGCTGGCAAACGTTGATCCAGACTCCACGCCCGGCTACAGCGGCAGCAAAGTAGACGGAAAGGCCCTCCTGGCGGACCTGGATGACGAGCTGGGCGAGTTGCAGGAGAAGCTTTTCGCGGAGTCACGCTTTGGCGGACGGAAGCGGATCCTGCTGATCCTGCAGGCGATGGACACGGCAGGCAAGGGCGGAATCGTAAACCACGTCATGGCCGCCACCGACCCCCAGGGCATCCAGTTCAAGGCTTTCAAGGCTCCGACGGATGAGGAGAAGTCCTATGACTTCCTGTGGCGGATCCAGAAGGAAGTGCCGGCTGCCGGCATGATGGGCGTTTTCGACCGCTCCCATTATGAGGACGTGCTGATCCACCGCGTCCACGGCTGGGCCAGCCCCGATGAGATCAAACGCCGCTATGTGGCAATCAATGAGTTTGAGGGACGTCTTGCGGACTCGGGGACCAAAGTCGTCAAGGTGATGCTCCACATCAGCGGGGAAGAGCAGAAGGCGCGGCTGCTGGCCCGGCTGGACGACCCGGCCAAGCACTGGAAGTACAGCCGGGGCGACCTCGATGAGCGGGCGTTCTGGGAGGACTATATGGATGCGTACCAGGCGGCCATCGATGAAACGAGCACTCCGGACGCGCCCTGGCACGTGGTTCCGGCCAACAAGAAGTGGTACGCCCGGATCGCAGTGCAGCAGCTGCTCCTGGGGGCACTGGCCGGGCTGAACCTTGAGTGGCCCAAGGCCGAGTTCGACGTCGCAACCGAGCGGGAGCTGATCCTCCGTTCCTGAGGCTTTACAGCGGTTGGTCGCGGGCAGCGGCCAGCCGTTTCCTGGCGCCTTCCAGCCATTCCTCGCACCGTGCGGCCAACGCTTCGCCCCGCTCCCACAGCGCCAGGGATTCCTCCAGGCTGGCGCCACCTGCCTCGAGCCTGCCCACCACTGCGATGAGCTGCTCGCGGGCTTCCTCATAGCTCAGCGCTGCGACGTCGTTTCCTGGCTTTTGCTCAGTCATTGGGTTCTCCGGTTTCCGATATGTGCTGTTCAAGCCTGCCCGTGGACGTGGCGCCGAAACGGCCTTCCGCCACCCGGACCGAGAGCGGCGTTCCCGCCGGCGCCTCCGCCGGGCGGCGCACCACGGCGTGCCCCGAGTTGGTGGAGCGTGCTGCCAGTGCATCGGCGAGTTCGACGACGGCGTACCCCCGGTCGAGCGTCTTCTGCGGAGACAGCGCACGTACCTGGGCCTTCATGTGCTCCAGCTGGTCAGCGGCCCGCACCACGGTGGAGCTCACCGCCGCGGAGGACCTTCGGAGCAGCCGCTCAATCTCCTCGGAGCGGTTGGTCACCATGCCTTCGGGTGCAGCCATGACGGGCCTTGAGTGAAGGGAAGCCAGGCGGTCCGATTCCCTGTCCACGAGGCGCTCCATGCACCGGCGCAGTTGCTCGCGGGCCTGGCGGACCCCTGCCAGTTCTTCGGAGACTTCCGGCACGATGCGCTTGGCGGCGTCTGTTGGAGTGGATGCGCGCAGGTCGGCGACATCATCCAGCAGGGGCCTGTCCGCCTCGTGGCCGATGGCACTCACCACGGGAGTGGAGGCCGCTGCCACAGCCCGGATCAGTTCTTCGCTGTTGAAGGGCAGGAGGTCTTCCAGGGCGCCCCCGCCGCGGGCGATGACAATAACGTCCACCTCCGGTAAGGCGTCCAGGTCCCGCAACGCGCGCACCACTTGGGAGACAGCTGTATTTCCCTGGACGGCAACCTCCCGGATTTCAAACTCCACCGCGGGCCAGCGGAGGGCAGCGTTCCGGAGGATGTCCTTTTTGGCATCGGAGTCGCGGCCGGTGATGAGTCCTATGCGATGCGGCAACAGGGGCAGCGGCTTCTTGCGGGAGTCGGCAAAGAGGCCTTCGGCGGCGAGGGCCTGGCGGAGCCGCTCGATCCGGGCAAGGAGGTCGCCCAGGCCCACCGGCCTGATATCCCTGACCAGCATGTTCAGCCGGCCCGTTTTGATCCAGAACTCGGGCTTCAGCAGGGCCACCACGCGGGAACCGCGTTCCAGCGGCAGGTTCTGGCGTTCCAGCACTTTGGTCCACACCGAGGCCGGCAGCGAAACCTCCGCGTCAACATCCCGCAAGGTCAGGTACGCGTTGCTTCCGCGGCGGTTCAGTTCGATGACCTGGCCTTCGACCCAGGCCGACGGCGTGCGGTCGATGTGGGCTTTCAGCTTCTGCGAGAGGAGCTGCAGCGGCCATGGGTTGTCAGGGGTGGTTTCCGCTGCCGTCGCCGGAAGGGTGGTGGGTGCCGCCAGTTGCTGGCCGGGGACCGGGAGTGAGGCCTGTTCAGACATGCGAAGTCCCTTGCGGGGCTGGAGCTGAGGGCATGGGGTCCTTCGTCTGTTGTGCGGCGGTCATTCAACCTTATCCATAAGCTGTAGCATCCGGGACTGACAGTGGCCGGCCAGGATGCCCGCCTAGGATGGGTTGACCGCCATCGACCTGAAGGACCTGCTGTGCGCACTTTTGTTTCCGCTGCCGCCACCGTGCTGGCCGTACTGCTCGCTGCTGTGGCAGTTCCGGCCATCTGGCTGGACCGGAGCATTGTCCAGGAGCAGGGCTTCGTGGAACTGGCGGCGCCGCTGGGCAGGAATCCAGAGTTCCAGCAAGGACTGGCAGCGGCCGCCATTGGCACGATCGATACCAGCGCCGTCCCGGGCTTCCTCTCGGACCTCGTCCGGCCGGTCCTGGAAGACGCCGCCGCGTCCCTGACCGGTCTTCCCGGCTACCCCGCTGCCTGGGAAGAAGCACTCCGGAAAAGCCACCGCCTCAGTTTCGCGGGGACGGGCGACAACAGCCCTGAAGCTACCGCTGCCTCAACCCTGACCCTCGACGTCGCCCCACTTGTGGCGCTGGGTTCCGAGGAAATCTCACGTGCCACCAGGCTTCCCCTGGACCCGCCGGAGCAGACGCTCATTAATGTGGGCCAGCCGGAGCACAAGGAATGGATTGAGCGACTGAGCACCTATGCTCCCTCCGGCTACCTGCTGGCCGGGGGATCTGCGGTGGCGCTGCTCCTGGCGCTCGTTGCCGCCCGCCGGCGCTGGACGGTGCTGGTGGCCGCAGGAGTTGGCGCGTTATTGCTGGCAGCTCTCTGGACGTTGGGCGCGCAGGCAGGTTCCGCGGCGGTGTTGGCTATGGACAGCGGTAACGAGGTGGCCAACATTTTCAGGGATGAGTTCGTCGCGGCGGCCTCCGCCGACTTCCAGATATGGACCTGGGTAGCGGCAATCACCGGCGGGGTCCTGGTGCTGGTGGGAATTGTGGCCGGCCTCATACCGAGAAAGCGGGCGCGGGCAACCCGGTAGAATCGAGTAATGACCCCCTCAGCTGTTTCCCTTTCGATGCCCACAATCCCGCGTAGGCGCCGCTCTCCCGAGGAAGTAGCTGCTGCAGCCCCCGTATCCGGAACCAAAAAGGTGCTGCTCGCTGCTCCCCGCGGATACTGCGCCGGTGTTGACCGTGCCGTCATCGCCGTTGAGAAGGCCCTGGAACACTATGGCCCTCCGGTGTATGTGCGGAAGCAGATTGTGCACAACGTCCATGTGGTCAGCTCCCTGGAGGAAAAAGGCGCCATCTTCGTTGACGAGACGGACGAAGTGCCGGAGGGCGCGCTGGTGATTTTTTCTGCCCACGGCGTATCGCCGGCGGTGGTCCAGTCCGCTGAGGACCGCGGCCTGCGCACCATTGACGCCACCTGCCCGCTGGTGACCAAGGTCCACAAGGAAGCCGTGCGCTTCGCGAAGGATGATTTCGACATCCTGTTGATCGGCCACGACGGCCACGAGGAAGTTGAAGGCACGGCAGGCGAAGCTCCGGAGCACATCCAGATCATCAACGGTCCGCACGAGGTGGACAAGGTGACGGTGCGGGACCCGGAGAAGGTCATCTGGCTGTCACAGACCACCCTCAGCGTTGACGAGACCATGGAAACGGTCCGCCTGTTGAAGGATCGGTTTCCAACCCTGCAGGACCCGCCCAGCGACGACATCTGCTATGCCACCACCAACCGCCAGGTGGCGATCAAGAAGATTTCCCCCCAGGCAGACCTGGTAATCGTGGTGGGCTCGGCCAATTCCTCAAACTCCGTGAGGCTGGTGGAGGTTGCCCTCGAGTACGGTGCCAAGGCCTCCTACCGGGTGGATTTTGCCAATGAAGTTGATGAGGCCTGGTTTGAGGGCGTCGCAACGGTTGGCGTAACGTCCGGGGCCTCCGTACCTGAGGTGCTGGTGCAGGACGTGCTGCGCCTGCTGGCCGATTACGGCTACGGCACCGTTGAGGAAGTCGTCACGGCCGAAGAGGATCTCCTGTTCTCGTTGCCCAAGGAGCTTCGGGCGACCCTGAAGCAGGCCGGCGATGTCAGCCGTGCACTGGGCGGACGCCGGCCGCGGAGCTAAGAACGCCGGCGTCGAAGCTGGGAGCAAAGTGAGTGGGCCTGGCAGCTGCGGCTGCCAGGCCCTTTCCTTAGCCCGGATTCCTGACCTCGGGAGTTCTTACCCCGTAGTTCTTGTCCCGAAGGCTGCCCTCAGGCGGCCTCGTCCTCGCTCTGGAGTTCGGGGGCGGCCAGGGCGCGCGGTGTGACCTCCACAACCGGAGGGGTCTTCAGGCCCGATTCCTCCAGGCTGTTCAACTTCCTGGCAGTGGGAAGGATGCGCGCTTCCAGCGTGCCCACCATGGAGTTGTAGCGGTCCACGGATGACTTCAGCGAAGACCCCAGCTTGCTGACATTTTCGCCCAAAGTTCCCATCCGGTCGTACAGCTGCCTCGCAAGGTCGAACAGTTCACGGGCGCTGTCCGTCAGGACGTCCTGCCGCCAGGTGAAGGCCACAGATTTCAGCACAGCCAGCAGCGTGCTCGGAGACGCCAGGACCACGTTCCTCGAGAGCGCATGGTCGAGGAGTTCGGCATCAGCCATGAGTGCTGCGGCCAGAATCGATTCTGCCGGGATGAAGCAGATCACCAGCTCTGGCGAGTTGCCGGGGATGTCCCAGTATTTCTTGTTGCTCAATGAGTCCACATGGGCCCGCAGCGCCTTTGCGTGGGCAGCCAGGAGCCCCTGCTGGGAGCGGCGGTCTGCGCTCAGGGGCAGCCCGGGCTGCCCCGTCCGGGAATCCATGGACGCGCCGAGTTCCTGCGCCTCGAGGTAGGCCGACAGGGGGACCTTTGCATCAACCACCAACTGCTTCTCGCCGGGCAGCTGGACCACAAGGTCCGGGCGGACGGAGGACTCGCCACCGGCACTGTGAACCTGTTCGATGAAGTCGACGTGGCGGAGCATCCCGGAGGCCTCCACCACGCGCCGCAATTGGACCTCTCCCCACTGCCCGCGCGCACTGTTGGACCGCAGGGCGGACTCCAGGGCATGGGTGGACCGGATCAGCTGCTCATCCGAAAGCCGGGCTTCCTGCAGTTGCTGGGCCAGCTGGCCGTACTGTTCCAGCCTGTCACGTTCCAGGAGCGCCACCTGCTGCTGCACTGCCGTCAGTTTCTCGGCCACGGGCGCCAGCGCACGGAGCACGCTGCCGTCCTGGGACCGTGATTCCCCCAACTCCCGGTTCTGTGCAGCCAAAAGGCGGCGTTCGGCGTCGGCCGCGGCAAACTGTGCGCTCACCTCCGAAAGCCGCGACGAAACGGCGTCGAAGTCCTCTTCCACGGCGCGGCTGTTCTTCCGCAGCGCGAAGTAGGTGGCTGCAGCGCCCGCAAGGGCTCCCAGCAACAGCATGAACAAAGCCAGTATCAGCGCAAAAGCATCCATGTGCTCACTGTCGCACGGGGCTGTGACATTTCCCGGAAGCGACATTTCAGCCCGCCGGCCCGGAACCCCTTGGCGCCTGCTGCGGGTAGAATCAATGCTCGTGGCTCTTACTATTGGCATCGTCGGACTGCCCAACGTCGGCAAATCAACTCTTTTCAACGCACTGACCCGCAACCAGGTGTTGGCGGCGAACTACCCGTTCGCCACCATCGAGCCCAACGTCGGCGTCGTGAACCTGCCCGACCCCCGCCTTCAGAAGCTGGCTGAGATCTTCGGTTCGCAGCGCCTCCTGCCGGCCCCGGTGTCGTTCGTGGACATCGCCGGAATCGTCAAGGGCGCATCCGAGGGTGAAGGCCTGGGCAACAAGTTCCTGGCCAACATCCGCGAGGCCGAAGCTATTGCCCAGGTGGTGCGCGTGTTCGATGACCCCGATGTTATCCACGTCGATGGGAAAGTGGACCCGCGCTCCGACATGGAAACCATCAACACCGAGCTCATCCTGGCCGACCTGCAAACCATCGAGAACGCCATTCCGCGGATCGAAAAGGAAGTCAAGATCAAGAAGCGGGAAGCTGCGGAGCTTGCCGCCATCAAGGCAGCCCAGGTGGTTCTGGAACGCGGCGACACCATCTTCTCTTCCATTAAGAGCGACAAGCTGGAAATGGAACACCTCAAGGAGCTCGGCCTCCTGACGGCAAAGCCGTTCATCTACGTCTTCAACGCCGACGAAGCCATCCTGGGCAGTCCAGAAAAGCAGGAGGAACTGCGGGCCATGGTTGCCCCGGCGGACGCCGTTTTCCTCGACGCCAAGCTCGAAGCCGACCTCGTGGAACTTGACGAGGAAGAGGCCCGCGAAATGCTGGAAATGAACGGCCAGGACGAATCCGGACTGGACCAACTGGCGCGCGTCGGCTTCCACACGCTGGGGCTGCAGACTTACCTCACGGCCGGCCCCAAGGAAACCCGTGCCTGGACCATCCGCCAGGGTGATACTGCACCGCAGGCAGCAGGGGTAATCCACTCCGACTTCCAGCGCGGCTTCATCAAGGCCGAGGTAGTTTCCTTCAATGACCTCGTCGAAGCAGGGTCCATGGCAGAGGCCAAGTCCCGGGGTAAGGTCAGGATCGAAGGCAAGGAATATGTCATGGCCGACGGCGATGTGGTGGAGTTCCGCTTCAACGTCTAGCCCACAGAATTTTTAGAGGGGCCATTTGCTTCCGCAGATGGGCCCCTCTCTGTTGGTGCGATGGGAGCATTCCGTGGGTTCTAAAACCGACCCATGCTGGGCTACCTGCAGCACGTGACCTAGGATCTACCCATGACCACTCTTCATGGTGCGGTCGTTCTGGTAGTCGGCGCCACCGGCGGACTCGGTTCGCGCATCGCCGCTCAGCTGGAGAGTAAAGGCGCCATCGTCGCCCGGTCGTCAAAGTCTGCTGGGCACGATCTGCGCGCCCCGTCCGTGATCCAGGAGGTGCTGGACGATACGAATGCGCAGCACGGACGCCTCGACGGGCTAGTGGTTGCGTCCGGGGTCGTCGCCTTCGGCGCCGCATCAGACCTTGACCCCGCCACAGTGAACGAACTCTTCGCTGTGAACACGACCAGTCCGATCCAGCTCATTACCCAGAGCCAGCCCTACCTCGCGGCCTCGGCTCGTGAGGGCCGGGAGCCCTTCGTTGTCACACTGAGCGGCGTTGTCGCCGAGGCACCCGTCGCCGGTCTGGCGGCATACTCGGCGTCGAAGGCTGGGCTCGCGGCCTTCGTTGTCGCAGCGGCGCGCGAGTATCGCCGCGCGGGCATCCGAATTGTGGACGCCCGCCCAGGCCACACTGGCACGGCTCTGTCCGATCATCCGATCGCCGGGTCAGCGCCGAAGTTCGGTGCGGGGCTGGATCCGGACCTGGTTGCAGGGCGGATTATCACCGCGATCGTCGATGGCGAGAAGGATCTGCCCAGCACCGCCTTCTAGTCCCGGCCGAGCCCCTTAACGGAGCGCAAAAGAAGCTCATGGACCCCGAAGCCGTGGACCCGGAGAAACGGCGGGAGCACCGCCGTCGTGCTGAAGCCCTGCTGGGCCCAGGACAGGGGGCAACACGGCTGCTGCGGACGGCACCGGAAAACAAGGGGCCTCACGCACTATCCTGAGTACAGGGCGTGATCCTGCGAAGTCCAGGAGCCCCTCCCGCAGAAGGAAAACAGGAGGCGGCATGCCGGTCAGGCGTTTGATGCAGTTCATCACCGCAGCGGTAGCTGCAGCCGTAGTACTTTCGGGCTGCTCGGGCGGGGGAGGCCCCACTCCCGTGGTGGTGGGAGAGTCGAAACGGGGTGGCAGCGCCACCGTTGCCGAGGTCAACGCCTTCTCGTCCTTCAACCCCTACAGCACTGATGGCAACACGGACATCAACTCCAAGGTCGGGCACATCACGCACTCAGGGTTCTACTACCTGGATGACTCGTCCACCGTGGTGCGCAATGAAAAGTTCGGCCGCTTCGAAAAGGTGTCCGACCAGCCGCTCAAGGTGAGGTACACCGTGAACGAGGGCGTTACGTGGTCTGACGGCGAAGCGATCGACGCCGGCGACCTCCTGTTGAGCTGGGCTGCCGGCTCCGGATACTTCGACGACGCCGATCCCATCGCCGGAACCGGAACCAGGTATTTTTCCACCGCCGCGGATACCAGCGGGCTGGCGGGAACCGTTCTGCCCGAGATCGGTGCGGACGGGCGTTCCATCACCCTGGAGTACGAGGTGCCGTACGCCGACTGGGAAGTGGCGTTCGACGTCGGCCTGCCGGCGCACGTTGTGGCCGCGAAAAGCGACCTGAACGATGAGGAAGACCTCATCAACCTGGTCAAGGACTCACCTCGCGGGGACGTCGAAGAACCGGCGCTCAATGCGGCCCTGAAGCAGGTCAGCGACTTCTGGAACTCCGGATTCGACACCAAGGGTCTTCCCGATGACCCCTCGCTCTACCTCTCCAGCGGACCGTATATCGTCCGGGACATCGTCCCCGAGGTCTCCATGAGGCTGGTCCGCAACCGCGACTACGTCTGGGGCCAGGAACCGTGGCTTGATGAAATCAACATCCGGTTCACCGGCGCGTTGCCGGCGGCCTTGGACGCCCTCAGGAACGGGCAGGCGGATATCATTTCGCCCCAACCCTCTGGCGGCACCGACAATCTGTTCACGGGCCTGATTGAAAAGGGCATCACCGTTGCGCGTTATAACCAGTCCGGGTATGACCACCTGGACCTCAGCTTTTCCGGGCCCTTCGCCCGGGACGGCGTCCGGGAGGCGTTCCTGAAGACCGTTCCGCGGCAAGCCATTGTCGATGCCGTCGTCGGGGACCTGCTGCCGGATGCAAAGCCCCTCAACTCGCATGTGTTCCTGCCGGGACAGCCAAAATACGAAGACACCGCGAAGAACAACGGGTCCGCGGATTATGCCGAGGCGGACATCGAGGGTGCCAAAGCGCTCCTGGATGGTGAAACTCCCACCGTCCGGATCCTCTACAACCGCGATAACCCCAACCGCGCCCAGGCTTTTGCCCTGATCCGGGACTCTGCAGCCCTGGCCGGCTTCCAGGTTGTCGACGCCGGACAAGGCAACGCCGACTGGGCCAGGGCCCTGGGCGGCGGCGGGTACGACGCAGCGCTGCTCGGCTGGATCGGCACCGGGGTGGGCGTCAGCCGCGTTCCGCAGATCTTCCGCACCGGCGCCGGTAGCAATTTCAACGGATTCTCGGACGGCGACGCCGACAAGGCGATGGAAGAACTCGCCGGGACCACTGACCTGGCCAAACAGGACGAGCTCCTCGCGGAAATCGATAAGCAGGTATGGGAGAACGCTTACGGCCTCCCGCTGTACCAGACCGTGGGCACAACAGCCTTCAGTGACCGGATTGCCGGCGTTAAGCCAAGCCCCGGCCTCTTGGGCGTCTGGTGGAATGTCTGGGACTGGCGGCTGCCCTAGAAGCCGCCTGAATGCCTTGCCGCATGCCACGTGGCAGGGTTCACATTACCGATTCGCAGTTACGCCTACCGGCGAGTAGCATGTGACTTGCACAACTTCCGTTGACCGACTAGGCGTTCAGTTCAAGCCGGTCACGGTTTGGCAACGGAGTACCAGCATCTGGACTTTGTGCGGTTAGGCTACTCGTATATGTAGGTTGCGTCACAGTTGAAAGCTGCGTCTCGCCTGCGGGGAAGCACAAGATTCCCCTCGTTTTCTCCCACAACTCATAGGAGGCGGAATGCGTTTTGCGCGCACTTCCAAAGCACTGGGCATCGTGGCAATCGCCGCACTCGCCCTGACCGGCTGCGGCGCTGGAGGCGGCAGCAATGACGGTGCCAGCCAGTCGGCCGGCGACCCCAATAAGGTCATCACCGCCTACAGCAACGAACCACAGAACCCGCTGCTGCCGGCAAACACCAACGAAGTTTATGGCGGCCGCGTCGTCGAACTTCTCTTCGAAGGCCTGACCAGCTATGACCCCAGTGGGCAGTCAGTCAACGCCCTGGCCGAGTCCATCGAATCCCCGGACGGCCAGAACTACACCATCAAGGTGAAGAGCGGCACCAAATTCACCAACGGTGAGGAAGTTACTGCCAAGAGCTTCGTCGACGCCTGGAACTTTGCTGCACTGAGCACCAATGCCCAGGCCAACAGCAGCTTCTTTGAGTCGATTGAGGGCTACGACGCTGTCAGCGCCACCAAGAAGGAAGGCGAGACCGAGGTCCCCGCCCCCACCTCGCAGACCCTTTCGGGCCTGGTCCTCAAGGACGACACGACCATTGAGGTCAAGCTGACCCAGCCTGAGGCCGACTGGCCGCTGCGCCTTGGTTACACCGCCTTTATGCCGCTTCCGTCCCAGGCGATCGCCGATCCGAAGGCCTACGGCGAGAACCCGGTAGGCAACGGTCCGTACAAGATGGCCAAGGAAGGCGCCTGGCAGCACGACAGCCAGATTGAACTCGTCAAGAACGAGGACTACGCCGGCCCCCGTGTAGCGAAGAACGGCGGCGTAACCTTCAAGTTCTACACCGATCCGGCTCCCGCCTACACCGACATCCAGGCCAACAACCTGGACGTTACCGACGTCCTTCCGACCAACGCCTTGAAGACGTACACCACGGACTTCCCGGAGAACCACCTGAACAAGCCATACGCCGGCAACTCCACCCTGAACATCCCGGGCTACCTGCCCGAGTTCCAGGGCGAGGCAGGCAAGCTGCGCCGTCAGGCCATCTCCATGGCCATCAACCGTGACGAGATCACCAAGGTGATCTTCAGTGGCACCCGCATCCCGGCCAAGGACTTCACCTCCCCGGCAGTGGATGGCTACAACGACAACGTCGAGGGTTCCGAGGTCCTGAAGTTTGACGCCGCAAAGGCAAAGGAAGCCTGGGACAAGGCCAATGCCATCAGCCCCTGGCCCGCAGACAAGACCCTCCAGCTCGCCTACAACACTGACGGCGGCAACAAGGAATGGATCGACGCTGTTGCCAACAACCTGAAGAACAACCTGGGCATCCAGGCCGAGGGACAGCCGTTCGCCAAGTTCGCTGAAATCCTTGACCTTCGCAAGGCGCAGACCCTTCCCGGCTTCACCCGGGCAGGTTGGCAGGCCGACTACCCGTCGCTCTACAACTTCCTCGGCCCGCTCCTGAAGACCGGTGCCAGCGCCAACTACGAGGGCTACTCGAACCCCGAATTCGACAAGCTCCTCGACGAAGGACTGGGTGCCAAGTCCACGGACGACGCCAACGCAAAGTTCACCGAGGCCCAGGAGATCCTGTTCCAGGACCTGCCCAACCTCCCGCTGTGGTACTCCGCCCGCCAGGTCGTGTGGAGCCAGAACGTGACGAACGTGGACAGCGGCTGGAACGGTGTCATTCAGTACTACAACATCACCGCGAAGTAGTTCTGAGACCGTCCAACTCAACTAGCTAGTGGGGGCCCGGCAACAGCCGGGCCCCCATAGCCTTGATACCGGCAGGAAGCTGTCCCACATGAATTTCCCAACATCTCCAAAGTCCTCGGAGGGTCTGCTGTGATCCAGTTCATTCTCCGGCGGCTGCTCCAAGTCATCCCTGTTTTCCTGGGCACAACCCTGCTGGTGTACTTCATGGTGTTTGCCCTTCCAGGGGATCCCATCAGGGCACTCTTCGGAGACCGCCCGCCGAGCGAGGCTGTCATCGCGGCGCTCCGCCAGCAGTACAACCTCGACCAGCCGTTCTGGGTCCAGTACGGCCTGTTCCTCAAGAACCTCTTTACGTTCAACCTGGGCGTCGACTTCACCGGCCAGCCCATCGCGGCAACCCTTGGCCGGGTCTTCCCCGTCACCGTGATGCTCGCCATCGAAGCGCTGGTTATCCAGGCCGTGTTCGGCATCGGCTTCGGCCTCATCGCCGGCCTGCGCAAGGGCAAAATCTTCGATTCATCAGTGCTGCTCGCCTCGCTCGTTGTCATCGCCATTCCCATCTTCGTCCTCGGCTTCGTGCTGCAGCTGGTGTTCGGCGTATACCTTGGCTGGGCCAAACCCACGGTGGGCACGGACGTCAGCTGGGGTACTTTGCTGCTTCCGGCCTTCGCGCTGGCGCTGGTGTCCTTCGCCTACGTGCTCCGCCTCACCCGGGCATCGGTAATAGAAAACTCAACGGCTGATTACGTCCGTACCGCGACTGCAAAGGGGCTGTCCCGGCCTCGGGTAGTGATGGCGCACATCCTCCGCAACTCGATGATTCCCGTTGTTACGTACCTGGGCGCCAGCCTCGGTGGCTTGATGGGCGGCGCCATTGTAACCGAAGGCATCTTCAACGTTCCCGGTGTAGGGCAGAAGCTCTACCAGGCAATTCTCCGCAGCGAAGGCCCAACCGTCGTCGCCATCGTGAGTGTGCTGGTGCTGGTCTTCGTTATCGCCAACCTGCTGGTTGATTTGCTGTACGCCTGGCTTGATCCGAGGATTCGCTATGAAAAGTAACCAAGACACCACGCATTTCGTTGCCCCCATCGAGGAAACCCCTCTGCTGGCAACGGATGCTGTTAAGACGGACCAAGCCCCGCTGAGCCTGTGGGCAGACGCCTGGCGCAAGCTCCGCCGTCGTCCGCTGTTCATCGTCTCGGCAGTGATGATCCTGGTCATCCTGGTTGTGGCGTTCTTCCCGGGCCTGTTCACCCAGACGGCCCCCAATGACAACTGCCAGTTGGCCAATTCGGACGGCGCACCTTCCCCCGGCCACCCGTTCGGGTTCACCTTCCAGGGCTGCGACGTGTACGCCCGCGTTATTTACGGCACGCAGGCCTCCGTGATGGTTGGCGTCTTCGCCGTCATCGGTGTGCTCATCATCGGTGTGACCCTCGGCGCGCTTGCCGGTTTCTACGGCGGTTGGGTCGATTCCGTCATCGCCCGACTCGGCGATATCTTCTTCGCACTTCCGCTGGTGCTCGGCGCCCTGGTTGTCACCCAGTTGCCGTTCTTCCGCGAAAACAAGAGCGTGTGGACGGTCATCATGATCATCGTGCTGCTCGCGTGGCCACAGATGGCACGGTTGACCCGCGGGGCGGTGATCGAAGTCCGGAACGCGGACTTCATCACGGCGGCCCGTTCGCTGGGCGTGTCCAGGATCCAGAGCCTTATCAAGCATGTCCTGCCCAACGCCCTTGCCCCTATCATCGTGCTGGCCACCATGGAACTCGGGGTGTTCATCGTGCTGGAGGCGACGTTGTCGTTCCTCGGCATTGGGCTCCCCGGCAGCATCATGTCCTGGGGCAATGACATCTCTGCGGCGCAGTCGTCCATCCGCACCAACCCAGCAGTACTGCTGTACCCGGCTGCCGCACTGTCCATCACCGTCCTGAGCTTCATCATGCTGGGCGATGCCCTGCGTGATGCTCTTGACCCGAAGAGCCGCCAGCGATGAAGGAGGCACACGTGACTACATCCGATGTCACTATCACTGAAGCCGGAATACCCGCAGACCGGCCGCTGCTGGAAATCCGCGACCTCGCCATCACGTTCAATACCAGCAACGGCGAAGTCAACGCTGTCCGGAACGCGCACCTGACCATCATGCCGGGTGAAACCGTGGCCATCGTGGGCGAGTCGGGGTCCGGAAAGTCGACCACCGCCCTGGCTGCCATTGGCTTGCTGCCCGGCAACGGGCGGGTCTCCGGCGGACAGATCCTGCTGGACGGCGAAGACATCTCGCACGCGCCCGAAAAGCGGATGATCGAACTGCGCGGCAACACCATCGGCATGGTGCCCCAGGACCCGATGTCCAACCTGAACCCGGTGTGGAAGATCGGCTACCAGGTCAAGGAAACGCTGCAGGCGAACGGGCGTCCCAGTGGCCCCGAGGACATCGCCAAGGTCTTGTCCGAAGCCGGGCTGCCGGACTCCCACCGGCGCGCCAAGCAGTACCCCCACGAGTTCTCCGGCGGTATGCGCCAACGGGCCCTGATCGCGATCGGCCTGTCCTGCCAGCCCAGGCTGCTGATCGCCGATGAACCCACGTCAGCGCTGGACGTCACGGTGCAGCGGCAGATCCTGGACCACCTCGAAGGCATGACCTCCGAACTGGGCACAGCTGTCCTGCTGATCACCCACGACCTGGGCCTCGCGGCTGAACGCGCGGACAAGGTTGTGGTGATGTACCGCGGACAGGTAGTGGAGTCGGGGCCGTCGCTGGAGCTGCTGCAGAACCCGCAGCACCCCTACACCAAGCGGCTCGTTGAGTCTGCGCCCTCCCTGGCAAGCAGAAGGATCCAGGTTGCCAAGGAACAGGGCCTGGAAGCGGCCGATCTGCTCGCTCCGGCCGCGGAGGCGCTTGCTGCCGACAACGTCCTGCAAATCCAGGACCTGCGGAAGGTGTACAAGCTTCGGCAGGGCCTGGGGAAATCATCGGACTTCGCGGCCGTGGACGGCGTAAGCTTCGACGTCCTCCGGGGAACCACGACGGCGATCGTGGGGGAGTCGGGCTCCGGCAAGTCCACCGTGGCCAAGATGGTGCTCCAGCTGGAGAAGCCCACCGACGGCAGGATCCTTTTCGACGGCGTGGACACCTCGCTGCTGAAGCCTTCGGAGCTGTTCAAATTCCGGCGCCGGGTCCAGCCCATCTTCCAGGATCCCTACGGCTCCCTGGACCCCATGTACAACATCTTCCGGACCATCGAGGAGCCGCTGCGGGTCCACAAAATCGGGAACAAAGCCAGCCGGGAAAAGAAGGTCCGTGAACTGCTGGACCAGGTGGCGCTGCCGCAATCCACCATGCAGCGGTACCCGAACGAGCTCTCTGGCGGGCAGCGGCAGCGCGTCGCCATTGCGCGGGCACTTGCCCTGGATCCTGAAGTCATCATCTGTGATGAAGCAGTTTCCGCCCTCGACGTGCTGGTCCAGGCCCAGGTACTGAATCTGCTGGCAGACCTTCAGTCCAACCTTGGGCTGACCTACCTCTTCATCACCCACGACCTCGCGGTGGTGCGGCAGATCGCGGACCACGTCTGCGTGATGGAGAAGGGGCGTCTGGTGGAGACCGGATCAACGGACAACGTCTTCGACGCGCCGCAGCAGGAGTACACACAGGCACTGCTTAACGCCATCCCCGGCGCAAAGCTGATGCTGCCGCCGGAAGTCGCTTAGCAGCCCTTCCTATTCACCGGTTGGAGCCGGAGCCTGCTGGCTCCGGCTCCAACTGCTTTCACCCTGCCCCATTGCCGGCTTCCGCTCGAGGCCCAGGTCGCGCAGCCTGCGCTCCAGGAGCGCACCCAGGGCCTGCCGGCCGCTGGGATTCATGTGCACGGCGTCGGCGAGGTCCTTGGCCAGGCCGTACTTGGTGAGCCAGTCGCCCACGGAAACGAAGGGCAGGCCATGCGCGGCGGCCACCGATCCCAGCAAAGCATCAACTTCCGTGCGGCGGCCGCCCCCGTTGTTTTCGCCCCGGGCCAGGGTTCCTATCATCGCCATCGGGGTTCCCGGATAGCGTGCCTGCAACTCTGCAATTAACCGGCCGGCGTTGCCGGCGATCTGGCTGTCGGATGCCCCGCTGGCAGCGTCATTGCCGCCGCCCTGGATAACAATCAGCGCGGGAGTACCGGAAGGAATTAGCCAGTCACCCCGCAGGAGGGCGTCGATGTAGTTGCCTGTCTTCCCGTTGGCTGTCACGAATCCGGTGCCGCCCTTCCCGCCAAAGTACACCTTGTACCCCGCAGCAGAGAGGCCTTGGCGGGGCCAGCCGTCTGCCGGTTCCGACTGCGAATCCCCGATCAGGAGGACGGTTTTGCTGATATCGGGGACAACGGCTTCGAACCGCCCATTAGCGGGGTTCAGGACAGGGAAGCCGGCACGCAATTGCCCGCCGGCTGCTCCTTCGGGACCGGCGGCCGCAGCGGCCGGGGGAGGATTTCCAAGGGCTTGCCCGGACAGGCCGCAGCCCGCGAGGGCCAGGACACTAGATAAGGCAATAACCGCGATGCAGCCGTACGCAGCAGAACGGGTCTGGGCCAACGCAGGCGAGGCTTTGCGCATCTGGTGTCTTTCGGGCTTGCACGGTCTGTCAGAGCAATCATGTGGCATGCCAACCTGTAAGGCCAGTGATATTGCCCACAATTTCTGGCGCGGCGCACCGCCGGGGCGCCGGGGGGGGCCGCACGCCGCCGGAAAAATTTAGGCCAATAAATGGCACAGCGGCTAGACTTGGGGAAGGTGCCCTGTGCTAAGGGCCTGATCTGTCGTGCGTTCCAGTTGGAAATGTCGCGATACAACAGCTGACTTTCACCACTGAATCGAGCCATTACGCATGTCTGAAACCACCACCAACACCGCGGTAGCCACTGCATCCCGCAGTGACCTCCGCAACGTCGCGATTGTGGCCCACGTTGACCACGGCAAGACCACCCTGGTCGACGCCATGCTCAAGCAGACCAACTCCTTTGCCGAGCACAACCACCTCGAAGACCGCGTGATGGACTCCGGTGACCTCGAGCGCGAAAAGGGCATCACCATCCTGGCCAAGAACACCACGGTGGCCTACAACGGTCCGTCCTCCAACGGCCAGACCATCACCATCAACGTTATCGACACCCCCGGCCACGCCGACTTCGGCGGCGAGGTGGAGCGCGGCCTGTCCATGGTTGACGGCGTTGTCCTCCTCGTTGACGCTTCCGAAGGTCCGCTGCCGCAGACCCGCTTTGTGCTCCGCAAGGCCCTGGCCGCCCACCTGCCCGTCATCCTGCTGGTGAACAAGACGGACCGTCCCGATGCCCGCATTGAGGAAGTCGTCCACGAGTCCATGGACCTCCTCCTGGGCCTGGCTTCCGACCTGGCCGACGAAGTTCCGGATCTCGACCTGGACAAGATCCTTGAGGTTCCCGTTGTCTACGCTGCCGCCAAGGTTGGCCGCGCGTCCCTGGAGCAGCCCGCCGACGGCACCGCCCCGGAGAACGAGGACCTGGAGCCGCTCTTCAAGACCATCATTGAGCACATTCCGGCTCCCACCTACAACCCGGAAGGTGTGCTGCAGGCGCACGTCACCAACCTGGATGCCTCGCCCTTCCTGGGCCGCCTGGCACTGCTGCGCATCTACAACGGCACCCTGCGCAAGGGCCAGACCGTTGCCTGGGCACGTGCCAACGGTGAGCTCAAGAACGTCAAGATCACTGAACTGCTGGCCACGAAGGCCCTGGACCGTGTTCCGGCCGAATCTGCCGGACCCGGTGAGATCGTCGCCGTCGCCGGTATTGAGGACATCACCATCGGTGAGACCCTGACCGACGCCGAGAACCCGCAGCCGCTGCCGCTGATCACCGTGGACGATCCCGCGATCTCCATGACCATCGGCATCAACACCTCGCCGCTGGCGGGCAAGGTCAAGGGCGCCAAGGTCACGGCCCGCCAGGTGAAGGACCGCCTGGACAAGGAACTGATCGGTAACGTCTCCATCAAGGTTCTCCCCACCGAGCGTCCCGACGCCTGGGAAGTACAGGGCCGTGGCGAGCTGGCCCTGGCCATCCTCGTTGAGCAGATGCGCCGCGAAGGCTTCGAGCTGACCGTGGGCAAGCCGCAGGTTGTCACCAAGACCATCGACGGCAAGATCCACGAGCCCATGGAGCACATGACCATAGACGTGCCCGAAGAGTACCTCGGCGCCGTCACGCAGCTCATGGCCGCACGCAAGGGCCGCATGACCAACATGGCCAACCACGGCACCGGCTGGTGCCGGATGGAATTCATCGTTCCCGCCCGTGGCCTGATCGGCTTCCGCACCAAGTTCCTCACGGACACCCGCGGCGCCGGCATCGCAGCTTCCATCTCCGAGGGCTACGAGCCGTGGGCCGGCCCCATCGAGTACCGCACCAACGGTTCCATGGTCGCCGACCGCGCCGGTGTTGTAACGCCGTTCGCCATGATCAACCTCCAGGAGCGCGGTTCCTTCTTCGTGAAGCCTACCTCTGAGGTTTACGAGGGCATGATTGTCGGCGAGAACTCCCGCGCCGACGACATGGACGTCAACATCACCAAGGAAAAGAAGCTCACCAACATGCGTGCAGCCTCCTCGGACACCTTCGAGAACCTGACGCCCCCGCGCGACCTCACCCTCGAAGAGTGCCTCGAATTCGCCCGTGAGGACGAATGCGTCGAGGTGACCCCGGAGTCCATCCGCATCCGCAAGGTGATCCTGGACACCAACGAGCGCGCCAAGGCCAACCGCGCCCGCGCGAAGGTCTAGCAACAACGGCCCTGATGGCCAATGAAACTGCCGGGACGGCAGGCGGATTTCCCGCCGTCGTCCCGGCTTTTTCTTTGCCTCCTGCGGGGTGGGCGCAGCCGGCCCTTATGGCGCGGCTTGCCGGCGCGGGCGCGGCTCCGGTGCCGGCGGGACTTCCTTGGCTGCGACGACCTCGTCCAGGGGGATGACGACGTCGTCCTGCCGCGTACGGACGGTGCAGGCACCGGCGTCGCACATCACCAGGTGCCCCAAGGCGTCCGTGAAGCCGCCGTCGATGCGGTAGCGCACCACCACCCGGGTGCCAGGCGCGGCGGCGGCAAGGAATCCGGCAGGTGTGGGGGCGGGCAGGTTCACCACTTCATACTAAAGGGCTTCACACAAGGCCACCGGCTAGGTTCGCGGGAACGGGCCGGGAGATAATAGGCTCAGATGTCAGGGTCCGGCCATAGTTGCCGGATGCAAGAACCGGCGGGTTGCCGGAACCAACGTGGAGAGGCCAGGGACGTGACGTACGTAATCGCGCAGCCGTGTGTAGATGTCAAGGACAAGGCATGTATTGAGGAATGCCCCGTCGACTGCATCTATGAAGGTGAGCGTTCGCTGTACATCCATCCGGACGAATGCGTCGACTGCGGGGCATGCGAGCCCGTCTGCCCCGTCGAGGCCATCTACTACGAGGATGACACCCCGGATGAGTGGGCCGACTACTACAAGGCCAACGTGGAGTTCTTTGACGACCTCGGTTCTCCCGGCGGAGCCGCCAAGGTCGGCAACACCGGCAAGGACCACCCCATGATCGCCGCGCTGCCGCCGCAGAACCAAGACCACTGACGCAGGCAGGATTGGTGACCGCAGCAGTGAATACGTTCGGCCTTGACCTGCCCGACTACCCGTGGGAGGCCATGGCGCCGTATCTCGCCACGGCTTCCGCGCATCCGGACGGAGCGGTCAATCTGTCCATCGGCACGCCGGTGGATCCCACTCCAGCCTTGATCCAGGACGCCTTGAAGGCCGCCGCGGATGCCCCCGGGTACCCTACCGTCCACGGCACTCCCGCGCTCCGGGAAGCCATCGCCGGATGGTTTGAACGCCGCCGCGGCGTGGCCGGTCTTGATCCCCGTAACATCATGCCGACGGTGGGCTCCAAGGAACTCGTGGCCTGGCTGCCGCTGTTGCTGGGTCTGAAGCCAGGCGACGTCGTCGTGCGCCCCAAGGTTGCCTACCCCACGTACGATATCGGTGCCACCCTCGCTGGCGTTACCTCCGTTGCAACCGACAACCTGGACGAGCTCGACGACGCCACCCGCTCCCGCGTCCGGCTGATCTGGGTCAATTCACCCGGCAACCCGACCGGCAGCGTGCGGGGAATCGACTCTTTGAAGGCGCTGGTGGCGCAGGCCCGGGACATCGGCGCAGTAGTGGCCTCCGACGAATGCTATGCCGAACTTGGCTGGGGCGACTGGGACGTCCAGCGCGGCGGCCATGCAGTTCCGAGCATCCTTGACCCCCGGGTTGCTGGCGGATCCCACCAGGGCCTGCTTGCTGTGTACTCGCTGAGCAAGCAATCCAACGTGGCAGGCTACCGGGCGGCGTTTGTGGCCGGTGATCCGGACCTGATGCCCAACCTGGTGAACAGCCGCAAACACGCGGGCATGATCGTGCCCTATCCGGTGCAGGAGGCCATGCGGGTGGCACTGGGCGACGACACACACGTTGAAGCCCAGAAGGACCTGTACCGCGGACGCCGCGAACGGCTGGTTCCGGCGCTGCTGGGCTTTGGGCTGGAAATCAAGGAATCCGACGCCGGGTTGTACCTCTGGTCCACGGCGGGGGAGGGCACCTGGGACACTGTGGCGCGTTTGGCAGAGCGCGGCATCGTGGTGGGCCCCGGCGTCTTCTACGGCGAGGCCGGCAACGGCTATATCCGGGTCGCCCTCACCGGAACCGACGAACGGATCGACGCCGCTGTCGCCCGGCTGGCCGCCACATCGTAACAATGCTGTGACTCGCGCCACATCGGGCTGGTTTTAGGCCACTTTTGAACGTCGCGGATTAGTGGCACCCGCCAAGGAGCGGTAGCTTTTTAAGTGACTATCAATGGTGGCTTTCTACAAGAAGGCAGCCCGGGTGTTGGAACCTGTGTTCTCAGGCTTCGTGCGCGGCTCACCTGATGTTGGATCAAGCTTTCGACAGAGGCCCAGACGCCTCATGAAGGGGACTCCATGACTGAGACCAACAATGCTGCGACCCTGCACCACGCAGGAGGCGAGCTCAAGCTGCCGCGCATCCAGGTTGTTGAAGGAAACGAGGGCTACGACGTTTCCAAACTGCTGAAGCAGACGGGCGCAGTCACCTTTGACCCCGGCTTCATGAACACAGCAGCCACAACTTCGGCTATCACCTACATCGACGGCGATGCGGGCATCCTGCGTTACCGCGGATACCCCATCGAGCAGCTGGCACAGCACTCCAGCTTCCTTGAGGTGTCCTACCTGCTGATCTATGGCAACCTGCCCACTCCCACCGAACTGGACGAATTCGACCAGAAGATCCGCCGGCACACGCTGCTGCACGAAGAGCTCAAGGGCTTCTTCGGCGGGTTCCCCCGCGACGCGCACCCCATGCCCGTCCTGTCCTCGGCCGTTTCCGCGCTGTCCACGTTCTACCAGGACTCACTGGATCCCTTCAACGCCGAGCAGGTGGAAGTTTCCACCATCCGCCTGATGGCAAAGCTCCCGGTTATCGCGGCCTATGCCCACAAGAAGTCCATCGGCCAGCCCATGCTGTACCCGGACAACTCGCACAACCTCGTGGAGAACTTCCTCCGGCTCAGCTTCGGCCTTCCGGCCGAGCAGTACGAGGTGGACCCGGTTGTCGCGAAGGCCCTGGACCTGCTGCTCATCCTGCACGCGGACCACGAGCAGAACTGCTCCACCTCCACCGTGCGCCTGGTGGGGTCCTCCAACGCCAACCTGTTCGCGTCCGTCTCAGCCGGCATCAATGCGTTGTTCGGGCCTGCCCATGGTGGCGCCAACGAGGCTGTGCTGAAGATGCTCCGCCAGATCCAGGCCGAGGGCACCAAGCCCGAGGACTACATGGAGAAGGTCAAGAACAAGGAAGACGGCGTCCGGCTTATGGGCTTCGGGCACCGCGTGTACAAGAACTACGATCCGCGCGCCAAGATCGTCAAGGCCACCGCCCACGAGATCCTCACCAAGCTCGGCGGCAACGATGAACTGCTGGACATCGCGCTGCGCCTGGAAGAGAAGGCGCTGAACGATGACTACTTCATCCAGCGCAAGCTCTACCCCAACGTGGACTTCTACACCGGCCTCATTTACAAGGCCATGGGCTTCCCCGAGAAGATGTTTACGGTGCTCTTCGCCATCGGCCGCCTCCCCGGCTGGATCGCGCAGTGGCGCGAAATGATCAGCGACCCGAACACCAAGATCGGCCGCCCGCGGCAGCTCTACATCGGCGAGCCGGAGCGCGACTACCCGGTCCGCTGACATAGCAGCCTGAATTACGACGGCGGCCGCCCACCTCCAGGAGGTGGGCGGCCGCTTTCTTGTAATGGGACCACGTTGCCTCAGGAGTTGTAGCCCTGGGGGTTGTTTTTCTGCCAGCGCCAGTGGTCCTCGCACATTTCATCCACGGTCTTGGTGGTGGACCAGCTGAGGTCTGCCAAGGCGGAGGTGGCGTCGGCCCAGAACGCTGGCAGGTCGCCGGCGCGGCGGCCCGTGATTTCGTACGGGATTGGCTTGCCCACTGCCTTCTCGAAGGAGCGCAGGACCTCCAGCACCGAGGAGCCCTTGCCGGAACCGAGGTTCCAGCGGAAGACGCCGGCGCGGTCCGCCACGTGGTTCAGTGCGGCCACGTGGCCTTCAGCGAGGTCGACGACGTGGATGTAGTCGCGCAGGCAGGTGCCGTCCGGGGTGTCATAGTCGCCGCCGAAGACCATAAGCTTTTCGCGCCGGCCTACCGCTACCTGGGCGATGAACGGCACCAGGTTGTTCGGGATACCCTGGGGATCCTCGCCTATCCGTCCGGAGGGGTGGGCTCCCACAGGGTTGAAGTAGCGCAGCAGGGCTATATGCCAGCGGCTGTCCGCTGAACCCAGGTCCGAGAGGATGTCCTCGATCTGTTCCTTGGTGCGGCCGTAAGGGTTGTTGGCCCCGATCTCCATCTTTTCCACGTAGGGGATGGGGTTATGCTCGCCGTAGACGGTGGCTGAGGAGCTGAAGACGATGGAGCGGACGTTGTGCCGGTCCATGACCCGGATGAGGTTCAGGGTGCCCACCAGGTTGTTGTAATAGTAGTTGAGCGGCTCGCGCACTGACTCGCCCACGGCCTTCAGCCCGGCGAAGTGGATCACCGCGTCGATGGTGTCGCCGGCAAACACTTTTTCCACGGCGGCCTCGTCCACGAGGTCGACGTTGTGGAACTCCGCTGTCTTGCCGGTGAGTTCCGCAACCCGCCGGAGCGACTCTTCGCTGGAGTTCACGAGGTTGTCGATGACCACCACGTCATGGCCGGCTTCCTGCAGGGACAGAACAGTGTGGGACCCGATGTAGCCGGTTCCCCCTGTGACCAGTATTTTCATGCCTCCAACGCTATCCCAACTGGGCGGGCTGCCGCCGATGTGTCCCGGATAACGGGCAGCAGGCCGGGGTTTACGGAACTGGCGGCGGGCCGGATTCTCTATTCAGCACAGATGTGTTAAAAAATGGAGTGCCTAAAATTGTCAATGCCGAAGCCCGGCGCCAGGACGTGGTCGAAGCGGTCTGGCGGATCATCGCAGTGGACGGGCTGGAAAAGGCGTCGCTCCGGGAAGTGGCAGACGAGGCGGGGCTGGCCGTCGGGTCCGTAAGGCACTACTTCGCGGGAAGCGAGGAGCTGCTCACGCATTCCTTTGCGACCGTCGTCGACCGTATCGTTGCCAGGCTGGTTGAAGCCCTGCCCGCCTTGGAGAAGAACCCGCCCGCAAGCCCTGAACACCGGGAAGCGGTTTTAACACTCTTGGGCGAACTGCTGCCGCTGGATGAACGGCGGGCTGTGGAGGCCTGTGTCTGGATGGCCTTTCGGAACGCCGCCAGGATCAGACCCTTCCTTGCAACGGAGGCAGATCGCAGCCACCGGGAAGTCGCGGCCTTGATGGGACGCACCATCACCACCCTGATGCCCGCCGGTGAACCCGAGGAAGCACTGGTGGTGGAGGCTGAAAGACTCCTGGCGACCCTCGACGGACTATGTATGCATGCCCTGCTCCAGCCAGCCTGGATGACGGCCGGCATCTGCAGGGAGGTGTTGGAGCGGCACCTTGACGGGCTTGCGGCGTGACTGCCGTTAACGTCATCGAACATGGGGAATAGACTGATAACCGGGGGCGTGACACCGGATCAACAGGACCGGTCACAACGCGCCAGGGAAGGATTTCGGATGCACCAAACAGGCGGTTCCGGCTGGCAGATCACCACCGACACGTCCGGACCGATGATGATCGCCCTGTACGTCCGCGATGCAGCCGGGCTGGACGGCGCCGGCCATCCGGCCCTGTCGCATGCCGCGCCCAAAATCCGCCCTGCAGACCATTCCCACCTCACTGCCGATGTTGGTGGCCTGAGCGGGCTTAAGACGGAGTGGGAGGCCTGGTGGGCGCAGTTACTGAAGGCCCATCCCCAGACGTCGCCGGAACTGTCGCCGCCTGATTTTGAGGCCTTTGGCAATTCGCCGGCGCTGCAGCGTGTACTGCAGGCGCACTTCGGCTCTGCCCTCACCTGGGCGCGGGAGCGCAGGAGCGAATACGCCGAGCTGGAAGCAGAGCGGGCTGCCATCGGTACAGACCAGCTGCTGGAGGACATGGTTGATGACAGGCTGTTGGAGGTAGGGCGGGACGCCCGCGACTTCAAGTTGACCATCATCGAGCTGCCTCTGAATGAGCAGCGGGCGTGGTACCTCGAGCCGGACAAAATCATCATGAGCCACGAGCTGATGGGCCAGCCCGAGCTGTTCCGCAGCTATGTCCAACCGGTGGTGGAGATCCTGGCTTAGGACGGCCAGCAGGCTCAGCCCTCGACGCCAACCGGTGACACAGTGATCCGGACCTGGCCGTCAGAGCCTGATGATTCCTGCCAGCCGTTCCGCTGTCCCCGGTCCCAGGTCCGTCCAGCCACCTGTACCTGCGTCACTTCATACACCTTGGCGTTTGCCACGGCCCACTGGGCAACCGACCAGGCCTGGCTGCCGGCGGCTTCCACCACCAGCGTCTGGCCTTCCACAGCCGTGACCAACGGCCCGTAGGCCTGGGCCAGTCCCGCCGAAACGGCGCCAGGGTCTCCGGCAGCCGATGCGGAACGGAGCGTGCATTGAACGGCTTCGGGCGTCTGGCCGGACAGTCCGGAGGCAAAGAAGCGCCCCATCTGCTCATGCTGCGCATAGGCGGTGGGGAAAGCGGACCGCTGGACCCGCTGCGCCGCTTCGGTGATCTCCATCGACTCATAGCCCGGGATTTGGACCAAAGCGTCGTAAAAGGCGTTTGCTGCATAGTACGGGTCCATGACCTGCGCCTCGCTGCCCCAGCCCTGGGACGGGCGCTGCTGGAACAGCCCCCGCGAATCAGGGCCTGCCTGGTCTCCGTGGTCGATGTTCCGCAGCTTGGACTCCTGCATCGCGGTGGCAAGCGCTATGGTCGCGGCCCGCGGCGGGAGCCCCCGCTGGACAGCGACGGCGGTGATCAGGGAAGCGTATACCGCCTGGTCGGGTGCCAGCTCTGCCGTTCCTCCGCCCACGACGGCGATGCAGCGTTCCGAAACAAGGGTTTCGGAACGCTGCACAAAAAACACCGCCGCATAGACGCCGCCGATCACCAGTGCGAGGGCGAGCAGCAGCACCAGGAGCCTGCGCAGGCCTTGGCTTCGTGCCATAGGGATCAGTTGGCGTGCAGGGCGTCGTTCAGTTCCACGGACTGGCCCGCACGGGGAAGGACCTCCACAGCACCGTTGGTGGAGTTGCGGCGGAACAGCAGGTTGGGGACGCCGGAGAGCTCCGCTGCCTTAACGATCTTGGTGGTGTCTTCGCCTACCTCGTCCTTGGGACCAGGTACGCGCACCCGGGTTCCTGCCGTGACATAGAGGCCGGCTTCCACCACCGAGTCGTCGCCGATGCTAATCCCGACGCCGGAGTTCGCGCCGAGCAGTACGCGCTCACCGATGGTGATCTTCTCTTTGCCGCCGCCGGACAGCGTGCCCATGATGGACGCTCCGCCGCCGACGTCGCTGCCGTCACCGGTCACTACACCCGCGGAAATCCGGCCTTCGACCATGGAAGTGCCCAGCGTGCCCGCGTTGAAATTGACGAAGCCTTCGTGCATGACCGTAGTGCCTTCGGCGAGGTGTGCACCCAGGCGCACGCGGTCGGCGTCGGCGATCCTGACGCCCGTGGGGACCACGTAGTCCACCATGCGGGGGAACTTGTCGATGCCGTACACGGTGACTGCCCCGCGCCGGCGCAGCCGGGCGCGGGTCAGTTCGAAGCCCTCCACCGCGGCCGGCCCGAAGTTGGTCCACACAACGTTCGGCAACTTGCCGAAGATGCCGTCCAGGTTGATGGTGTTCGGCCGGACCAGGCGGTGCGAGAGCAGGTGCAGGCGAAGGTAGGCGTCCGCGGTGTCGGCCGGGGCTTCATCGAGGTTGATCTGGACAAAGACCACCTTCTGCTCCGTGCCGCGGTCCTCATCGGTGCCGCCTTCGGCGATCCGGGTGAGAACGTCATCCGCGTTCTCCACTGCACGCAGGTTTTCGGCGGCTACACCCAGGGCCGGGGCCGGGAACCAGACGTCCAGGACGGTGGCATCATCTGCGTTGCCCTTGGCGGACGCAATGGTGGCCACGCCGAAGCCGTAGGCGGAGCGTTCTTCGGTGGGGGCGTTCTGGGTTTCGGGCACAGCGGAGGAAGCAGTTTCAGTCATGGCCCCAGTCTATCGATGGCGGGGGACCTGCTCCGAACTAGACTGGCTCCGTGACTGCCGAAACCGCCCCCGGACCTTCCACCCTACCGCTCGACCTGCGCCAGGACGTTGCGCTCCTGACCGCCGCCATCATGGACATCAACAGCGTGTCCGGAAATGAGACCGCGTTGGCCGATGCCGTGGAAGCGGCCCTGCTGACCATTCCGGGCCTGCACGTTGTCCGCGACGGCGACTCGATCATTGCCCGCACGGAGCTGGGGAACGCCGAACGCGTCATCCTGGCAGGCCACCTCGATACCGTTCCGCTGCCCCTGACTGAAGGGTCCAGGGGTACGGTTCCATCCAGCTGGGAATCCGGGGTGCCCGGGGAGGGCGTGCTGTACGGCCGCGGTGCCACCGACATGAAGGGCGGCGTCGCGGTTCAGCTGGCGCTTGCCGCCACAATGTTCGACGGCGGGGCGGCGCCCAAGCGGGACGTCACCTTTGTTTTCTACGACCACGAGGAAGTGGAGGCCGTAAAGAGCGGCCTGGGCCGGCTGGTGCGCAACCATGGCAACCTGCTTGGCGGCGACTTCGCCATCCTGCTGGAACCGACCGACGGCACGGTGGAGGGCGGCTGCAACGGGACAAGCCGGTTTGAGGCAACAACAGTGGGCGAGGCAGCGCACTCGGCCCGGGCATGGATGGGCAGCAACGCCATCCATGCAGCGGCACCCATCCTGGCCAGGCTGGCGGCCTACGAACCTGCCACTGTCAACGTGGACGGGCTGGAATACCGCGAGAGCCTCAACGCGGTAAAAATCAACGGTGGCACCGCCGGCAATGTTATTCCAGACCGGTGCGTGGTGGAGATCAACTACCGCTTTGCACCGGACAAGACCCCCGACCAGGCAGAAGCGGTGGTGCGGGAACTTCTTAAAGGCTTCGACGTCGTCCGCACCGACGCTGCCGCCGGTGCACGCCCGGGGCTCCAGCACCCCGCGGCCGCTTCCTTCGTTGCCGCCGTCGGAGCCGAGCCAAAGCCCAAATACGGCTGGACCGACGTCGCGCGGTTCAGTGCACTGGGGATCCCGGCGGTGAACTTCGGGCCGGGGGATGCCCTGCTGGCCCATAAGGACAACGAGCACGTCCATGCCGACGCCATTCGTAAGTGCCTGCACGCGCTGCAGGACTGGCTGGCAGCCTGACTTAAATGGCAGTGGCCCGGACCAAAGGTCCGGGCCACTGTTGCAGGAAGGTATCAGGGGACGGGTGCTTCGGCTTTTTCGGGTTCGGCCTTGGCCACGCCGCCTGCCGCCTTCTTGGATCCGCGGCGCTCAATCCACACTGCGATGCGTGAAACGCAGATGTTGATGGCAATGTAGATCGCCGCTGCCACGAAGAAGATGGGGAACAGGAACTGTGTACCCAGGAAGTCAGCCATCACCTGCACGGCACGCAGCAGCTCGCCGTACGCCACGATATAGCCGAGTGAAGTGTCCTTCAGGAGGACCACCATCTGGGCTACGAGCGAGGGCATCATGCGCCGGATGGCCTGCGGCAGCTCGATCAGCATCCGGGACTTGAAGCTGGTCAGGCCAATGGCCAGGCCGGCTTCCCGCTGCCCCTTGGGAAGCGACTGGATGCCCGCACGGATGATTTCCGCGAACACTGCCGAGTTGTAAAGCACCAGGCCGGTGACGACGGCAATGAACGGCGAGGTTCCGAACCCCAGCAGGATGAAGAGCATCATCAGGACTACCGGCATGCCGCGGAGGAACTCCAGCAGCACCCGGACAGGGATGCGGATGAAGGCTGCATCCGAGATGCGCAACAGGCACAGCAGGAGGCCGAGCGGGAAGGCGATCACTGCTGCCAAAGCCGCGGCGCTGAGGGTTGCGCTCAATCCGTTGCCCAGGAGTGTCCACACGTCTGCACGGGTGAAGATGGCCCACCGGCGCCCTTCAAAAATGCCTTGCTGGGCAAAGGTCATGATGATCCAGGCAAGCAGGCCCAGGATCAGCAGGGAACCGACGATCGAACCAATCAGGGATATCCGCCGGGCCTTCGGGCCGGGAACGTCATAAAGTACCGAGGTCATCGGGCAATCGCCACCTTTCGTTCCACCGTGCTGGCGAGGATGCCCAGCGGAACGGTGAGGAGCAGATAGAAGAACGCAACGCCCAGCAGCACGGGGATCACGGCGTCACCGTTGGCGTTGGCCAACTGGCGGCCGTAGCCGAACAGTTCCAGGACGAAGAACGCGCCGGCCACCGAAGAGTTCTTTACCAGTGCGATCAGGATGTTGATCAACGGCGGGACCACCGTCCGAAGGGCCTGCGGGAGGATGATGAGGTTCAGGACCTGCCCGAAGTTCATGCCGATGCTGCGGGCGGCTTCGGCCTGGCCAACGGGAACACTGTTGACACCCGAGCGGACAGCTTCGGCGATGAACGCTGCGGTGTAGGTACTGAGGGCAATGATGGCTGCAACCTCAAACTGCTCGAAGGTAACGCCGAGCCGGGGGAGAACGATCGCTGCGAAGAAGAAGGCGATGGTCAGCGGGGTGTTCCGGAGAACCTCCACGTAGACCATGCTGAAGCCGCGGAGTGCTGCTACGGGGGAGACCCTGGCTGCCGCCAGCAGCGTGCCAAGAACCAGGGCGATGACTCCGGAAACGGCGGAAAGGAAAAGCGTGCGGAGAAAACCGTTCCAGTACAGGGGCAGGTTTTCAAGAATGACGTCCATAAAATCCTTTGGATGTGGGCGTGGACGGGAGCGGAGACGGTGGTTGCCGGGGCTGCAGAACAGCCCCGGCAACTAGCGGCGTTACCTAGTAACGGTCGAGCTCGGGCAGCTCAGGGGCAGTCTTGATGACTGAACCTGCGGTATCTTCCCATGCCTTCTTGTAGGACCCGTCCTCCTGGAACGCTTCGAGCTGGTCGTTGATCCAGTTGCGGAACTCGGTGTCGTCCTTCTTCAGGCCGATGCCGTAGGGCTCCTTCGTAAAGGTCTCGTCCGAAGCGAGCTTGAAGGCGTCCGGCTCCTTGTCCACGAAACCGGCCAGGATCACGTTGTCGGTGGTGACTGCTTCAACCTGCTTGTTGCGAAGGGGCTCCAGGCAGGCGGAGTAGGTGGCTGCAGGGACGAGCTCTGCACCGTACTTGTCCACAATCGTCGCGGCGGGGGTCGAGCCGGTGACCGAGCAGACCTTCTTGCCCTTGACGTCCTCGGGGGTCTTGATGGTGTCGTTGTCCTTGTTCACCATCAGTGCCTGGCCGGCCTCGTAGTACGGTCCGGCAAAGCTGACAACCTGCTTGCGCTTGTCGTTGATGGTGTACGTGGCGATCACCAGGTCAACCTTGCCCTGCTCGATGAACGGCTCGCGGTTGGCTGACACCGTCTCGGACCATTCGATCTTGTCGGCAGCGATGCCCAGCTTGGCGGCGATCAGCTTGCCGATTTCGACGTCGAAGCCCACCGGCTTGCCGTCCAGGCCCACCTGGCCGAAGAGCGGCTGGTCGTACTTGGTACCGATCTTGATGGTTCCGGCCGAGGCGAGCTTTTCCATGGTGGTGCCGGCGGCGAAGGTGGGTGCTGCTTCAACTGAGGGGTCGCTGGTGGTACCGGCTCCGCCTCCGCCACATGCGCTCAGGGACAGGGCGAGGGCAGCGGTAGCCGCCACGAAGAATGACTTCCGCCGGGTCATAAATGCCTTCATGACATTCCTTTCATTGGTGGCCGTGGGTCACGGCCTGGGTGCGAACTTGTGTGTTTGTTCGTAGGTGAATCAGTGGGTGAGGAGCTTGGAGAGGAAATCCTTGGCGCGGTCGCTCTTGGGATTGGTGAAGAACTCCTCAGGGGTGGCGTCCTCAACGATCTGGCCGTCCGCCATAAAGACCACTCGGTCGGCGGCTTTGCGGGCGAAGCCCATCTCGTGCGTGACCACGATCATGGTCATGCCCTCCTTGGCCAGCTGGATCATAACGTCCAGGACCTCGTTGATCATCTCGGGGTCCAGTGCCGACGTCGGCTCGTCGAAAAGCATGACCTTGGGCTTCATCGCCAGGGCGCGGGCGATGGCAACGCGTTGCTGCTGGCCACCGGACAGCTGTGCGGGAAGCTTCGGAGCCTGGTGTCCGACGCCAACCCGTTCAAGCAGCGCCATGGCGTCCTTGTCCGCGGTTGACTTTGCAACGCCCTTGACCTTGATGGGACCAAGGGTGACGTTTTCGAGGATGGTTTTGTGCGCGAAGAGATTGAATGACTGGAAGACCATTCCGACGTCGGCCCGGAGCTGTGCCAGTTCCTTGCCTTCCGCGGGGAGGACTTTTCCATCAATGCTGATAGTGCCGCCTTCAATCGTTTCGAGGCGGTTGATGGCGCGGCACAGCGTGGACTTACCGGAGCCAGACGGCCCGATGACCACGACAACCTCGCCTTTGCGGACCTGCAGGTTGATGTCCTTCAAAACGTGCAGCTGGCCGTAATGCTTATTTACGGCGTTCAGGGAGACGAGGGCATCGCCGGGCACATGAGTAGTCATAGGAAGAATCTAGCGAACAACGCCGTCTTATGATGCGAATCACCCCAAGTTCCTGCGGATCGTGATTCAAGAGATACCTCCCGCAGGCAGGTTAGCCTTGGGGAATGAGCATCAGTGCAGATCCGGCCAAAAACTCCCAGCCGCGCCGTAAAGGACCCCTTGAACTTCGCCGCAAGCAGGCGTCCGTGGAGATGTCCGACCAGCATTTGCTTGATACCAAAGGCCCTGGCCAGTTCGTGCACACTGACCCATGGCGCGTGCTCAGGATCCAAAGCGAGTTCGTCGAGGGGTTCGGGGCGTTGGCTGACCTCGGTCCGGCCGTCAGCGTCTTCGGTTCAGCCCGGACCAAGCCGGGCAGCCCCTACTATGAGATGGGCGTTGAGGTGGGGCGGAAGCTGGCCGAGGCCGGCGTCGCGGTGATCACCGGAGGCGGACCGGGGTCCATGGAAGCCGCCAACCGCGGCGCCGTTGAAGGTAACGGCGTATCCGTCGGACTCGGCATTGAGCTCCCTTTCGAGCAGGGCCTGAACCAATGGGTGGACCTGGGGATTAACTTCCGGTACTTCTTTGCCCGCAAAACCATGTTCGTAAAGTACGCGCAGGGATTCATCGTCCTGCCTGGCGGCCTTGGCACGCTGGATGAACTCTTCGAAGCCATGGTCCTGGTGCAGACCAGGAAGGTGACGTCCTTCCCGATCGTGCTGCTCGGCGTCGACTTCTGGGGCCCGATGATCGATTGGATCAGGGGCACGCTCGTGGCTGAGAGGATGGTCTCGGAAAAGGACCTGGACCTGATCCAAGTGGTGGATGACCCGGCGGAAGCGGTGGACCGGGTGCTCCACGTGGCCGTCACGCCCTCCCTGAACGGCGAACAGCGCCCGGAATAACAAAGGCGGCCACGTCTGGCACGATGGGATAGTGACTTTTTTTCTGGTCTTCCTTGCCGTTGCCCTGATCGGCGCTGTCCTCTGGGCCGGTGCAGGGGGCCGTTCCGGCAAGCCCGGCGGCCGCGCCCTGCCTGCCCTGCTGGACGCCGGCCTTGACCAGCCTCCCGCTAACCTTCCCCCGGTCCTCCTGCCAGCCAATGCGGCGCCACAGGACGTGGACCGCGTGCGGTTTTCGCTGGGCCTCCGGGGCTACCGGATGGACCAGGTGGACCAGGTGCTCGATGAGTTGAGGGACCAGCTTGCGGCAAGCCGGCAGGAAGTTGAGATCCTGAAGGCCAGGCTGGAGGCCATGGAAGATGCAGGGCCCGCCGCTGGAACGGCGGCGGAGCCCGCGGCTGGGACAGGTGCACAGGCGGATCCGCCGGCGGCGGAAATCCATGGGCATGCCGGCGCAGGGGCCGGGGAGGTCCGGGAGTGAGCACTGCCACCCGGCGGGGAACGGGCGTTTCAGCGTCGGTCCAGGCGCTCGCCGTCCGCTTCGGCGCAACCGTCCGCGGCTGGCCCTGGTGGTTGCAGGTCTCGGCCATCTACATCGCGGCCAGGTCCGTCAGCGCCGCGATTTTTATGGCTGCCGCCTTGCACCAAGGGCCCAACCCCTGGTTCCCGGCCAAGCCCGACTACTGGAACTTCATCAACATCTGGGACGCGCGGTGGTACGGCAGGGTTATCGCCACCGGTTATCCCGCCACCCTTCCGGTCGATGACGCAGGCAATGTCCAGGAGAATACGTGGGCCTTTTATCCCCTGTACCCGTCGCTGGCAGGAGGGCTCAGCAGACTGACGGGGTTGGCCCCTGCTGCTTCGCTGACCATTATCGCCATGCTGTCCGGTTTGGCTGCCGCCCTGGTGGTCTATGCGCTTTTCCGGCATAAGGCAGCACACGGGCCGGCACTGTGGGCAGTGACGTTCTTCGCCACCTTCCCTGTGTCCGCGGTGCTCCAGGTGCCATATGCCGAACCGTTGTCCCTGTTGCTGCTCGCGGCCGCATTGCTGCTGGTAGTCCGGCGGCAGTACCTGTGGGCGATCCCCGTGGTGGTGATGCTGTGCCTCTCGCGTCCGGTGGGCGTTCCATTCGCGGCCATGCTGGGGCTCCTCCTGGTCCACCGGCTGGTGCAGCGCCTGGGCGGCCGGGAACCGGGTCCGCACTCCGTCGGGGACCTGGCGGCCCTTACTGCTCTAACGGCAGTGGCAGGCCTCGCGGCACTGGCGTGGCCGGCGGCCGCCTGGGCGGCAACGGGGGACATCCAGGCCTATACCAAGACTGAAACAGTATGGCGGGGCCAAAATCTGGTGCCGTTCAAGCCCTGGTTCGACACCGGCGTCGACCTCTTCGGCCCGGTGCTCGGAGTGGTGGCGCCTTTCGTTTTCGTGGCGCTCTTCGGCGCGATGCTGTACCTTCCGCCGATAGTTCGGCTCGGGGCCGAACTTCGGCTGTGGTGCGCCTGCTACGTGGGCTACCTGGTGATGTTCCTCCACCCGCAGACCAGTACTTTCCGTATGCTGCTGCCGCTTTTCCCACTGGCGCTGGGTGCCGCGCTCCTGTCACAGTCCCGGGCTTACCGCGGAACTGTCGTGGTGATGTTCGTGTTGTTGCAGATCGTGTGGATTGTCTGGCTGTGGGCGTGGGCGCAGCTGCCAGGCGGCGGGGATTATCCACCGTAGAAAAAACCGGCTTCTGTGCAGGTCAGACTGCAAATTGGACCCGCCCACAAATGTCCATCGATTAGCTACGGGCGGGTAATTCCGCGATAATGGTAGGTAAGCAAGGACAATAAGCATTCAGAATACGCGCAGCCCCGGCGGTGTCCATCCACTCCGCCATGGCAGCTTGATCTACATGCGGACACAGCCCACCCGGGCTGATCAGTCCTGGGACTAAATGGAGGGGAATTCCTCATGGCGGCTATGAAACCACGCACCGGCGACGGCCCAATGGAAGTCACCAAGGAGGGCCGCAGCCTGATCATGCGCGTCCCGCTCGAAGGCGGCGGGCGCCTGGTGGTCGAACTGAATGCAGCCGAAGCGGCCAACCTCAAGGAATGCCTGGTCGGCGTTACCGAATGATTGTGCCGGACAGGGTCCGCTAGCCTTCGGGCTGCGGATCCTGTCTTATTTTTTGACCGCTACGAGCAGGCCGTCGCCGGTGGGAAGCATGGCGGAGGCCAGCCTCTCGTCGTCGCGAATGCTCTTCCCCACCTGGCGCAGGACCACCGTGGTGGCCTCGCGGCCCGCAGGGTTGGCTACCTTGTCCTTGTCCAGTGCATCGTTGATGATCAGCAGCCCGGCGGGCTTCAGGAGCCGGATGGCCTGCTCCACATAACCGGGAAGTCCCGGCTTGTCAGCGTCGATGAACACCAGGTCGTACGCGCTGTCCGTGAGGCGCGGCAGGACGTCCCCTGCGCGGCCGGAGATGGTGCGGGTGCGGTTGGCCGGGCTGCCGGCCTCCGAGAAGGCTTCCCGTGCGGCTTTGAGGTGTTCGACGTCCACGTCAATGGTGGTGAGGACAGCGTGCGGACCGAGGCCGCGGAGCAGACAGACACCCGAGACGCCTGCACCGGTTCCGATTTCGACGGCGGTCTGCGCCTTCGACGCGGCAGCGAGGACGGTGAGGACGGCGCCCACGCCGGGCCCGATGGGGGTCACGCCCAATTCAAAGGAACGTTCCCGGGCCCGCAGCATGACCTCATCCTCAGCGGGCAGATCTTCTGCATAGGACCAGCTGGTGGACTTGTCGGCGCTCATGGGTTTTCGCTTTCTGGGCGGCAGGGGGAGTGTCCTCTACAGCCTACTGTGTCGTTCGGCAACAGCCGGGAAGGCGGGCTGTTGCGCCCACGGCTGAAGTTACCCGGCAGTCAGGAAATTCCCAGCCAAGTTTGAAATGATTATTATCTGGTCATCCATAGGGTGGGCGGCGCCGAATTAGAGATGTCAACAGTATCCGGGCGTAAGCATTCCACGAGGGGAGTGGACGATGTCATCATCAGTTGTGGCACCTGTCCCTGCAGCAAACAAGCCTGAGTCCGAGTGGGTGCGCCCTACTTGGGAAGAAGTGGTGACTAACCACTCCGCGAAGGTTTACCGGCTGGCTTACCGCCTGACCGGAAACAAGTACGACGCCGAAGACCTCACCCAGGAGGTGTTTGTCCGCGTTTTCCGTTCGCTGGAAAATTTTAAGCCCGGAACGCTGGACGGCTGGCTGCACCGCATCACCACGAATCTCTTCCTTGACCAGGCGCGGCGGAAAACACGCATCCGGTTTGACGCCCTTGCGGAGGACGCTGAGTCGAGGATCCCCGGGCGGGAACCTGGCCCGGAGCAGAGCTTCGAGCTGAACAACCTGGACCTTGATGTCCAGGCCGCCCTCGAGGAACTCCCGCCGGACTTCCGTGCAGCTGTGGTTCTTTGTGATCTTGAAGGCCTGTCCTACGACGAAGTTGCCGAGGCCCTGGGTGTCAAGCTCGGTACGGTGCGCTCCCGCATCCACCGTGGCCGCACCATGCTCCGCGAAAAGCTGGCCCACCGTGACCCGCGACCGCAGCAGTCCAGGCCCAAGCTGTCATTGCCGCGCATCGCCGGCATCCTCTGAACGGCACATGAGGCCCCAGTTTCCGCTCAGCCGCAGGCATCAGCGCACCGCCAGCCATATCCAGTCCTGCCATGAATGTGCTTCAGCCCTGCACCGGGAGCGGCAGTACTTGGAGCGGCTGCGGGATGCGCCCATCCCGCCGGCCAGCGATGACCTGACCGCCCGGCTGCTGGCCAGGACCCAGGAGTTGGCAGCCCGGCCGCCGGTTCCTGCCCCGCATCACCAGGGATCCAGGGCAGCGGTCCGGGTGCTCGCGATGACGGCAGGGGGCACCGTTGCCGCAGCGGGTGTGCTCGCTGCCGGCGCTTTTGCTGTGGCCGGTGAGCCGCTTCAGGCAGATGGTGCTGCAGCCGGAGCCACGCTCTCGCAGGTCTCCGCCCAGACGCCGGCTGACGGGAGGACCCTGAGCGTGGACAGGTTGTCGGGCCTGCGGTCGGAAGGCTGGGTGTGCCCCGAGCTCGGGGCCATGGGATTCCACCTCGAGTCGGCGAAAGCCGTGATGCTCGAGGGCCGCCCCGCCGTCGAACTGAAGCTCTCCGACGGGACCCATTACGCGACCATCACGGAACGGCATAACCCCGGGGGCGCAGAAGAGGAACCTGGTTCGGGGCAGGCCGGCCCGACGTTGCAGATCCTGGCGTCCTCGCCGTGGTCCGCAACCTTTCGGACGCAGGGCCGCACCTTCACCTACGTCTCCGACCTCCCCGCGGAACAGGCCGACGACGCCATGCCCATCCTTCAGCGCCTCAGCGAAAAGGCGGGCCAAGGTGTCGCAGCCGAAGCGCCGGCGGAACCTCCTGCGCAGCATCCTGAACCCGTGGTACAGCGCCTGCAGCGCGGCGTAAACAAGATCGTGGCCCTTTTTACGCAGTAAAGCGGACAGTTTCCACCGCCCGTGGGCGGGAATCGTCACTGGCAGCCCGGAGAGGGTAATCTTCCTAAAGTGTTTGGAATCAACGGCCCGGAGTTCTTTCTTCTGCTGATCATTGGCGTCCTCGTGATCGGTCCCCAACGGCTGCCCGAATACACCCAGAAACTGGCCAACCTGGTCAAGGAAGTCCGCCGCATGGCTTCCGGCGCCCGGGAGCAGATTAAGGAAGAAGTGGGAATCGACATCGATGATGTCGACTGGAAGAAGTACGACCCCCGCCAGTACGATCCCCGGCGCATCATCAAAGAGGCACTCCTGGACGATGACGCCAAGCCCGTCAGCGCCGGTGCGCCTGCCGCCGTCGCAGCCGTCTCCGGCGCCGCCGCCGTAGCGGTGGCTGATGCCGCTCCGAAGCGGCCTGAGAGGGTGCTTCAGTCGCTTCCGCCGGGCGAAGCTGCCCCCTTCGATACGGAAGCCACCTAGCCACCCGACGTGGGGAGGCCTTGGCAGGAACTCAGCGGGGCTGCAGCCCAAGCTTCATGCCGGCCAGACCCCGAGGTTTTGCTGCCAGCCTGCCGGCGATGTCCGAGAGCGCTTGTGCCGCCGGCGTTCCGGCCTGGCCGAGGACGATGGGTACTCCCATGTCGCCGCCCTCGCGCAGTTGGATGTCCAGCGGGATCTGCCCCAGCAGCGGCACGTCGGTGCCCACAGTGGCTGTCAGCCGTTCCGCGAGGACCGCCCCGCCGCCGCTTCCAAACAGCTCCATCCTGCCGCCGTCGGGCATTTCCAGGTAGGACATGTTCTCGATCACCCCGGCCACGGACTGCCCGGTCTGGGTTGCGATGGCGCCGGCCCTCTCGGCGACGTCGGCCGCGGCAGCCTGCGGCGTAGTAACCACCAGGATCTCCGCCTTGGGCAGCAGTTGCGCGACGGAGATGGCGATGTCTCCGGTGCCGGGCGGCAGGTCCAGGAACAGGGCGTCCAGGTCGCCGAAGTAAACATCCGTCAGGAACTGCTCAAGGGCCCGGTGCAGCATGGGTCCGCGCCACGCTACAGGCTGGTTGCCGCTCACGAACATCCCGATGGAGATCACCTTCACGCCGTATGCAACCGGGGGAAGGATCATGTCGTCCACCCGCGTGGGCGCCTGGCTGATGCCCATCAGGCCGGGAACCGAGAAGCCATAGACGTCGGCGTCCACAATTCCGACCCGCAGCCCTTGTGCAGCGAGGGCGCAGGCAAGGTTGACAGTCACGGAGGACTTTCCCACGCCGCCCTTGCCGCTGGCCACCGCGTAGACCCTGGTAAGGGAGCCGGGCTCGTTGAACGGGATGCCGCGCTGGCCGCCGGCCCCGCGGAGCAGCTCCTTGAGGGCATCACGCTGCTCCTGCGTCATCACCTTCAGTTCGACGTCGACGGCGGCCACTCCCGGAACTGCCAGCAGCGCCTTCGTCGCATCGGCTGTGATGGTGTCCCGGAGCGGGCAGCCGGCGATAGTGAGCAGGACAACCAGGGTGGCCCTGCCGTCGTCGGAAACGTCGACGGACTCCACCATGCCCAACTCAGTGATGGGACGGCGGAGTTCGGGATCGATGACCGTGGCCAGGGCGGCATTGACTGCCCCGGCCAGCGAGGTGTTATTGATGGGTGTGCTCCTTAGCGGTCCTGGGTGGAATGCCCCGGCTTCACCCGGGGAATCTGTTGGGTGCGGGGGTTCCGCTGCCTGTCACGCTGATCCTTGAGTTTCTCCCGCACCTTGTCGCGCGGGGACTCATGTTGCCCCTGCCCCGACGGATCATGCGTCCGGAGCTCTTCCTGGGCTTCCAGCACGTCTTCCAACAGCGAGCGCAGCTCGGCGCGGACGTAGTCGCGCGTTGCCACCTCACGCAGCGCGATCCGCAACGATGCCAGTTCCCGGGTCAGGTATTCGGTATCGGACAGGTTGCGTTCAGCACGCTGGCGGTCCTGCTGGAGGGAGACGCGATCACGGTCGTCCTGGCGGTTCTGGGCCAGCAGCAGCAGCGGTGCCGCATAGGACGCCTGCAGGGACAGCATCAGGGTCAGCAGGGTGAAACCGAGGTCCCGGGAGTCGAACTGCCAAGCCAGCGGTGCCCATGTGTTCCAGGCCAGCCAGACGACGACGAAGACCGTCATGTAGACGAGGAACTGCGGCGTACCCATGAAACGGGCGAAGCCTTCGGTGGCGTGGCCGAAGGCATCCGGATCAGGGGAGAACTTGGGCAGGATCCGCTGGCGGCCGCTCAGCGGCGTGTCGAGGCTGCCCTTCGCCGCCGCCTTGGCGGGGTTCCGCAGGTTGGGGTTCTTGGGAGCGCCAATGTCAGCCAATGCGGCCACCGAGCCTTCTTATCGGGGCTTCGCCGTCATGGGCTCGCCAGTCGTCCGGCAACAGATGATCCAGAACGTCATCAACAGTCACCGCCCCCACAAGCCGGCCGGCGTCGTTGACCACCGGAAGGGAGTTCAGATTATAGGTAGCCAGGGTCCGTGCCACTTCGCTGATGTGGGCCTGGTCGGACAGCGGCTCAAGGTTCTTGTCCACCAGGTTTCCCAGCGGTTCGAACGGCGGGTATCGAAGCAACTGCTGGATGTGGACCACGCCAAGGAAGCGCCCGGTAGGTGTCTCCAGCGGAGGCCTGGTAATAAAAATGGACGATGCAAGCGCGGGGGAGAGCTCCTCGCGCCGGACATGCGCCAGTGCCTCGGCCACCGTGGCCTCAGGCGGCAGGATGACCGGGACCGGCGTCATGAGGCCGCCGGCAGTGTCTTCGTCGTATTCCAGCAGGCGCCGCACATCCTCAGCGCCCTCGGGCTCCATCAGCTGGAGCAGTTCCTCCGCCTGGGCCGAGGGGAGCTCGCCGAGGAGGTCGGCGGCGTCGTCGGGGTCCATTTCCTCCAGGACATCGGCGGCGCGCTGCACGTCCAGGGCGGAGAGGATCTCCACCTGGTCATCCTCCGGCAGCTCCTGGAGGACGTCGGCCAGGCGCTCGTCCTGCAGCTCACTGGCCACCTCGAAGCGGCGCTTGTCGCTCATCTCCTGGAGAGCTTCGGCGAAGTCCGCGGGCTTGAGGTCTTCGTGGTTCGCGACGAACTGGGTGGCTGCCTGGGGCTCGGTGCGGGGCCCCTGCAGAGCGTCAGCCCAGTCGATGATGAGGGTTTCGTTCCGGCGGAGCCTGCTCAACGGCGAGAGGGAATGGCCCCGCCGGACAAAAAGCTTGCTGACGAACCAGTCGCGGGAGCGGTGCTGGTCCATGGCGATGTCTTCGATAGTGGCGTCGCCGCTGCCGTCCCGGAGTGTGACACGGCGGTCGAACATCTCCGCCACCACCAGGGTTTCGGCGCCGCGCTGCTCGAAGCGGCGCAGGTTGACCAGGCCGGTGCAGATGATCTGGGTCTGGTCGATGGAGGTGATCCGCGTCATGGGCACGAAGACCCGTTTCTTTCCTGGAACCTCCACCACGATGCCCACCACGTGCGGGGCACCCTGGGTGCCGCGGGAGAGCACAACAACATCGCGCAGCCGGCCCAGCCGGTCGCCCAGCGGGTCGAAGACGTCCAGGCCCAGTAGGCGCGCCACGAAGACGCGGGTAGGAGTTGTGCTCACTCCTACAGGCTACCGAGTCTGCTCTCTTTTAGCTGAATTTACAGGCAGCACACATAGTCATGGGCAAGAATGGGACTATGGCAAACATTTTTGGCGCTCCCAAGGCTGGCGGGCCCAACGGCGTGGACGAAGCCCGCGCGGTTCCCACCGGCGACACCGTCGGCTCCTACACGTCCTATCTGGACGCCCAGAAGGCTGTGGACTACCTCGCGGACCAGCAGTTCCCGGTCCACATGGTATCCATCGTGGGCAACGAACTGAAGATGGTGGAGCGGGTCACGGGGCGCCTGAGCTACCCGCGCGTGGCTCTGTCCGGGGCGCTGAGCGGTATGTGGTTTGGCCTTTTCGTGGGTGTGATGCTCTCCTTCTTCGCGCCCTCACCGGGATACTTCTCCATCCTGGCATCCGTACTGATGGGTGCTGCCTTCTTTATGCTCTTCGGCATTGTCACCTACGCCATGCAGCGCGGGAAGCGGGACTTCACGTCCACCAGCCAGGTGGTGGCCACCAGCTACGACGTCGTCGTGTCGCCGGAAGCTGCGCACGAGGCGCGCCGGCTGCTGCAGCAGCTGCCGATGACCCGCTCCGACGCCGCCGCGGGCAACGGCCCCTACACGCAGCGGGACTACCCGAACCAGCCCTACCAGCAGCCCGGCCAGGGTCCTGCCCGCCCTTCCGGCTGGAACGATCCGTACGGCCAGTCTGCCGGCAACCAGGTGCAGGAAAACCCCGCTTACGGCGCGCCCGCCGGGCAACAGGCCGACGCCGGGGCGCAGCAGCAGCCCGCGCCGACACCGGCGCGCGCGGTGCGGTATCCCGACCTTCCAGATGGCCGGCCCCAGTACGGCGTCCGGGTTCCCCAGGGTCCTGAAGCCGGGGCCGGCGCGGCGGCGGGCGAACAGCAAACGCCGGCGCAGCAGTCTGCAGGACAGCCCGGGGACGGGCAGCCGGGGGGACAGCGGCCCGTGGATCGGCGCCCTGGTGACGATCAGCGCCCGGACGACTCACGGCAGTAGTCTGGGGCGAAAAGTTGAAAGCAAAAATCGGGGCCACCGGAATTCCGGTGGCCCCGATTTTTTGTCTGCTTAGTTGGCGCCATCGGCTTCGCGGTAGATGCCTGCCATCCAGTTTTCCACGTCATCCGCCTTGCGCGGCAGCGCGGCACTGAGGTTCACGGGACCCTCTGCCGTCATCAGGATGTCATCCTCGATCCGCACGCCGATCCCGCGGTATTCGGCCGGGATGGCAAGGTCCTCTTCCTTGAAGTACAGGCCTGGTTCGATGGTGAACACCATGCCTTCGGTGAGGATGCCGTCCAGGTACAGCTCGCGTTTGGCCTGTGCGCAGTCGTGCACATCGAGTCCCAGGTGGTGGCTGGTTCCGTGCGGCATCCAGCGGCGGTGCTGCTGGCCCTCCGGGCTGATGGCCTCTTCGACGCTGACGGGCAGGAGGCCCCATTCGGCGAGGCGCTCCGCGAGGACGGTGGTGGCGGCGGTGTGGATGTCACGGAAGCGGGTGCCGGGCTGTGCCGCGGCGAACCCCGCGTCTGCGGCGTCCAGCACAGCCTCGTACACCCTGCGCTGGATTTCCGAGAACACTCCCGTGGCCGGCAGGGTACGGGTGATGTCAGCGGTGTACAGCGAGTCTGCTTCCACGCCCGCGTCCAGCAGCAGGAGCTCCCCGGCGTTAATCTTTCCGGTGTTGCGGGTCCAGTGCAGGACGGTGGCGTTGTTGCCCGAGGCCGCGATGGTGTCGTAGCCCAGCTCGTTGCCCACCTCGCGGGCCCGGGCGAAGAATGCACCCTCCACAACGCGTTCACCGCGGGCGTGCGTCAGTGCCCGGGGGAGGGCCTTCACAACCTCTTCGAAACCTTCCACGGTGGCGGCGACTGCGAGCTTCATCTGCTCGATTTCCCACTCATCCTTGAGCAGGCGAAGCTCCGATAGGGCTTCGCTGAGTTTTTCGTCGAGCGCGTCCAGGACGGCAAGGTCCAGGTTGTCGGGGTCCTTCGCCGTGTTGTACCGGGCGGTGTCCACAAGGGCGTCGATGTTGTCGTCCACCTTGCGCACCAGACGGATGGAGATGCCGCCGATTTCAGGGGCGCCCACGTCCTTGGTGATGGCGGTCTCGAGCTGGTCGATGTGTGCCGTCGCCAGGCCGAGGCGGGCCTCGAACTCGGCCAGCGTAGGACGGGCACCGATCCAGAACTCGCCTGAGCGTGCATCGGCGTAGAACTGTTCGGTATCGCGCCCGGCGAGCGGCCGGAAGTAGAGCGTGGCGCGGTGGTTGCCGCCGTCGTCGCCCTTTCCTTCGTCGACGGGCTCCAGGATCAGGACGGCGTCCGGCTCGTGGTCAAGGCCAAGCCCGGTGAGGTGCGCAAAGCCCGAGTGCGGGCGGAAGCGGTAGTCGCAGTCGTTGGAGCGGACCTTCAGCGGGCCGGCCGGTATGACCAGGCGTTCGCCTTTGAACTGGTCCGAGATGGCCTTGCGCCGGGTTGCGGCGTGGCTGGCAACGGCGTCGCGCGCCGGGAGGTCCTGGCTGGACGGCGCCCAGTTGCTGGCCATAAAGGCCTTAAAGGCGTCGGAACTGGGCCGCTGGGAGCGGTTGTTGACCCGCTCTTCCAAGGGCTGGGAAGCAGAATCTGGGGTGTTATCGGCAGCGTTCACGGCACCATCGTCTCACCAGCACGAAGCCTTGTGCGAATACCGCATGAACGGAGGATGCGCGGTCTACTAGGCTGGTGTGGTGAGGATTGACCTGCATGCCCACTCCAACGTCTCCGACGGCACCGAGAAGCCCGCCGACGTGATGGCGTCCGCTGCCCGCGCGGGGCTGGACGTGGTGGCGCTGACCGACCACGATTCCACCGCAGGCTGGGTGGAAGCCTCCGCTGCGGCAGTGGACCACGGCGTTGCACTGGTGCCCGGCATGGAGGTCTCATGCCGGACCGAACAGGGCATCAGTGTCCACCTCCTGAGCTACCTGCACGACCCCGAACATGCCGGGCTGCTGGAGGAGATCACCAAGGCCAAGGATGCCCGGCACACCCGCGCCGAGCGGATGGTCACCCTCCTCGCCGAGGACTACCCGCTCACTTGGGACGACGTCATCCATCACGTTGCTCCGGGTGCCACGCTGGGGCGTCCGCATATCGCCGACGCGCTGGTGGCCGCCGGGGTGGTGGAGGACCGGTCGGAGGCGTTCGCGTCCATCCTCACCTCCCGTTCCCGCTACTTCATCCAGCATTACGCGCCGGACCCTGCCACCGCCGTCGAACTGGTCCGCGCGGCAGGAGGCGTCCCCGTGTTTGCCCATCCGGTAGCCTCCTCGCGGGGCCGCATTGTGGGGGAGCGCGTCTACCAGGAGATGATCGACGCCGGACTGGCCGGCCTGGAGATCGACCACCGCGACAATCCGGAGGAGGGCCGCGACTTCCTGCGCCGGCTCGCCGCAAGGCATGACCTGCTGATCACCGGCTCGTCCGACTACCACGGCACCGGCAAACCCAACCTGCTGGGGGAAAACCTGACGGGGGCGGACGTCCTGGCCCGGATTGAGGACATGGCCACCGGGACCGCCGTCGTCCGTCCCTGAACACGGCACGTAGGTAGCGCCAAGTGTCGTTTTGGGAGCTCAAAACGACACTTGGCGCTACCTAGTTGGGAGGGAAAGACGTGAACTCGGCGTGGGCACCCAGTCGCTTGGCCATGATGTCAATGGCCGGCTGGTTTTGGTCCACGCACACGAACTTCCGGCCGAGTTTCGCCGAGACGGCGCCGAGCGTGCCGGAACCCGCAAAGAAGTCCAGGCACCAATCTCCGGGCCGGCTTGACGCAGCCACGACGCGCCGGACAAGCCCTTCGGGCTTCTGCGTGGGGTAGCCGGTCTTTTCCTTGCCGGTGGGGGAGACGATGGTGTGCCACCAGACGTCGGTGGGCAGCTTGCCCAGCTCGCGCTTGGCGGGCGTGACCAGCCCGGGCGCCATGTAGGGTTCCCGGTCCACCTCGGCGCTGTCGAAGTGGTACTTGGCCGGGTTTTTCACGTAGACCAGGATGTTGTCGTGCTTGGTGGGCCAGCGGTTTTTTGCCCGCGCGCCGTAGTCATAGGCCCAGATGATCTCGTTCAGGAAACACTCGCGGCCGAAGATGGCGTCCAGCATCACCTTGGCGTAGTGCACCTCGCGGTAGTCCAAGTGCAGGTAAAGCGTGCCGTCCTCGGCCAGCAGGCGCCAGGCCTCGACGAGCCGTGGTTCCAGGAAGGACCAGTAGTCGCTGAACGCGTCGTCGTAGCGGTGCAGCGCTCCCTTGATCGTGTCGTAGGAGCGCCCCTTGAAACCTACTCGGTCACCTGTGCCGTCGGCGTTGGCCACCATGGTGGTCTGCTGGCGCAGCTGGGCCCTGCCGGTGTTGAACGGCGGATCCACGTATATCAGTGTGAAGGCGCCGTCCGGCAGCGAGGGGAGGAACTCCGCGTTGTCAGCGTGTACCACCAGGCTGCTGCCGTCCGGCGCCCAGACAGTGTCAGTCATTGAGGGGGTTAGGCCTCGGTGCTGCCAGGCTGTGCCGCTGTGTCGCTGCCGGCCACTACCTCGCCGTTGCGGCGGCGGGTGCGTGTACGGGAACGGCGGGCACGTGAGGGCTGCTCGCCCTCTGATGCGGGTGAGGCCGCGGCCGGGGATTCGGCGGCAGCTGTGGGGGCTGCAGCGGAATCTGACGTACGACGGCGGCGCTCCCCGGTGCGGGCTGCTGAGTCACCGCTGCTGCGGCTGTCGTCGCGGTTTCCGCCCCTGCTGTCGCGGCCCCGGCTGCTGCGGTCCCGGCCGTCGCGTTCGCGTGACGGGCCACTGTCACGGCCGCCGCGGCTGTTCTTCTTGCCGGTTTCGCCCAAGTCTTCAAGTACCTCGGCGTCGACTCCGGCAAGGATGCGCTTGTCACGCGGCAGGCGGCCCTTGGTGCCTTCGGGGATGTCCAGGTCCTCGTAGAGGTGCGGTGAGGAGGAATAGGTCTCGATGGGCTCCGGCACGCTCAGGCCCAGGGCCTTGTTGATGAGGCTCCAGCGCGGCATGTCATCCCAGTCCACGAAGGTCACCGCGGTGCCCTTGTTGCCGGCCCGGCCGGTGCGGCCCACGCGGTGCAGGTAGATCTTCTCGTCTTCCACGCACTGGTAGTTGATGACGTGGGTGACGTCGTCAACGTCAATGCCGCGCGCCGCGACGTCGGTGGCCACCAGGACGTCCACCTTGTTATTGCGGAAGGCACGCAGTGCCTGTTCACGGGCGCCCTGGCCCAGGTCGCCGTGGATGGCGGCAGCCGCGAAGCCGCGGTCCACAAGCTCCTCGGCCACCTTTGCGGCGGTGCGCTTGGTCTTGGTGAAGATAATGGTGCGGCCGCGGCCACGCGCCTGCAGGATGCGGGCCACAACTTCGGTCTTGTCCATGCTGTGGGCACGGTAGATCAGCTGCCGGATATCGCGCTTGGTGAGGCCCTCGTCATCGGGATCAGCGGCGCGGATGTGCGTGGGCTGCGTCATGTAGCGGCGGGCCATCGCAATGACGGGCCCGGGCATGGTGGCGGAGAACAGCAGGGTCTGGCGTACTGCCGGCGTGCCGGCAATGAGGGTTTCCACGTCCGGCAGGAAGCCGAGGTCCAGCATCTCGTCAGCTTCGTCCAGGATGACGATTTTGACGTTCTTCAGGCTCAGGTGCTTCTGCTTGTAAAGGTCGATGAGGCGGCCGGGTGTTCCCACCACGATCTCCACGCCCTTCTTCAATGCCTCCACCTGCGGCTCGTAGGCACGGCCGCCGTAGATGGTAGTGATGCGGGCGTTGCGTTTGCGGGAAGCGGTCTGCAGGTCATTGGCCACCTGCACGGCGAGTTCGCGCGTAGGGACGATGACCAGGGCCTGCGGGGCGCCGGGAACCGGGAGCTTGTCGTAACCGGGGTCGTCCTGGCCCACCACGCGCTGGAGGGCGGGGATGCCGAAGCCGAGGGTTTTGCCGGTACCGGTCTTGGCCTGGCCGATGATGTCGTGGCCGGACAGGGCCACCGGCAGGGTCATGGCCTGGATGGGGAAGGGGTGGGTGATCCCGGCGTCGGCCAGGGATTCCACGATATCGGCCCGGACGTTGTAGTCCGCGAAGGACTTCTCCGCGATTTCGTGGGGCTTCTCGTCCGAGATGATGGTTTCTTCCGGCTCGATGGTCTCGGTGCCGGTCTCGTCGGTCAGAAGCTGGTGGGTATGCAATTCACTCACTGTGGAGTTTCCTTATTCATTTGGGCAGTGGCGCTGCCTGCTCAACGGGCCGGCCAAAGGCTGTTCCGGAGCACGCTCGGGCGCACAAGCAATTCCAGTGGAAGCCGATCGCGGGCTATCTAAATGCTGGCACTGGTGACCAGCGGGTGTATCTCAAGATCGCGTAGGGGCGGGCTTGTTGGTTTCAAATCAAGGAAATCAACGACCGGGCATCCATATCTACCTCTTCAGTCTAGCCGCAGGCGGCCCAAATCCCGGCTTTCCCGGCCGGGTGGCACTTTGCCGCACTACTCCACGAGTTCGAAATGGACTTCCCGCGTCACGATATCCGAGGAGACCAGCCGGACCCGGACCTTGGTTCCGGACACCAGTTCCCCGGCGCAGCGGGCGGTCACAGCGGGGTCTGCAATCTGGATGACTCCCGAACTGCCGTTCCCGTTGCCGTTCTTCCCGTTGCCGCTGCCGTTTTTGCCGTTTTCCTTTTGCGGCTTGGACCCGGAAATCACGATTGCGTCGAAATCCTGCCCGATGTGGTTAACCAGCAAGGCGGCCTCCACGGTGTCCAGGGCCATGCGCTCCATCCGTGATGCCAGCTGGTCGGACCCGGCCATGATCTCGGGCAGCGACTGAAGTGCCTCCCGTGCCCAGGCCGGTACATTGCCGCCGTTACTCAACGCCTCGCAGATCACCAGGACAAAGCGGTCCACGAGGCGGCGCAGGGGAGCGGTGGTGTGGGCATAGGCGGCACCAATGGCGGACTGGACTGCGTCCTCGGGGACGGCACCGTCAAAAGCCGTATAGGCGGCGCCACGGAACAGCATGCCGGCCGAATGCAGAATGGCAAGCTGGCGGGGATCGGTGGAATCGAGGCTGCGCAGGTATTCGCCGTAGCTGACCTCACCGTCCCAGGGCTTGCCAAGGGCCTCTGTCTGCAGCCGGAAATGATTCAGGGAGCGCTCGTCCGGGGACGGCATGGTGCGCAGGATGCCCACTTTTCCCGCCAGCATCAGGCCCGCCGCCGCCATTCCGGTCATGAGGGATATCTGCGCGTTCCAGTCCTCCACCGGAAGCTGGGGAGCGGCGGCAATCCGATAGCCGCCGTCGGGAAGCTGGACGATCTCCTGTTCCGGCATGTTCAGGCTGGCACCGCCGCGCGCCCGTTCCAGGTCCACGCGTTTGAGCCCAACTTCCTTAAGGAGCTGCAGCACCGGCGAGGCCGTACCGGCGTCGAGCTCCGCCTGCACTCCTTTATAGCTGAGCTTCGCGCGGCTGCGCATCCGGGCCCGCTTTACGGCCACGGACGTCACCTCGGCGGCGCTGTCCAGGCGGAAGTCCCAGACAAACGCAGAGCAGTCCTGCCCGGGAAGGAGGCTCCCGGCCTCTTCGCTGATGACTTCTGGATGCAGCGGGATTCGACCGTCCGGGGCATAGAACGTCTGGCCCCGGCGGCGTGTTTCCGCGTCCAGGGGCCCGCCGGGGGCAACAAATGCGGGCACATCGGCGATGGCGTACAGCACGTGGTAGCCGTCGCCGTCGGCTTCAATAAACAGCGCCTGGTCCAGGTCGGTGGACGACGCCGGATCGATGGTGATGAATTCGACGCCGGTGAGGTCGTAGGCAGGGAGCTGCAGGGATTCGACTGCCGCTTTCGCGTCAGCCACCGCCTCGTCGGGGTAGGCGCCCGGCAGCTCCAGCTCGGTCCTCAGGGCACTCAGCGCTTCCTCAAGCGCGTTGTTGTGCTCGTGGACGTTGGGGGCCAGCCGATGGTGTGACACGAAAATCAGCCTAGCCGGAATCGGCGGCATAGTGCAGGCATCCGGCCCGGAGCGGCGTTGTCAGGAGTTTGGGGCATCCAGGGCGGCGAGCAGTGCAGCGGCGGCGGCTGCGGGATCGTCCGCTTCCGTAATGGCCCGCACCACCACAATCCTGCGTGCGCCTGCGTCCACCACCTGCTCCACGTTGCCGTGGTCAATGCCGCCGATCGCGAACCAGGGAACACCGTCGTCGGACTGTCCCTCCTGCTCCGCCGGCCGGGCAGCGTCGGCGGCATACTTCACCAGCTCCAGTCCCGCCGCTGCCCGCCCCGGTTTGGTGGGCGTTGCCCACACCGGTCCGACGCAGAAGTAGTCCAGCCCGGCGGGGCGGGCGGCCGCACCGAGCGCCGCGTCCACCTGGGCGGGGGTGTGGCTGGACAGGCCGATGGCGGCGTTGCCGTTGAGCAGGGTGCGTGCAGCGTCCAGGGGCAGGTCCTTTTGGCCGATGTGGAAGACGGGTGCCCCGGACAGCACCGCAATGTCGGCGCGGTCGTTGACAGCCCAGAGCCGGCCGTGCCGCTCTGCCGCTTCCTTGAGCACCGCCAGGAGTTCCAGCTCCTCTCCTGCTTCGATGGCCTTGTCGCGCAGCTGGATGATGTCCACCCCGCCGGCGTACGCTGCGTCCACGAACTGGCCGAAGTCGCCGCGGTCCCGGCGGGCGTCGGTGCAGAGGTAGAGGCGGGCGGCGTTGACGCCGTTGCTGATCTTGGCGCTGCTGAGTACGTCGGTGCCGGCGGCAGGGGTGTGGGACACATTCATGGGGGAAAGCCTAGTTCCTCTACACTGGCCTCGTACTGCGGGAGCCCGCGGCAGCTGTCACAAAGCGCCGGGCTGAGAGGGCGTCAGAGCCGACCGCTTGACCTGATCCGGCTAATACCGGCGTAGGGAAGGAGACACATGCGCGCATCACCAGAGCCCCTGGCCGTGGATGCGGCCAACACCATCCACGCTGATGTGGCGGTGATCGGCGGTGGAGTGATCGGCCACGGCATTGCGTGGGAGGCGAAGCGTTCCGGCCGTTCCGTGGTGGTGATCGATGACGCACCGGGTTCGGGGGCCAGCTGGGCCGCCGCCGGGATGCTTGCCCCGGTGAGCGAGCTGCACTACCAGGAGGAGGATCTCCTGGAATTCATGCTGGATGCCTCGTCCCGCTGGCCGGCTTTTGCCGGCGGCCTCACCGCTGCGTCAGGAACAGATCCGGGATACATTACGACGCCGACCCTCGCCGTGGGTGCCGACGCCGCCGACCGCCGCGCCCTGATGGACCTGCGCACCGTCCAGCAGGCCAGCGGCCTTTCCGTTGAGCCGGTAACTGTCCGGGACGCGCGACAACGGGAACCCCTGCTCAGCCCGGGGATCGCCTGCGCGCTGGACACTCCGGCCGACCACCAGGTGGATCCGCGGCTGTTGGTGGCGTGCCTGCGGGCCGCCTTGGCTCATGGCATGGACGACGGCGGCGGGAACAGGGACAAAGTTGCGGCCCGCGGTACTGCAGCAGCCGGCGTCGTCGGCGGGTTTGCGGTAGCGGCCAAGGCAACCGGGCTGCTGTGGCACGGGGGAGCTGTTGCCGGCGTGCGCCTGGCGGACGGGGGAACGGTGCTGGCCGCCGAAACGGTGGTGGCGAACGGGCTGCACGCGGCAGCTCTTGAAGGGCTACCCCCAGGGCTGAACCTGCCAGTGCGGCCCGTCCACGGGGACATCCTCCGCCTGGCAGTGCCCCGGCACCTGCAGCCCCTGGTGACGTCCACGGTCCGCGGGCTGGTGCACGGCGTTCCCGTCTATATCGTTCCCCGCAGGGACGGCACGGTGGTGATCGGGGCAACCCAGCGTGAAGACGCGCTGTCCGCCATGGACGCCGTTTCCGCCGGGGCCGTGTACCAGCTCCTCCGCGACGCGCAGGTACTGGTTCCCGCCGTCGCCGAACTCGAACTGCTGGAATGCACTGCACGCGCCCGTCCCGGAACGCCCGACAACGCGCCGCTGCTGGGGCGGGTTCCCGCCCCCAAATCAGCGGCGGACCGGGAGCACGGGTACGTTGCCGGCCTCATCATCGCTACCGGGTTCTTCCGGCACGGAGTCCTGCTGACGCCCGCCGCAGCCGCCGTCTGCCGGGACCTTCTGGACGGCCTCGAGGACCCCCGTTGGGCAGCCTTCAGCCCTGGCCGCTTTTCCACGAGGGCAGGCGCCCGCTTAACCACGGGCTCAGCCTCCAACCACTTCCGCCACACATCGCCCACGAAGGAAACAGCATGAACATCACCTTGAACGGAACCCGGCACCCTGTGCCTGAGGGCGCCTCCATCACCGTGCTCGTCAGCCAGGTCACCGGCCGCCCCCTAGCCGCCAACGGGCAGGCAACGGACGGCCAAAAGCTTGGTGTGGCGGTGGCCCACAATTCCGAGGTTGTACCGCGCAGCCAGTGGTTTACCACCGCGCTCGCGGAAGGCGACGAGGTCGAACTCGTCACGGCTGTGCAGGGAGGCTGAGACCATGACCGAAACCATCACTACTCCAAGCGTGGCGGGCCACGATGATCCGCTGGTCATTGACGGCGTAACCCTGACATCCCGGCTCATCATGGGCACCGGCGGCGCGCCAAGCCTGGACGGCCTGGGGGCTGCCCTCCTGGCCTCCGGCACCGGTCTGACCACGGTGGCAATGCGGCGGTATTCCACGGCCGAGACGGGCTCGCTCTTCCAGCTGCTCGTGGACCACGGCATCCGCGTGCTGCCCAACACGGCAGGTTGCTTCACCGCCCGGGATGCCGTGCTGACGGCGGAACTGGCCCGTGAGGCACTGGAAACCGACTGGGTGAAGCTGGAAGTCATAGCTGACGAACAGACCCTGCTGCCGGACGCCGTCGAACTGGTGGACGCCACTGAACAACTGGTCAACAGGGGCTTCAAGGTTTTTGCCTACACCAACGACGATCCCGTCCTCGCGCTCCGGCTTGAAAACCTTGGGGCCACCGCAGTCATGCCGCTCGGGGCGCCGATCGGCACCGGACTGGGCATCCTGAACCCGCACAACATCGAGCTGATCGTTTCCCGCGCCTCGGTTCCGGTGGTCCTGGATGCCGGCATCGGTACCGCCTCGGACGCGGCCCTTGCCATGGAGCTGGGGTGCGACGCCGTGCTGCTGGCTACGGCCGTAACCCGGGCGCAGAATCCTGCCCTGATGGGGGAGGCCTTCAAACATGCGGTGATCGCCGGTAGGCTGGCGAAAGCGGCGGGCAGGATCCCGCGCCGCGAACATGCACTGGCGTCGTCGGCCATGGAGGGCCGGGCAGAGTTCCTGTAGCCCGCTCCCGGTGCCGCTCCGCCAGCCATAAGGTGAGGAGCAGCCATGGCCGGCAAGGACATTCTTTCTCCCGAGCGGCTCGAGGACGCACTGGCCGTCCTGACGGACTGGCGGTACAGCCAAGGTGCGCTGGTGACGGTGTACAAGGTGCCGACGGCGGCTGCCGCACTTGAGCTGATTGCCGCCGTCGGGCGCCTTGCCGAAGAACAGAACCACCACCCGGACCTGGACTGGCGCTACAACCGGGTGTTCCTCCTTTACACCTCGCATGACGCCGGGGGAGAAGTCACCGCCCGCGACGTGGGCGCGGCGGAGGCAGTGAGTGAAGCCGCCGCCGCGGTCCATGCGGTAGCCGAACCGGCCAGGCACCCAGCAGCCGCTTAAACAACTGTGACCACCACCCCGGAGGGCGGTGGTCACAGGCGTGTTTGGTGTGCGCGGCGGGGGTCTTTCCGGCTAAAGCTTCAGCGCCGCAGTAAGCCGTTCCAGATCATGCCTGGCCCGCGTACGGCCAAGGTACAGGACCACGGCAACTGCCGCTGCTGCGCCCAAAACCATGGGCAGGACCCACGGCAGCCAGGTCATGCCCGGCAGGTAGCCGAAGCCTGCAGCCATCAGGATGATCCAGGCGACAGCTCCCACACCCACGGCAACGCCGGCCGGCAGGACAACACCGTATTTTGTGTGCCGCTTGTCGTTGGCCCAGACGATGAAACCTGCGGCTGCTGTCACCAGCACCACAATGGTCAGCGAAAGCATGGCTCTCCTTGGAATGCTCGCCCCTCAGCGGGGAACGGGGCTAGAACTGGCCGAAACCTACGCGGCGCTGTTCCTCGGCACCGATTTCTACATAGGCCAGTGCCTTGCCGGGAACAATGATCAGGCGTCCCTTGTCATCCTTTAGGCGCAGTTCGCTGCCGCTGGTGATGGCTTCCTCTACAACCTTGGCTACGGAGTCCGGATCCTCGACCGATTCCAGCACAATTTCGCGGCCAACATTTTGAACGCCGATCTTAATTTCCACAGGGGGCCTCCCAGCCGGTTCACGTTACTCGGGTTATGTCTTATTTGTAGTCTAGGACTCTTTGGGGAAGCGAGAGATTCCGCGCCAAGCTAAACGGTAGATGAGGTCGCTGGCCACATCGAGGTCCAGGTTCCCGTCGGTTTCGAGCCAGTAGCGGGCGCTGACCTGAGCCATCCCGGCGAGCCCGCGGCCCAGGAGCTCTGCCTCCAGGTGGGGAAGCTTGGTGTCCTCGGCGATGACGTGTGCAATGGCGTCGGCAAATGTCCGGTTAAAGGTCTCCAGCCGTGAGCTGACATCCGGATCGTTGATGAGGTCGGATTCGAAAACGAGCCGGTGGGCCTGGTCATCGTTGGCGATGAACCGGAAATAGGCCCGCATCACGGCCTGCACGCGTTCGTCGTTGTCAGTGGTGGAGTTCAGCGCCCCCAGCATCAGGTCCGTCAAGGAGGCCAGGTGGCTTTCGAGCAGGGCCAGGTACAGCTCCCGCTTTGAGGGGAAGTGCTGGTACAGGACCGGTTTGCTGACGTGGGCTGTCTCTGCGATTTCGTCCATGGCGGCGCCGTGATAGCCGTTGGCAACGAAGACTTCCTGTGCTGCGGAAAGAAGTTGTGCGCGTCTCTCATCCCGGGGAAGCCGGGCGGACCGTTGCCCGGCGGGGCGGGAGGCGGTTTGCGGTTCGGCTGCGGACGGGCGGTCAGCCCGTGCTTCATGGACCACAGTTGTCCTTCTTTCCCTTGCAGTTACCCCCACTCTACGTCGGGGTAATATGACCGGGCGGTATCCCGGGGCATACATTGAAGTATGGCTTCGACATTCTCCGCAAATGTTTCGACTATTTCACTGCCTCCGCTGGTTGAACCGGCCGGTGAGCTCACTCCTGACGAGGTGGAGCGCTACTCGCGGCACCTCATCATTCCCGAGATCGGCGCACTGGGGCAGCGGAGGCTCAAGAATGCCAAAGTACTGGTGATCGGCGCCGGCGGGCTCGGGTCCCCGGCGCTGCTGTACCTTGCGGCCGCGGGGGTGGGGACGCTGGGGATCATCGACGACGACGCGGTTGACCTCAGCAATTTGCAGCGCCAGGTCATCCACGGCGTGGCTGACGTTGGCCGGCCGAAGATCGAGTCGGCGCGGGACGCCATTGCTGCCCTCAACCCGCTGGTGGACGTCCGGCTGCATAACGTCCGGTTGGACGCCTCCAATGCCCTGGAGCTGTTCGCGGACTACGACCTGATCCTGGACGGCGCCGACAACTTCGCCACCCGCTACCTGGTCAACGACGCCGCCGCCATCCTGGGCAAGCCCTACGTCTGGGGCTCCATCTTCCGCTTCGACGGGCAGGTGAGCGTCTTCTGGGAAAAGCACGGACCCACCTACCGTGACCTCTATCCTGAGGCGCCGCCGGCAGGGTCTGTCCCTTCCTGCGGTGAGGGCGGGGTGTTCGGCATGCTTTGCGCTGCGGTGGGGTCGCTGATGGTGACTGAGGCAGTGAAGCTGATTACCGGCGTCGGACGCTCGCTGCTGGGCAGGGTGGCCCTGTTCGACGCCCTGGGCGGCAGCTGGCGCGAGATCCGCGTCTCCAAGGACCCGGCTGCCGAGCCGATCACGGAGCTGACGGACTATGAGGCGTTCTGCGGCATTACGCCGGCGGCGCAGGCGGACACTGAACACACCGTCACAGCTACCCAGCTGGCCACCATGCTCGCGTCCCGGAAAGCCGGCCTGAAGGACTTTGAGCTCGTGGACGTCCGGGAGCCCGGCGAATACGACATTGTAAGGATCGACGGCGCCGTACTCATCCCGCAGGGACGGATCCTTGCCGGGGAAGCGTGGCAGGAGCTGCCGCAGGACAAGGACATTGTGTTCCTGTGCAAGGCCGGGACCCGCTCGGCGAACGTCCTGGCGGCGGCACAGAAGGCCGGCTATCAGCGGGTCAGCCATCTCGACGGCGGCATCCTCGCCTGGGTCCGCGAGGTGGAACCCAACAAGCCCGTCTACTAAGCCCGGGCTCGCCCACCCCAACGCGCCATCACTTCCGCACCCTTTTGAACGGACGCTCTCTCACTTGACGCGCCTTTTCAGAGGACGCTCTCTCACTTTCCTTTGGGAGAGTGAGAGGGCGTGGGTGGAAAGGGCACATTAAGTGAGAGAGCGTTGCCCAGAAGCGGGCAGGTGGTGGTGGGGCGTTGGCTGGTCAGGCGCTTTCGAGGCCCTGGTGGTCCACCGGGCACTCGGCCTGGGGAACGGCGCGGGCTGCCGGCTGCTCCACAGTAATGCCGTAGAGGGCCTCCAGCGCGGCAACGTACTCGTCCTGCTGGCCGTTGGCCGCGAGCTCGCGGGCGCGCACGGTGGGAACGTGAAGCAGCTGCTTGACCATGCGCCGAAGTGCGAACTCCACCTCTTCAGCTGCCGCCGTGCAGCCGTGCCGGGCACGGACCTTCTCCATTTCCGCGTCCAGGACGTTCATGGTGTGCCGCCGCAGTGCAACGATCGCGGAATCCACGGACCGGGCCTCCCGCTCCTGCTCGAAGGCCTTGGCTGCGCCGCTGACGATGCCGCTTGCCTGGGCCAGTGACTCAGCCTGTTCCTGCGGTGCGGCGAGGCGCACGGATTCCAGGGTCAACAGCTCAACGCCTTCCAGCTCGCCCACGCCGGGGTCGAAATCATGGGTAAGGGCCAGATCGATGGCAATCAGTGGCTGTGGCGAATCTGCGCGCACGAGGGCGAGTTCATCGGCTTCCACCCGGGTGTCCGAGCCGCTGCAGCCGATCATCACGTCCGCCGCAGCCACGGCAGGACGCAGCGTTTCCTCGTCAAGGGCCGTGCCGCCGCGGGTGGCCACAAAGCCTTCGGCGCGGCCTGAGGAAGAGAAGACGGAGATATCGGTACAGCCCCGCTCACGCAGCAGTGCCATCGTGGCGCCGGCGTAGGCTCCGGTGCCGAAGACCACCACCTTCTTGGCGGACCAGTCAGGGTTCTCGGAAAGGTCAGTTGCCAAATCCAAAGCCACGGAAACGATGGAAAGTCCCCGTGATCCCAGTGCGGTCTGGGCGCCGACGTCCTTGGCTGTCTTTGACGCGGCCTGGAACAGGCGCACGAGTCCGGAGCTGGCGGTTCCTTCGTGCTGGGCGGTGATGAGTGCCCGGCGTACCTGGCCCGCGATCTCGCGTTCACCGACGACGGCGGAATCCAGCCCGGCGCTGACCGCAAAGAGGTGCTGGCTTACTTCAGGGCCGGTGCGGGTGCTGAAGGAGCGGGAAACCAGCGGTTCGCTGAGTCCGCTGACGTCGCTGATCTGGGCGACAAGCGCTGCGCGGGCGGCTTCAACGTCGTCCGGGTGGGGAGCCTCACCATAGATTTCGTAGCGGTTGCAGGTGGCAAGGACAACCGCACCCGTCACCGCCGGCGATCCGGAGAGAGCGGATGTGGCGATCCCGGAGGCACCGTTGCTCAACTGAGCAACGGTCTCAAGATCGATGTCGGCGTGTGTAGCCACCAATGAAAAAAGAACCACAGCAGGTCAATCATAGCTTTTTCGTTCCTCGGTAGAACAACCGCCCGGCCCGGATGCGGCCGGCCGGCGCTGTGATTCCTGCCACGGCGGGGGAAAGGGCCCCTGGCGTGACAGCCTGTCGTTATCTTTTGCTGCTGTTTTTGGGCACAATCAAAGGCATGACTTCCAGCCCTGCCATGTCCGCTGCCGGCGCCCTCGCTGCAGACCATCCACTGGTGGATGGACGCACCGCAGACTCGCCGCTGATCACGGCCTACCGCGGCGGAAAGCCATCGCGCCGCCCCGTATGGTTCATGCGGCAGGCGGGGCGTTCGCTCCCTGAGTACCTCAAAGTCCGCGAAGGCATTGCCATGCTGGACTCCTGCCTGCGCCCGGAGCTCGCCTCGGAGATCACGCTCCAGCCGGTCCGCCGCCACGATGTGGACGCCGGAATCTTCTTCTCCGACATTGTCATTCCGCTCAAGCTGGCCGGCGTGGGCGTGGACATCGTGCCCGGAGTGGGCCCGGTCCTGGACAGGCCCGTCCGGACTGCCGCGGACGTTGCCGCCCTGCCGGAGCTGACCTGGGAGGCGCTCGAACCTATCCGCCAGGCGGTCCGGCTTACGGTAGCCGAACTCGGTAAGACCCCACTCATCGGCTTCGCCGGGGCGCCCTTCACCCTGGCGGCGTACATGGTGGAGGGCAAGCCGTCCCGCGACCACCTCGGACCCCGCACTATGATGCACGCAGACCCGGAGACTTGGCGCGCCCTCGCCAACTGGGCCGCCGATGCATCCGGCATGTTCCTGCAGGCCCAGCTGGAGGCCGGTGCCTCCGCCGGGCAGCTGTTCGACTCGTGGGCAGGCTCCCTGGGCCTGGCCGACTACACACAATTTGTGGCCCCGGCGTCCAGGCGCGCGCTGGATCATGTAAGGCACCTTGGCGCCCCGCTCATCCACTTCGGCACCGGTACCTCCGAGCTTCTCGTGGCAATGCGGGACGTAGGCGTGGATGTGGTGGGTGTTGATTACCGCCTGCCGCTGGACGAGGCCAACCGGAGGCTGGGCGGATCGGTCCCGCTGCAGGGAAACATAGACCCCGCGCTGCTGTCCGCGCCCTGGGAAATCCTGGAAGCGCACGTCCGCGCCGTTATTGCCGCCGGTGCTGCTGCGCCCGGCCACGTCCTCAATCTTGGCCACGGCGTTCCTCCCGAGACCGACCCCGCCGTCCTCACCCGGGTTGTAGAGCTCATCCACTCCATCTCGCCGGAGTAACCCGTGGCGATTCACCCGGCTGGTGCCCCGCCCGCGTTGGTGCTGGGCGGTGGGATCTCAGGTCTCCTGTCCGCCCGGGAGCTGGCCGTTGCCGGGCACCCGGTGACAGTCCTGGAAGCCGGCGGTGAGTGGGGTGGCTGCGTGGGCAGCCATGTTGTAGCGGGCCTCACCCTGGACAGCGGGGCAGAGTCCTTCGCTACGCGGTCCGACGCCGTTGCCGGCCTTGCCGGGGAACTGGGCCTTTCGGACAGGATCGTTGCGCCCCGGCCCGGCGGCGCCTGGGTCCAGCTCCCGGACGGCCCCCGCGAACTTCCCAAGACAGGCGTTCTGGGAATTCCCGCCAACCCCTGGGATCCCGAAGTCCGCAGGTCCCTGGGCCTGTTCGGCTCGCTCCGCGCTTCCCTCGATAGGATCCTGCCCGCGTCCATCGGCACGGCTGCGGACGTTGTCAGCGTGTCCGCCCTCGTCCGGGCGCGCATGGGACGCCGGGTCCTGGAGCGGCTGGTAGCGCCCGTTGTGGGTGGCGTGCACTCCGCCGACCCCGGACTCCTGGACGTCGACATGGTAGCTCCGGGACTCCGCGCAGGGCTGCGGCAGCATGGCTCCCTGGCCGCCGCTGTTGCATCCCAGCGGCGCAACAGCGCCGGACCCGCCAGGGCAGGTTCCGCCGTGGCCGGGCTCGAAGGCGGAATGCACACCCTCGTCACCGCGCTGGTCAACGATCTGCAGGACCGGGGCGTCACGCTCCTGTCCGGAAGGCGCGTAACAGCGGTCACCCGGACATCCGAAGGGTGGCGCGTTGACGCCGCGGGGGAGACGTTCGACGCCGGCCTGCTGGTCGTCGCAGTGGACGGGCCGGCCGCCGTCGGACTGCTGGAAAAGGCAGTGCCGGCAATTGCTGGACAGCAGCCCGGTTCCGGGCCTGACGTGCAGCTCGTCACCCTGGTCCTGGACAAGCCCGAACTGGACCGCCGTCCCCGCGGCACCGGCATCCTCGTTGCACCACAAACTCCCGGCGTCCAGGCAAAGGCCCTGACGCACGCCACGGGCAAATGGGACTGGCTGGCCGCCGCCGCCGGCTCCGGCAGGCATGTCATCCGGCTCTCCTATGGACGTGTTGACAGCACCGGCAACCAGCCCGGCGAACCGGATACCGACGACGGGCTCCTGGCGGCGTCGCTTCACGACGCATCGGCCTTGCTCGGAGTTGGCATCGGCCGGCAGGACGTTGTGGCGTGGGACGTTGTACGGTGGCGCGGTGCCCTGCCTTTTGCGGCCGTCGGACACCGCGCCCGGGTAACCGCAATCCGGGAAGCCTGCAACGCGGTGGGCGGCGTGGCCGTGGTAGGCGGCTGGGTAGCCGGGAACGGACTCGCCGCAGTGGTGTCCGACACGAAGAACCAAATCCGGAACCTGGCCGGCTGAACGTCCTCGCTGGTCAGGCCCGTAGAGGCACGGAAGCAGGGCTCTCCCGGACCGCCGTTGGGTGCTTTGCTGGTTTTCACTTCGCCGCCAGACATGGTTAGTGTCGATGACTATGTTTTACAACAGGTCCGATTTTTCCATGCCCCGGACCGGTATCCATGGGGGACTCCGACGCGGCGCAGCAGCTGCGGCAGTCGGGGCGGTACTGGTTCTCACGACGGGCGTCCCGGCGTCCCAAGCAAAAGAGGGAGCGCCCGGCCCTGGTGACCCCGGAGCCCCGGCGGTTGACACCAAATCCCTCCCCGTGGTGACCCCGCTGAAGGGCCAGTCAGCTGCCGCCCGGGAGAATGCGCCGGGCCAGGACCGCGAGGGGAAGAGCAACAATGGCAACGTTCCTGCGGACAACGGGAAGGGTGCGGATGCCAAGCAGCCTGCCAGCCCCAGCCCGGCTCCTACTCCTTCCGCCTCCGCAATCCCGTCTGCCCTCCGTCCCGCCGTGAAGGCCACCCAAAAGTCATCGGCACCAACACCTTCACCTTCAGCCACCGCTCCGGCGTCCCCGGTTCCGACAACCAGCGCGCCCGCAGCCAGCACTCCCACAGCCACCCGCTCCGCGACGTCTGCTCCTGCCGGCTCCGCCCCTGCAGCCAGCACTCCGACAGCCACCCGGACAGCGCCGGGTGCTGCGCCTTCGGTTCCCGCTGCCGTGCCGGAAGCCCCGGGCACCGGCACCGGCACCCCTGCTGCCCCTGATACGCCCGCAGGGGCAGGCGGGACGACACCGGCCCAGCCCGCCCCGCCCGCACCCGTTGTGGCAGCGGATCCTGCCACGCCGACGGCAGGCGAGCCCACCGCCGATGCCGCCGCAGGCGAAGCTGCTACCGCAACTGGGACGGGTGAAGTGGGCGGACAGGGCGGATATGTACCGCTTTACGCCGTGCCACGTACACAGGCGGGGTGGGCGCCGTATGCTTCAGTCCCGAACGGCAACAGCGTCCGGAGCAGCGCGGTGCTGGCTGCGCAGCCGGAGCCGAAGAGTGCCCTGGTGTGGCTTGGCTCGGGGCTGGTAGGGGTGGCTGGTGCCGCCGGACTGGTCTTCTTCCGCCTGCGAAATCCCTAGGCACGGACCTCCGGGGATCCGCAAACAACGGATGCTGCTGTGACATTGAGCACTTCTACGGGCCGTAGAACTCGCTGGTTTCGACTTGGCGGGTACGAAGGGGCAAACTTGTAACCATGAGCCACACTTCTGCCGAATCTGTCACTAAAACCGAAGAATCAGCCGAGCAGTTTTTCACCCTCTGGACGGTCTTCAAGCGTTCCGAGGCGCTGGTGCGCAGCGCCGCTGCTGCCACCGACTTCGAGGCCCTGCTGGAACGGCTTGCCCAGGCCGGCGTGACTCACCGCGGCAGTTACGACGTTTCCGCCATGCGGGCCGATGCGGACGTAATGGTGTGGCTCCACGGGCCCAAGCCCGAAGCCCTGCAGCAAGCCATCCGGGACATCCGCCGCAGCACCCTCTTCGCCGGCACCGAGATTGTCTGGTCCGCCATGGGTGTGCACCGCGAGGCTGAGTTCGCCAAGAACCACACCCCTGCCTACTCCCGCGGCGTCGCACCGGCAGAATGGCTGTGCGTCTACCCGTTTGTCCGCTCCTACGAGTGGTATATCCTGCCCGAGGCTGAGCGCGGCAAGATGCTCCGCGACCACGGCCTGCTGGGCCGGGACTTCCCGCAGGTCATTTCCAATACTGTCTCCTCCTTCGCGCTGGGTGACTGGGAATGGATCCTGGGCCTTGAGGCACCTGAGCTCGTGGACCTGGTGGACCTCATGCGCCACCTTCGCGCCACGGAAGCGCGCAACCACGTCCGGGAAGAGATTCCGTTCTATACCGGACGCCGTATCTCGGCGGAAGAAGTTGCAGAGGTGCTGGCATGAGCCCCCTCGAAGCACGCGATCCCCATGGTGTGGCGGCCGTTAACCCCGTGACAGAGGCCGGCCGCATGGCCCCCAAGAATTACGACGCCGTCCTCCTTGCCTCCTTCGGCGGCCCGGAAGGCCAGGAAGACGTCATCCCGTTCCTCCGCAATGTGACCCGCGGGCGCGGAATCCCGGACGAGCGGCTTGAGGAAGTCTCCCACCACTACCGTGCAAACGGCGGCATCAGCCCCATCAACCAGCAGAACCGCGAGCTGAAGGCAGCACTCGAGGCCGAGCTCGGCGCCCGCGGCATTGACCTTCCCGTGCTGTGGGGCAACCGCAACTGGGCCCCGTACATCCCGCAGACCCTGCAGGATGCGTACGACGCCGGGCACCGCCGCCTGCTGATGATCACCACGAGTGCCTACTCCTGTTACTCCAGCTGCCGCCAGTACCGTGAAGACATTGGCATGGCGCTGACTGAGACCGGCCTGGACGGCCGGCTGGAAGTGGACAAGGTGCGCCAGTACTTCGACCACCCCGGCTTCGTGGAGCCCTTCGTCGAGGGCACCGCCGCGGGCCTGGCGGAGGTCCGGGAAAAACTGGCAGCCGCAGGCACACCCGACGCGCCCGTCCAGATCCTGTTTGCCACGCACTCCATCCCTACCCGCGACGCAGACGCGGCAGGCCGGTCCGAGGGCGAACCCCGCGAATTCGAAGAGGGCTCCGCGTACGTTGCCCAGCACCTGGCCACCGCAGCCGCCGTCATCCAGGGGGTGGAAGAGGAATCGGGCCTTACCGCCCCTTGGTCGCTGGTGTACCAGTCCCGTTCCGGGGCCCCGCACGTGCCGTGGCTCGAACCGGACATCAACGACGCCATTGAAGAGCTTGCCGGCCAGGGCGTCAAGGGAATCGTTATTGTGCCCCTCGGCTTCGTGAGCGACCACATGGAAGTTGTCTGGGACCTGGATACGGAAGCCCTGGAAACATGCGCCAACCTGGGACTCGCAGCCACCCGCGTTCCCACTCCCGGCACCCACCGCACATTCGTCAACGGCCTGGTGGACCTGATTTCCGAGCGGACCGTGGCCAACAACATCAGCGACCGCCCGGCAGTGACCGCCCTTGGCCCCTGGTACGACGTCTGCCGCCCGGGATGCTGCGCAAACTTCCGCGGCGAGAAGCCCACCATCGCAGGGGCGGACACCACCGTGGGCACTGGCCATGATCCTTATCCGGCCGACGCGGAGGCCAACCAGCCGGGCACGGCCGGGGGAGCGCCGCAGCAGTGACAGTCCGCATCGGAACCCGCGCCAGCAAGCTGGCACTCACCCAGACGCAGCAAACCGCTGACCAGCTGGCCGCCGTCGGAGGCTTCCCGGTGGAACTCGTCCACATCAGGACCGACGGTGACGTCCTCACGGGCTCGTTGTCCCAAATGGGCGGCACGGGCGTTTTTGTCGCCGCGCTGCGCGATGCGCTGCTCCGCAATGAGTGCGACGTGGCCATCCATTCGCTCAAGGACCTGCCCACCGGCGCGGCAGTGGGACTTAGCCTTGCCGCCACACCAAAGCGGGTGGACGTCCGTGATGTCCTCTGCGCCCGGGACGGGCTCAAACTTGCCGACCTCCCCTCAGGCGCCACCGTGGGGACCGGCTCGCCCCGCCGTGCGGCCCAACTGCGCACCGCCCGGCCCGACCTTGAGATCCTGGATATCCGCGGCAACGTGGACACCCGCCTGGGCAGGGTTCCCGGACTTCCGGGGAACGCAACGGACCGGGTGGTTGCGGGCAAGTCCTGCGACCTCGATGCCGTGGTTCTCGCGGCGGCAGGGCTGGAACGCATCGGCCGGCTGGATGCCGTTAGCGAGTTCCTCGAAACTGACGTTATGCTTCCCGCTGCCGGCCAGGGATCCCTCGCCATTGAGTGCCGCACAGCCGATGCCCCGCCCAGGCCGGGCTCCACGGAGGGTTCCAAGGATGTCCTTGCGCAGGCACTGGCCGCGCTGGACGATCCGGATACCCGGCTCGCTGTCACGGCTGAGCGGGCCCTGCTGGCCCGGCTCGAAGCCGGCTGCGCAGCACCGGTGGGCGCCTACGCCTTCCGGAAGGGCAGCATGCTCCATCTGGAAGCCGTGGTCTGTGCTGTGGACGGCACCGCTTCAGTCCGGGACAAACGGGCAACCGACGGACTCACGGAAGTAGGGGCCACCCTGCTGGGCATCGAACTCGCCGAAGTCCTCCTCGCCGCCGGTGCCGCCGATATCGCAGACCTGCAGGCTTCCTGAGCCGGCCATGGGACTGCCTTCCCGCCGTGTCCAGGACCGCCCTCTTAGGGAGGGGTAGGCGTGGCGGACCGCACCGCCAACGGAGCAATCGGGTCCGGGAGCGGGAAGCTGCTTATTGGGGCCCGGGTACTGATCACCCGCAGCCCGGAACGCTCACTCCCCTTGGTAGCGGCACTTGAGGAGGCCGGCGCCGAGGCGCTCCTGCTGCCGCTGATCGACTTCGAACGTGCCGCGGACCAGCACTCCCTGGATGTGGCCTGCGATGCGCTCGGTGGCGGCGCATTTGAATGGTTGATCATCAGCAGCGCCACCACGGTCCATGTGCTCACCGCCAAGGCAACCGAACGGGGCCTCACGCTGCGCCAGTGGATACCTGCCGCAACCCGGATCGCTGCAATCGGACCGGCCTGCCGGCGTCTCCTCGAAGCCGCAGGCCTGCCGGTGGATCTGATGCCCAAAGACGAACAGTCCGCTTCGGGACTGCTCGAGGTATGGCCCGCCAGCACCGATAAGGTACTTCTTCCCCAAGCGGACATCGCGCCTGCACGACTCGCCGAAGGGCTGGCGGCGGCAGGCAGCACTGTCACGGCAGTGACCGCGTACCGCACCGTCGACTATCCCGCGGCAGCGGAGCGCAGGCTGGCCATACCGCCGGAGGATGCGGCGCCGGGGCGGGGCACGCCGTCGTACTCCCTGCTTGCACCGGAAGCAGCCGCCGCCGAAATCGCGGCCGGGCGGATCCAGGCAGTAGTGGCCGCCTCGCCCAGCGCCGTCCGGCGAATCCATGCGCTCTCGCCGCTGCACGGCTGCCGCCTCGTGGCGATCGGAAGGTCGACGGCGGAACAGGCCGCCTCCCTTGGCTTGCCTGTGGCTGCAATCGCCGGCGAGCCCACGCCACAAGGACTGGTGACCGCCGTCGAAACGGCACTTGGCACCGGTGGGAATTCCGGCCGGCAACCGCCCTGACCTGCCGGAAAACCGCCAGCCAGGACTTCCGCCCACCCCTCGAACCATTCCCAAGGACAGGACCATGACTTTTCCGAGCCACCGCCCCCGCCGCCTCCGCACCACTCCGGCCATGCGCCGGCTGACCGCTGAAACCCGGCTGGCGCCGGCCGAGCTGATCCTCCCGGCCTTCATCCGGGAAGGCCTCACCGAGCCGAACCCGATCACGTCGATGCCCGGAGTTGCCCAGCACACCACGGAGACGCTCAAGCGGGCTGCGGCAGAAGCTGTTGAGCTCGGCCTTGGCGGCATCATGCTGTTCGGCATCCCGGAGGCCCGGGACGCCGAGGGCACCGCCTCCCTTGACCCCGACGGCGTCCTGAACAAGGCCATCCGGGATGTCCGCTCGGAGGTCGGCGACGACCTGGTGGTCATGAGCGATGTTTGCCTGGATGAGTTCACTGACCACGGGCACTGCGGCGTACTGGACGCCGAGGGCTACGTGGACAACGACCGCACCGTTGAGATCTACGCCCGGATGGCCGTGGCACAGGCCGACGCGGGTGCCCACATGCTGGGCCCCTCGGGCATGATGGACGGCCAGGTCGCCGCCATCCGCGCCGCCCTGGACCAGGCAGGGCACACCAGTACCTCCGTTATTGCCTACGCGGCGAAGTACGCGTCGGCCTTCTACGGTCCGTTCCGGGAAGCCGTCGACTCCCAGCTCAAGGGGGACCGGCGCACGTACCAGATGGACGCGGGCAACCGCACCGAAGCCCTTCGCGAGGTTGAACTGGACCTCGCCGAAGGGGCAGACGTGGTGATGGTGAAGCCGGCCATGAGCTACCTGGACATCGTCGCCGACGTGGCGGCGATGAGCCCGGTCCCTGTGGCGGCCTACCAGATCTCGGGGGAGTACGCGATGATCGAGGCTGCTGCCGCCAACGGCTGGATTGACAGGCGTGCGGCTATCACCGAATCCGTGCTCGGCATCCGCCGCGCCGGCGCCCACATGGTGCTGACATACTGGGCAGCTGAACTGGCCGGCTGGTTGAAGGAGTCCCGATGAGCGAAATCCCGCCCCTTCCCACGGCCCCGGTGGGCGCGGACAGGATCCTGATCGGGCTGAACACGTTCGGCGACGTCGGCGAGAACCCGGACGGCAGCCCGCAGCCGCATGCCCAGGTGCTGCGCCAGCTGCTCGAACAGGCTGAGCTGGCGGACGCCGTCGGACTCCACGCCTTTGGCGTGGGCGAGCACCACCGCAAGGACTACGCGGTATCCGCGCCCGAGGTCTTCCTCGGGGCCGCTGCCGCCCGCACCACCAGGATCCGCCTTGGCTCCGCGGTCACTGTCCTGAGTTCGGATGACCCCATCCGGGTATTCCAGCGGTTCTCCACCGTGGACGCCCTATCGAACGGCCGCGCCGAAGTGATGCTGGGCCGGGGCTCCTTTATTGAATCCTTTCCGCTGTTCGGGCTGGACCTCGCAGACTATGAGGTCCTGTTTGAAGAGAAGCTGGAGCTGTTCGACAAGATACGGGCGCAGAAGCCGGTGCACTGGGAAGGCCGCACCAGGCCGGCCCTTTCCGGCCTGAGCGTCTACCCGCCCCTGGAACGCCACCTGCTGCCCACCTGGATCGGCGTCGGGGGAACACCCGAATCGGTGCTTCGGTGCGCGCAGTATGGCTACCCCATCATCTTCGCGATTATCGGGGGGCAGCCGCGCTCGTTCCGGCCGCTCGTGGAGCTGTACCGGGAAGCCATGACCAAATACGGCCACCCCATGCAGCAGGTTGCCACGCACTCGCCCGGCCATGTGGCAGATACAGACGAACAGGCCCGGGAGGAACTCTTCCCGCACTGGCTGAAACTGCGGAACAAGCTTGGGGCCGAGCGCGGCTGGGGACCTGCCGGACGGGGGGAGTTCGACGCCCTGTGCGCTCCCGAGGGCGCCCTGTACGTAGGCTCGCCCGAAACGGTGGCACGGAAGATTGTCCTGCTCAAGCAGAACCTGGGCGTGGACCGCTTCGACCTCAAGTACAGCAACGGTCCCTTGCCGCACTCCGCCATGATGCGCTCCATCGAGCTCCTGGGGATGGCGGTGGCGCCCCGGGTGGCGGAATTGCTCGCAACTGAAGCGCCGGCTAACTGAGAGAATGGGAACCATGACTTCCAGCAATCCTCGCAACGAGGCACTTTTCGACCGCGCCCGCCAGCTGATGCCGGGCGGAGTCAACTCTCCCGTGAGAGCCTTCGGGTCCGTAGGCGGGACTCCGCGCTTTATGGTCTCCGCGCAAGGCCCGTACCTGACGGACGCCGACGGCAAGGAATACGTGGACCTGGTCTGCTCCTGGGGCCCGGCGTTGCTGGGCCACGCACACCCGGCCGTGCTGGAGGCAGTTCACGCTGCAGTGGACCGCGGCCTTTCCTTTGGCGCCTCCACACCTGACGAGGCGAACCTGGCGGCGATCGTCCAGGAACGTGTGCCGGCGGTGGAGCGGCTCCGGATGGTCTCCACCGGCACCGAAGCAACCATGACGGCCGTCCGCCTGGCCCGCGGCTTCACCGGCCGAAACCTGATCATTAAGTTCGCAGGCTGCTATCACGGGCATCTGGACAGCCTCCTGGCGTCGGCTGGTTCGGGCGTGGCAACGCTCGCCCTGCCAGGCTCGGCCGGTGTCACCGAGGCCACCACGGCCGAAACCCTGGTGCTGCCGTACAACGACCTCACCGCCGTGAAGGAAGCGTTTGCCGCCCACGGACCCAGCATCGCCGCCGTCATCACCGAAGCGGCGCCGGCCAACATGGGCGTGGTAACGCCCGAGGACGGCTTCAACCTTGGCCTGTCCCGCATCACCCGCGAACACGGGGCGCTGCTCATCGTGGACGAGGTGCTCACCGGGTTCCGCACCGGTTACTCGGGGTACTGGGGCCTCACCGGCGGCGCGCCGGACGCCGCTGAACCGTGGACGCCGGACCTGCTCACCTTCGGCAAGGTCATCGGCGGGGGAATGCCGACGGCGGCCCTCGGCGGACGTGCCGACATCATGGACCATCTTGCCCCCACCGGTCCGGTGTACCAGGCCGGGACGCTCTCCGGGAACCCGGTGGCGATGGCTGCGGGTGTTGCAACCCTGACGCATGCCACCCGGGACGTCTACTCCTTCATTGACGTCCGCTCGCTGGAGCTCTCCTCGGCCCTGTCCACTGCCCTGGACGCCGCAGGGGTGGACCATTCGATCCAGTTCGCGGGGAACCTTTTCTCGGTGGCGTTCGGCACCTCGACCAACGGTGTGCACAACTACGCCGACGCCCAGGCGCAGGAGAGCTTCCGCTACGCGCCGTTCTTCCACTCCATGCTGGAGTCGGGCGTCTACCTGCCGCCGTCGGTGTTCGAGGCCTGGTTCTTGTCCGCCGCGCACGACGACACAGCTATGAACCGCATCTTCGATGCGCTTCCGGCCGCAGCAAAGGCGGCAGCAGCCGCACAAGGCTAGTTCCGCCGTCGGGCGTTTTGTCTCTCGAAGGACATCCCGGCACCCACACACAAAGAAATCCCCGGCTGCTTTTGCAACCGGGGATTTCTTTGTGTGCCTGGGCCAGGAGCTACAGAACGTCCGAGAGGAAGTTCTTCAGGCGGTCCGTGGCGGGGTCACTGAAGATCTGCTGCGGAGGACCGGATTCCACCACAACGCCGGCGTCCATAAACGTCACCGTGTCCGAGACGTTGCGGGAGAAGCCCATCTCGTGGGTTACCACCACCATGGTCATACCGCCCTTCGCGAGGTCCGTCATGAGCGCCAGGACGCCCTTGACGAGCTCGGGATCCAGAGCGGACGTAGCCTCGTCAAAAAACATGACTTCCGGCTTCATGGCAAGTGCCCGCGCTATAGCCACGCGCTGCTGCTGGCCTCCGGAGAGGTTTGCCGGGCGGGCGTCGGCCTTGTGCTTCAGGCCCACCAGGTCCAGCTGCTCCAGGGCTTCGGCGCGGGCCTGTTCCTGCGGCAGCTTACGCAGCTTCCTCAGGGCCAGGGACACGTTGTCCACCACCGTTTTGTGCGGGAACAGGTTGAACTGCTGGAACACCATGCCGATCCGCTGCCGGAGCTCGTCAGGGTTGTCCTTCAGGACCGAACGGCCATCCAGGAGGATGTCGCCCTGATCGGGCTCGATCAGCCGGTTCATCACACGCAGCAGTGTGGACTTACCGGACCCCGAAGGGCCGATGACCGAGGCAGTGGTTCCCTTCTCCACGTGCAGGTCAATGCCGCGGAGAACGTGGTTGTGCCCGAACGATAGGTGCAGGTTCTTGCCGGTCAGGGTTCCGGACGCGAATTCCGTCATGCGTGTGCCCCCTTGCCGATAGGTGCTGCCAGCTCATCCGGTTCCTTCTTTTCCGGCTTCCCGGTACGGAGCCGGTTGTCGATGAAGTTCACGAAGTGGGTCAGCGGAACGGTCAGGATCAGATACAGCACCCCTGCGGCCACCAGCGGAGAGAGGTTGCCGGTGTTGGCCATGGCGTCATTTCCGATCCGGAAGATCTCCCGGTCCGAGGCAGCCAGGCCAAGCATGAACACCAGCGAGGAATCCTTTAACAGCGAGATGAACTGGTTCACCAGTGCGGGAAGGACCCGGCGGATGCCCTGCGGCACCACCACCAGGCGCATGGAACTGCCGTAGCTGAAGCCCAGCGCCCGGGATGCCTCCAACTGCCCCTTCTCCACGCTCTGGATGCCCGATCGGAAGATTTCGCCGATGTAAGCTGCCGCTATGAGCGTCAAGGCCAGGATGCCCAGGGGGTAAGGGTTCCGGGACCCGGTGATTTCCCGGGCGATCGGACTGAGCCCGATACCGATGACCAGGATCACCAGGATGGCGGGGAGCCCACGGAAGATATCGGTGTAGATGCGCGCCACCCAGCGGGCCCCGGCGTTGCGGGAAATCCCCATCATGGCCAGCGCCAGCCCCAGCAGGGAACCTAAGACGCCGGAGGCCACAGCCAGTATCAGGGTGTTGGGCAAACCGACCATAAGCAGGGCGGGAATGACTTTAGCCATTTCCTCCCAGTTGAAGAAGGTGTCAGCCAGCTGATCCAAGAGATCCATGGACGTTGCGGCTCAATCAGCTCTGGGGAACCGTGGCGGCCTTGCTGCCCGGCTTCCAGTCGCTCGGCATCTCGCGGTCCGGGTACCACTCCTTGGTCAGCTTGGACCAGGTTCCGTCAGCGATAACGGCGTCCAGGCCGGAATTCAGCGCGTCGATCAGCGGCTGGTTGTCCTTGGCCACGGCGTAGGCAGTGAAGTTCTGGGTGTTGACGACGGACTCGGCGATGACGGTGCCGTCGCCTTCCTTCACCTGGCCGGTGGCCTGCTGGGACGGGGCGACCCAGGCGTCCACCTGGCCGTTGCGCACGTTGGCGTACACGGTGGCGTAATCCGGGAAACGGATCGGCTCAAGCTTCAACGTGTTGGTGACATAGTCATCCTGGACGGTGCCCTGGACGACGCCGATGCGGAGGTCGCCGGTGAGGTCGGCGAAGCCCTTGACGTCGCTGTCGGTCTTGGCAACGACGGCCATGAAGCCGAAGTCGTAGCCGTTGGTGAAACCGACGTTCTGGCGGCGGGCGTCCGTGGTGGAGATGGAGGAGGAGCCGACGTCGAACTGCTTGGTCTGCACCTGGGAAAGGAGTGCCGAGAAGTCCGTGGCAACGAATTCGACCTCAAGGCCGAGCTTGCCGGCAATGGCGCGCAGCAGTTCGTTGTCGTAGCCGGTGAACTTGCCCGAGGGGTCAATGAAGATGTTCGGCGGGGCGTCCGAGAGGGTGCCCACCTCGAGCTTGCCTTCAGTGTTGAGGCCGAGCTTGGTCTTGTCGATCTGATCGATCGGCGTGACGTCGGCGGTGGTGTACTTGTCCAGCGTCTGCTGGTCACTGCCGGCGAGGGCATCCGTGGGCGTTCCGGTGGGCTCGGCAGATCCTGAGCCGCATGCTGCGAGGGAAACCGCGAGGGCGAGTGCCACGGGAGCGGTTGTGAGCCACTTCATCGCTTTGATTTTCATCAGGTTGTCACTTTCATTGAGTCATAAGTCAACCGGGCCGCAAGGCTGCGCTGGTGGCGCCTGGCACCTGCCCGGTGCTGGTCAAGCAAGGCCAGGGCAGGGGTGACCGCAAAACTTTATTGTCTCACTTTGGCGATTCTGGTCCGGATTGTGAAGAAGCGCGGATGAGACGGGACCTCTGGCGAACAAAATTCGGCCTCGCGCTGATTCGCCTGCCCAGCTGGAGCTTGGTAGGGCCGTGACGGCGAATCCTCGCTGCCCAAAAGCAAGCTGCCTTATGAAGCGATATGACTGTGAATTATATCTCGGAGCGGCAGGGTGACCGGAGGGCTAGAAGCCGCCGGCACTGGCATCCTGCGGGGGCAGCACGGGCCAGTCGCCTTCGATCACGGCTGTTGGCTTCGTCTTGCGGAGGTAGCCCTGGAAGTCCGCAGCCTGGCTCACGGCCCAGTCCACCTGAAGCTGGTGCAGCTGGCTGGCAGGCATGCTCAGTTTCGGGAACTTTCCAGCCATGGCATCCAGGACCTTCAGGGTAGCCAGGGCGTCAGCGGCCGACGTATGGGCATTGTCCAGGACCACGCCGTACTCTTCGCACAATGCAGTCAGGGTTCGCTTGCCCTTGCGGTATCGGTCCACCTGCTTGTTCATGATGTAGGGGTCCAGGACCGGAAAGCGCGTCAGTTGCGGGACCCCATAGCGGGCCGACTCGGCTGCGAGCACGGTGAAGTCGTAGCTCGCGTTGAACGCGATGACCGGCGTACCGTCATCGAAAAGCCCTTGCAGCACTGCCGCGAGCTCCTTCGTCACCTCGTGGGCGGGCCTGCCCTCGCGCCTGGCTTGTTCAGTGGTGATGCCGTGCACATCACTGGCTTCGGTGGGTATTTCAACCCCTGGATCGGCCAGCCACTCATGCTCGCTGATGACCTCACCCTTGTGGTCCACCACAGTGACTGACGCCGTGACTATCCGGGCGGCACGCGAGTTGCGGCCGGTGGTTTCGAGGTCGAAGGCTGCTCGGGGAAGGGTGTTCCAGGTGCTCATACGTCCACGCTAACGGCGGCCACCGACAATTCCCGGGAGCGCCACTGCAGCTAATATTGGATTAATGCGGATTGAGTATGTGGAGGCGGTACTGGCCATCGTGAGGCTGGTTCCGGCCGGGGCCGCAGTGTCGTACGGGGACGTCGCCGAACTGCTGGGATCAGGCGGGCCCAGACAGATCGGTTCAGTCATGAGCCACTACGGCAGCGGCGTTCCCTGGTGGCGGATCCTCAAGGCAAGCGGACACGCTCCGGAGGGACACGAAGTGAAAGCCCTCCGCCACTACCTAAAGGAAGGAACGCCCCTCACAGGCGACCACGAAACCTACCTGCGGACGGGGGAGGGCTCCTGGCGGGTGGACCTTTCCGCAGCACGCTGGGCGCCGACACCTGAAGATTTTGGGCAGATCGACGCTGTCTCCGGGGAGTTGGAGCGTCGGCTCCATAAATTGTCGGTGGCTGATGATGGAATGTCCGGGTGACAGTAACAGTTCCCTTCACAGGTCCCCGCGACGAGTACCGGCAGGTATCAGCAGCTGGTCTCGAAGCCGAATTCGGTACAGCAGCCGGAGCATTGCACGATGGTGGGAGCGGGCACCCAGGCCAGACCGGCTCTCCGGGCCTCAAACTGCTGCCGCCGCGGCGGATCCATGCCGAAGCCCCGTCGCTGACCTCCGATCAGCAGGCCGCTGTGGACGTGCCCCAAGGGGCCGGGCCTGTCCTGGTACCGGGGGCGCCGGGCACGGGAAAAACCACTGTCTTGATCGAAGCCGCGGTCACGCGGGCGCTGCGGGACGGAATTGACCCCGAGCGGATGCTCATCCTGGCCCCGACCCGCCTCGCGGCCGATTCCCTCCGCGACCGGTTCACGGCCCGGCTGGACAGAAGCCTCAGCACGACGCCAGCCCGGACCTGGGCCTCCTACGCCTTTGATCTCCTCCGGCGCGCCAAGGCCGAAGGAGTGCTGCCCCTCTCAAGGCCGCCGCGCCTCCTGTCCGGTCCGGAGCAGGACCTCATCATCAAGGAACTCCTCGAAGGCCACCGCCTGCCAGGGCTGGAGCTGCCCTGGCCTGACGATCTTGCGGGAGCCTTGGAGACGCGCGGCTTCCGGCAGGAAGTACGGCAGCTGTTCGACCGTGTTATCGAGTCCGGCCTGACCGCCGCGGACCTCGCCCACCTGGGCCGCCAGTGCGACCGGCCTGACTGGATTGCCGCCGCCGGGTTGTACGCAGAGTACCGTGACGTCCTGGACCTCAGGATGCCAGAGGCCTTTGATCCCGCGGGGATCATTACCGCGGCACGCCAGATCTTCCAGGACGTCCCGGAATTCCTGGCTGCCGAACGCGAGCGCTTGCAGTTGGTTGTCGTTGATGACGTGCAGGAGGCAAACCCTGCCGTCTTTGAGCTTCTGGCAGACATCGCCCGCGGGACGGACTGCTTCATTGCCTTCTCCCCGGACACCGTCGTCCAGGGCTTCCGGGGAGCGCGCCCGGATCTGGTGGCCGAACTGCCGCGCCTGCTGTCGCCGCACGCCCCCGCCCTGGAGCGGCCCCTGCGATACGCACACCGGCACACGCAGGCGCTGGCAGACGCATGGCTGGGGGTTGCCGCACGTATATCGCAGCGTGCCGGCGGGCAGTTGGCAAGGCAACTCGAGCAGCCGGCAGGGCACCGGGCGCAGGGAGTGGTGGAAGCCCATCTCGTGCCGTCAGCCGTGCATGAACTCCGGTATGTGGCCCAGCGCATCCTGGACCAGCACATCAACCACGGGCGGGACCTGGCCGAGATCGCGGTGATCGTGCGCAACGGAGGGCAGGTCAGCGAGCTGCAGCGTTACCTGTCCGGCCAGGGGATCCCGGTCCGCGTGCCTGTGGCCGAGTCGGCTGTCCGGGACGAGGTGGCGGTACGGCCCCTGCTCGACGCATTTGCCGTCGCCCTTGACCCCAGCCAGCTGACACCTGAAACAGCTGTATCCCTTTTGACCTCCCGCATCGGCGGTGCCACGTCCATCGAGCTGCGCCGGCTGCGGCAGTCGCTGAGGCGCGAGGAACTCCTGGGCGGCGGAGGCCGCACCAGTGATGCCTTGCTCGTCGAGGCCCTGCTCGAACCCGGGGCCCTATCCTCCCTCGGCATGGAGGGCCGTGCGGCGCGGCGCACGGCCGGCATGATCCAGGCAGGACGGAAAGCTGCCTTCGAACCGGGTGCCAACGCCGAGTCCGTGTTGTGGGCCCTTTGGAATTCCACTGGTCTTTCCACTGCCTGGACGGAGACCGCTTTGTCCGGCGGGCCGCACGGTGCCCGCGCAGACCGCGACCTCGACGCCATGATGGCGCTTTTCCACACGGCCGAACGGTACGTAGACCAGATGCCCGGTGCCGGTCCGGAGCAGTTCCTTGAGTACCTGCTGAACCAGGAGCTCCCCATGGACACGCTGGCCGCCCGCGCCCAGTTGGACGACGCCGTCGAACTGATGACTCCCGCCAGCGCAGCAGGGCGGGAATGGCCTGTGGTCCTGGTGGCCGGGCTCCAGGAAGGCGTATGGCCGAACACGCGGCTGCGCGGTGAACTCCTGGGCAGCACCCTCTACGCCGATGCAGTTGAGCATGGACCACCTTACGCGCTGCAGCGGGATCCGCTGAGCCGTTTGCGGGACATCCGGTATGACGAACTACGGAGCTTCTCCACGGCGGTGTCAAGGGCACGGGAGCTCCTAATCTGTACTGCCGTGTCCTCAGAGGACGATCAGCCGTCCTCCTTCCTGGATTACGTCTCACCTCCCAGCCCGGGCCAGGCGGGCCGGGAATTCACCCCGGTGGAGCGTCCCATGACCCTGCGTGCCCTGGTTGCCGAACTGCGGCAATATGCCCAGCTGGATGGAAAGCATGAGGCTGAGGCGGAGGAAGCGGTTAGGGTCCTTGCCCGGCTCACGGCTGCCGAGCCTCCCGTGGCCGGCGCGCATCCCGGAAGCTGGTGGGGGCTGCCACAGCTGACCTCGTCCGATCCCGTGGTTCCCCCCGGAGGAACAGTGTTTGTGTCGCCGTCGAAAGTTGAGACGGTCCAGAAGTCGCCGCTCGACTGGTTCGTACAGGCCGCAGGCGGCGAGGCGGCCACCGATTTCGCGAGGAGCCTGGGCACGCTGGTCCACGCCATCGCGCAGGAACTGCCGGATGCGTCAGGAGCAGAGTACGTCGCGGAACTGGTGCGCCGCTGGCCCGCGCTGGGGATGAAGGACAACTGGGAGGGGAGACTGGATTTCCAGCGCGCGGAGGCCATGGTCCGCAAGCTTGCCCAGTATGTGCTGGTCATGAGGAGCGAAGGCCGGAGCCTGCTGGGGGTCGAGCAGGACTTCGAGGTGGCGCTCCCGGACGTGGCTGTGGACGACGGTACGGCCCGCGCGGCAGTCCTCCGCGGCCAGGTGGACCGCCTGGAAATCGACAGTGAGGGCAGGCTGGTCATCGTGGACCTCAAGACAGGAAAACGCCAGCCGGGTAAAGCGGAACTCTCCGCGCATCCGCAGCTCGGCGCCTACCAGGCCGCAGTGCTCGCCGGCGGATTCAGCGAAAGTCCCGGCGGGGGTAACCCTGCCGTTCCCGGCGGTGCAGTACTTGCCCAACTTGGAACTGGAACAAAAAATCCAGGCATCCAGCAGCAGGATCCGCTTGACCCCCAGGAGAACTGGGCTTTGGACATGGTGAAGGAGGCCGCCACTGTGATGGCCGGCAGCGAATTCCTGGCACGGCATGATCCAGCGAAGGGAAGCCATGGCGGACACGGCTGCAGGCTCCCCGAAGTATGTCCGTTGTGCGTACGGGGAAGGCAGGTCACCGAATGAGCGTGGAAGCAGCGGTGGCCGCACTCAACGTCCCCGAAGCCCGGTTCACGCCGGAAGAACTCTCCCTGCTGCTGGGCGAAAAGAACGTGCCCACGCGGGAGCAGTCGGACATCATCAGTTCGCCGCTGACTCCGCGGCTGGTCATTGCAGGCGCCGGATCGGGCAAGACCGCCACCATGGCGGATCGCGTCGTCTGGCTGGTGGCCAACGGCTGGGTCCGGCCGGAGGAAGTCCTCGGGGTGACGTTCACCCGCAAGGCAGCAGGGGAGCTTGCGTCCCGGATCCGGGTGAAGCTGGCCGCCCTGCAACGGCTGGCCGGCCAGGACACGGCGCACCGGCTGTTCCCGGCACAGCTGGTCAGCAGCGATTCCCTCGAGCCCAAGGTGTCCACTTACCACTCCTTTGCCAGCGGCATCGTGTCAGACTATGGACTGCGGCTGGGCGTGGAGCGGGACGTGGTCCTCCTCGGTGGAGCGCAGGCGTGGCAGCTGGCCAGTGAAGTGGTGGAGGCCTACGACGGCGAGTACGCCCACTTCAAGTCTGCAAAGTCCACCCTGGTGAAGGCGGTTATCCAGCTGGCCGGGGAATGCGCGGAGCACCTCCAGGAGCCCGAGGACGTGGAAGCCTGGCTGATGGCAAGGCTGTCGGAATTCGAATCCCTGCCGTACCAGGCGGGCAAAAAGAAGAACCCACCCCAGGCTGCGGCCGAGCTTGCCGGGATGCTGCGGACCAGGGCCAGCGTGGCGGACATGGTGGGCCGGTACGCAGCAGCGAAGCGGTCACGGGGTGCCCTTGACTTCGGAGACCTTGTGGCGCTCGCCGCCAAGGTGGCGCAGGAAGTTCCGTTGGCCGCACACATGGAACGGCAGCGGTACAAAGTGGTGCTGCTCGACGAATTCCAGGACACCTCCTATGCCCAGTTGGTGCTGTTCTCCCGGCTCTTCGGAGGCGGACATGCGGTGACCGCAGTGGGCGACCCCAACCAGTCCATCTACGGTTTCCGCGGAGCCTCGGCCGGGCAGCTTTTCCACTTTGTCCGGGAATTCCCAGTCACCGGCGGTCCTGCCGGCGACGGAAAATGGGCTCCTGCCCCCACCTCCTACCTGACAACGGCCTGGCGGAACGGCCGGGCAATCCTCTCGGCAGCCAACGTAATGTCCGAGTCCCTGGGCAAGGCAGCAGCCCAGCGGGGACCGGCCGGCGGGGGAGGGGCGGCACCCGGGGACGTGCCTCCGCTGCAGCCCAGCCCGGGTGCAGTTGAGGGAACGGTGGTGCTGGGGCGCTTCGGCACAGATGTCGATGAAGCGTCCGCAATCGCAGAGGACGTTTTGAAGTACCGGGTGACGGACTTTGAGCTCAAACCCGACGGAACCCCCGTACCGCCTGCCCTTGCCGTCCTCTGCCGCCGCCGCGCGCAGATGGAGACCATCCGGCGCCAGTTTGAAGCCAGGGGAATCCCGTATGAGATTGTCGGACTTGGCGGGCTCCTGGATACCCCCGAGATCGTGGACCTCGTGGCTACGCTGCGTGTGCTTGCCGACCCTGGACGCTCCGACTCGCTGATGCGCCTCCTGGCGGGTGCCCGCTGGCGCATCGGCCCGGCCGACCTGATGGCGCTGCGCGACTGGTCCAGTCAGCTCGCGCGCCGGCGCGGACACGTCGCCGAACGGTCCCTTGACGGGCAGCCGGACGACCACACCAATGGCACGGTCCTCGAGAGCGATCTGACTGACGGTGCCAGCCTGGTGGAGGCCCTGGACTGGCTGCCCCGGGAGGGCTGGACGTCGGCCAACGGCAGGTCGCTCACCCCCGGTGCCCGCAGCCGGCTTGCCCGGCTGTCGTCTGAACTGCGGCAACTCCGAAGCTACCTCGGGGATGACCTCACCACCTTGCTGGGCGAGGTTGAGCGGGCCATGCTGCTGGATATCGAAGTGGCCGCGCGGCCAGGCATCAGCATCCATCAAGCCCGCCGCAACCTTGACGCCTTCCAGGACGCCGCCGCAGGGTTCCTGCGCACCTCCCAGCGTGTGGACATCCTCGCGTTCCTGTCCTGGTTGGAAGCTGCCGCTGCTGAGGAAAACGGGTTGGAAGCGCCGGCCAGTGACGTGAACCGGGAGGCTGTGCAACTGCTGACAGTCCATGCATCGAAGGGCCTTGAATGGGATGTGGTTTTTGTCCCCGGGCTCAATGCGGGAGCCTTCCCCAGCGACAGGGACTCCCGGTGGAGCAGTGGCTCGGCTGCCCTGCCCTGGCCGCTCCGGGGTGACCGTGCCGACCTTCCCCAGTGGGACCTCGACCAGCCGGACCAGAAGGGCTGGCTGGACGCCGAAAAGGACTTCAAGTCCTCTGTCCAGGCCCACGGGGAGTCAGAGGAACGCCGCCTCGCCTACGTGGCCTACACCAGGGCCAAGCACGTCCTCTGGGCGTCCAGTCCTGCGTGGGTCGGGTCCCGGGCGGGGCGTGCTGAGATGTCACCGTTCCTTTCCGGGCTCGAGGCACTCACCAAGGTGTCCGGGGGTGGGCCGCGGCCTGCTGCGACAGTCCATCCGGGGTCACTGGAGGAAGAGGCCCTTCCCGAAAAGAGCCCGCTCACCCTTGAAGCAGAAGTTGCCAACTGGCCGTACGACCCCCTTGAGGGGCCCGTGGATCCGCGCACCGGGAACCGCCTGCGCCTTTCGCGCGGACGCCGGCAGGCAATGGAGACAGCTGCTGCCAGGGTTCTTGCTGCGCTGGGAATCCAGGACAGCGAAGCCCTTCCGGTTCTGCAACCACTCGAAGAACCTCCAGGGCAGGCTGGTCCGGGCAGGGAACTGACCGGGGTGGCACGGGGATGGGCCCGGGAAGCGGCGCTGCTGCTGGAACGACGCACGAGGAGGAGCGCCGGCCGGGAAGTGCACCTGCCCGGCCACATCTCCGCATCCACCCTGGTGGAACTGCGGGAGGACCCCGCCGCGGTGCTTGGCAGGCTCCGCAGGCCCGTGCCACGGGAACCGGGCATGTCAGCCCGGAAGGGAACCGCGTTCCACGAATGGGTGGAGGAGTACTTCGGTGCCGCCGGAATGCTCGACCTCGGTGAAGCTCCGGGCTCGGATGACCACATTGATGCTGCCTACGACCTTGATGCCATGGTGGCAACTTTCAAGGCCTCTCCCTGGGCGGAACGGTCGCCCGCGTTCGTTGAGGTTCCGGTAGAGACCCGGGTGGGGGACGTCGTGGTGCGTGGGCGCATTGACGCGGTCTTCCGGGACGCCGACGGCCGGTGGGACCTGGTGGACTGGAAGACCGGACGGCGGCCGTCCGCGGCCCAGCTCAGGACCAAATCCGTGCAGCTTGCGGTGTACCGCCTTGCCTGGGCGCGGCTGAAGGAGGTGCCTCTGGAGGAAGTGCGGGCAGCCTTTTTCTACGTCGCGGACAACGAGGTTGTGCGTCCCCACGACCTCGGTACAGCCGGCGAGCTGGAGGAGATTGTGGCGGCTGCCCTCAGTTCTTCTTGACGTCCACGATGGAGATCGCGGCTGTGGAGGTGTCGTCCAATTCCTTTTTATCCTCCGCCTTGGGCTGCCCACCGTCCGCCGTCGGCCCGTTGCCCCCCGCGGGGTCCTCTGCACCAGCCTTAGCCGGGGGCTCCACCGGGATGGGAGTGATGTGGACCGCCGGCTGGACCGGGGCCGGAACCGGCAGCGGGACTACCGTAACGGACGGCCCCGAACCCAAAGGACCGGCGTCGGCCGCCATGATCGCTGACACCTTCCCTGTGGCTGCATGGGCACCCGAGCCACCGGCCGCGGATAAGCCCGTAGCCGGCGCGCCCGCCGCTGGCTGCGGCTCCACGCTGATCGGCTGCCCGCCGTGCTCTTCGATGTCCCGGGCAAGGGTTCCGAGCATCTCTTCTGCTTCTGAAATCATGCCGGGGTCATCCGAGGCGATTCCCTTCACCAGGTACTGGGCCAGGGCGAATTCGGCGGAAAGTGCTGCCCGGCGCAGGAGGTGGTTGTCCGGGGTGTCCCTGCGGCTGGCCGTGTAGGCGCCCAGTACCGCGTCCACGAAGTCCTGCTCATTGGAGGCAACAAGCCAGGCGAAATCGTCGGCGGGATCGCCGATCCTCAAGTCGGTCCAGCCGGTGACCGCCGTCACGCGCTGGCCCTCCAACAGGAGGTTGTCCTCGTGAAGGTCGCCGTGCACTACGCTCGGGTTGAAGCGCCACAGGGACACGTCTTCCATGGCATGCTCCCAGCGGAGCAGCAGGGCGGGCGGGATTTTTCCCGTGGTGGCCGCCTGGTCAAGTTCATTCAGCCGCCGCTGCCGGAACTCATTGGGGGTGTAGCTGGGCAGGTCGGCATTGCTGACCAGTGAATGGGGCAAGTCATGGATGGCGGCAAGGGCGACGCCGATCTCCCGGGCGAGGGCGTCCGGGCCTGCGGTCAGTTCCTCGACGCTGCGCGTGCTGCCGGCCAGATGCGAGTAGACGAACGTGCTTAAGGTACCCAGCCGCACGCTGCCGGCAACGGTGGGCATCAGGAAGGGCAGCTCGGCCCTGATGGCCGGGGCGAAGGCACGCAGCACGAGGAATTCCGTCTCAAGCCGGGCGCTTGCCTCGGCGTGCCGCGGTGAGCGCACGCGCCACCGCTTGCCCTCGGAATCGAGCAGCAGGGCGGAGTCGAAGTCCGCAGGGTCATCCGGGGCAGAGCTAACGGCCGTCGGGGTCAGTCCGGGGACTGCCGCGGTTGCAACGGCTGCCAGTTCAATCGGTTTTCTTCTCACCGTTCCACGGTAGATTGCGTGCAGTCCAAGACACCGGTCCAAGGACGGCGAGTCTTCAGATATAGTCCAAATCAGGGTAGGCAGGGGAGCCCGGCCACGGGGACGTGTACCCCAAATATCAATTGTCGGCCCCAGTCAGTACGGTGGACACATGAGCCACACGGAGTCTGCAACACCGGTCCACCTGGGCAAGGCGGCCCGGCTGCCGGCGAACCACCTCATGGACACGGTACTCCCGGTGCCCCCCGCGCTGGTTGACCGCGGATCCGTCGCCCGGGCGCAACCGGGAATGGTGGAGGAACTCCTCGCCAAACCAGACACGGTGGCGGTCGTCCTCTCCGGCAGGCAGGGGCTGATCCATGCCGGCGGGCTGTTCACGTCGGCGGCCCGGCCACTCCTTAAGGAACTGGCCGCCGCAGGTACGCCGCCACAGCTGACGGTCTACCTTGGTTCCGCCCTGCCCGATTCGGACCTTGCGCCGGGTACCCAACTGTTGCTTTTCGTCCTGGCGGAAGCGGTGGAGCCTGGAACTGCCGGGATACCCTCTGATGCTTCGTGGGCAGGATTCCGTGACGTTGCCGCCGGGCTGAGTCCAACACATACTGCCCTTTTTGTTGAAGCCAGTGCCATTGCCAACTGGCATGCCACGCACACGCATTGTCCGCGCTGCGGTTCTCCCACGGACGTGGAAGCCGGGGGATGGGTGCGGCGCTGCCCGGCCGATTCGTCTGAACACTACCCGCGGACCGATCCCGCAATCATAGTTACCGTCGTGGGCCCGGACGGCCGGCTGCTCCTGGGCGGCGGCGGGGCCCGTGATGCCAGGAACTATTCAACCCTGGCGGGGTTCGTGGAACCGGGGGAATCCCTGGAGCAGGCAGTGGTACGGGAGATCCATGAGGAAGTGGGAGTGAGGGTTGCTGCCTGCCAATACCTTGGCTCGCAGTCCTGGCCCTTCCCGGCCTCCCTTATGCTTGGATTTACCGCCGTCACCGAAGACGCCGAGGCAACGCCCGACGGCGTGGAGGTCACCAGGGCGCGCTGGTTCAGCCGGGAGGAACTCCAGGAGGCTGTGCTCAGCGGTGAAATCACCATCTCCAGCCGGCTGTCGATTGCCCGCTCCCTGATTGAGCACTGGTACGGCGGACGGATTCAGGACCGGGTTGGCGCCTGAAGCCCTACTTATCCATCAGACTCCAGCACGCGGTAGTCGAGACGAAAAAGCAGCAAAGTGACTACAGAAAATTTTGACGGCGCAGCGTCCCTGGAGGACCGGATCCTGGGCGGCCTGGACGCCGAGCAGCGCGAGGTTGCCAGCACGCTCAACGGACCGCTGTGCGTTCTAGCCGGCGCCGGCACGGGAAAAACCCGGGCCATCACACACCGCATCGCCTATGGCGTGCACTCAGGTGTTTACACTCCCCAGCGGCTCCTGGCCGTGACCTTTACTGCCCGCGCGGCGGCAGAAATGCGCAGCCGGCTGCGGGACCTTGGCGCAGGCAACGTCCAGGCCCGGACCTTCCATGCAGCAGCACTGCGCCAGCTGCAGTTTTTCTGGCCGCAGGCTGTCGGCGGGACGCTGCCCAACCTGCTGGACCACAAAGCCCAGATGCTCGCCGAGGCAGCCCGCCGGCTTCGATTGAGCACTGACAGGGCCTCGATCCGCGACCTCGCTTCGGAAATTGAGTGGGCCAAAGTCTCCATGCTGACGCCCGCCAACTACCTGGAAAACGCGCAGGACCGGGGAGCGCCGGGCGGTTTCGACCTCACCGCCGTCGCCCGGGTCTTCCAGTCCTACGAGGATGTTAAGACGGACCGCAATGTCATCGACTTCGAGGACGTCCTCCTGATCACGGTAGGCATCCTGCAGGAGGACGAGAAGGTTGCCGCCACCGTCCGCGAGCAGTACCGGCACTTTGTGGTGGACGAGTACCAGGACGTTTCCCCGCTGCAGCAAAGGCTCCTTGAACTGTGGCTGGGAGGCAGGGACGAACTGTGCGTCGTGGGGGATGCCAGCCAGACCATCTACTCGTTCACCGGGGCCTCTCCGAAGCACCTCCTGGAATTCAAGGCCCGCTATCCGCAAGCCAACGTGGTGAAACTGATCAGGGACTACCGCTCCACGCCCCAGGTGGTAAAGCTCGCCAACGATCTCCTCGCCGGCAGGCGGAGCAGCGGAGCCGCCGCTGATGCCGCCTGGGCCGCTCCGCTCCAGCTCGTGGCCCAGCGGCCGGCCGGGCCTGCCCCCCAGTTCACCGAGTGCTCGGACGATGAAGCGGAAGCCGCCACAGTGGCGCAAAAGATCAAGGCATTGCTCGACGCCGGCACTCCAGCCAGCGAGGTGGCTGTCCTGTTCCGCACCAACGGGCAGTCCGAGGCCTATGAACAGGCTCTTGCTGCCGCCGGCATCGGCTACCAGTTGCGTGGCGGAGAGCGCTTCTTTGCCCGCAAGGAAGTACGCGATGCCATCCTCCAGCTGCGGGCAGCCACCCGGGCAGTCTCGATCGAGGAGCCGGAACCGCTGGGCCAGCTGGTCAGGGACATCGTCGCTTCCCTTGGCTATACCGAGGCAGCACCCCACAACGGCGGTGCGCTCCGTGAACGTTGGGAGTCCCTCGCGGCGCTGGTAGCCCTCGCGGACGAACTCGTCCAGACCCGGGGACCGGAGTTTGGCCTGGCCGACTTTGTGAACGAGCTCCAGGAGCGTTCGCTGGCCCAGCATGCACCCACAGTGCAGGGCGTGACCCTCGCCTCTCTGCACGCGGCCAAGGGCCTGGAATGGGACGCGGTGTTCCTGGTGGGACTAAGCGAAGGCTTGATGCCCATTTCCTTTGCAGACTCTCCGGAATCCGTGGACGAGGAGCGGCGGCTCCTCTACGTGGGGATTACCCGCGCGCGCGAACACCTCTCACTGTCCTGGTCTTCGGCCAGGACTCCCGGCGGCCGGGCCAACCGCAAGCCCTCCAGGTTCCTGGACGGCCTGCGCCCGGATTCCGTTGCCGGCTCAAATATCAGGGGCAAGGGGCCCGCGCCCCGCCGCAAGGCAGCCGCCCCGGCTGTCTGCAGGGTCTGCGGCAGCATGCTGGCCACCGGTGCGGAACGCAAGGTGGGGCGGTGCAACGCCTGCCCGCCGAGCTACGAGGAACAGATCTTTGACGCCCTGCGCACCTGGCGGCGGGAGGTGGCCCTCGCCGCCGACGTTCCCGCCTTCGTGGTGTTCACCGACGCAACGCTCACGGCCATTGCCGAAGCCCGGCCGGCCTCCTTGGAAGAACTTGCGGCGCTTGCCGGAGTGGGACCGTCAAAGCTGGAACGCTATGGGGAAGACGTTTTGCGGGTCCTGGTGGAAAGCACCTCGCTGTGATCACCACCGAGGGTGGCGCCCCGGTCGAGGTGCGGCGCTCCGCCCGCCGGACCCGGACTGTCGCCGCCTTCTGGGAGAACGGGACCGCCGTGGTAGCCATTCCGGCGCGGTTCACGGCAGCCCAGGAAAAGGAATGGGTCCAGCGGATGCTGGCCAAGCTGCACCGGCAGGGGGAACGGCGGTCAGCTTCCGGCAGGAAGCGCCCTGCTTCGGACGCCGCCCTGGCTGCCCAGGCAGTCCGGCTCTCCGAGCAGTACCTCAGCGGAAAGGCCGTGCCGGCGTCGGTACGCTGGGTCAGCAACCAGAACTCACGGTGGGGTTCGGCCACCCCGGCGGACGGCACTATCCGTCTCTCGGACAAGCTCCGCCCCATGCCCCAGTGGGTCATCGATTATGTACTGCTCCATGAACTCGCCCACCTCCTGGTGGCCAGCCATAATGCGGCGTTCTGGAAGCTGCTGGCGGCCTACCCGGAGACCGCGCGGGCGAAGGCATTCCTGGAAGGGGTTTCCTTCGCCATGGCGCGCGGCCTCCCGGGCAGCGAAACGAGGGACGGAACCGGTGCCGTCAGCCCAGGCGGGGAGCGCTGGACGGACGACGCCGACTAGACCGGCTTAGCTTTTAGGCCCGCCGTCCTGCCCATCAGCATCCGGATCCTCGGCCGGCTTCCCGTCCTGGCCGCCGTCGGCGTCTTCGTTTCGGCTGGAGGGGGAGTCGTCAAACCCGCCGCTAAGCAACTTCTGCAGGGCGTCGTCCACCTCGGTGTCGCTGGCTTCCGCCAGTTTCCGGCGTCCGCTGAACCCGCGGGGATCGTCCAGGTCCTCGGCGGTGGGCAGCAGGTCGGGGTGGTGCCAGATTGCGTCACGGCCTTCAATGCCGCGTTCTTCTTTCAGCGTGGCCCACAGTGTGGCAGCATCCCGCAGCCGGCGGGGGCGCAACTCCAAACCAACCAGCGAAGCGAAGGCGTGCTCCGCCGGACCGCCGGTGGCACGGCGGCGGCGAACGGTTTCGCGAAGAGCGCCCGCTGACGGAAGAACATTCTCGGTGGCCGCAGCAGTAAGTTCGTCCACCCATCCCTCCACCAGGGCGAGCGCCGTTTCCAGTTTCTCGAGCGCCTGGTCCTGGGCGGGCGTCCGCTGAGGCATAAATACGCCCTGCGACAGGGCTTCCTGGATGCCCTCCGGATTGCCGGGATCAAGTTCCCGCGCCAGTTCCTCAATGCGGGAGGTATCGATATGGATGCCCCGTGCGTAGGCCTCGATGGCGCCAAGCAGGTGGCCCCGCAGCCACGGAACCTGGACAAAGAGCCGGGCGTGGGCCGCTTCCCGAACAGCGAGGAAGAGCCGGATGTCGTTCTCGGGCAGGGAAAGCCCTTCGCCGAAAGCGGCGACGTTCAGGGGCAGCAGGGCCATCTCAAGATCGGCGAGGGGAACTCCAATGTCGGTGGAGCTGACCACATCCGTGGAGAGGGCGCCGATGGCCTGCCCCAGCTGCATGCCGAAAATGGCGCCGCCCATGTTCTGGAGCATGGACGAGGCTCCGCCCATCATGGACTTCATCTCCTCCGGCATCTGCTCGGTCATTGCGGAGGAGAGCGCATTGGCGATGCTGTTGGCGACCGGCTCGGTCAGCCTCTTCCAGGTGCCAAGGGTCGCCTCCACCCACTCCGCCCTGGACCAAGCGCGGCCGATCAGGCCGGTGGCGGGAAGATCCGTGACGGGGTCGAGCCACAGTTCAGCGAGCCGCAGGGCCTCGTCCACTTCGCGGGACTGCTGTGAGGTGACCGATGGATCCGCGCTGCCGGCGGCGACCCGCCGCGCATTCTCGTGGGCCAGCTTCCAGTTCACCGGGCCCTCGGACGGCGCGCTCATCATGGCCTGGACCTGGGAGAACATCTGGGCCAGGAGGTTGGGGTCGTTGGGAAGGCCGGCAGCCTTTGCGAGCTCGGCAGGGTCGAAATTTTCCATCCCCTTGCCGCCCATCAGGTTTTGCAGCATCTCTGTCAACGGGTCCTTGGGGGTGTCGTCGCCGTTGGACGGATTAAGTGGGTTGGAGGTCATGATCCCGCCGATCGTCGGTGTGACTGTTGATCAACCTTCACGGTACCCCGGTGGTGGACGGCTGTCTGCCGGAGTGCGTTACCGTTCGCTGTAGGCAAAGAACTCCGTCTGCCGGCACCGCGTAGTGTTGGTTCAGTGACTACAACCCGTGGCGGCCACCCCTCCGAGGACCACGCTGCCGAGCTCCCTTCCGATCCCTGGCGCGGGGAATCGGGCGGCCCTGAAGCCGGCGCGCCAACAGGTGCCGCAGGCTCTTCGCCAGCGGCCGGCACCCCGCCGTTCCCCGGCGGTCCGCCGCGCCGGGACAGGAAAGTCTCGGCCATGATGGTGGCCGGGATAACGGCCCTGGGACTCGGAATCGCGGTGGGCACCCTGCCGGTCCCCTACGTCGTCGAAACACCCGGCCCCACCTACAACACGCTGGGCCAGAGCCAGGGAAGCCCGGTCATCAAAGTCAGCGGCCGGGAAACCTATCCGGCAGCGGGCAACCTCGACCTGACCACCGTTTACGTGAGCGGCGGCCCGAACGGCCCAGTGAGTGTCCTGGGCGCTTTCTCCGCCTGGCTCGACCCATCAAAAGCCGTGTACCCCGAGGAATTGATCTACCCCAGCGGCACAACCAGGGAGGAGGCCGCGGAGCAGAGCTCGGTGGCCATGACAACGTCCCAGGAGAATGCGGTGGCCTCGGCCCTCAACGAGCTGGACATTCCCTTTGCGCAGCAGCTTCAGGCAGCAGACCTCTCCGAGGACTCTGCCGCCGCGGGAAAAATCGAGCCGGGGGATATCCTCAAGACAATCAACGGCAAGGAGATTACCTCCCTCGCCGTCGTCCAGGAGGAACTGGCAGCAGGCAAGGGCGCGGCTGCCACAGTGGTGGTGCAACGCGATGGCCGAGAGGTCACGCAGGTGATTACCCCTAAAGACAACGGTACGGGCCGCTTCATCCTGGGCGTCATGCTCAAGTACCTGTTCACGTTCCCCTTCGACGTGGAGATTTCGCTCGAAAAAGTCGGGGGCCCCAGCGCGGGACTGATGTTCTCGCTCGGCATCATCGACACAGTCACTCCGGGGGACCTCACAGGAGGAAAACACGTGGCCGGCACCGGAACCATAACCCCGGACGGTGTGGTGGGGCCCATAGGCGGCATCGGGCAGAAAATGCAGGGTGCAAGGTCCGGGGGAGCCACGCTCTTCCTCGCTCCCGCTGCCAACTGCGGGGAAGTGGTGGGCAATATTCCCGACGGTCTCCAGGTGGTCAAGGTCGAGAACCTCGCGGAGGCCCGCCGCGCCGTTGAGCTTGCCGGTTCCGGCGGGGACACATCCGGCCTGCCGGCGTGCACAAGCAACTAGACTGGGCAGGAACTAAGCATTACTGCCACTCGTGGCAATTAAGACGGACGAAACCAGCGTTTGACCGGTAAGTACGTCGCTCGCACGCACGCTTCGAATATTCTGACGACCAGCTATGAGGTACCGAGTTTGTCCCGTCCAGCCAGCACCATGTCCACAGGTAAACCCCCTTCAAGACGCGGCGCGCTGACGCCCACCCTGATCGTTGTTGCCCTGGTAGTTGTGGGCTTCATTTTCTTTGCCAACGTCTGGACCGATGTCCTCTGGTACCGGCAGCTCGGCTTTATTGAAGTGTTCGTCACCGAGAACCTGGCGCGGATCGGGATCTTCGCTGCAGGGTTCGCCATCATGTTCCTTGCGGTCTTCTACGCTATCCGCATCGCCTACCAGTCCCGGCCGGTCTACGCCCCGGACTCGGAAATCCGCGACAACCTCAACCGCTACCAGGCACAGCTGGAACCTGTCCGCCGCGTGGTTATGGTGGGCCTGCCGGTCCTGTTCGGCCTCTTCGCCGGAAGCGCCGCATCCAGCCAGTGGCAGAGGGTCCTTCTCTTCTTCAACCAGGAACCCTTCGGAAAGTCGGATCCGGAATTCAACCTGGACATCAGCTTCTACCTGATGACGCTGCCGTTCCTCGGCTTCGTGACCGGGTTCCTGATCAGCGTGGTGGTGATTGCCGGCATCGCGGGCATCCTGACCCATTACCTCTACGGCAGTATTCGGCTGATGGAACGGGGCGTCTTCACCAGCCGCGCGGCCCAGATCCACATCGCCGTAACGGGTGCCGTCTTCCTGGTCCTCCTGGGCATCAACTTCTGGCTTGACCGCTATTCGGCTGTCCAGAGCAACAGCGGACGCTGGGCCGGCGCCCTGTACACGGACGTGAACGCCGTGATTCCCACCAAGTCCATCCTGGCGGTGGCTGCAGCACTCGTCGCCATCCTGTTCATCGTGGCCGCCGTCATCGGCCGGTGGCGCCTGCCTGTGATCGGCACGGCGATGCTCGTCATCACGTCCATCCTTGCCGGCGGCGTTTACCCCTGGGTGATCCAGCAGTTCCAGGTACGCCCCTCGGAAGAGACGCTGGAAAAGGAGTTCATTCAGCGCAACATCGACAACACGCGCGCCGCCTACGGACTGGATGCCATCCAGGTGGACCGTTACGATGCCACCAACACCGCGAGCACCGGCGCGCTGGCGCCGGATGCCCAGACCACGGCAAACATCAGGCTGCTGGACCCGAACCTGATCTCGGACGCGTTCTCGCAGCTGGAACAGTACCGCCCGTACTATCGGTTCCCGGAGTCCCTCAACGTTGACCGCTATGAGGTGGACGGGCAGATCCAGGACACCGTTATCGCCGTCCGCGAGCTGAACCCCACCAACGTGCAAACAAACCAGCAGGGCTGGCTCAACCAGCACGTTGTGTACACCCACGGTTACGGCGTGGTGGCAGCCAAGGGCAACAAGTTCACCGTTGACGGCAAGCCGGAGTTCCTGCAATCAGGCATTCCCTCCACGGGTGTGCTGGGCGATGACTCCAGCTACGAACCGCGGATCTACTTCGGCGAATACTCGCCGGACTACTCAATCGTGGGTGCACCGGACGGTGCTCCGCCCCGCGAGCAGGACAGGCCGTCAGGTGAGGGCGAGACCCAGTACACCTTCGAAGGCAACGGCGGACCGAACGTAGGCACCTTCTTCAACAGGGTGCTGTACTCCATCAAGTTCCAGTCCTCGGACCTGCTGCTCTCGGACGGCGTCAACCCGGAATCGCAGATCCTGTACGAACGCAACCCACGTGAGCGCGTAGAGAAGGTGGCCCCCTACCTGACCGTGGACGGCAACGCCTACCCTGCAGTGGTTGACGGCCGGGTGAAGTGGATCGTGGACGGCTACACCACCAGCCAGTACTACCCGTACTCCCAGCAGGAGCAGCTCTCGGACGCCACCGCCGATTCGCAGACCACTTCCGGCCGTGCAGTCGCCCTGCCGAACAGCACCGTCAACTACATCCGAAACTCTGTGAAGGCCACAGTCGACGCCTACGACGGCTCGGTCACGCTGTACGCCTGGGACGATCAGGACCCGCTGCTGAAGTCCTGGCAGAAAGTGTTCCCCACGTCGCTGAAGCCTTATTCGGAAATGTCCGGCGATGTCATGAGCCACGTCCGGTACCCCGAGGACCTCTTTAAGGTCCAGCGCCAGCTGCTGGGCGAGTACCACGTGACGGACCCGTCCAGCTTCTACCAGACGAAGGACGCCTGGAGCGTGCCGAACGACCCCACGGTTGATTCGACGAACGACGTCAAGCAGCCGCCGTTCTACATGTCGCTGCAGATGCCGGACCAGGATAAGCCTGCTTTCCAGCTGACGTCGTCGTTCATTCCGCAGATCGTCAACGGGAACGCGCGTAACGTCCTCTACGGCTTCCTGGCCGCCGATTCCGATGCCGGCAACCAGGCGGGTGTGAAGGCTGAGAGTTACGGCAAGCTGCGGTTGCTGCAGATCCCGCCGGAGATCCAGGTCCCCGGCCCGGGCCAGGCGCAGAACAAGTTCAACTCTGATCCCACGGTTTCGCAGGCCCTTAACCTGCTCCGCCAGGGGGCCTCTGACGTCCTGAACGGTAATCTGCTTACGCTCCCTGTCGGTGGAGGCATCCTCTACGTCCAGCCGGTGTACCTGAAGTCCACCGGTGAGACGTCCTACCCCACGCTGCAGCGCGTCCTGGTGGCCTTCGGCGACAAGGTTGGGTTCGCCCCGACGCTTGACGAGGCGCTGAAGCAGCTCTTCGGCGGCGACTCCGGGGCGTCTGCGGGCGACTCCGGCAACAACGGCCAGACACCCACAGATCCGGCTGCTCCGACTGCACCGGGCGGAGCGGATGCCAAGGCTGAACTGCGGGCGGCGCTGGATGAGGCGAACGCTGCAATCCAGGCGGGGCAGGCGGCACTGGCTGCCGGCGACTTTGCAGCCTATGGTGAGGCGCAGAAGCGTATCTCCGCGGCCCTCCAGCGGGCCCTGGATGCGGAGAACAAGATCCCAGTCGCCGTTCCCGAGGCAACTCCGGCTCCGGCCTCTACGGCGACACCTGAAGCCACGCCTTCGCCGTCACCCAGCAGCTGATCACCTTTTAGTCGATCACGACGGCGGCACCCGGCACCCGTTCCACCTGGAGCGGGTGCCGGTCCCGCGAGACGGAGATCACGCCTTCCCGATTTGGCCTGCTGTTCACCGGCCGGTAAAGTAGTTCTTGCGACGCGGGGTGGAGCAGTTCGGTAGCTCGCTGGGCTCATAACCCAGAGGTCACAGGTTCAAATCCTGTCCCCGCAACTGACGGAAGTCCCGGACACTGGAAACAGTGTCCGGGACTTTTTGGTTTAATCGTCGAGCCCGGGTTCGGGACGAAAAGGGGCCCTGAAGCAGTGTGTAAAAACCCGCCGCGGAAATAGGGTAGTGTTGTTTCAGCGACGCGGGGTGGAGCAGTTCGGTAGCTCGCTGGGCTCATAACCCAGAGGTCACAGGTTCAAATCCTGTCCCCGCAACCATGAGAAGGCCCCGACCGGCAGACAAGCCGGACGGGGCCTTCTTTTTTCCTTGAATGCCGGTAGTTCCTAGTATTCTCTTTCGCAGAGACTCACGCATTGTGAGCACTTCGCCAGTCATTCTCGAGAGGAATGTTGCTCGATGTCCACACCCACGAAAAAGCCCGGCACTGCCGCGGGCAAGCGGTCCCGACTCTATTGGGGTGTGCCCGCGGTCCTTGCGGCGCTGGTCCTCGTGGTGTTGATAGCCAAGTGGCTGATGGGTTTGCCCGCCGTCGCCTCCTTCGTGGCGGACTATCCCGGGCATTCGGAGCTGCCGGCTGGGGCGCCCGAGGGTTTCCCTGCCTGGCTCGCCTGGCAGCACTTCCTGAACGCGTTCTTCCTCCTGCTGATCATCCGGACTGGATGGCAGGTGCGGACCACCACGCGCCCCAGCGGACACTGGACCCGCAACAACAAGGGCCTGATCAAGACGAAGAACCCGCCCACCAAGATCAGCCTTGAGCTCTGGTTCCACCTCACGCTGGACGCCCTGTGGATCCTCAACGGCCTGGTGTTCGCGGTCCTGCTGTTTGCCACCGGGCAGTGGATGCGGATTGTTCCCACCAGCTGGGACGTCTTCCCCAATGCGCTCTCCGCCGCCCTGCAGTACGCCTCCCTGAACTGGCCCACAGAGAACGGCTGGGTGAACTACAACGCGCTTCAGCTGATCTCCTACTTCGTGACGGTCTTCATCGCGGCGCCCCTGGCCTTCATCACGGGCCTCCGGATGTCGTCTGCGTGGCCGAAGAAGGCAACCGGCCTCAACAAGGCCTACCCGATTGAATGGGCCCGGGCCGTCCACTTCCCGGTGATGATCTACTTCGTTGCCTTCATCGTGGTGCACGTCTTCCTGGTGCTCGCCACAGGAGCGCTACGCAACCTCAACCACATGTACGGAGTACGGGACGACGACGGCTGGTTCGGGTTCTGGGTTTTCCTCGCCTCGGTTGTGGTCATGGTGGCGGCCTGGTTCCTGGCCCGCCCCATCTTCCTGCGGCCGATAGCGTCCTTGATGGGCAAGGTCAGCCGGTAATCCGCGGCGGGGGCCCGCGCAGCAGCCCTTAGTCCTTGAGCCTGCTGTAGGTCTCCAGGGCCCTCTCCCGGGACTCCGGCAACCCAACGAGCGGCGCCGGGTACCCGGGCGCGTCGGCCGCTTTCCATGGCTCGTGGATGGCTTTACCGTCAAGGCCGGCAAGTTCCGGGATGTATTGGCGCAGGTAGCTGCCTGCGGGATCGAATTTCCTGCTCTGCGTCACCGGGTTGAAGATGCGGAAGTAGGGGGACGCGTCGGCTCCGGAGCCAGCCACCCATTGCCAGTTGGCGGGGTTGCTGGCAGCATCCGCGTCCACGAGGGTGTCCCAGAACCACTGCTCGCCGATGCGCCAGTCCGCCAGGAGATTTTTGACCAGGAATGAAGCGGCCGCCATCCGCACGCGGTTATGCATCCAGCCTGTCTGCCACAGCTGCCGCATCCCGGCGTCAACGAGGGGATAACCCGTGCGGCCCTGTTGCCAGGCCTTCAGCTCGCCACGGCTGAGCTGCTGCCACTCAAAGCGGTCAAACTCCGGCCGGTAGTTGCGGGTGGCGAGTTCGGGGTTCGTGTAAAGAAGGTGCCAGCAGAACTCCCGCCAGCCCAGCTCTGAACGGAATATTCCGACGTCGGCCGGTATCTTGCGCGGGTACCGTTCCCGGATCTCGCGCCACACCCTGAACGGGCTGACCTCGCCGAAGCGCAGGTGCGGGGACAGGCGGCTGGTACCTTCCACACCCGGCACGTTGCGCCCGGTTCCGTAGTCTTCCGCCGGTCCGTCCAAAAAATCCGCCAGGCGGCGCAGGGCGCCCTTTTCGCCCGGCTCCCAGGTGTCTGCCAGGCCGCTGCTCCAGTCGGGGGAGCGGGGCAGGAGGTTCCAGCTGTCCAGCTCTTCACCGGCAGGAAGTGCTCCTCCTCTTTCCAGGGCGGGGGAGGGAAGCTGGAGCGGTACCTCATGCGGGTCCCGCACGTCGCCGTGGGCGAGGCATGCACGCCAGAAGGGCGTGAACACCTTGTAGGGTCCACCGGCGCCGGTGCGAATGGTCCAGGGCTCGAACAGGAGGTTTGCCTGGTGGCTGGATGCGTCAACGCCGTTGCCGCCGGCCCAGGCCTTCACATCGGCATCCACGGTGCGCTCCGCCAGTCCGTAACGCCGGTTCCAGAAGAGGTGCGTGGCAGACATTTCGGCGGCCAGTTCCTTGATCACAGCTGCCGCCGGCCCGCGGCGAAGAAGGAGGCGCGAACCTTTGTTTTCCAAGGAAGCGGCCAGCGCCGCAAGGGAATGGTGAAGCCACCACCGGGTTGCTCCACCCAGCGTCCGGATCCCCGCCGACTCCTCGTCCAAAATGAAGACGACGGTCAAGGGCAGGCCCAGCGCTCCCGCCTCGGTCAGCGCAGGGTTATCGTCCAGGCGGAGGTCATCACGCAGCCAGACGAGGGACGTTGCGTCAGGGGAAGCCATGCCACCACGCTACACACCCCCGGCACTAGGAAGGCCGGGGCAGCGGTCCCGGCCTTCCTATTGTGCTAGTGGGGAGGCTGCTCCCCGCCCGGCGGTCAGAGCTTGTCGTAGTCGATTTCAGTCGCAGTGGACTCGTCGGAGGCGGCAGAGCCCGCGGCGCCGATGGCAGGCTTTGATGTGCCACCCGACTTCAGGGCAGCCAGGCGTGCCTCGATCTCCACCTGCTCACCGAGGTCCTCAAGCTGGTTGAACTGCGCGTCAAGGCTCGACGAGGCGAGTTCCTGCTGCCCGCGGACCTTGGCTTCTTCCCGGCGGATCTTCTCTTCGAAGCGGCCCACTTCACTGGTGGGGTCCATGATGTCGATGCTCTTGATGGCGTCGTGGACCTGTGCCTGGGCAGCTGCGGTCTTGGAACGGGCAACCAGTTCGTTGCGCTTGCTGGTCAGCTGGTTAAGCTTGCCCTTCATCTGGTCCAGGCCGGTCTTCAGCTTGTCCACCACTTCGCGCTGCGACATGATGCTGGGTTCTGCACCCTTGGCCTCATTCTCAGCGGCCATTTGGCGCTGCAGGGCCACCTTGGCAAGGTTGTCGAACTTTTCGGCGTCAGACACGTTACCGCTGGCGCGGTACTCATCAGCCTTGCGGGATGCGGCAAGGGCCTTGTTTCCCCAGTCGCGCGAGTTTTTGACGTCCTCGTTGTAGTCGTCCTCGAGCATACGGAGGTTGCCGATGGTCTGCGCGACGGCTGACTCCGCCTCAGCGATGTTGTTGGTGTAGTCCCGGACCATCTGGTCCAGCATCTTCTGCGGATCCTCAGCGTTATCCAGCAAGGAGTTGATGTTCGCCTTTGCCAGCTGCGCGACTCGACCGAAAATGGACTGTTTAACCATGGTGTTACCTTTCGTCCTGCTCTGTGTTGACCACTGAAATCAGTGAACGTTTATGTACTGCGCCCCGGGCGCCAGGCCAAGGGGTTCAAGTGCCGTTCCGGCCAGGGATGGTGCCTAACGGATCAGAAGTCTCCACCGCCGCCGGAGTCTCCGCCCCAGCCGCCCATGTCTCCTCCGCCGCCGAAATCGCCGCCGCCCCATCCTCCACCGTCGCTGTGGCCGCCGCCCCAGCCGCCGCCACCACCTCCGTTGAGGATTGAGTTAATCAGGATGCCGCCGAGGATGGCGCCTCCCAGTCCGCCGCCGCCGCCTCCGCCGAACATGCCGCCGCGGCCGTAGCCCTGGTTGGCGTAGCCGTCGAAGTGGTCAACATCGGCCTGTGCCAGCTGGGCTGCCTGCGCCGCCAGTGCGTGTGCCTGCTGGGCGTAGGTAAGGGCCGTCACCGGATCAGTGCGTGCTATGGACAGCGCGTAATCCAGGTTGCGCTGCGACTCCGCCAGCCGGGTGCGTGCTTCTGTTCCCACTCCGCCGCGGCGGGCAGTGATGTAGTCGGAGGTGGCACTGATCTGGGCTTGGGCGGACATGATGGTCTGCTGAAGTGATGCCTGGGCCCGGCGCGCCTGTTCCTGCTGGTCCCTGATGCCGCTGAGTGACTGGTCGAGCGACTGGTGTGCCGTTTCGACGCGCTGCAAGGTGGCGATGGGGTCAATCTTCCCGCCCTGGATCTCTGACTTGACCTGGGCCAGTGCAGCTTCAACGGCCGCCACCGGTCCGGCGAGGTCGGGATGGGCGCCGGACTGGATCATGGCCCGTGCCTGCGCGAGGTCCTGGGACGTGTCAACTACTGCCGCATCAAGGCCGCTTCGGGCCTCATCCAGGCTGGACGAAACTTTGGCGATTGCATCGATGAGGACGTTTGTCTGGTGCAGGCTCTCTTCTGCGGCGCGGACAGCAACGGCGGCCAGGCTTCCTTCGCCCTCAGCCAGCTTCTGCTCCGCAGTGGCTGAGGCGTTCTGGACGAAGGCGAGCCGTTCCTTGGCCTGCAGGATATTGTCCGAAACCTGCGCCAGTGCGCTCTCCGCGTACTTGGCCCTCAGCGCGGTGAGGGACTGCTCAGCGCTGGCGATCTTCGAATCCGCTTCGCGGGCCCCGGCGTTGACTGCTGCCAGTGCCCGTGGGGCGTTCTTCTCAAGTTCGCGGAGGGAATCGAAGTCTGCCTTCTGCTCCTGGAGCGAGGCGAGTGCGGCTTCCGAGCGGCGGATAATCTCACCCAGCCACGTACGCTGCTGCTCTTCGGTGTCGGGGATGTGGTCGTCCAGCTGCTGCTGCAGCTTGAACGATTCCGTCATGTGGCCTTTGGCTTCCTCCAGCGCCTTGGTGAAGTTGCCGACGGCAGAATCACCGTACTGTGCCTGGGCGAACATCAGTTCCTGCTCGCTGGACTTGATCGCGTCATCTGCCTCGATAAGGAGGGATCCGCTCTTGCGGCGAAGCTCCTCTACGCTCAGGGAAGCCAGTGGATCAACTTCGGCACCCTGCGGGCCGTAGCTCGCGCTGGACGCCTGGGCAGCAGCCTTCTTGCGCTTGTTCCGGAAGTACAGGTATGCGCCCGCACCGCCTGCGGCAACCACGCCGGTTCCCACCAGTACGGCTGCCCCGGCACCGTCACCTGAAGGGACGTTGCCACTGCCGCCTCCGGCAGCATCGCCGATTGCCGCAGCAGCGTTGATTGCTGCCTGGGCGTAGTTGTCATTAGCCAGCTGCGGACCAATGGCCTTGCTCTTGATGTTCTCGAGTTGGGCCGCGGTGATCTTGCTGCCGCCCTTATTCAGGACGTACTGCCGGGTATCGGTGGCGACCGCGAAAATCAAGGCGTTAGGCCCGAGGCTTGCTTTTTCGGCTACGGCGTCCGTCCATGCTTCCCGATCAGCCGGGTTTTCGAACCTCTTGACCGTAACGACGTGGAGCACGGTCGCGTGGTCAGTGCCGAGCTTCTTGATGGCTTCCTGTACTTCGCCCTTTTGGGAACCCAGGACACCGGCGGAATCGACTATCTTTGATGCCGGATCCAAGGTGACCGGATCCTCTGCCCACGCGGCCGCGGCGGGAACCGCCAGCAGGCCGGTAAGGCCGATCACGGCGAGAATACGTTTGAACTTTGACCGCATGTGCAACCCTTCAGCACGCCTGACACCGATTCGGGACGAACCGGTCGTCTCAGAATGCAGCAGCGCCCCCACGCATGTGTGTAGCCGCAGGTCGCTGTGGCAATCATCTTGATTCTATGGTGCACCCCACAGGCCGTCCATCGGGTCGAATATGCCACCAGCGAAACGTCGCGGGAAGGACGAAAACAGTCTCCGGAAAAGTCCACAGCAAGCTCTCAGCAAACATCCGCGCTTGTTACAGGGAGGGAGTCCATAGTTAATTCAGACGAGGATGAAAGGAAGTCCCATGACTGAGAACCAAACCCCCGGTGCCGCTCCGGAGAGCCGCGGCACGGGGCGGCAGGATTCCTGGCAGCAGCACTCAACCCAGCCGGGGAACAATCCTGGCGAGGTTCAGGATGCGGATGGCACGGCCGCCCCGCGTTCCACGGGACACGCGCCCAATGAGGCTCCCGGTCCGCGCCAGTATCCGACTGAACAGCTGGACCGGACGAACCGGGGGGATAACCCCACCCAGGAGCTTCCGGGAGCGCGGCCGGCGTACCCGCAGCGCCAGCCCTATCCGCAGCGCCAGCCGTTCTACGGGCAGGCTGCTTCCGGCCAGCACCCAGGCCAGCCTGCACACAATGAACCCCACGGCTCCCAGCCCCACGATGGCTCCTACGGCCAGAGCCAGCACCATGCCCCCGGTGGTCATCCGGGACTGGCTCCGAATCCGAAGGATGCCCCACGCAAGAAGGCTTCATTTGGCGTCGGGACCCTGGTGGCCAGCATCCTCGCGGCCGGCCTGGTGGGCGGCGGCGTAGCGACCGTTGCGGGCGGCGAGGCCTTTGACAGCCCGGGCTCCGCTTCAGCTACCAGCAGCAACAGCCAGCCCGGAACGGTCATCGTCAACAACCAGGATGATGTCAACGCCATAACGGCTGCCGCCCTGAAGGCATCACCGAGCGTGGTGACCATCAGCGCTTCAAGCAACGGCGCCGGCGGTACAGGTTCAGGCATCGTCCTGGACGACCAGGGCCATATCCTCACCAACACGCACGTGGTCACGCTGGACGGCCAGACGGCCAACGCCGCCCTCGAAGTCCGCACCAGCGATGGCAGGGTGGTCACCGCCAAACTGGTTGGTACCGACCCGCTGTCAGACCTTGCCGTCATCAAGGTGGACAACGCCTCTGGCCTTACGCCTGCCACCCTGGGCGACTCCGGCAAGCTCAACGTCGGGGACACCGCCATTGCGATCGGCTCGCCGCTGGGCCTGACCGGAACGGTGACGGATGGCATCGTTTCCACGCTCAACAGGACCATCAGCGTCGCCTCAGCCGCAGCCCCTGAAGAGGGCGACAACGCCGAGGGCGACGACGAGGGCGGGTTCCAGTTTGCGCCTCCGGACGGCGGCCAGAGCCAGCAATCGGCGGCACAGGGCCAGATCTCCATCAACGTGATCCAGACAGACGCCGCCATCAACCCCGGCAATTCGGGTGGCGCCCTGGTGAACAGCAGCGGCGAGATCATCGGCGTCAACGTGGCCATCGCATCGGCCGGATCCGGCTCGCTGTCCTCCTCGAGCGGCAACATCGGAGTGGGCTTCAGCATCCCCATCAACCACGCCAAGCGCGTGGCCAACGAGATCATCGAGACCGGCAAGGCCTCGCACGGACAGCTGGGTGTCAGCGTCAAGCCGAAGGGCACAAGCGCGTCCTCAGAGTTCTCTGTGGGCGCAGACGTCGCCACCGTGGAACCGGACTCGGCAGCCTCTAAGGCGGGAATCAGGGTGGGTGACGTGATCACAAGGTTCAACGACCTTGCAGTCGGTGAACCGGAGCAACTGACCGCAGCTGTCCGTGAGCAGCCCGGCGGTTCCAAAGTGAAAATCACCGTATTGCGCAACGGCCAGGAACAGACGCTCGACGTCACGCTGGGCACCGCAGCGAGCTAAGCGCCGTACGCGGCGCCAACCGCGCAGCAGTACGACGGCGGCGTCCCCACCTTCAGGAGGGGGCGTCGCCGTCGTTGTTTCCGCGCTTGCGGGGGAAGGCGGCACCGGCGTCAAGGGAGTGCTGACACAGGCGTTAACGGAAGACGGCGCACAGGTGCGCCTATATGGTTAGCTAGGAGCTACCCGTACGCCGGGCATTCCGCGGCCATGACCCTACCCGGCTGGCTGTCCACAAGCATGGAAGGCTGCTGTCGATACAGTGGAAAAGACATTGAAGATCATCGTCCTGGTCAAGCATGTACCGGACGCCCAGTTCGACCGTCACCTCAACGGGGAGGGCTACACGACGGACCGTGATGAAAGCATCCTGTCCGAGCTGGACGAATATGCCCTCGAGGCGGCACTGCAGCTGGCAGAGGCGCGCGGCGGCAGCAAGGCGGGCAACCAGGTCATCGCGCTGAGCATGGGCCCCGCCGGTGCGGTCAACTCGGTCAAGAAGTCCCTTCAGATGGGCGCCACCGAGGGCGTGCACCTGACGGACGATGCCCTGGCAGGCTCCGACGCGGCGGCCACGTCACTGGCACTTTCGGCAGCTGTCCGGTACCTGGGCCAGGATGCGCCCGTGGACCTGATCATTACCGGTATGGCCTCCACCGACGGCGAGACCTCCCTGGTCCCCGCGCAGCTGGCCGAACGCCTTGGCCTTCCCCAGGTCACGTTCGCTTCCTCCCTGGAGGTGGACGGCGGACGGCTCGTGGCGCGGCGCGACGCGGACACGAGCTCGGAAACCGTCGAGGCAGCCCTCCCGGCGCTGGTGTCGGTGACGGATCAGATCAACGAGCCGCGGTACCCCAACTTCAAGGGCATCATCGCCGCCAAGCGCAAGTCCATCACCACCCTGTCCCTCGCCGACATTGGAGTGGATCCCGCCCAGGTGGGGCACGCAGGTTCGTGGACCACAGTGACCAATGCCGAGGAACGGCCGCCGCGCACCGCCGGCACCATCATCACCGACGAAGGCGACGCCGGCATCAAGCTGGTTGACTTCCTGGCCGCCCAGAAGCTGCTCTAAGAGGGAACATCGACATGGCAAAAGTACTTGTTTTTATTGACAACCCCGGCAACTCGCTCAAGAAGAGCAGCCTTGAGCTGCTGACGCTGGCACGTTCCCTAGGGGAAAGCGTTGTTGCCCTGAACGGGGAACTGCACAACGACGTAGCAGCTGCTTTCGGCGAGTACGGCGTCAGCGCTGTCCTTCGCCCCTCCGCGCAGGACCTGGACGACTACCTTGTGGCACCCAAGGCCGCTTACCTTGCGGCCGCAGCGCAAAGCACCGGGGCCGCCACCGTGCTGCTCGACAACTCTCCGGAGGGCAAGGAAATTGCCGCCCGCCTGGGAATCCGCCTTAACGCCGGTGTTATTACCGACGTTGTCGCCGTGGACCCTGACGGAACAGCCCACAAGTCGGTTCTCGCCGGTTCCTATAACACCGCGTGCAAAACCACCACGCCCGTGTCCGTGCTGACCCTCAAGGCCAACAACGTGGTCCCGGAGCCGGCTGCCGCACCGAGCACGCCGGAAACCGTCACGGTTGACGTTCCGGTGGGCAGCACTGAAGCCGCGGCCCGGATCACCGCCCGCGAGCAGAAGGTTGCCAGCGGCCGCCCGGACCTGACCGACGCCCGGATCGTGGTGGCCGGCGGACGCGGCCTCGACGGCGACTTTGGACCCGTCGAGGAACTCGCAGACGCACTGGGAGCGGCCGTGGGAGCCTCACGTGCAGCCACCGACGCCGGCTGGATCAGCCATGACGCCCAGGTGGGGCAGACCGGCAAGACCGTTTCCCCGCAGCTGTATATTTCCGCAGGTATCTCCGGTGCCATCCAGCAGAAGGCCGGCATGCAGACCGCAAAGGTCATTGTCGCGGTGAACAAGGACGCCGAGTCCCCCGTGTTCGAGATCGCGGACTTCGGCATAGTCGGGGACCTCTTCGATGTCCTCCCGCAGGCCACTGCAGAAATCAAGAAGCGTAAAGGCTGATTATTGGCTGCCTTCACTGCGCAGGCGGAGAGCCCGTTCAACCCGGCCACGGACCGGATTGGACGGGTGCTCTGTTTTGCGGCCCACCCGGACGACATCGATTTCGGTGCTGCCGGCACCATCGCGGCCTGGACGGCGGCAGGTGTGCAGGTCAGCTACTGCATCATGACCGACGGCGACGCGGGCGGTTTCGACCCGGCGCACCGGGCGGACATCATTGCCATGCGCGACGCCGAACAGCGCCGCGCTGCCGAACTGGTCGGGGTGACCGACATCCACTACCTCCATCAGCGTGACGGCTACCTCGAACCGTCGCACGAGGTGATGCGTGGAGTGGTGAAGCTCATCCGCGAAATTCGTCCCGACGTCGTACTTGCTATGCATCCGGAACGGAACTGGCGGCGGATCCAGAAAAGCCATCCGGACCACCTTGCCGTGGGGGAGGCCGTGACACGCGCGGTTTATCCGGCGCTGGAAAATCCGTTCGCCTACCCCGAACTCGCCGAGGCCGGGCTGGAGGCGTACAAGCTTCCGTGGCTCTGGCTGTACGCGGGGCCGGACGAACGGGAAAACCACTTCGTTGATGTCACCGAGCACGTGGACGCCAAACTCGACGCCATCCATGTACACGTCAGCCAGCACCCGGACGTCGAGGCCATGGAATCAGCAGTACGCCAGGGCATGCACGCCAATGCTGCCCGTGCCGGGCTTCCCGCCGGGCACAGCGCTGAAGCGTTCCATGTAGTAGCGGTCAACGGGCCCGGAACCATAGCTGGTTTCTAGGGGACCGGTGTTCTGAATACACAAAAGGCGCCCCGCGGCTTTCATTCCGGATTTCCGCTGGGCGCCTTTGTGATGCTTTGCTGGCCGGTGCTACGCGTCCAAGGGGGCGGCGGCGACGGTGGGCAGGGTGGGGGACTCGGAGCCGCCGACGGGCTCGACGGTGATCCCGAGCGCTGCGGCAGAGGAGATTCCCTCCACTACTGCGGGTTTGGAGAGTGCTTCCGCGTCCATCAGCCCCTGCGAGACAGGTGCTGACCCGTCCTTGGGAATCAGCCACATCTGGTAAACCTTGCCCTCGGGCGGAGCAGGAACGTCTTTCATCCTGACAACGGCTGCGTCTTGGGACGAGGAAATCTGGACGGTGGCAGTACCGCCGCCGGCAACGTCCACCGAGGCCTCCCGGAGGTCCCCTGCACGGACCACCTGGTTCAGGGGGTCGTTCTGGTCCGCAATGTAGGAGCCGACGCCAACTCCGCCCAGGGCTATCGCTGCTGCCGCTGCGATTCCGACGAGCCAGCGGCGGGCGCCACCCGGACGGCGCTGTTCCTCACGGCGCTGCCGGGCCCGGGCCAGCTCGTCATTGGAATCTTCCCCGACGCCAGGGAAGGAGGCGGAGCCGGCGGAAGGAGCGGGCGCGACGGTGTCCCGGCGCGCGTCCTGAGCGGGCAAATGGGCGGGCAGCTGCGCCGGCAATTGGGCTGTGATCCGGTCGAAAAGGTCAGCCGGCGGTTCTTCCTCCGCCTTGAACGTGCGCGTCAGCGTTTCCCTGGCTTGGCGGACGCGTTCGTCGAAGGAGTCCCGTTCCGCCGGCGGTGCCGTTGAAATATACTGCTCGATGGTACGGCGTTCCTCGTCCGTCACTGCATCCATAGCGTACAGTTCGGCCAGGTCAACAGCACGGCCGGAGGCGAGGTCAGCAGAGACGGTATCGCCGAAGGCGCCAGAGCGGCTGCGTCCGTTATTCATTTCGGTCATTTCAACTCACCCCCAGGCAGGTCTTCAAGCGGATTAGTCCGTCGCGGATGCGGGACTTGATGGTGGGAACTGCGGCGTTCAGGCGTTCTGCGACTTCGCGGTAGGTGAGCCCGCCGTAATAGGCGAGGCGAACCGATTCCTGCTGCGTCTCGGTCAGCGTGCCAAGACACCGGACCACGGCCTCTGCTTCGAGCCTGCTTCCCACTTCGTCGGACACGCTGTCATGGTCGATGTCCTGGGTGCTGGCACCGTACCGGGCTTCACGGTCGGTGGCCGACTGGGACGACCGGACCTTGTCCACAGCACGCCGGTGCGAAATGGTCATGAGCCACGCCAGCGGGCTGCCGGCGGCCGGATCGAACTTGGCCGCGTTCTGCCAGACCTGCAGGAATACCTCCTGCGTCGTGTCCTCGCTGAGCTCAGCGTCTACGAGGACCCTGCGCGCCATACCGTAAACACGCCGGGACGTCAGTTGGTAAAACTCCGCGAATGCCGTACGGTCGCCGTCGGCTATCTGCTGCAGCAGGGCAACAAGTCGCTGGTTGACGTCGGCCGGCGTTTCCGCCACCGTGGCCGGAGCCTCGGAATGAGGCGCGTTGGGAGTTTCCATCACTACCAAGCATAAGTCTCCAGGAGATGAATCCTTAGCAGTGCCGCCGGGGATGCGGTGGCCTGACCTGGAACCTTCCCGGAGAAGTGTCACCTGCCGCTCCTTAATCGCTGTGGAATGTTCTCAGGAGTTATTCGGCGCAGCTGCGGAGGCGGATTGGCCGGGGCCCAATATTGTTTGGCGGCGCATTCCGGCAGCATCCTGCCGGGCGGAGTGAAGCGGACCCGCGGCCCTAGATCCGTGCGCCGGCGAATCCCTGCTGGCGCCAGGCTTCGTAGACGGCGATGGAAGCGGCGTTGGCGAGGTTGAGCGAGCGCAGGGCGGGCAGCATGGGCAGCCGAACGGTGGCAGTGACGTGGGAATCCGTTTTCAGTTCCGGTGGCAGGCCCACGGATTCCCGGCCAAACATCAGGACATCTCCCGGCTGGTAAGCGATGTCTGCGTAGCTGGCGGTTCCGTCCGACGTAAAGGCATAAACGCGTTCCGGTTGGAGGTGCTGCCAGGCGGCTTCCATGCTCCGGTGCACTGTGACGACGGCGAGGTCGTGGTAATCGAGGCCGGCCCGGCGGAGCTTCGCGTCCGAGAAGTCGAATCCCAGGGGCTCCACCAGATGCAGTTCAGCGCCGGTGATGGCTGCCAGGCGGATGGCGTTGCCGGTATTGCCGGGGATTTCGGGGGCGTGGAAGAGGATGCGGAACACCATCCCATCCTAGTCAACGCCGTCAGTGCATGCCGCGCAGCAACCTGGCCAGTACAGGAACGTTGACAGTGTTCGGAGCCGGACCGGACGCGAGGAACTCTTTCAGACCCCGGACCATGCCCGCGGCATTCACAACGCGGACGGTCTCCAGTGCGCCGGCCGAGCGGCGATGCTGGTCGATTACCGGCTCGTGAAGATTCCCGCCCGGGCTATGCACCACCGTCCAGCCGGTGACATTCAACTCCGGAAAAATGTCCTGCATGGCACGGACTACGAGCGCCAGCTGCGGCGGGGCAACAGAGCGTCCGCCGTGGTTCAGGGTCCTGCCGTCCCAGGCATAGGCGCCCTTGGGCAAAAGCATGGAGCCGATCAGCGCCAGCCGGTAGCCGGACAGCACGGCGTGGTCGATGTGGCTGTTGTCCGCCGGTGACTGGAGCCCGTTGATGAGCCTCGCCGCCGGTATGGCGGGGAGTACCTGGCGGGTCAGGAGCTGGACGGTGCGCATCTCGCGCTGGATCCGCGCTTCGGCCCCGAAGATCCCGCGCTTCCGCGGCATGCCGTGAATCTGCTGACTAGCCTCAGCCAGCGGGATCAGGGGAACTATCTCACCGTCCGCGGGATCGTAGGGCGGAACGTAGACCGGAGGGTCTCCGGCAGTGTTGCGGCTGCCGCCGGTCCTGTGCACGGTGGCCGAAGCCCGGCTGCCCGCCGGCGGTGCATCAAAGTGCGGCTCCGAATCCTGGTTTACCCCGGCAGTGCCGGCCGCGTAGGAGCGGTCGTAGGCTTTCCGGCGTTGTGGATCAATCAGGGTTTCGTAGGCGCTGGTGACCCGGCGGAAAGCGGCCGCGTCCCCGCCATGGTCGGGGTGGGCAACGCGGGCGGCGCGCCGATAGGCCACCTTAATTTCCTTCTCGGTGGCGGTGACTGCCACACGAAGCACCTGGTAATGCGAGCTGCTCTCGGTCAAGCACTCATCCTTCTGTCGGTATGGCCAGTCCGCGGGGGCAGCCCTGTCGGCCCAGCTTATCGGCCCTTGCCCTGACAACGATCGTGTCGGCGTTCCGGGTTCCCGGCCGCCTGTTGCCCATTCGGACAGGCGGGGACGGCGTTTAGACTCTTGGGGATGACGGCCGCGGGGGCCGGGCAGGGAGTGTACTGGGGAGCGCATGCAAAAGCCGACGACGGCGGGCCGGGCCCGCAGGGTTCGTGCGGGAAGAGTGCCGCTGGCCGCTGCCGTGCTGAGTGCCGTGTTTACCGGGGGCTGCAGTGTTGGCGTTCCTGACCCTGCGGCGCCGGAACCCGTGGAAAGCGTGGCGGTGGTTGCCACGCCCACCATCACTCCGGGCCATGACGCCGAGGCAGTGGCGGGGCAGGACCTGCCCTTCTCCGCGGGCGGCATCCTGGCCCCTGGAGTACCGGTGGGGATCTCGGACGGTCTGAAGGACGCGCCCGGCTGGACGATGGTGAAGGACGATGTTGCCGGCGAAAGCCAGTATCGAAAGGCGGATGGCTGCCTGGTGGCCGCAAAGGTCCGGACCAGCCAGTCTGTGCTGGCCCGGAACGGCGACCACGAGTCCACTGTTGCTCTGTTTCAGTACCTGGATCCCACGATCCTGCCGGACTACCTCAAAGCCGGGACGCTGCGGTGGGGAGGGGATGACTCCTCCCCGGGCCGCTCGGTTGAAGTGCTGGTTCTGGAACAGGCTGCCTCGGCCGGAGACAGGGCCACAGCGGTGCTGGCCAGGCTTTTTGGAACTGCGGAATCATCGGTCTACGTTTCCGTGTCATGCCCGGACCCAGCATCCCTGGCCGCGGCACGCGATGACGTGGCCAGGTTCCTGCCGGTGCTGCCGCCTTCGGCCTAGCTGCGGGAGGGCTTGTCGGTCCGCCGGGACAACCGGTAGAGGGCCAGGGCGCCGACGAGTAGTCCAAAGTCACGAAGTGCCACGTCGAAGAAGGCTCCGAGCAGCAGCAGGTTGAGGATGATTCCGCCCAGCCAGGCGGCCACGAGGAGCGACCCGAACTGCGGACGGACGGCTACGGCGATACCGGCAACAATTTCCACCACCCCGACGACGTACATCAGGGTTGGGGCGGGCAACGGCACCAGGGCCGTGGCTTGCGGTGCGAGGTAGGTGGTCCAGTCCGCGAGGATATTCGTGAACTTATCCAGTCCGAAGACGATGGGTGCGACGGTAAAAACGGTCCGCAGCAACAGGAAGGCCTGCCGGGCCGGCTCCACGGTTGCGGTGGCGTTGGCGCGCAGTGCTGATGTGGTTTTCACAGCTGACTCCTTCTAAAAATAGGTAATGCTATTTTAGAATCCGGACGGGTCTATAATCAATACATCTTGACTTTGGATTGGTGGGCAATGAGCAAACTTTCCTGGGCCGGCCGGATGGCCGCACTCGCCTCCCTTGGTGATGAAAAGCGCCGCCAGCTCTTTGAGCTCGTTGCGGTTTCCCCGGGAGCCGTAGGCCGGGACGAAGTGGCCGGTGCCACCGGAATTCCCCGCAGCACTGTCTCCTTCCACCTGGACCGGCTGGTGCAGGACGGCCTGCTGGCGGTTGAGTTCCACAAGCCGCCGGGGAAGTCGGGGCCGGGCTCGGGCCGCCCGGCCAAGATGTACCGTCCGGTTGCAGGTGAAATCGGGGCGTCAGTGCCGGACCGGAACTACGACCTCGCCGGCGAGCTGATGGCAGCTGCGATCGAACGGTCCACCACCGGAGGTGAGCCAGTCGGCGATTCCCTGCCTGCCGAGTCATTCCGGAAGGGCCGCTCCCTCGCTGAAACGTCGGAGACCCTGGAGGACTTCCTGGTGCAGTCCGGCTACCGCCCGGAGCCGGATGGCGACGGCGGTTTCCGCCTGCCAAACTGTCCTTTCCACCGCCTTTCCGATGGGCATCCGGGGGTGGTGTGCACCATGAACGGTGCTTTCCTGAGGGGCGCCGCAAGCCACTTCGACGCCTCCTCGGACCGCGTCGCACCTGTAGACCTGCCCGGCCACTGCTGTGCCAGGATCATGCCGCCTGCCTAAATTCGCCAAAAGCTGCGGCCCCGGACCTGTGGGGCAGGACGGCTAGAATTACAGGGTGCCCGTTTACCTCGACCATGCAGCCACCACCCCTCTTTCTCCTGAGGCGTTGGCTGCCCTGACGCGTGAACTTGCCCGCACCGGAAATCCGTCCTCCCTTCACGGCTCCGGCCGCAGGGCACGCCGCACCGTGGAAGATGCACGGGAAGCCCTCGCCGCAGCGGCAGGCGCCCATCCCTCCGAGGTGATCTTCACGTCCGGTGGCACCGAATCGGACAACCTTGCCGTCAAGGGCCTGTACTGGTCCCGGGTCGGCGAAAACCCCGCGCGGCGGCGCATCCTGTGCTCCGCCGTCGAACACCATGCAGTGATGGACACGGTGGAGTGGCTGGAGCGGCACGAGGGCGCCGAGGTCACCTGGCTTCCTGTCGACGGCGGCGGGTTGGTGGACCTGGCGTTCCTGGAGGCTGAGCTTTCCCGTGACCCGGACACCATCGCCCTGGTGACGGTGATGTGGGCGAACAATGAGGTAGGAACCATCCAGCCCGTCGAACGCGTGGTGGAACTGGCGCACGCCGTGGGTGTTCCCGTCCACTCCGACGCGGTCCAGGCGTTCGGATCACTGCAGGTTGATTTCAAGGCATCAGGCCTGGATGCCATGTCCGTCTCCGGGCACAAGATTGGCGGACCTGTAGGAGTGGGCGCCCTGCTGCTCGGAAGATCGGTGAAACTCACCCCGGTCCAGCACGGCGGAGGCCAGGAACGGGACGTCCGCTCAGGCACCCTGGACACCGCCTCCATCGCAGCCTTCGCCGCGGCGGCCGAAACCGCCGTCGCGAACCTTGGCACTGAATCGAAGCGCATCACCGCACTCCGCGACCGGCTGATCGAAGGCGTCCGCGAGCAGGTGCCGGAAGCAGTCCTGCGCGGTGCACCCGCCGCCGGCAGGCTCCCCGGCAATGCCCACTTCACCTTCCCGGGCTGCGAAGGGGACTCCCTGCTGTTCCTCTTGGACCTGGCTGGTGTGGAGTCGTCCACCGGGTCAGCCTGCACTGCGGGCGTGCCGAGGCCCTCGCACGTGCTGCTCGCGATGGGACTGGACGAGGAAACAGCGCGCGGCGCCCAGCGGTTCACTCTGGGGCACTCCTCGAAGGCAGAGGACGTCGATGCGCTGCTGGCCGCCCTTCCCGATGCCTACGTGCGGGCGCGGCAGGCAGGAATGGCCGGCCACGAGTCCTCCATCCAGACGGCCGGTACCGTTGCCCGGCAGGGTTTGGGCGCTCGCTGACCGTGCATTTGCCAGAGGCCGTAGAATAGATAGGCCAAGATCGTTTCCCGTGAGCCTGCCTGAGTTTTCGGCAGCAGGTCCAGCCAGCACCGTCCGGCACCACACGGACAAGAGCCGGAAACACCCCCAACAGAAAGCCAGTATGCGAGTCCTAGCAGCCATGAGCGGCGGAGTTGATTCCGCCGTCGCCGCCGCCCGCGCCGTCGAGGCGGGGCACGACGTCGTCGGGGTCCACCTGGCGCTCTCCCGCATGCCCGGCACGCTGCGGACCGGAAGCCGCGGCTGCTGCACCATCGAGGACTCCCGGGACGCCTGGCGCGCCTGCGACGTCCTGGGCATTCCCTACTACGTGTGGGACTTCTCCGAGCGCTTCAAGGAGGACGTTGTCCAGGACTTCATCGATGAATACGCCGCGGGCCGCACCCCCAACCCGTGCATGCGCTGCAATGAGCGTATTAAGTTCGCGGCGCTGCTGGAAAAGGCGATCGCCCTGGGCTTCGATGCCGTCTGCACCGGACACTATGCCAAGGTCATCGAGGACGCGGACGGCAACCGCGAACTGCACCGCGCCGCTGACTGGGCAAAGGACCAGAGCTACGTCCTGGGCGTCCTGACCCACGAGCAACTCAAGCACTCCATGTTCCCGCTGGCCGACACACCCTCCAAGGCTGAAGTGCGTGCGGAGGCTGAACGCCGCGGACTCTCAGTGGCCAACAAGCCCGACAGCCACGACATCTGCTTCATCCCCGACGGCGACACCGCCGGCTGGCTCGCCGAAAAGATCGACATGACCACCGGCGACATCGTGGACGAAACAGGTACCAAGGTGGGGGAGCACCCCGGCGCCAACGCCTTCACAGTGGGCCAGCGCCGCGGCCTGAAACTGGGCACACCCGCCGCCGACGGCAAGCCCCGGTTTGTCCTTGAGATCCGGCCCAAGGAAAACAAGGTGGTGGTTGGTCCCGAAGCCCTGCTGGCCATTGACGAAATCAGGGGCATCAAGGTGTCCTGGGCGGGCTTGCCCATTGCGGAAGTGGAAACAGGCGGGATCTTTGACTGCTACGCCCAGGTCCGGGCGCACGGCGACCCGGTCCCCGCGACGGCCCGCATGGAAGCTCAGGAAGAAGGTGCCGGCGCTGAACTGGTGGTTCGGCTGACTACGCCGCTGCGGGGCGTTGCCCCCGGGCAGACCGTGGTCCTTTACCAGGGCAGCCGGGTACTGGGCCAGGCCACTATCGACGCCGCACGCTCACTCCAGCGCGCCGCGCTCTAAAACCATCCATTCCACACGCCGCCCCGGTTCAACCGGGGCGGCGTTCTTCGCTGCGCCGCCGGCAAATGAGAGCACCGCATCATTCAGGTAAATTTTGTGTCTCAACTCACAAAATGGCCCGTGTTGGGGGTTGACTCTCTGATTGAATCTAGGCATCAGCACAGCGCGCTCCCGCCGAAGCAAAGGCACCCTGCAGCGACCGGCGGGCCGCGTATTCATCGAACAGAAAGTTCACAGATGACGAAGAGCAACAAGGCACTGCACGGCGCGATCGCGCTGGCAGGCATCTCCGCACTCGCATTGACTGCCTGCACGGGCCCCTCAGGCGGCGGCGGAACCTCCACCGGTGATGCCGGCGGCGGGGCCATCACCTACGGAACCACTGACAAAGTCGTCACGCTGGACCCCGCCGGTTCCTACGATGGCGGCTCGTTTATGGTGATGAACCAGATCTATCCCTTCCTGCTCAACTACAAGCCTGGCACCGCCGATGCCACCCCGGACATCGCTGAGTCTGCTTCCTTCACCAGCCCCACCGAATTCACTGTGAAGCTTAAACCGGACCTGAAGTTCGCCAACGGCCACACCCTTGACTCCTCCGACGTCGTTTTCTCATTCAACCGCGTGAAGGCCATCGACGATCCCAACGGCCCCGCTTCGCTCCTGGCCAATATGGAGAAAATCGAAGCGACGGACCCCAACACGGTGGTGTTCACCCTCGCCGCCGGAAACGACCAGGTGTTCCCTGGCGTCCTCGCCTCCAACCCGGGACCCATTGTGGACGAGGAAGTCTTCCCCGCGGACAAGATTATGGACGATGACGCCATCATCGCCGCTAAGCCCTTTGCCGGCCAGTACACGATTGAAAGCTACAAGAAGAACGAGCTGGTCAGCTTCAAGCCCAACCCGGACTACCAAGGGATGCTGGGCGCAGCCGCCAATGACGGCGCCACGCTCAAGCACTACGCGGACCCGAACAACCTGAAACTCGACGTCCAGCAGGGCAACATCGATGTCGCAGGCCGCATCCTCACGGCAACCGACGTGGCCGACCTGGAAAAGGACTCCAAGGTCAAGGTCCACAAGGGCCCCGGCGGGGAATTGCGCTACATGGTCTTCAACTTCGACACCATGCCGTTCGGCGCGAAGACTCCCGAAGCCGATCCCGCGAAGTCGCTGGCCGTGCGCCAGGCCATCGCGCACCTCGTTGACCGCGACGTCATCGCCTCCCAGGTTTTCAAGAACACCTACACTCCCGTCTATTCCTACGTCCCCAAGGAATTCGAGGGAGCTGCGGAACCGCTGAAGAGCCTTTACGGTGACGGCAGCGGCAAGCCCAGCCTGGACAAGGCAAAGAAGGTCCTGGCCGACGCCGGCATCACCTCCCCGGTTGACCTCAAGCTGCAGTACACCGACCGATACGGCACGTCCGCCGCAGACGAGTATGCCCTCGTGAAGGAACAGCTCGAGAAGTCCGGCCTCTTTACCGTGGACCTCAAGTCCACGGAGTGGACCACCTACACGAAGGAGCGCCGCGCGGATGCCTACCCGGTGTACCAGCTCGGCTGGTTCCCGGACTACTCGGATGCGGACAACTACCTGACCCCGTTCTTCATCCCCGGCAACTTCCTCGGCAACCACTACGAGAACCCTGCCGTAACGGACATCGTCAAGAAGCAGCTGGTAACCACGGACAAGGCGGAGCGGAGCGAACTGCTCGGCCAGGCCCAGGAAGCAATCGCCAAGGATCTCTCCACGCTGCCGCTGCTGCAGGGTGCCCAGGTGATGGTGGCCGGAACGGATGTCCAGGGAGTCGAAAAGACCCTGGACGCGTCGTTCAAGACCCGTCTTGGCGTGATGTCCAAGTAGGTCCGTCGACCATCCGGTTCTGACCGCACACGGGGCGGGACGTGATGCGCCTGCAGCCAGGTGCACGTGTCCCGCCCCGTCTGCTGGTCACGGTTGCTGCACTCCTGCTGGAGCTGCAGCGCCGGCAACGACAACTTTAGGTACCCATGACAACACTCATTGACGCGCCCCCGAGCGACGCGGACGGCCTCCTCCCGGCCACCAAAAAATCTTCCGGCGGGGGACTGGGCCAGTACATCCTGATCCGTTTCCTGCTGATCTTCCCCACGATCTTCATCCTGGTGACCATGGTTTTCTTCCTGATGAGGATTACCGGTGACCCCATTACTGCGGCCATGGGCGGGCGGCTGCCTGCCGACCAGCTTCAGGAGCGCATCCAGGCGGCCGGCTACGACCGGCCCCTCCTGGTCCAGTACTTCGAATACCTCGGCCAGCTGGCCACGGGCAACTTCGGCCGCACACTCACGGACAACCGGGCCGTCGTCGAAATGCTCTCAACCTATGGCTCAGCAACACTGGAGCTAACCATCAACGCACTGCTCGTCGCCCTCCTGGTAGGCATCCCGCTCGGCATGGTCGCGGCGCACCGCCGGGACAAGGCGCCTGACGCCGTCCTGCGGGTCTTCGCCATTCTTTGCTACGCCACCCCCGTATTCTTCGCGGGCATGCTGCTGAAGCTGACCTTCTCGGTGTGGCTGGGCTGGCTGCCGGTTGCCGGCAGGGCCAAAACATCCAGCGAACTGGCCCTGACATCCCTGGAGGCCCCCACCGGGATCTACTGGCTGGACGCGCTCCGAAGCGGAAACATGGCAGCGCTCAGCGACGTCATGGCCCACGCTGTTCTGCCTGCGGTGGCGCTGGGGCTCCTGACAGCCGGAATCTTCCTCCGACTTGTCCGGACCAACGTCATCGGGACCTTGGGCAGGGATTACGTGGAGGCCGGCCGGTCCAGGGGAGTGAGCGAATACCGCCTGGTCACCAAGCACGCCTACAAGCCCGCCCTGATCCCGATCATCACCGTGATGGGGCTGCAGATCGCCGTAATGCTCGGCGGCGCCGTACTCACGGAGAAGACCTTCGAGTGGAAGGGCCTGGGATTCCAGCTGGCGAACTACCTCACAGCGCGTGACTTCGTCGCCGTCCAGGGCATCGTGGTGCTGCTCGCCATCATCGTGGCCATGACCAACTTCATCGTGGACATCATCGCCGCGCTGATCGATCCCCGGGTGAGGTACTGACATGAGCATTCCAACCGTTCCCATCCCCATGGAAAGCCCCCGGGCGCCCTGGTACCGGCGCCTGCCGGTCGTCTCGCACTTCAGCAAAAGCGTGGGCCTCCAGCGCGGCATGCTGGTGGCAGGCCTGATCCTGACCGGAGCTTTTGTCCTGACGGCGCTCTTCGCCCCGCTGCTGGCGCCCTACGGCTTCTCCCAGCTGTCCGACGCCGATGGCAACTTCCCCACCCAGCAGGCCCCGGGCGGCAAGCACCTTTTGGGTACAACCGTAGGAGGCTACGACGTCCTGTCGCGGGTGATCTGGGGTGCGCAGACCGCCATCCTGGTGATTGTCGTCGCCGTGGCCATGTCCATCGTCGTCGGCGTCGTCCTTGGCTTGGTCAGCGGCTACCTGGGCGGGTGGCTCGACCGCATCCTGGTGGTTATCGCCGACGCCGTCTACGCCTTTCCGTCGCTGCTGGTGGCCATCGTGATGGCCATCGTTATCAGCGGGGGCCAGTCCAGCCTCGTCGGCGGCATCTTCGCCGCCGGCACTGCCATCACGCTGGTATTCATTCCGCAGTATTTCCGGGTCATCAGGGCTGAGACCGTGAGGTTGAAGGCTGAGCCGTTCGTAGAGTCCGCCAAGGTGGTGGGCGCCTCCAACATCCGCATCATGAGCCGCCACATCTACCGCAACGCAACCCGTACCCTGCCGCTGATCTTCACCCTCAACGCCTCCGAAGCCATCCTCACCCTTGCCGGACTGGGGTTCCTTGGTTTTGGCATCGAACCCAGCTCGGCCGCGGAATGGGGCTTCGACCTCAATAAGGCGCTTGCCGACACTACCTCCGGGATCTGGTGGACCGGCATGTTCCCGGGCCTGGCCATCGTGCTCACCGTGGTGGGCCTGACCCTGGTGGGCGAGAGCATCAACGACCTCAACGATCCGCGCCTGCGCGGACGCAAGAGCACAGGCGGCAGCTCCCCGGCGCCGGTGGACAACGCCGCCATGGCAATCGAAGGCAGGACATTATGACGATCAACATTGATCCACTGTCCGGACGGCATGCAGGCGAAGGCCAGTCCGACGGCGGCCTCCCGGTTCTCGACATCGACCACCTCCAGGTCACTTTCGCTACCGACGGCGGTCCCGTCCATGCAGTCAAGGACGTCAGCCTGGAGGTGCGGAAAGGCGAAGTCCTCGCCATCGTGGGGGAATCCGGGTCCGGCAAGACAGTCACCGCCAAGGCCATCCTGGGCCTGCTCCCGGAAACGGCCAGGAGTTCAGGGGCAGTGGTGATCAACGGAGCCGACGTGATCAGTGTCAGCGCCGCCCGCCTCCGCCAGATCCGCGGCCGTGACGTGGCAATGGTTTTCCAGGAACCCTCCACGGCGCTGAACCCGGTGTTCACCGTGGGCTGGCAGATCGCCGAAGGTATCCGGGCCCACGCGGGCAGCGGCGGAAAGCGGGTTTCGGCCAGGGAAGCCAAGTCCCGGGCCGTTGAAGCGCTGCGCAAGGTGGGCATCCCGGATCCGGAACACCGCGTCAACTATTATCCGCACCAGTTCTCCGGAGGACAGAAGCAGCGGGTGGTGATCGCCGCGGCCCTGGCACTGAATCCCGGCCTGATTGTTGCCGACGAGCCCACCACCGCGCTGGACGTCACGGTCCAGGCAGAGATCCTGGAACTGCTCCGGGACCTGCGGGACAAGTACGGCACGTCCATTGTGCTCATCACGCACAACATGGGTGTGGTAGCGGACCTCGCCGACCGCGTGGTGGTGATGTACCAGGGGGACGTCGTCGAGGAGGCGCCCGCCAGCACCCTCTTTGCGGAACCGCGGCAGGACTACACCCGAAAGCTGCTCGCCGCGGTACCGCACCTCGGGCATAACTCCGCGTCACAAGGACTGACCGCCCGGGCGCACCAGGAAGAGGAAGTCCTGGTCGAAGCCAACAACCTGACCATCGAGTACCCGGGCAGGCTCGGAACACCGGCGTTCAAGGCCGTGGACCGGGTCAGCTTCACCCTTTCCCGGGGCGAAGTGTTCGGACTGGTGGGGGAGTCCGGTTCCGGCAAAACCACCATCGGGCGGGCCATCGCGGGCCTGAACAGGACCACCGGAGGCAGCCTCCGCGTGCTGGGCTACGAGATGCTGAACCTTCGGGAGCGAACCTTCAAACCGCTCCGGAAGGACATCGGCTTTGTGTTCCAGGACCCTGCTGCTTCCTTCAACCCGCAGCTGAGCATCGGGGACTGCATCGCCGAACCCATGGTCATCCACACGAAGCCAAGCCCGGCGCAGGCGCGCAAACGCGTCGGCGAGCTGCTCGAATCAGTCCAGCTGCCGGCGTCGTACGCAGGACGGTACCCGCACGAGCTGTCCGGAGGGCAGCGCCAGCGGGCATCCCTGGCGCGGGCCCTCAGCCTCAACCCGCGGCTGCTGATAGCTGACGAGCCGACGTCGGCCCTGGACGTTTCAGTGCAGGCCAAGGTCCTGGAGTTGTTCAAGGACATCCAGGAGGAGTTCGGCTTCGCCTGCCTCTTCATCAGCCACGACCTCGCCGTTGTGGACATCCTGTCCTCTTGGGTGGGCGTCCTGTACAAGGGCAGGCTGGTGGAGCAGGGGATCGGAAGCCAGGTGATGGGAAACCCGCAGCATGACTACACGCGGCGGCTCATCGCATCCCTTCCCGTACCGGATCCGCAGGAACAGGCGAGGCGGCGGGAAGAACACCGGGCGCTGCTCGGCACCTGATGCGCTGACCCTGAGCCTGCACTAAGCGCCGGTGCCGGATACCGGCACCGGCGCTTAACACCCGGTTGAAACAGGAGCCCTCCCATAGACTTGAACCATGACGCAGCACAACCTCCACGCTCCTGACTCCGATGACTACGACCCCTCCGCCAGTTCATTGGCCGGCCAGGTGGACAACTCGGTGATGGCTGAGCTGCTGTCCATCCGCTCCAGCATCGACAATATCGACGCCACCCTGGTCTATCTCCTGGCTGAGCGCTTCAAGGCAACCCAGAAAGTCGGGTTCCTCAAGGCCACGCATCGGCTGCCCGCAGGCGATCCGGGGCGTGAGGCCGCCCAAATTGCCCGGCTGCGCAGGCTGGCCGAAGACGCCCACCTGGATCCTGCCTTTGCAGAGAAGTTCCTGAATTTCATCATCGGCGAGGTCATCCGGCATCACGAGGCGATCGCCGAAGACCATGAGGCCGCCTCGGGGCAGCACCCGCAGGCATCAGCACTCGCGTGAGGACCGGAGAACGGCACGAAGCCGGGTCCGGCGCAACGCGCGGGAACGAGGCGCCGCCGCGGGAGGTAACGGCTACCGGACTTGGGCCCTGGCCCGGCGAGGACCCGGTGGAGGCGGCAAAAATCATCCGGGGCGAGCTGGGCAGCCCCCATCTGCCATTCCTCGCCGAACTGCCGGACCGGGGCGTGGGGTCAGATGCCCTGGGCCGCACCGCTTGCCTTCTCGAGGAGTTGGCCGTGGACGTCCAGCCTTATGGTTGGCGGCTCGTGGACCGTCCCGGCAAGGACTTCCGCCGCGCTGCCTCGGCCCTTGCCACTGACATCAACGTCCTGGCCGATGTGGCCGGTGCCGAGGAGAAACCGGCTGCGGAGGTCAAGGTCCAGCTGGTGGGTCCGCTAAGCCTTGCGGCCGGCCTCCACCTGCACAACGGCGAGCGCGCCCTCATGGACTACGGCGCCCGGCGGGACCTCGCAGCTTCCCTGGCTGCTGGCGTCGGCGCTTATCTTTCCAGGGTCTCGGCAGCAGTTCCGGGTGCCCGGCTGGTGGTCCAGGTGGATGAGCCTGACATCGCAGCCGTCCTGGCCGGCAGCATTCCCACGTCCAGCGGCTACCGCACGTTGCGTGCTGTTGCGGCCTCCGAAGCGCGGGAGTCCTGGCGTGTTGTTTTGGACGCTTTGCGGGCCGCCGGCGCCGCCGAGATCGTTATTGCCGTTCCTGAAATTGAAGCGCCTTTCGAACAGGTCCTCGCGGCCGGAGCCGACGGCATTGCTGTTCCACTGAAGGCGCTGACTGCCCGGCAATGGGAGCAGCTGGCCGGAGCCGTGGAAGCGGATAAACGCCTGTGGATCGGGGCGCTGGACTTAGCGGCGAACTCACTGCCCCGGGTGGCTGACTGCGTCGAGGCGGTATGGCGCCCGTGGCGGCAGCTCGGCCTGCCGGCAACGGCCCTCAGCACGGTACGCGTCACGCCCTCTGCAGGACTTGCCGGCCGCAGCCCGGCTGAGGCTACGGCGGTCCTGGGCCGGATCACGCAGCTCGCCGATGGGCTGAACCAGCTGGCGCAGGGCTAGGAGCGTCAGACCCGGTTTTCCCAGCGGTCCGGCTGCGCGTACCGCGGCAGGAAGCTCTGGGCGGCGCTCCCGCCAGTGTATGCACGCAGCCTGTAGTCAAAGCTGCCGGCATACACCAGCACCAGGCCGATCTGGGGCTGGATCACCTTGACCTGGATGTGGTGCTTCCCGTTGCCGCCTTCGGCCGGGTCCCACCACTGTTCGGCGTAGGCTTTGGCGTCCAGGGCGGCGGGGAGGGGGATGCGGAGGGGGCCAAGGAAAAGCCTTGAGGCTTCGGAAACGCCGCGGAGCCGCCCCTGCGCTGTCACGCTCAGGTTCAGGTCCGTCACCAGCCGCCGGTACCTCCCCACGTAGTCCACCAGCCGGGGTGCCCCGTTGTGGCGGGCCACGCTGGTGGTGTCCTGGAAAATCCGGGTACGCCCCGGGAAGCGGATTTCCCGCCGCGCCGTGAGGCTGGAACGGCCAAAGGGATCCTGGTGCGCGTGGTTTTCGATCCGGAACGGAATGTTCTCCCCGTACTCGGGAAAAAACGCTTCCTCCCCGCCGGTCAGCCGCAGCAGCGGACGCAGCCAGTCCTGGCGGCAGCCTACGACGTCGAACGTGCCCTCGCCCACGCCGTACTGGCCGCTGCCCGGCACCAGGGCAAAGTACTCCTGCAGTTCGGGCTGCAGCCGGCTGAAGTCCGAACCCAGGGCCTGCTGGTAGATCGGTAAGTTCATGGGGGACCTCCTCGTGAGCGGGGCACGGACAGCGATAGGGACTTCACAATCTACCTGCAGCCTTGAGCCTGATGTACATATCCGCCAGCTGTGGCGGGAGTTCCTGCGGCTCGGCATCCACCACTTCCACGCCATGATTCCGGAGCTCGGCGGTGACTGCTGCGCGCTGCAAAAGCGCGCGTTCGGCGGCGGCAGCGCGGAAGACACCGGCGGCACTGTCACGTTCCCGCAGCATCATTCCGAGCTGGGGGTCCCGGACGGCCGCCACCACCACCACGTGCTGGCGGGCCAGTTGCACCGTAGTGGGAATGAGGCCCTCCTCCGGCGCGCCGCCTTCCAGGGAGGTCAGCAGCACCACCAGGGACCGGTGGGCGGACACAGCCCGTACCTGCCCCGGGATTGCCGACCAGTCCAGTTCGATGAGTTCGGCTTCCAGCGGGGCCATCGCCTGGACCAGCTGGCCCAGGAGATTGCCCTGCCCGGCAGATCCCGTCCTCGCCCGGGTCCGGCGGTCAAAGGCCAGGAAATCCACCCGGTCGCCGCCCCTTTCGGCAAGGACTCCCAGCAGGAGGGCCGCTTCCATGCCGGTATCCAAGCGGGGCTCGTCGTCGATCCTTGCTGCCGAGGTCCTGGAAGTGTCCAAGACCATCACAACGCGCCGGTCGCGTTCCGGCCGCCAGGTGCGAACCACAACGGAAGACCGGCGGGCCGTTGCCCGCCAGTCGATGGACCGGACGTCGTCGCCGCGGACGTAGTCACGCAAGGAATCAAACTCCGTGCCGGCACCCCTGATCTGGACGGCGGCCTTGCCGTCGAGCTCGCGAAGCTTGCGCAGTTTGGACGGCAGGTGCCGCCGGGAATTAAAAGGAGGCAGGACCCGCAGTACGCCGGGGCAGTCGATGGTCCGCTGCCGGGCTGCCAGCAGCAATGGTCCGTAGGAGCGGACGGTGACGTGGGGGGCCTTGAGGTCTCCGCGTCTGGCAGGCTGCAGCCGCACACTGCTCCGCCGGCCTTCGCCTGCCGGAACGTTGATGTCCTGAACCGGATTTTGGGCCCCTGCCGAGGGTTGCCAGGCATCACGCAGGGTTCCGCGCAACCGGCGCCGTCCATCGTTCCGGACAGTAAGCACAGAGTCCGCGGTCCCGTGCAGGGTCACGTTGCCGGGCTCCCGGCGCACCACCCGGACGTGGCGGAGCGAACCGGCGAGGGCCAGATCCACGGCTGCCAGGGCAAGCAGGCAGCCGGCCACGAGGCAGACCGTTCCCCATCCGGGCAACAGCAGGACCGGCACCAGGCCCAGCAGCACCAGCACCACAAAACGCCCGGAAATGGCCATCAGCGTGGAACGGGTACGGCAGCGAGGATGCTGGCCAGGACATCGTCCACCCGCACCCCGTCCATCTGCGCTTCAGGCTGAAGCGTCACCCGGTGCCGCAGGCAGGGCAGGGCCAGCGCTTTGACGTCATCGGGTGTGACGAAACCCCGTCCCGACAGCCAGGCCCAGGACCTTGAGGTGTTCAGCAACGCCGTGGCACCGCGGGGCGAGACGCCCAACTGGAAGGATGGTGCCGACCGCGTGGCCCGGGCAAGGTCCACAATGTAGCCGATAATTTCGGGCTCGACCGCAACGGTGGCCACCGCCTGCCGGGCCCGCTCAAGGTCCGCCGCACCTGCCACCGGCCGGACGCCGGCCGCTGCAAGGTCCCGCGGATCGAAACCGGCGGCGTGGCGCCGGATGACTTCCATCTCGTCCCGGCGCTCCGGCAAGGGCATGGTGAGCTTCAGCAGGAAACGGTCCAGCTGTGCCTCGGGGAGGGGATAGGTGCCCTCGTACTCCACCGGGTTCTGGGTGGCGGCTACAAGGAATGGCGAGGGCAGCGGCCGCGATACGCCGTCCACTGAGACCTGCCGCTCCTCCATGGCCTCGAGCAGCGACGCCTGGGTCTTGGGCGGGGTCCGGTTAATTTCGTCGGCGAGCAGGAGGTTTGTGAACACCGGGCCCTCCCGAAACGAGAACTCGGAGCTGTGGGAGTCGTACACCAGGGAACCGGTGACGTCACCCGGCATCAGGTCCGGGGTGAACTGCACCCGTTTGGTGTCAAGGCTCAGGGCCGCGGACAACGCCCGCACCAACAGGGTCTTGGCCACACCCGGCACGCCTTCCAGCAGCACATGCCCCTGTGACAGCAGGGCAATCAGCAGGCCGGTGACGGTTGCATCCTGCCCCACCACCGCCTTTGCCACCTCATGGCGCACGTCCAGCAGCGCCTGACGGGCGGAATCATGGGTATTGTCAAGGACCCGGGGGCCGCTGCCTTGTTCGCTCATCGGCTACTGACCTCTTTCTCTAGGGTGTCCAGTTCCTGCGCCCAGGCAACAAGCCGCGGCTCGCTGCGGGGACGTTCGTTAAGCAGTTGTTTGATGTCCTGGGAGGGCCGGTCCAGGAACCGTGCCGTCGCTTCCGCAGTGTCGTCCGCGGTGGTACCTGGCCCCAGCCGCAGCTTCCGGGCCAGCCGCACCAGCGTACCGGCCCGAAGGTTGTCCCGTGCCTGGTCGATCGCATGCGAGTCGTGGTAGAGCCGGGCCCTTCCCTCTGCCGTCTCCACAGCCTTGACCACCACGGGCAGCGGCTCGAAAACCAGGGGTCCGTGGCGCCGGCCCCGCCAGAGGATTGCCGCCAGGGCCACCAGGGCGAGCCAGAGGCCAAGGAAACGGGCCCAGTCCGGTGCGAGCTCGTCCAGCGTTTGCGGGGAACCGGATGTCTCCAGGTCCTCCACGGACGGCAAGTACCAGACCAGGTCCGCTGAACCGCCCAGGGTCCGGATCGCGAGGGCGGCGTTGCCCAGTTCGTCGAGCCGTTCGTTACTGAGGATAGCCGTGCTGCCCAGGACTGAAACGTGCCCGTCGCCGCTTACGGTCAGCAGCCCGGCGGCGGAGCCCGTGGGCCGGTAGCAGGACGTCCCGCCGTCGTACACGAAGCCGGACTCGCCGGAGACGGCACCGGCGGCTTCCGCATCGGCGAGCGCGCAGCCGGGCTCCAGGACTGTTGATGCCTCAGGCACCACACCGGCCTGGCTGATGCCGCTGTCCAGCGCGGCGAGCGTCTGCAGCCGGGGCGATACAACTACCACGCGATTCGCGGCGCCGGACAATTCGCGCAGCCGGGAGTCATCCAGGAACCCGTCCCGGTCGTACAGCAGGAGCGTGGGGGAGTCGCCGTCGGCAAGGGCGGCCATTGCGTCTTCGAACGTGTCGGCGTCCCGGACGTCAACCCCGTGGCGGCCTAATATTTGGGTGACAGCCCGTGCCCCCTCTGGTCCGGGGTTATGGACGGACAAGGAAACACCGTCGCCCTTGGGGGCGAGTTGTCCCCAGATGACCAGTCCCAAGGCCACGGCCACGACTGCTGCCACTGCAGCAAGGGCGCGGTGCCTGCGTAGCCACCGAAGCGGACTCCTGCCGGCACCCCCGGTTTCGGCGCTGTGGTTCTCCCTGACCGTAGCCTCGGAAACCATCCCGGTCATGGCAGCGCCGCCGGATCCTGCTGCAGGGCGCCCTTTTGCTGGTCCAAATTCTTGGCAGGCTTGGTTGCCTCGAGATGTTGGTCCAGGCCGGCTATCGCCTGGTAGTCAGAGTTGCCCGCCGTCCAGCTTCCGTAGCGCACTGCGTCGAAAGTCCTGGCTGCCTGGTGGAGGCGTGCCGCTTCAGCCGGGAACGGGACGGACAGGGCGAGGACCACTTCATCAGCGGTCCGGCCCGGCTGCGGATCGAGGACCGTACGGTCTTCCGCGGAACGGACCAGCGCGCGGAACCGGTCGACGACGGCGTCCCCCCAGTTGCCTGCTGCGGCCGAGGCTTCCGCGCGCAGCCGGTAGTCGGAAGCTGTCAGTTCAGTATCCGGCTCGAAGACTTCCTTACGCTGCCGCGTCTTCGGGTTCAGGCGGGGCCGGGCCAGGATCACGGCGACGGCGATGATTACCGCGATGACGATTCCGATCACCGGGCTCGGCACCGGTCCCGGTTCGCCGGCGGGCCCGTCCAGGGACAGCAGCCAGTCCAGGAAACTTCGCCACAACGATTCCAGCCAACCCGGCTCGGCGTCCCGGTACTCGGATTTGGCGAGTTCCTCAGTTGCCCACCGCCGGGCTTCCTCGGCCCCCGGGAGCACCGGAGGTTCAGCGGACATTCGGCCAGTCTCCGCCGGGGCCCGTCCCGGGGAGAGGGCCCGGCCCCGATGCAGTCATCCCGCGTCCGGGGATTCCTTCCGGATCGGCGCCGGTTTCCAGCAGGCGGAGCAGCGCGATGTCCAGCCCGTCCTTCCGCATTCGAAGATCCATATAGATCAACGCCATCACAGACGTTTGGAAGGCATAGCCGACTGCGCCGATCAGTGCGCCCAGGACGGCAGTGGCCACACCGACTCCCACGGCGATGGCGACGTCCTGCTCGGTGCCGCCGTGGGGCGAGATGAAACCGCCCAGGAAGGTGGGCAGCAGGCTCACCGGGATCATCACCACCTGCCCGATGATGCCCACCAAGATGCCCACCACCAAGGTGATTCCGAAGATCCGCCACCAGTTGGCGCGGGTGAGTGCCCAGGAGCGGCGCAGGCCATCAAGGGCGCCAAGTTCTTCAATGACGACGGCGGCAGGGGCCACCATCAGCTTGATGTAGATCCATACGAACACGGCAATAAAAGCCGGCACCAGGGGAATGAGCAGCAGGGCTCCCATGCCTTCCAGGCCGGCGACCAGCCCCACGGCGACCGCTGCAATGACCAGAAACCCGAGCAAGCCCGCAACCATCATCAGCGCGGCCATGCGGACCAGCGCCCAGGCCCGCGAACGTGCCAGGCCCCACATTTGCCGGAAGCCGGTGGGGCGGTTGAGGATGGACCGCGCCACGGGCACCACCATAGCGCCCTGGAGCACGGCCGAGATAAAAAGCGTCAGGACTACTACCAGCAGGATGGCGGCCAGAAATCCCAGGCCGAGGGAGGCAAGGTCGGCAGGACTGGCGTTCTCCGCCCAGGTTTCGACGGAGACCAGGGAGGTGGCTGTCACGGCCGTGATCACTGCGGCGAGGATGGCTGCGAGCGATTGCGCGAGGACGGCGGCGCCCAGCATGGCCTTTGCGTTGCGCCGGATCGTCTGGAAGGAGCCGTCCAGGATCTCACCGAACATCAGGGGGCGCAGCGGAACGATGCCGGGTTTGGGCGGGGCCACGTAACGGGGCTGGCCATAGGGTTGCTGGCCATAGCCCGGGTACTGGTACGGGGACTGCGGTGCGCCCCACTGCTGCTGCCCTGGCCCGGGGCCCCAAACAGGCTGGCCGCCCCATTCAGGCTGTTTGTTCCACGCGGGTACCGCACCCCAACCGGCCTGGCCGTAAGTGGGCGGTTGGCTGTCAGCGCCGGGGCCTTGGCTACCGGCGCCGCCGCCTTTAGCGGACCGGTCCCAGCCCTGGGGCTGTTGCGCGCCCGGATCTTCTTGTGACACCCTTGTTCCTTCCCCCGTAGCTGTGCCCCGGCTGTCGGCGCCCGGGCTGCAGCACACGGTGGGCACCGGGAACGTCCGGCTTCGTCCCAGCCTATAGTTCCGCAGGCGGGCCACCTAGCGTTCCGCCATGCCGCAGCGCCCTGAACAGGACAAAGCCTGCCTGATAAGGGAATATATAACTATGAAGGCACGCATTCTGGTGGTAGACGATGACGAAGCGCTGGCCGAAATGATCGGAATTGTTCTTCGCAATGACGGCTTCGAGCCGGTCTTCTGCGCCGACGGCGCCAAGGCGCTTGACGTTTTCCGCTCATCCCGGCCGGACCTTGTCCTTTTGGACCTTATGCTTCCCGGCGTGGACGGCATTGAGGTCTGCCGGCAGATCCGCGCGGAGTCTGACGTGCCCATCGTGATGCTCACCGCCAAGGCAGACACCTCCGACGTCGTCCGCGGCCTGGAGTCCGGTGCCGATGACTACGTGCCCAAGCCGTTCAAGCCGGCCGAACTCGTGGCCCGTGTCCGCGCCCGGCTCCGGCCCGGTGACCAGAAGGCCCCGGAAACCCTGAAGATCGCGGACATCACCATCGACGTAGCCGGCCACACGGTCAGTAGGGGCAATGAGCGGATCTCCCTCACGCCGCTGGAGTTCGACCTCCTGGTGGCCCTTGCCCGCAAGCCGTGGCAGGTGTTTACCCGCGAACTGCTGCTCGAGCAGGTCTGGGGCTACCGCCACGCCGCCGACACGCGGCTGGTCAATGTCCATGTCCAGCGCCTCCGGTCAAAAATCGAGCAGGATCCGGAAGCCCCGGAAGTTGTATTAACGGTGCGTGGTGTCGGCTACAAAGCAGGGGCCTGACCCCGCAGTTCCCACGGGGGGACCTGCCAACGCGCCCGCTGCGGGAAATTCTCCGGAATCCCACGGCGGGCCTGACCGGCCTGAGCCTCACAAGGCGCCGGAGCACACCGACGCCGTAACTGCCGGCTTCCAGAAGCTGTCCTTCCGCGCCAGGATCTGGCGGCGGCGCACCCTGATCGTCTGCCTGCGCGTTGCCCGGCTGGTTCTAACAGGGATCCGGCGGTTCCTTCCGGCGGTCCGCTATATAGGGCGGGCCCTGCACCGGCGATGGCGCCGGTCGCTGCAGTTCCGCACCGTCCTCACCACCCTGATGCTCGCGATCACCTCGTTTGCAGTGGTTGGTGCATACCTGTCCAACCAGATCGCCAACAACCTGTTCCAGGAGCGGCTGACCCAGGCCGAGTCGGAAACCCGCTACAACGTCAAGCAGGTCCAGGACACCTTCGACGGCGCCCAGGTCACCGATCAGTCCAGCGTGATCACCCTGGTATACGACACCCTCAACGCGGTGGAGGGCCGGGGTTCCGTCATCCAGCGGCGGTATGTCTTCGAGGCCATGCCCGAACAGACCAAACCCCGCAACCGGTGGGTGGAGTCACGGGCATCGGACCAGCTAACAGTCAGTGTGATCCCGCCTGAGCTGCGTAAGGCCGTGCAGGAGTCGGGAAAGGACCAGTACTGGGCGTCCACCGTGATCCCGGTCGGCACTGAGGACCGTCCCGGCATTGCCGTGGGCAACAAGGTGACTTTCAATGGCACCGTCTACGAGCTGTACCTTATTTACGATCTGAACACCGCGCAGCAGACCCTCGACGAGATCCAAAGCGTGCTGTGGGCAGGCGGCGCCGTGCTGGTCCTGATGATCGGCGCCATCGCCTGGTACGTCACGCGCAACGTCGTCAGCCCGGTCAGCCACGCCGCCATGGTGTCCGAAAAGCTGGCGGCCGGCCAGTTGCAGGAACGGATGGTGGTCCGGGGCGAGGACGAGGTTGCCCGCCTTGGCGCCTCCTTCAACCATATGGCAGCAAGCCTCCAGGAGCAGATCACGCAGCTGGCCACGCTGTCCCAGATGCAGCAGCGCTTTGTATCCGATGTTTCCCACGAACTGCGGACTCCATTGACCACCGTCCGAATGGCAGCGGAAGTGCTGTACGACGCGCGGGAAGAATTCGATCCCATCAACAAACGCTCCGCCGAGCTCCTGTACAACCAAGTGGAGCGTTTCCAGTCCCTTCTTTCGGACCTGCTGGAGATCTCCCGCTTCGATGCCGGCGTGGCCATGCTGGACGCCGAGCCGGAGGACATCCTTCAGGTGGTGGCCCACGTTATTGAAGGGGCGGCGCCGGTAGCAGCCGAGTACGGCTCCGAAATCATCCTCAGCGCCCCCGGCGGCGCCATCATCGTGGAAATGGATGCCCGCAGGATTGACAGGATCCTTCGGAACCTCATCCTCAACGCCGTGGAGCACGGCGAAGGAAAGCCGGTAAGGGTCACCGTGGCAGCCAGCCGGACCGCCGTCGGAATAGCAGTCCGGGACCACGGCATTGGCATGGCACCGGCGGAAGCCGCCCGCGTCTTTGACAGGTTCTGGCGGGCAGACCCTGCCCGCGCCCGTACCACCGGGGGCAGTGGCCTTGGCCTGTCCATAGCGATGGAGGACACCAAACTCCACAACGGCTGGCTCCAGGCGTGGGGGAAGAAGGGCCACGGGGCAAACTTCCGGCTGACACTGCCTCTTCGCCAGGGCGAAGACATCGACAAGTCGCCGGTTCAGCTGGAACCCAGTGACATCACGCTCCCCGACGAGGCGGACAACAAAAACATGCTCGTGCTGGAAGCCGGCGGAGCGCCGCTTGTTCCGGCGTCCACGCCGAAGGAGACCACATGACGGGCGACACCTCAGGCCGGGCAAAACCCGTGGCTTTACTGCTGGTCCTGCTGGCCGTCCTGCTGGCCGGCTGCGCCCGCATCCCCACGTCCGGACCGGTAGGCAAAAGCAGTGAGGGAAGCGCCGGCAACCTCAGCGCACCCGTGTTCCTGCCGGCTGCGCCGCAGGACGGCGCTACGCCCGAAACGATCATCGACTACTTCTACCGGGCAGGCAGCGGCTATGAGGACGACTACGCGGTCGCACGCCAATATCTGACCCAGGCGTCATCCGTCTCCTGGAAGCCGGACCAGCGCGCCCTTGTGTACCGTGAAGCACGGGTTGTGCCGGGCGAGGCGGAGAATGTCTACAACTATGAGCTCGACGTCGCCTACACGGTCGACGCCGACGGAATAGCCACCCAGTCCCCAGAGGGCACCGTTGAGAAGATCCCGGTGACGGTTACCCAGGTGGACGGGGAATGGCGGATTTCCGCCCTTCCGGATGGCACAGCCATTGCCGAAGAAACCTTCAAGGTCATCTACGGCGCATACCCCATCTACTTCTATGACCCCAGCTTCACGTACGCGGTGCCTGATGTCCGCTGGTTCATCAAGAACAAGACCGTCAAGGCGATGACCAGTGCGCTGCTGGCCGGGCCTGCCCCGTATCTGCGTGGCGCCGTGGTGAGCGCCTTCCCCTCGGGCATCAAGCTGGCCCGGGAATCGGTGCCTGTTGTCTCAGGCGCTGCACAGGTGGACCTGACAGCCAAGGAACTCACTGAAACCTCACCCGAAGACCGCCTGCGGATGCAGATGCAGCTGACCCTGACCTTCCGCAGCCAGCCGGATGTGGTCAATGTCGAGCTGCGCGCAAACCAGGACCTGGTCCGCGTCGAGGACAACGGCTCGGTCCTCCCGCCGGTGCTGGACAAAAGCGTGCCCTCACGCCAGATTGCTGTCAGCGGCAATGATCTGGTGCGCTACGAGAACAACAGGGTGTCACCACTGCCGGATATGCAGCCGGTGTCTTCCCTCAACCCGCGGTTTCCCGCAGAATCCCCGGTGTCACAGACCGCGGCCTTCCTCAACGACAGCCGCACCACCCTGTACAGCATCAATCCCGGCCAGCCGGCGAGGGCATTGACTACACGGAGCACCCTGACCCGGCCGTCCTTCGGCCTGAATGAATGGGTGTGGTCGGCAGGGCCGGGAGCTTCGGGGGGAACCGAAGTTGTTGCATACCGCCCCACGGGCGTGGCCGAGGGAGCCAACGTACCGTCGGTAACCCTGGCGCCCGCCTGGCTGGCGGGACGCACCGTCAAGGACTTCCGGATCTCGCGGGAAGGAGTCCGGGCGCTGGTGATTTCCGAACAAAACGGGAAGACCCGCGTGCAGGTGACCGGCATTATCCGCGGCACGGACGGAACACCGCGGGAGCTGACGCCGCCGGTTTCCCTGGCCACAAACAGCGAACCGGACCAGGGCGTCTGGGTCAGTGACTCCACCGTTGCCGTGATGAAGGGCGCCGCGGCGTCGAACGTCACGCCGGAGTTGCTGTCCCTCACCTCGGGGCAGCCACAACAACTGGCCCCGTGGCCCGGACTGGTGGCACTCAGCGCCGGGAACGGGGCTGAGGAAATCTATGCGCAGTCCGCGGAAGGCGTCTTCCAGCGGCTCGGAAATGGCTGGTCCCCCCAGATCAAGGGACCCATCGAGCCGTCGTTCCCTGGCTGATGCTGTTGCCCCGCCCGGCGTTGTCCACATAGGCGGGGAGCGTCGTTTCCTCGGAGTACGTGCGGGCAGATCCTTATGTGGTGAGCAACAAATGCACTACTGAGGCCGGGGCGGGGAGGAGGGTTCGGCTGGACCCGGACCTTGCACCGGCACCCGAACGGTCCGCCAGCCACCGCTCCGAATATCAGAGTGCACTCCTGCGCCTGCTGGACCAGGCAGCGGGGGCTGCGGCAGACCTCCTTGCGCTTGCTGTTCCGGTGGACTGCGTCTGCTGCGGCGCCGAAGACCGGGCCCTCTGCGGTCAGTGCGACCGCCGTATCCGGCGGCTGACGTGCGACCCATTCCGTGCCGAGAGCGGAGCACCTGCCCTGATGGATGTTGGCGGCAGGGTTCTTCTGCCCGTCGTGGCTGCCGGTGTTTACCGGGAGGAGCTCGCCCAGGCACTGTTGTCCTTCAAACGCCACGGCCAGTATCAGCTCAAAAGCAGCCTCGGGCGGGCGCTCGCCGGGGCTGTCCGTTCCGCATCACCCGGAACGGAAGTGAGCTGTCTGGTCCCGGTGCCGAGCAGCAATGCGGCCTTCCTTAAACGCGGTTTCAGTCCCGTCCACCTGCTCCTGGAGGAGGTGTCACGCCAGGTGCCCGGGCTTGCGGTGCAGGATGTGCTGGGAAAGACCGGGTCGGGCGGCCTGCAGCTGCCGGGCGGGCAAAAAGGCCTCGACCGTGGCGGCCGCGCAAAGCGGGTCCGGGGTTCCATGCAGGTCCGCCAACGTGGCCGGAACCAAGTAGCCGGACAGCGCTGCATCATTGTCGACGACGTCCTCACTACAGGCGCGACACTTGCTGAAGCAGCCCGGGCACTGCACGTGTCCGGTGCGTTGGTGACGGGCGCAATCGTGCTGGCTGCGACACGCCCGCCCGACTCTTCAGGCCCCGGCGCCGCATCCCCGGAAGGCCGCGGAAGGGAGCATGTCTTAGAAAAAAATAAACCAGGAAAGGATGAATAAAGGATGGCTATGAACTAACGTCGGTGGTGGGTACCAAGAACAGAATGTACCTGTCGATGGCGGCTCGGAGAGGGGCTTGACTGTCAAACAGATCGGCCCAGGGAAGTGCTGCCGTCGTGTCACCGAAGTCATTTGGAGGGCACCATGGAGTTTATGATCAGCGGACGAAATCTGACAGTTTCAGACCGGTTCCGCGAATATGCCGGGGAGAAGATCTCAAAGATCGAGTCGCTGGGGGACAAAGTCCAGCGTGTTGATGCGAAGGTTTCCAAGGAGACCAGTTCCCGGCAGACCGGCGACCAGCTGACCGTTGAGGTGACAGTTCTGGGCAGGGGACCGGTGATCCGTGCCGAAGCAAGCGCCGCTGACAAGTTCGCGGCATTCGACCTCGCGTACAACAAGTTGCTTGAGCGTCTCCGCCGCGCCAAGGACCGCAAGAAGGTCCATCATGGACGGCACACACCCAAGGCTGTCCGCGAAGCAACCGCCACGCTGGAGCCCGCCAGCGCCCACGAACCGATCTACGTCGAGGCGAGCCACCGGAACGAAACGGCGGAGGCTCCCACAGAGAAGTCTCCCTATGATGTTGACAACGACATCCCTGCCGGCGATTCCCCGGTCCTAATCCGGCGCAAGGTCTTCCCGGCCGCCTCGCTTTCCCTCGATGATGCCGTGGACAACATGGAACTCGTCGGGCATGACTTCTACCTTTTCGTGGACAAGGCGACGAATACGCCGTCCGTCGTGTACCGGCGCCGCGGCTGGACCTATGGGGTTATCACCCTGGACCACGAATGCGAACCTGGTGACACCGTGGTCGAAGAAAAAATCATTGCGTACCGTTCGGACGATGCAGCAGCAAAGGCCTAGGGTGGTGAACACCATCCACAGGGAGGACTGATGTGCCAGCGACGCTGAGCCTGGACCAGGCCCGGCGGATCGCTCTGGCAGCACAGGGACTCGACAAAGGACGGCCCACCGGCCCCGTGACATCACGGACGGTGGGCCGCACCTTTGCCCGGCTCCAGCTCGTCCAGATAGATTCCGTCAATGTTCTCGCCCGGAGCCACTTCCTCCCCTTTTTCTCCCGGCTGGGAAACTACGACCGCAGCATCCTCCAGCGGATGTCCGGCACCCATCCGCGGCGGATGGTGGAGTACTGGGCTCATGAGGCCAGCTATATCCGCCCGGAGCATTTTGCCGACCTCCGCCTCTGGCAGAAAAGGGCATGGGTGGGCGCCGCCGGCATGGACCCCGGTGTGCGGGCTACCATCTCTGCCAGGATCCTCGAAACGCTCGCGTCCGCACGCCCGATGACCGCTGCCGAGATCGCGGCGAGGATCGGCCACGTCGAGGAAAAGCAGGCAGTCAATTGGGGTTGGAACTGGAGTGCGGTCAAGCGGGTACTGGAACACCTGTTTGAGGAGGGCCTGGTTTCGGCGGCTTCCAGGACTGAGCAGTTTGAGCGCAAGTACACCCTGACCTCCAGGGTGCTGCCGGGCGTTCCCCTTCCAGGGCAGCGGGAACTCGATCGCACGCCTGCGCTGTACCGCCTTATCGATGCCGCGGCCCAGGCCCACGGCATCGGAACCGTGCGGTGCTTTGCTGACTACTTCCGCACCCCGCTCAAGGCCGCGGCGGCCTCCGTGGAGCATTTGGTGGATTGCGGGAGGCTGGAGCGGGTGACGGTGGCGGGCTGGAACCGCGACGTGTTCCGGCACGTGGAGGCCACGCTTCCACGCAAAGCCGCCGCCCGGGCCCTGCTGAGTCCCTTTGATTCCTTGGTTTTTGAACGCCGCCGGCTGGAAGAACTGTTCGGCTTCCACTACCGGATCGAGATCTACACTCCGGAGCACAAAAGGCGTTATGGGTATTACGTGCTTCCCTTCCTTTTAAGGGACCGGATTGTCGCGCGGGTGGACCTCAAAGCTGACCGCTTAGGCGGGAAACTCCTGGCCAGGTCCGCGTTCGCCGAGCCCGGCGCCCCGGGGGACACCGCCGTCGAACTCGCAGCCGAGCTCCGCTTGATGGCGGACTGGCTGGGACTTCCCGACGTGGAGGTGAGTTGCCGCGGCGACCTGTCCGGGGCGCTCGCGAAGGCCGTTGCCGGCTTGTAGCCCGTATCCGCTCTGAGGGAACAAACGGGCCCCGGGGCGGTGTCTCTCCCGTAGACTAAAAACGCCAGAATCGGCGGCATAAGACTGGGAGCATCTTCACGTGGCATCACTTATCGAAAAACTTCTCCGCACCGGTGACAAGAAAACGCTCCGGCAACTGCGGAACTATGCCGACTCCATCAACGCCCTGGAAGATTCGTTCAAGACTTTCACGGATGCCGAACTCCGTGAGGAAACGGACCGGCTGCGCGAACGCCACCAGGATGGGGAGAAGCTTGATGACCTGCTTCCCGAAGCCTTTGCCGCGGTCCGGGAAGCGGCCTCACGGACCTTGGGCATGCGCCACTTCGACGTTCAGCTGATGGGCGGCGCAGCCCTGCACCTGGGCAACATCGCGGAAATGAAGACCGGTGAAGGCAAGACCCTGGTGGCAACTGCTCCTGCCTACCTCAATGCGCTCACCGGCAAAGGCGTTCACGTTATCACCGTCAACGACTACCTGGCCGAATACCAGTCCGACCTCATGGGCCGCGTCTACCGTTTCCTCGGCCTGACCAGCGGCTGTATCCTCGCGAACCAGGATCCGGCAGTGCGGCGCCACCAGTACGCCTCGGACATCACCTACGGCACCAACAACGAGTTCGGCTTCGACTACCTCCGCGACAACATGGCCTGGGACAAATCGGAACTGGTCCAGCGCGGGCACAACTTCGCCATCGTTGACGAAGTGGACTCCATCCTGATCGATGAAGCCCGTACCCCGCTCATCATTTCCGGTCCCGCCCAGGGTGACACCAACCGCTGGTACAGCGAATTCGCCAAGGTGGTCCTGCGGCTCCAGCCTGAGAAGGACTACGAAGTCGACGAAAAGAAGCGCACAGTCGGTGTCCTGGAAAGCGGCATCGAAAAGGTCGAGGACTACCTCGGCATCCAGAACCTTTACGAATCCGCGAACACGCCCCTTATCGGGTTCCTCAACAACGCGATCAAGGCCAAGGAACTGTTCAAGCGGGACAAGGACTACGTCATTCTCGACGGCGAGGTCCTGATCGTTGATGAGCACACCGGCCGTATCCTTGCCGGCCGCCGCTACAACGAAGGCATGCACCAGGCCATCGAGGCCAAAGAAGGCGTGGAGATCAAGGCGGAGAACCAGACCCTGGCCACCGTAACGCTGCAGAACTACTTCCGTATGTACGGCAAACTCTCAGGGATGACCGGAACTGCCGAGACCGAGGCAGCGGAATTCATGGGGACCTACAAGCTCGGTGTGGTTGCCATTCCCACCAACCGCGACATGCAGCGGATCGACCAGTCGGACCTGGTCTTCAAGAACGAGGCGGTCAAGTTCGACGCCGTCGTGAAGGATATTGCCGAACGGCACGAAAAGGGCCAGCCGGTCCTGGTGGGCACCACGAGCGTGGAAAAGAGCGAATACCTGTCCCGGCTCCTTGCCAAGGAAGGAATCCGCCACGAAGTCCTGAACGCGAAGAACCACGCACGGGAAGCAGCCATCGTGGCGCAGGCCGGCCGGAAGGGTGCCGTCACCGTGGCAACCAACATGGCCGGCCGCGGTACGGACATCATGCTCGGCGGCAATGCTGAATTCACTGCTGTGGCGGAGCTGGCGAAGCGGGGTCTTGATCCGGAAGAGAACTCCGAGGAATACGAATCCGCCTGGCCTGCCGCGCTTGAAGCTGCCAAGCAGTCCGTCAAGGACGAGCACGAGGAAGTTCTGAACCTGGGCGGCCTATACGTGCTGGGTACCGAACGGCACGAATCGCGCCGCATCGACAACCAGCTGCGCGGCCGTTCCGGCCGCCAGGGCGACCCCGGTGAGTCCCGTTTCTACCTTTCACTGACTGACGACCTCATGCGGCTCTTCAACTCCGGTGCCGCGGAGCGCCTGATGAACAGTTCGGTCCCGGACGATGTCGCGCTGGAATCAAAGCTCGTCTCCCGTGCCATCGCTTCGGCGCAGGGCCAGGTGGAGGGCCGCAACGCCGAACAGCGCAAGAACGTCCTGAAGTACGACGATGTCCTCAACCGCCAGCGCGAGGCCATCTATGGTGACCGGCGCCGGATCCTTGAAGGCGATGACCTGCACGAAAAGGTGCAGTTCTTTATTGAGGACACCATCACAGCCCTCATTGATGCTGCCACAGCGGAGGGCAACGGCGACGACTGGGACTTCAACCTGCTCTGGACCAACCTCAAGACGTTGTACCCGGTCAGCGTCACGGCCGACGAGATCATCGAGGAAGCCGGTGGCAAGTCCAGGCTTACGGTTGAGTTCCTGAAAGAGGAGCTGCTGTCCGATGCCCGGTTGGTCTACCAGGCGAGGGAAGAGACTATCGGTTCCGAAAGCATGCGCGAGCTGGAACGCCGCGTTGTCCTGTCAGTGATTGGACGCAAGTGGCAGGAACACCTTTACGAGATGGACTACCTCAAGGAGGGGATCGGCCTGCGCGCGATGGCCCAGCGTGACCCTCTTGTCGAGTACCAGCGTGAGGGCTTTACCCTGTTCCAAAGCATGATGGAGGCCATCCGGGAGGAAAGCGTGGGCTTCCTTTACAACCTCGAAGTGGAAGTCACTCCTGCCCGGGATGTCGTAGTGGCTGACGATGAAGGTGGACACACCGAGCACGTTGAGCCACAGGTGCGGGCCGCCGGACTGGAAGCGCCGGCCCAACCTGCCCAGCTGCAGTACACTGCTCCCCGCGAGGATGGCGGCACCCAGACCCGGGTGGAAACCCGGTCCTCCGGCCGCTCAGGAAATCCCGCCAAGGCTGCGGCCCAGGATGCAGCAAAGCGATCTGCGAAAAAGAAAAAGCGCTGACTCTCGTCGCGAGAAACTGATAGTTGAATGAAGGGCAGGGCCGGGACATCGTTTCCCGGCCCTGGTCGCGTTTGGCATCAATTTTCATTAGCACGATACCGCTCGGCTCTTTGCTGTAAGCCCCTCAACCGATGACAAGCTCAGTCACCCGCCATACCTGCTTGCCACGCTCCAGCCGGATGGCCACAGCCCGGGCGCGGACATCATCCACCACAACGGCGCTGGCTTCATAAATGCCTTCCGCCACTTCGCAAACGCGGACCGAGCGGACGATGGAATTCCGATGCAGCCGAGCCAAGGCGGGGTTGCCCGTCCGGGTGATTTCGCGCCGGATCAGGCAGGCGCGGTGCTGCAAGGCTGCGAGGCAGCGGGGATCAAGCCGCCGTGCCAGCTGGTGGACGGGGCGGATACCCGCGAGTACTTCCATGGCAGCCTGGACTGTGCCGCGGGTGACCGCACGCACCTCCGACAACTCATCGGCCGGGCGCAAGACTGGAGGCGTCGCGGCCTGGCCGGGTGGGGAAATCCTGGCCGGCGCCTGTGGTGGAATCTGCCGGATTGTCGGATTCCCCGCCCTTCCTGGCGTTTCGACGGCTCGAATAGGTATCGCTGCGGTCATTGCTTTCCCCTTGCTGGTGGCTGAAGTTATGGATTGCTTGAAGGCGGTCCGGCGCTAGGCTGCGGAGGGCGGCTGAAGTATTTGTCCTGGGAGCAGCACGTCGGGATTCTGCCCGATGATGGCGCGGTTGGCCGCGTACCACCGAGGCCACTGCATGGCGATCTCCACGTCCGAGGCTCCTGGTCCCATCGCCTGCGCGGTGATGTCCCACAGTGTGTCTCCCGCCAGGACAGCCACGGCGCCGGTTTCGGCTTTCGCCTCCTCGACTGCGCGTACTGCGGGAGCAGCCAGCAGCCCCGGGCTGGCCACCGGAGCAGCCGGCTGCCAGCCTGGGTCGATGTCCGATGGGGGAGTTGCGGGGTTCTCCGAACGTAGCGTCACTGACAGCGGTTCGGCGCTTGCAGCGGCTGCAACCCGGTCCTGCGTGGGTGTCCACTCCGGTCCGGGCAGCATCGTGTTTGCATGTGCAGCCGGACCGGACATCAGCTGAACCGAAAGCGCAGCAAGAACGAGCCGCTGCATTAGTGCCGGGGACAGCTTCCGGGTCACTGCTGCCGCGCGGGTCCTGCCGTTGCGCTCCAGAAGAGCGGTGGCTCCCGCGAAGACAAATGCAAGGCACCACCAGCCAACCAGGACGGCTCCGCCGGCCGCCGCGCCTGCGCCAAGCAGGTGCTCCGGGTGGAGCCCCTGCTGCCGGGCGGCGGAGCGCTGCCATTGCTCCAGAATCCCGGAACCCGCAGCATAAAGAACGACGCCCAGCAGCAGCACAGCTGTCGCGCTGATGGCGTCGGTGGCTCGCGCGGATTCTGCTGATTGGGTCATTGGATTCCTTTTGATGAAGTTTGATGCTGTTTGATATTGATACAGTCAGTTTGAGGGCGCTATCTCGCTTTGTCCAGACGGTGGAGAGAAAAATCCTCATTCGTTGACCTCGTACGGCCCAGGCCCTACGCTGGCCGGATGCGCTGGGATGCACTCTTTACTGACCTCGAAAGCCAATTTGCGGAGGCGGACCGGCTGGCCCTTGACGCCGAAGTCAATGAGCGGGCGCGGGCGGAAATGGTGGGTCTGGAACTGGCCGACCGGTTGCGGGCAGTTCTGGGCTGCAGGCTAACGGTCTACCTGGCCGCGGGGGAATCTTTTTCCGGCACGCTCTCACACGTCGGCGGGGAGGCATTGGTGCTGGATGAAGGACAGCACCAGCTACTCATTCCGTACGCGTCAGCGGTGCGCTATGTTGGCCTGGGCCGGCTGTCACTGGCTGAAACGTCCTCTGTGCGCCGGGGGATCGGGCTGGCTCATGCTCTGCGCGGGCTGGCCCGGGACCGCGCCGAACTGTCGGTCATCATTGGGAACGCCGGCGGAGTGGTCCGCCTTGCAGGAGTCATCGACCGGGTGGGAAAGGACTACGTCGACCTTGCTGTCCTTACTCCAGGCGAGGTGCGCCGAGGCCAGCACGTGAATCAGATCGCAACCATTCCCTTCACTGCGCTGGCTGCGATCAGGTCACGGCGGACCACTGAGCTCTAGGGGCTGGCGCTCCAGGCTGGAGCGGCACGTGAAGCCGGAGAGCCGAGTGAGGGGGAGAGGTCAGACTGACTTCGACTTCGATTCCTGGATCATGCGGCTTGCTTCGGCGTACCGTTCCTCGATGTACTGCTCAAGCATCTTTTCTTCCACCCGCCACTGGCCCCGGCCGCCAACCTGGATAGCCTTGAGCTCACCGCTCCGGACCAGCGCGTAGGCAGCCGGAGAATTAATCTGAAGCTGCTCGGCGACGTCTGCGAGTGTAAGAAATCTGGGCATATATCCATTTTGCCACCGGTATTGGCACTTTGCTGCTTTTATCCACAATTTGGCCCTATTTGGACTTTTGGCTTTTGTTCCTGCGTCAGTGCCGCAACAATGAGGAGGAGTCGGGACACAGCGGGCAGTCCCGGTCCGTATAGGGGGAGAAACGGTAATGGTTCCTGAGTCATCTGCCACGGCGGCAAGGCTGAAACGGCCTTCATGGAAGGACCCGCGCTTGCTGATGGGTGTTCTCCTTGTACTGGCATCCGTGGCTGGCGTCGTCTTCCTGGTGGGGAGTGCCGACCGGACTACGGAGGTCTACGCGGCCCGCGACGGCATAGCGGTGGGCGAAAAGCTCACGCCGGAGAACGTCGTCCGGGCCAAGGTCAGGCTGGGCGAGACGGAAGCGCAATACATTACCGCCGAGTCAGGACTGCCGGAGAACGTGGTTGCAGTACAAAGGATCGGCAAGGACCAACTCGTTCCCAGGGCAAGCCTCGGCGCAGTGGACGAACTGGACCGCAAGCCAGTTGCCTTAACCATCGGGGAGCCCCTTCCCGCGCAGGCCGTGGCAGGCGCCAGGGTCGATGTATGGGTTGCCCAGCCAGATGCCCGCAACGGCTTCAGCGAACCGAAACTTCTCCTCCCGGGCGCTGAAATCGCGGAAGTAACGGCCGGCTCCACAGCCCTGGGGTCGTCGCGGAACACGGTGTTGATGGTGCTGGTGGATGATAACCAGATGCCCGGCTTGCTTGGAGCACAAGCGAATGAAGCCAAGATCTCGGTAGTGTGGAATCCCGGTGGCGGTGCCCGATGAGTATTCCCGTCGTCACGGTCGGGCAGAGCCGTGAGGATCTGGTCGGCGGGCTGGAGCGCCTGCACGGACCTGTCACAGTGGTCCGAAGATGCGCGGAACTGCCCGAATTGCTGGCCGCGTGCCAAAGTGGACTGGCGAGGGCCGCGGTTGTTGCCGAGGGCTCCGAGGGCCTGACCTCTTCACTGGTTGACCGGCTTGGAGCGGTTGGTGTGGCCGTCATTGCGTTGACCGATTCGGCTGATGAAGCCGCAAGACTGCAGAGGATAGGAGTGGCTTCCGCCCTGACCGGCGTGGAATCGGCGGTTCTGTCAGACAGGATTGCGGAGGCAGTGGCCCAAGTGACCGATGGCAGACCCCGGGGCGCCCACTCGAGCAGTGCCGCTGACACTGGCGCTGCCCCTAGCCCAGTACCGGCGGAACCACTTAACAGCCACGAGGAGCCAGGGCCGGGGCGGATCATCGCGGTGTGGGGCCCTGCCGGGGCGCCGGGACGGACTGTCGTTGCGGCGAACATCGCCGGCGAACTGGCCGCCGAAGGAAAGTCCGTTATCCTCGTCGACGCCGACAGTTATGGTGCGAGCATAGCCGCTGTGCTGGGCCTGATGGATGAGTCTGCCGGCCTGGCACAGGCGTGCAGGCTAGCTGACCAGGGGCTGCTGGACGCAGACGCGCTGAGGAGGGTGGCCACACCGATCGCCACGAAGCTCGGTTCTTTCCGGGTCCTCACCGGAATTACCCGCGCAGACCGGTGGACGGAGCTCCGGGCATCCGCCCTTTCCATCGTCCTGGAACGAGCGAAACAGATTGCCGAGGTGGTTGTCGTGGACACCGGATTCTGCCTTGAGGCTGACGAGGAGCTGAGCTTTGACACCATGGCCCCCCGCAGAAACGCGGCCACGCTGCGCTCCCTGGAACTCGCTGACACTGTTTACGCTGTCGGTGCCGCGGATCCTGTCGGAGTGCCAAGGCTCGTACGGGGTTTGGCCGAGCTCGAGACAGCCGTTCCACAGGCGGCACCCATCGTCGTGATGAACAGAGTCCGGGCCTCCTCTGTCGGCAGGGGTCCCGAACGGCAGTTGCGGGACGCGTGGGAAAGGTTCGGGCCGGCGTCGGAACTTAAGGCTTTCCTTCCGGAGGACAGCGCGGCGGCAGACGGAGCACTGCTGGGAGGGTCCCTCCTGCTGGAAGTGGCACCCGATTCGCCCCTCCGCAGAGCCATTGCAGGACTTGTTTGTGCACCCGTCCAGCAAAAACTGAAAACCTCTGTGTTTTCTTCCACAGCACGGCGCAAACTAAAAGACTAGGCTCGCCGTAAGAGCTGCAAGGAAGCAGCGAGACTTTTTGTGATGGAGGCGTGTGTCGATGTCGTCTGGATCCAGCGTGGAGGATCAGCCCCTTTCGATCGAAGGCCATGAGGGCTTTATCGGGGACTACTATCAGCACCTAGCCGAAGAGGACGCGCGGAGTTATCCGGGAGACGTACTGACCGCACGAGCGGAAGCGCACCGGGACGTCGCGTCGGCGCGGAAACCGGGCCATGCAAACATTTCCATTGTCGATGAGGAAGACAGCAGCGTGGTCTTCGTGGTTACCGACGACATGCCCTTCCTCGTTGACTCTGTCAACGCTGAACTGGTCCGGCAGCACGCAGCCATCAGGCTGGTGGTCCACCCCCTTTTTGTGGCCACCCGCAACAAGGAAACCGGGGCCCTGGTAAAGGTCAACAAGGTCCCCTCCCACCTCGGAATCTCCAGCGGCGACACCGCTGCCATGCCCAACCTGTCCCACCTCATAGCCCAGGGCGAAAACTCCTCGCATATGGAGTCATGGATCGCCGTCGAAATAAACCGCGTATCCGACGAAGCCAAAGCAGCACTGCTGGAAGGCCTGCAGCGGGTACTGAGCGACGTCCGGGCTGCGGTTGAAGACTGGCCCCATATGCGCCAAAAGGCGCTACAGATCGCCGAGAGCCTGGACAAGGTCGCAAACCCGGCGCAGATCGCTGAGCTCAGGCAGGCTCAGGACCTCCTTCACTGGCTTGACGACGGAAACTTCACCTTCCTCGGCTACCGCGAATACGACCTGGTCAACGTGGGCGGGGAAGATGTCCTGGAACTGCGTGAAGACAGCGGCCTGGGACTGCTGCGCGCAGCCGCCGACTCCCCGCACATCCAGCACCTCACGGACACAGGCCGGAAAAAAGCACGCGAAAAGCGCGCCCTCGTCATTACCAAGGCGAACTCCCGCTCCACCGTCCACCGGTCGGCCTACCTCGACTACATCGGGATCAAGAGTTTCGACTCAGCAGGCAACGTCAATGGGGAGCGGCGCTTCATCGGCCTCTTTGCCACCAGCGCGTACACCGGTTCCGTCCGTAACATCCCCATCGTCCGGGAAAAGGTCGACGCGGTCCTGAGCAGCGCGGGTTTCCCGCCGGATTCCCACTCCGGAAAGGACCTGCTCGGCATCCTGGAGACCTATCCGAGGGATGAACTCTTCCAAATTGAGGTTGCGGACCTCGCTGCCACCGCACTTGGCATCCAAAAGCTGCAGGAGCGCAGGCGCACCAGACTCTTCCTGCGGCCTGACATCTACGGCCGGTTTATGTCCGCCGTCGTCTACCTTCCCAGGGACAGGTACACCACCAACGTCCGGCTCCGCATCGAGCAGGAACTGCGCGAGACGTTCCAGGCAGTGTCCATCGACTATGAGGCACGCATGACCGAGTCGGCGCTCGCCCGGCTGTTCTTCCGTATCCGCCTGCCCAAGGGTGCCGACGTCAGCAACGTCAACGCCGAGGAATTGGAAAAACGGCTGGTGCGTGCCGCCCGCTCGTGGAGCGAAGGCATCGCGGAAGTCCTGCGTGAAGGGCGGGACGTTGCAGAGGCCAAGGAGCTCGCAGCCATCTGGTCGGAGGCCTTCCCGGCGAGCTACCGCGTGGATTACGAAGTTGAGGATGCCCTTGAAGACATCGCCCGCTTCGAGAAATACGGCGCGGCGGCGGAGCGCACTGCCGGCGCCAAGCAGGAACGGCCAGGCGTGCATGTCTACCTCCCGGAGGGGGCGGGGGCAACGCTGGAGGAAGACGCCCGCGTCAAGCTCTACATGCTGGAGCCCAAGAGCCTGAGCCAGATCCTGCCCTTCTTCCATAACCTTGGCCTGGAGGTGCTGGACGAGCGGCCGTTCGAGATCGAAACTGCCGATCGAAGGGATTTCTTCCTCTATGACCTGGGGTTGAAGTACCCGGCGGGAGTCGATCCCGTGTCGACGGGCCAGTTGCTGGCTGATTCCTTCTCCGCTGCTGTTACCGGTGCCGCTGAATCCGATGCATTTGACCGGCTGGTTTTGCGCGAGGGTCTGCAGTGGCGCCAGATAACGGTGCTGCGCGCCTACGCCCGCTACATGCGCCAGATGGGCAATGCCAACTCCTTCGGTTTTATGGCGGACACCCTGCTGGCGAATCCGGAAGTGACCAAGGGACTGAGTGCGCTCTTCGCCGCCCGCTTTGATCCTTCCCTCAACGTTGAAGCTCGCCTGGAGGCGCAAACTTCCGTGCGTGAAGAACTTGCAGCGGCCATCGAAAAGGTGGCCACGCTCGACGCCGACAGGGTACTGCGGACCTTCCTGAACCTGATCGAGTCCACGCTCCGGACCAACTTCTACCAGGACAAGCCCCACCTCAGCTTCAAACTCGATCCGGCCCGGATTGAGGGGCTGCCTTTCCCCCGTCCCATGTTCGAAATCTGGGTCTATGCACCCCGAGTCGAGGGTGTCCACCTCCGCTTCGGCAAGGTTGCCCGCGGCGGGCTGCGCTGGTCCGACCGCCGCGAGGATTTCCGCACCGAAGTCCTGGGCCTGGTGAAAGCACAGACTGTAAAGAACGCCGTCATCGTGCCCACCGGGGCCAAGGGCGGCTTCTTCGCCAAGCAGCTTCCCGACCCCACAGTTGACCGATCCGCCTGGATGGCTGAAGGCGTCGAAAGCTACAAGACCTTTATCCGCGGCCTCCTTGACATCACTGACAACCTCGTCACGGAGGGTGACGGCGAAAGGCTGGTGCCGCCGTCGGACGTTATCAGGCACGACGACGACGATTCCTACCTCGTGGTGGCGGCCGACAAGGGAACCGCGACTTTCTCCGACATCGCGAACGGGCTGGCCAAGGAATATGGGTTCTGGCTGGGTGACGCGTTCGCTTCCGGCGGGTCCGTGGGGTACGACCACAAGGCGATGGGCATCACCGCCCGGGGCGCCTGGGAATCCGTGAAGCGTCACTTCAGCGAGCTTGACTTGGACACGCAGACCGAGCCGTTCACTGTGGTGGGAGTGGGTGATATGTCCGGCGACGTGTTCGGCAACGGCATGCTCCTCTCGCGCCACATCCGGCTTCTCGCAGCCTTCGATCACCGCCACATCTTCCTGGACCCCAACCCGGACGAAGAAACCTCCTTCGTGGAGCGGCAGCGGTTGTTCGAGCTGCCGAGGTCATCGTGGGACGACTACAACAAGTCCCTCATCAGCGAAGGCGGCGGAGTCTTCCCCCGCCAGGCAAAATCGATACCCGTTTCCGCCCAGGTACGCGCCGCCCTGGGGCTGCCCGCCGAAACAACGGAACTCAGCCCGCCGGAACTCCTGCGTGCAATCCTGTTGGCTCCGGCAGACCTCCTCTACAACGGCGGCATCGGAACCTACGTCAAGGCGAGCACCGAGTCCAACGCTTCCGTGGGGGACAAAGCCAACGACGCCATCCGCGTTGACGGCAGGGACCTGCGCGTCAAGGTGGTGGGCGAGGGCGGAAACCTGGGCATGACGCAGCGCGGCCGCATCGAAGCTGCTTTGCAGGGGGTTATCCTCAACACCGATGCCATCGACAACTCTGCCGGAGTTGACTGCTCCGACCACGAAGTCAACATCAAGATCTTTGTGGACCGGATGGTTGCGGCCGGGAAGCTGAGTGCCGAAGAGCGCGCAGGATTCCTTGCATCGATGACCGATGAGGTGGGCCGGCTGGTGCTCGAAGACAACATCGACCAGAACATCCTGCTGCTGAATGACCGGACCCGCGTGGCCGAGTGGAGCCCGAGCTATGAACGGCTGATGGACTGGCTGGAAAAGAAGGCTGACCTGAACCGTGATCTGGAGGCGCTTCCCACCACGGAGGTGCTGAGGGAGCGGCTGCAGCAGGGCCAGGGCCTGACTTCCCCGGAGCTGTCCGTTCTGGCGGCCTACGCCAAGATCGAGCTGACGTCCGCACTGCGCGACAGCGACCTCGCTGACGACCCCTGGTTCAGGAAGACGCTGCGGGCCTACTTCCCTGAGCAGCTGCGTGAACGGTTTGACGCGGAGCTGGACACCCATCCGCTGCGGCGCGAAATTATCGCAACCATTGTGGCTAACGACATGATCAACATGGGCGGCATTACGTTCGCTTTCCGGACCATGGAAGAAACGTCGGCCTCGGAAGTGGCTGTCGCCAAAGCGTTCGTTGCCCTGAGGGAGGTTTACGAACTCGACGTGATGGTCGAGGAACTGAACAGCCTGCCGGCGTCGTTCCCCACCGAGCACTGGAGCACTGTCCACCTTGACATCCGGCGGTTGCTCGACCGGGCTGTCCGGTGGCTGCTGGGGCAGGGCAGCGTCTCCCGGCCGATTGCCGACGTCGTGGCTGAATTCAAGCCACTCATGGATCCCATGCGGGCCCGCCTGCTCGACTACCTGCGCGGCGATGACCGGGACAGGGTTGCCGGCTGGCTGGAGAAAGCGCGCGACTGGGAGCTGCCGGAAGGACTGGCACTGCGGTGGGCGGAGCTCTTCGAGAGCTTTGTCCTGCTGGACATCGCAAAGATCGCCCGCGTCCGGAAGGATCCCGTAGAGGAAATTGCGGCCGTCTACTACACCGTCTTCAACCGGTTCCACGCGGACTCCCTGCTGGAGCGGATCAGCAGCCTGCCGCGGCAGGACCGGTGGCAGGCACTGGCCAGGGCGGCGCTGCGCGATGACCTGTATTCCACCATCTCCGACATGACGACGGCGGTGCTGGACGCTACCGATGCTGCGGACTCGCCGGAGGCGCGGCTGAAGGATTGGGAGGCCCGGAACGCCGAGCAGTTGGGCAGGGCGAAGAGCATGTTTGATGAGGTCAATGCCCTCGAGGCCGACGACATGGCCTCACTGTCGGTAGCATTGAGGCTCTTGAGGTCAATCGTTCGACGCTAGCGAGTCCGGCGTCGCAAATGGAGGTGCAGTGGCAATCTTTACGGACCCTATCAGGGAACATGCTGATTTCGGGCCGGGGGATGCCGAATGGCTGCACCTCCTGGTGGGGGACTGGCAAATGGTCGCGGACCTGGCGTTCGCGGACCTGGCGCTCTGGTTCCCCCACCCGGACCACGGGTACGTGGCGCTGGCGCATGTCCGGCCCTCCACCACGCATACGGTGTTCCACGGTGACTTCGTGGGCGAACCTATCCGCTCGGATCTTCAGCCCCTCGTGGACAAGGCCTGGAACAGCCGCTCCATCGAGCGTTCCAGCGAAACCAACTGGAGCAGTGACATGGCGTTGCGGGTCGAGGCGGTACCGATGGTCCGGAACGGCCGAACCCTGGCCGTTGTTACTACGCACATGGACCTGTCGAGCTCGCGGATGCCGTCCCGGCTGGAGCTTACGTACCGGCAGTGCGCTTATGACCTGCTGCGGATGGGCACCCTTGGGTTGTGGCCTGACTTCGCCTCTCCCACGGGGTCCCGCCGCGGCGCCCCCCGTGTGGGGGACGGCTTGATCAGGCTTGATGCCGAGGGCATCGTCCAGTACGCCAGCCCCAACGGAGTCTCGGCTTTCCGGCGCCTCGGCGACGGGGAATCCCTGGAGGGCCGCTCGCTGGCCGAGGTTACTGCGAGCCTGCTCAAGGACCGCCGCATGGTGGACGAGACCTTGCCCCTGGTGGTCACGGGCCGTATGCCCTGGCGCAGCGAGATTGAATCCCGTGGGGTGAGCCTGTCCCTGCGGGCGATCCCGCTGCGTGATGAGCAGCAGCGCTTCGGCGCGCTGGTCCTTTGCCGCGATGTGTCCGAACTGCGGCGGCGCGAGATGGAGCTCGTGACCAAGGACGCCACCATCCGCGAAATCCACCATCGGGTCAAAAACAATTTGCAGACCGTTGCAGCGCTGTTGCGCATGCAATCCCGGCGCATGGTCAGCGACGAGGCGAAACAGGGACTCGAGCAGGCGATGCGGCGCGTGGCCACCATCGCGCTGGTCCACGAAACCCTGTCCCAGGGCCTGACGCAGAGCGTGGACTTCGACGAGCTGATTGGGCGGCAGTTCCGGCTGTCCGCAGAAGTAGCCTCGCCATCGCAGCAGGTCAGGACCGAGCGCTCCGGTTTGTTCGGCGAACTTCCCAGCGACTTCGCCACTCCGCTGGCGCTGGTCATCAATGAACTGGTCACAAACGCCGTTGAGCATGGCCTTGAGGGGCGTACCGGCACCGTATGGCTGCTGGCTGACCGCTCCGAAGGGGACGACGGCGAAGAGCTCACCGTCACCATTGCCGACGACGGTGTGGGCCTGCCCGACACGCCCCACGTTGAGGGCCTGGGGCTGCAGATCGTGCGCACCCTGGTGACCAGCGAACTCGGCGGCACCATCCAGTGGCAGCCGCGTGAGGGCGGCGGTACCGCCGTTCAGATCCGGCTCAGCCTGGCCGCCAAGTAGGGCACCAAAAAGGCCCTGGCGGCAACCTTGCAGGTTGCGGCCAGGGCCTTTGGGTGTTTTAGCTTATGCCTACGTGCCTAGTGGAATCAGGAAGCCCGGCGGGCGCGCGCTGCCCGGCGCTTCAGGGCACGGCGCTCGTCCTCGCTCATGCCGCCCCAGACACCGGCATCCTGGCCGGACTCGAGGGCCCACTGCAGGCAGGTGTCCACTACCGGGCACCGACGGCAGACGCTTTTCGCTTCCTCAATCTGCAGGAGCGCCGGGCCTGTGTTCCCTACGGGGAAGAACAGTTCCGGGTCCTTTTCGAGGCACGCTGCGCGGTTACGCCAATCCATGCTGATCAGTTGCTCCATTTCTGGGAAGAGCTCCTTGTGAAATTATTCACTAGTAGCTACAAAGGAAAGGGGCCCGGCAGGGCCCCGTTGGTCATCTGAGTCAAGCCTGTCATGTTAACGCTGTGTAAACAAGGGGTAATAAGGCTTGAAATCCCGGGAACGCTGAGCGATACGTCACAGTGGCGGTACTGGCCCTCACCACTGTCCGACTATGTCCGGTAGGGTGCCAGTGTGTCAAGACCCCCTGTGAACCCCATTGACCCGCCGAACCCGTCAGAAGGCCCAAACGAGGAGCAGCCGGCGGGAGGCACCCGCCCGGCACGGCCGGCAGCTGTCTTCGTGGTGGCGCTTATTGTGGCGGCGGAGGCGACAGCCCTGCTGACGGCCGCTGCCTGGTACGGCTACCAGTTGGCAGCGGGCAGCCCGGTTCTTTCCTTCTGGGGGGCAGTGTTCACCCTTGCGCTGCTCCTGGCTTTTTCGGCCTGGCTCTATTCGGTGGCAGTGTTTCTTTGCCGGGGTTACCGGTGGACCAGGGCTGCCGCGCTGGTGGCTCAATTGTTCGTTTTGACCATCGGATTTCCTACGCTGACTGGTGGTCTTCTTCTGGCTGGAACGGTGATGCTGGTCCCTGCGGTCACCGCCATAGTGCTGCTGTTCCACAACAAAGTCATCAGTTTCGCATCCCGCACCGGAAGCGCGACACCGGCTCTCTGAATGCCGCGCCGGGTACCTTTTCTGGTCTGGCCACTGCTCCTCAATTCCACTTGACCTCGGTTCGCCGCAGCTGCGGGCTGTAGTTGCTCCGGCTCATCAGGCCTCGGCCTCGGTTCCGGGCCCGGCTCCTGCTCCAGGCCCGGGCCCGGCCCAGCCCACCTGGATGCTCCGCGCGAGGCCTTGCGAGACGAGGATTCCCCTGCCCGGTGGTGCACTGGCTTCCACCTCGAACCGGACTCCGAAGACATCACCGTCAGACAGGGAACGGGGTGCAAGCAGGAGTCCGGTGCCCGCCGAACGGGAGGACATGACCAGCGGCACGCGTTGCAGGAGCATAGGGCTGTAGGTCGCCGTGAGGACCACTGGGTGCCCCAGGGCATTGAATTCCGACAAGTCCCGGATGGCTTCGGCGGGGAGAAGGTCGGCGTCATCGACCAGTGCTACCGTACCCTTTCGTGTTTCATCTGCTGCCGCTGTGGCGAGCGATCGCCCCCAGAAGCGGCGGAGGTCCGTGCCATCTCTGGGATAGAGCCACGGGCGGCCTTTGAGATTCATGAGCGGCAGGGCGCGTAAGAAGTTGCTTTTCCCGGTGCCCGGTCCCCCCAGGACAGTGAACACCGCTGCCGCCTGAAGCCGGCAGGAGGTTGGCTCAAGTTCGTCACCGCCAATGCCAATGAGGATGTCCTGCATCCTGGCGCTGCCCAGAGCGCGTGGTTGTTTGCGCCGCTCCGTCAAGTCGTGTGCGCTTGTACCGGAAGGTGTCATTTCCCGTATCTTCAAGGCTGGCACCAACGCGGGAAGTTGATCGATGCGGAAGGGGAGTTTGGAAAGCCGGATCTCCGACCTCCCTCCGCTCTCCGGGGCGTTCACCCCCTCAATGCCTTCCGGGCCGTTCACCCCCTTAACCGTCTCAGGGACGCAGGCCGCCGCCCTTGAATCCAAGTGCTGGTGGTTGTACAGCTGGCAAACGGCAGGCACTGCTCCGGACATCGGACCGAACACCACCGCGCGCCCCTTAAGCTCCGCAGTGGCCGGCATTCGGGGCCACGCAATTCGACTGTCCGCGTTGGAACCGGTGGGGAAGTAGAACCGGTTGGGAAATGCGGACAGTGCCCTGGAGCTGACGAGTTCACGATCGCCGGCGGCAATCACGATAATCCCTGCCTGCCCGCCATCACGGACCAGGTCCTGGACGAGATCTTCGGCCCAGGCCAAAGGCCCGGCCCGGAATGCCGAAACCCAAGAACCCCATCCGGAGATGACGAGTACCAAGGGCACCTCACCATGCCCGCCACCTTGGCCCAACCGGCGTGCCAACTCCTGCTTGAGGCGCTCGAGTACGCGGACGGCCCGTCGCAGCTCATGCAGGCCGGCATGTGCGCCAATGGCGGGGTGTGTGGCCAAAGCCAGGAAAGTACCCCCCGCATCCAGGATGTAGCCGTGTGCTTCGACCGGGTTGAGGAGCAACTGCATCACAGCCAGTTCGAGTGCTTCGGTGGCACCGGAAGACGGAGCGCCGATAAGGGCCAAGTGACCGTCTGCGGGCGGATTCCACACAAGGGGCGCCAGTCTTTGCTGTTCCGGCAGATCCACCAGTCCGAGCTCAAGAGACCATTGCGCGCTCCTGTGGCTGCCTGCTGGAGATGCCGAAGTGGTCTCGGGAGGGGCTGGCAGGTTCGAAGGGAGGGGAGGGGCAACCGGCAGCCTCGGGGCCCGTCCCTTCCGCTCACACCACAGGTCCCGGACCAGACTCACCAGTGGGGCTGCTGCCTGCGCAGGTGTTTGCCTGGCCGGGAGGCGACTTCCAGGCCCGCCCCTCTCGGCTGAAGCAAGGCAGTCCACGGCGAGCTCCACCTTAACGGCACCCGCAGGGCGGGAACTACCACTAGGGATTGGACCTAGGGATGCGGTCTGGAATTCCTGGGGAGCCTCCATGCCGCGAGCCAGGAAGGCCCGTCCCGGCGCGTCAATGCTGATGCCGGCGGCCGCTTTGGAACTGATGATGTCTGTGGACTCCATCTCCGATTGCACCCTCAGGGCAATGCTTGAGGTGACGTTCGCCCGGATATCCGCCGTGAGTGCCCCCTGCGGCCGTTGGGTGGCCATGACCAGATGAATTCCAAGGGAGCGCCCGATCGCCGCGATCCGCAGCAGTTCGCGGAGCACTTCCGGGGCATCATCCACGAGCATGCGGAACTCATCGATGACGATGACCAGATGGGGGAGGGGGAAGTTCTGCGAAACGCCGGTGGACCGGTAGGCAGCGAGATCCGGGACCCGCGCAGAAGCGAGAGCCTCCTCGCGCAGCCGGATTTCCGTGCGAAGGGAAGTAAGGGTGCGTTCGAGTTCGTGCGTGGACAAGTCAGTCAGCAACCCGACGCAGTGGACCAGTTCCGTGAGGGGACCGAGCCCGGAGCCGCCTTTGAAATCGACAAATAGGAAATTTACCCGGTCGGGCGGGTGGCTGAGGGCCAAAGCCAAGGTAAGGGTCCGGAGTAATTCAGACTTTCCGGAGCCGGTTGTGCCGGCAACCAGGAGGTGGGGGCCGTCGGCCTGAAGGTCCAGGGTACGCACTCCCGTGGCGCTGAGCCCTAGCGGAATGTGCAGGCCGTGGTTTCGGGTGCTGGCTTTCCATCGGGCAGCAGTGTGGTGCGGAGAGAGCGACAGCACCTCCGGGAGGGAACACGCTCGGGGGACAGCCGCCTCCTTGTTATCCCGCCGCTCCGGATGGACGGCGAGCTGTCGGCAGAAACTCAGGAATACGTCTTCGCGTGCCAAATCCGGGACGAATGCAACGTCGCCGGCCGCGAGCCGCAGGAGTGATGTTCGCTCGGTAAGTTCCACATCGCAGGTCCCGGTGCTTTCTTCAGTCGAAAACCGGAGGACCTGCCAACCGAGTGCCGCCGCACTTTCGGCAATAGTGCCGAGGTCGTCCTCTGCGTCTGCGTTGGAAGTTGCCAGCAGCAGGATTACGCCGTGTTGGTAGTCACGTCCGAAGCCCTCCCTAAGAATGGGCAGTATGTCGGCCGCAGAAGTGGTGAGAGTGACGCTCGGCAGGTACCGGGCAGCCAAAGGAAGGCGGGCTGCTTCGCCGCAAAGAACGATTCGTGTGCCGTGGCCCCTGGGGTAGCCGGCCAACTGCATCAGGAAGGATCGGATGATGCCGTCAGCCACGTGGTCAGAGCCGCGGAATGATGTGGGCATTGCCGGGTCCAAGGTCACGGGAACCGCGTCCAGGCAGGGAAGGCCCACCAACGAAGCGGCGGGCTCTACTTTCACATTGGCTGGCTGCGGAGCCTCCCCCAGGCGCAGCCAAACCCCGTCCTCGCCGGGGGAAACAGCGGTGGTGCCCTGGTTTTGACTGACAGCCATGGCCAGGAGCGCCAGGGACGGGCCGGACCGTCGTCGTCGTTCCCGGTCTACTTCCACGGCGGCTGCGATGGCTTTTCCAAGCTCGCGGCGCTGCCGCCGATCTGAGGCGAGAGGGATAAGGACAGACACCGCCGATACGGCGGCAAAGGCGAGGAACATCCACAAGCCGGTGAGCACGGCGAGTCCTATTCCGATCAGCAGGGGAAGAACTGCCGTCAACAGGAGCCAAGCCCTGTTGGCCGTATCCGTGCGGCCGGGGACGGTGAGGGGCTGGTGGGTGGGAGTCCCGGCGTCGGCCAGCGTTTTGTCAGTCAGGTCCATAAAAACCAACGACATCCTCGTGTTGCCGCACCGGATGCTTGACTTAGTGGAGACGACCGCGCTGCGGATCCGTTTGCCGTCGACGTGGATGCCGTTGGCGCTGTCGAGGTCAATGATCATGATGTCCGTCTCGGCGACAACGAGGCGGGCGTGCTCGCGGGACAGTTCGGGGTCGGGGATCACGATGCGGGTTCCGCTCCGCCCGATGGTGTAGGAGCCTCGTCGCAGGGGCACCACGGTGCCCGCACCGACGCCCGTGTGCACCGCCAGGGCGAGCTGGGCGTCTTCACCAGGCATCCGTCGTCGTGCCTTCCGGGCGTGGCGTTGGCAAGCCCCATCCACAAGGACGGCACCGTTCACCAGTGGGGCGGTTCCCACGCTCATGGAATCGATGTCTTTGCCCTGGATGGAGATCGGACCTGTCCCGAAATTCTGGATCAGTTGGACATGAATGTCCTCGCCAGTGGTCCCTTCGGGCGCATTGATGGTGAGTTCGAGTGGTGATTCCTGCAGCCCGGACCCCGGGCTGCGGACGAGCGTGCAATGGAGTTTCATCGGTACAGATCCTCACGGCCTTTCAACCCACGCTAGTGAGCGGAACGCCGCGCCGGTTGAACGAGTTTCCGTATGTGGACAACGCGGTGCGCGCTCGCAGTGAGGAACGCTACAAACTGCGGCGCCAATTGCGGTCCTGGCAACCTCCTGGCGGGCTGGATGAACGCTTGATTCGACGGGCGCCGCAGTGCCTCGGGTAGGCTAGAGCAGCAGACTTTGGACGACAATGTGCTGCCCGCATACGACACTGGAGATTTTGTGACCGCTGACCTCGTCATCGTAGGGTCCGGCTTTTTTGGCCTGACAATCGCAGAACAGGCCGCTACCGAGCTCGGCTTGAAGGTCGTCGTCATCGACCGCCGCCACCACATCGGCGGCAATGCTTACAGCGAAAAGGAAGAACAGACAGGTATCGAGGTGCACCGCTATGGTGCCCACCTGTTCCACACGTCCAACGAGCGTGTGTGGGAGTACGTCAACCGGTTCACTACCTTCACCAACTACGTTCACAAGGTATACGGCGTGCACAAGGGCGAGGTCTACTCCCTGCCGATTAATCTGGCCACCATCAACCAGTTTTTCAGGGCCAACCTCACACCAGGCCAGGCCCGCGACCTCATCCAGGAACAGGCTGGCGAGCTTGCCGGAACCGACCCGCAGAACCTCAACGACAAGGGCATCCAACTCATTGGCCGCCCGCTGTACGAAGCTTTTATCAAGCACTACACGGGCAAGCAGTGGCAGACGGATCCCAAGGACCTGCCCGCCGGCATCATCTCCCGGCTCCCCGTGCGCTACAACTACGACAACCGGTACTTCAACGACAAGTACGAGGGCCTGCCAACCAACGGTTACACAGCATGGATCGAAAAGATGGCAGAACACCCGAATATCGAAGTTCGGCTGAATACCGATTTCTTTGACGAATCGCACGAGTACAGCAAGAACAAGGTCGTGGGCACTATCCCTGTCGTGTACACCGGTCCGGTTGACCGCTACTTCGACTACGCAGAGGGTGACCTCTCGTGGCGCACCATTGACTTCGAGGAAGAAGTGCTCGATATCGAGGACTTCCAGGGCACGTCAGTTGTGAATTACAACGACGACGACGTCCCCTACACCCGGGTCATTGAACCCCGCCACTTCCACCCGGAGCGCGACTACCAGACGGAGAAGACCGTCATCATGCGTGAATTCTCACGCTTCGCAGAGAAGGGCGACGAGCCCTACTATCCGGTCAACACGTCCGCCGACCGGGAACGTCTACTCAAGTACCGCGATCTGGCTGCTACCGAGAAGAATGTCCTCTTCGGCGGCCGCCTGGGCACGTACAAATACCTGGATATGCATATGGCCATCGGTTCTGCACTCAGCATGTTCGACAACAAAATCAGGCCGCACTTCGAAGCCGGCGAGAAACTTGAAAGTGGAGGAGTGGACGCATGAGCGAGCAAGAAGAAAGCACCCGTTGGGCACCAATTCAGCGCATCATCCTGCCTTCGCCCGACCAGCCGGACACTGTGTCCCTCTATGTGGATGCCGGATCCGCCAGTGGAATCCGGCTTCGTGAAAACGATGAGTTTGCCCGTACACCCAAGTTGCTTGAAGACAAGCTGCAGATGTCCAGCTCGGAGAGCCGCGAGGCGCACTTCGAAGACCTTTTGTCCCGTCACTCGATGCGTGTCCGCTCAGGTGAACAGATCTCCTTTGGCACTTACTTCAACGCGTTCCCGGCAAGTTACTGGCGGCGCTGGACCTCGGTGCGCGACGTTCGCCTCGTAGTTCAGACAAAAGGAACCGGGACCGTTACTGTCTACAAGTCCAACGCCCGCGGCTCTGTGCAGCGCGTTGATGGCAAACACGTCGACGGCACCGCCACCTCAATTTTCGAACTGACGCTGAAGCCGTTCGGGGACGGCGGCTGGTACTGGTTTGACTTGGCGGCAAGTTCCGGCGATCTCGTTCTGGAGCACGGGCATTGGGAAGCCTTGGACCGCTCCCGGCCGAAGGGCCAGGTGACGCTGCAGATCACCACCATGAATAAACCTGAATTCTGCCTGAATAACGCCCGAATCCTCGCGGAAAACCTTGACGTGTTGGACAACGTCAAAGAGATTCTGATTGTGGACCAGGGAACGACGAAGGTCGAACAGCAGGAGCACTTCGAAGCTGTTAGGGAATCACTGGGCGGCAAGCTAAGGGTGATAAACCAAGCCAACCTCGGGGGATCAGGCGGATTCGCGCGCGGGATGTATGAGTCGGTGGAAAACGGCAGCGACTACGTACTTCTGCTCGATGACGACATCGTCGTTGAGCCTGAGAGCATTGTCCGGCTGTTGACCTTCGCTGACCACTGCCGTAAACCGACCATCGTCGGTGGCCATATGTTCGACCTCTATAACCGTAGTGTCCTGCATACCTTCGGAGAGGTTGTGGATCCGTTCCGAATCGTGCCAGCGCTTCCGCACGCGGATATGGAGACCAGACACGACTTCAGCGTCACGAATCTTCGCCAGACCCCTTGGCTGCACCGCCGCGTGGATGTGGACTACAACGGGTGGTGGATGTGTCTGATCCCAACAACCGTAATTAAGGAAATCGGCCTATCCCTTCCGCTCTTCATTAAGTGGGACGATGCCGAGTATGGACTTCGCGCGAGGGAGGCCGGGTTTGCTACCGTGTCCCTCCCAGGTGCTGCCGTTTGGCACGTTTCCTGGATTGACAAGGATGACCTGGTGGGCTGGCAGGCCTACTTCCACGCGAGGAACCGGCTGATCACCACGCTGATACACAGTCCATATCCAAAGGGTGGCCGTGTTTTGCGGGAGTCAGTTCAGGCCGATGTGAAGCATCTTGTGTCCATGCAGTACTTCACCGAGCACGGGCGGATCGAAGCGCTCCGGGACCTCCTCAAGGGGCCCGAAGGCCTTCACAAAGTCCTCGCCACAAAGCTGCCGGAGATCAACATGGTGAAGTCCGAGTATCCGGACGCTCAGTTGAAGGACGACGTGGACGACTTCCCTGCGCCGAAGATCGGCCGAGGACCAATGGGGGGTACCGTCGTGGGGATGCCCAGCAAGAAGGAACTGATTCCTTGGGGGATAAAGACGGTTGCCCGGCAGCTGATCAAAGCTCCCGGGCCGGAGAGCGCCGAGCGCCCTCAAGGATATCTGGCCCACCGGGATAACCGATGGTTCCGGGTGGCCCACTACGACAGCGTTGTGGTGTCTAACGCCGAAGGAACAGGTGCTTCCTGGTACCAGCGGGACCCGAAGAAGCTTAAATCAATGCTCGCCGAAGCGACACTGCTGCACGCCAAGCTACTGCGCGAGTGGGACAAGCTCGCAGACCAGTATCGGCGGGCTGTACCGGAAATTAGCTCCTTCGAAGCCTGGAAAAAAACGTTTGAAGCGAATGCGAAGGACGACGCCTAGATGGCCGGTCAAACCGACCAGCTGATAAAACCTGGAAGCGGACGAGGGCTTCTCGACGTCTACGGGGACAGGTTCCTGCTCAAGCTGCTGGTGCGCAAGGAAATCAAAGTACGTTACCGCGGTTCGGTATTGGGCCTTCTATGGTCCTACGTCAAGCCGTTGGTGCAGTTCCTCATCTATTTCATTGCACTGGGCATCTTCCTAAACCTCCAGCGCGGCACTCCCAACTACGCTATTTATCTCTTTGCCGGCATTGTCCTGGTGAACTTCTTCACAGAGTCGCTGTCCAATGCAACCCGTTCAATCGTGGACAATCGTGATCTGATTCGGAAGATCTACCTCCCTCGGGAACTGTTTCCCGTGTCAACTGTGTGGGTTTCGGCTGCTCATTTCCTGCCGCAGCTTCTGGTGCTGATTGGCGCCTGTCTTGTTGTGGGCTGGACGCCGTCGATCCTGCAACTGGCGGCCGTGGTCCTGATTTTCGGGATGGTCGCTGTTCTTGCCACCGGGTTGGGCCTGATGTTCGGTGCTGTCAACGTATATTTCCGCGATTCCGAAAACATTGTGGATATGATCGTGATGGTCGTGACCTGGGCCTCTCCCGTACTGTACGTCTGGTCGATGGTTGAACGGGTGATGGGACCGTGGTTCTGGGTCTATCAGCTGAACCCCATGACAGTAGCCGTCGAAGTCTTCCACTGGGCGTTTTGGGAACCCACCTTGAAAGCGGATCAATTGGTCGCCGACACAATGCCGCCCGATCTGCTGACGGTCTGGCTGCCCGTAGCAATGCTGGTGACTTTGGCAGTGCTGTTCCTGGGCCAGTTGACGTTCCGCCGCCTTGCCATCCATTTTGCACAGGAGCTTTGAGATGACTTCCCACGGCAACGTGGCCATCAGTTGTGTGGGCCTCAGGAAGCAGTTTGTTCTTCGCCATACTCGGTCATTGAAGGAAGCCCTTGTGTGGCTTGTTAAGGGCCGCAAGGGGGACCTGTCCAAGAAGTTCCTGGCCCTTAAGGATGTCTCCCTTGAAGTGAAACAGGGGGAGACTGTGGCGCTTATGGGCCTGAACGGCTCTGGAAAGTCGACACTGTTGAAGCTCATTTCCGGTGTTTTACAGCCCGACGGCGGGACAGTCCGGACGCGGGGCCGGGTGGCCGGACTGATTGAAGTGGGTGCAGGGTTCCATCACGACCTCAGTGGGCGGGACAACGTGTACCTCAATGGCGCCATTCTTGGGATGACTGAGAAACAGATCGATAGCATGTTTGATTCGATAGTCGAATTCTCGGAGATTGGCGAGTTCATCGACACGGAAGTCAAGTTCTATTCGTCTGGAATGTATCTCCGCCTCGCTTTCTCCATTGCAGTACACACCGATCCGGAAGTGTTCCTGATCGACGAAATTCTTGCTGTCGGCGACGAACCCTTCCAACGGAAGTGCATCGCAAAAATCAAGGAACTGGCCGATTTGGGCAAGACCCTGTTTGTGGTCAGCCATGATCTGGACCTGGTCGCAACTGTCTGTGAACGAGGCGTCCTCCTGGAGCACGGCCAAGTCATTATGGACGGGGATGTGCACGACGTGGTTTCGGAACTGCGCCGCCGGACACTCACCGAGACCTAGCAACAGACGCCGGTGAATTAGCGTTACCAGGTTTCCTGGCCGGCACCTCAGTATCAGTATCTGTCCCAAACCTCCCGAGAGTGGTGTTCCGTGTCCTGGTGGCAATCCTTGCCAATAATCCTCACAGCAGTGCTGCTGCTACTGCTGCCTGGCTTGGCCACTTCGTTGGCTGTACGCATGCGCGGAATTCCTGCTGTGCTGATTGCACCAGCCTTCAGCGTGGGAACCCTTGGTTTCCTCGCTCTGATATTTCCGTTTGCCGGAATCCCGTGGGCGCCAGTGCCGGTACTCGTTGGTTGCGCGATTGTCTCCGCTGTGGCGTTCTTTGTCTCCAGGACTTGGGGCTCCGGGTGGACCCGTCCAGCACGGCGTCCAAGTACGGTCCATTTATCCTTGGTAGTGGGAGTCGGAAGCGTCGTCACGGCTTTGGTCGTGGGTCTGCAAATGGCAACTGCAATGATCCACCCCGACTCCATCTCGCAGACCTACGACAATGTTTTCCATTTGAATGCAGTCCGTTGGGCCATGGAGTCAAGAAATTCGTCGCCTCTGAACCTGGGAGCCTTTACCGGGATCAGTGCCTACCCCGCGGGCTGGCACGCAATTGTGGCAATCGTCGGGGAGCTCACGGGTGCTACGATACCTGTCCTCGTGAATTCCACGAGCATTGCCATCGGTGCAGTAGCCTGGCCGCTTAGCGCTCTCTTCCTCACCTTCGCCGTCGCCGGGTATCGCAAGGCGACGGCGATCGCAACATTCGTTTTCTCCGCCGGTTTTGCGACATTTCCGATACTGATGATCGATTGGGGCGTGCTGTATCCAAACCTGCTTTCGATCTCTGTCCTGCCTGCTGCGCTGGGGCTTGCCTTTACTGCGCTTGGGCTGGGTTACCACGACCGTCCGCCAGCGCTGATCGCCTGGTTGAGCCTAAGTGTTGCCGTCGCGGGAGTCGCACTCGCGCACCCTAGTACGCTGATGGCGTTTTTGGCGTTCGCTCTTCCAGGTGCATTGGCGGTCTACTACTTCCGGATCCGGCTTCTTTGGCCGCCGCGAACGAAGGACTCCAGCCGCCAGGCGTGGCTTCTGACCGCTGCGCTGCTCGGTGGACTGGCTCTGCTGACAGTCGTTTGGTACTTCCTCCGGCCACCGTCGGATGCAGCGAACTGGAGGGTTGTCGAGACTCCTCCCCAGGCAATAGGCGAACTCCTGTTTAACGCTCCCTTGGGGCGTCCGTCCCAAGAAATATTGAGTCTTTGCCTTCTTGCGGGCATAATCCATCTTTGGACCACGAAGTCCCGACGCTGGCTAATCGGAACCTATCTCATCGGAGCGGCCCTGTTTTTCTTTGCCGCAGGATACAACGCGCCGATTCGGCAGTTTATTACCGGTGTCTGGTACTTCGACAGCTACCGCTTGGCGGCATTGCTGCCGGTTGTCGTTTTAGGACCAGCGGTGATTGGCGCCCTGTTCCTTATAGATCTTGTGAGGGAAAAGATCAGGGCGGCTGACGGGTCCGTCCTTGGGAAGACCAGGCTTCCGGGTAAACCAGGTCCCACACGGCAAGCAGTCCTGGTTTCGGCGGTCTACGCCGTTGCCCTTGTGCCCATAGCACCTCAACTGATGCCGGTTAATTTCGCCGCTTACCAAGCACACTGGCAGTACCGCAGCGACGCCAATTCTGCGCTGCTGTCCCCGGAGGAAAGGAGACTGTTGGAGCGCCTTCCTGAAACAACTGAGCCAGGTGCCAATATCGCGGGTCTGCCAAGCAGCGGGACGGCTCTGGCCTACGCGTTGGCCGGCCGCACTGTCATACAGCCCCACATCCTGACAACTCACGGGTCTGATATCGATGTTGTAAATGCCGGCCTGAAGGACGCTGCTGAGTTCCCGGCGGTCTGTGAGTCTGTTCGACGCCTTAACGTCCGATATGTTTTGGACTTCGGCACCAGGACCGTCACGGGAACCCTTGCCGGTTATGGCGGTGTGATGGATCTTGAGGAGAATGCAAGCTTGGAGCTCGTCGATTCGGAAGGATCAGACGCTCGGCTGTTCAAAGTGGTTGCGTGCTGGTAGGGATAATGGCGCCGGCATGCTGGACCGGCAGTGAGACGTACATCTCGCCTACCTGCAAATAGGGCTGGCGCACGGCCGAAAAATATCCAGTTGATTTTCAGGACCGGGCGGCCTACTTCTCCTGAACCGTTCCGAGCAGTGATTCCAGCTTCTTCCAAGTCTTAACGTTGCATTCGTTGTCGCGGCGGAAGCTTGTCCTGACTGACGTGCCATTGATCTCGCCGAAAACGTCCGCAATGTTCGGCTGGCCAACACCTTCGCAATCTTCACTGGTTTCGGCGGGCTCGTACTCCAAGAGTTTCGGTTGCCGGGCCAAAACCTTGCAGGCCTCGTCCCCGTCCGGAAGATCTGTTCCTTCTACGGCGGAAGTTCCAACGCAAACAAGACGGTGTGTCGACTGTTGCCCGGCATTTCCGCTCAGGGTGGTCACCGTCAGCCGCACGTTCGGTTCCCCGGCTGACGGAGGGTACGTAGGGCTGGTGGTCTGGGTCGGTTGAAGCGTGGGTGTGGGCGAATTCTTGGGGGGCGCATCGGCAATACTGCATGAGCTGAGGACCGTACCGGCAGCAACTATGGAGAGTATTACTTTGAGTGGCGTTCGCATGATGCTCCTTGGCTAGTGCAGCCTTCGCGATAGTGAATCTGATCTGCTGATAGTGCCGGCGGCAATCTTCGTTACCGCAGTTACCAAGGTTGCCCGGCCGGTCACGGCTCGTGCGGTCCCACCCCTGCCGGCAGCGCCGTTTAGGGGAGGACGAAGCGTCACTCCTCCAGGAGTTCCAGAAGGTAGGCGCCGTAACCGCTCTTCACCAGCGGCTCCGCGCGGCGGCGCAGGTCGTCGTCGGTGAGGAAGCCCAAACGCCAGGCTATTTCCTCCGGAGCGCCAATCTTCTGGCCCTGACGGTTTTCCACTGTCCGAATGAAGTTCGATGCGTCGCTGAGGTCATTAAAGGTCCCGGTATCCAGCCAAGCGGTTCCACGAGGCAGAATTTCTACTTGCAGATCGCCGCGCTCCAGATACACCTTGTTGACGTCGGTGATTTCCAACTCGCCGCGTGCCGAGGGCTTGAGGCCCTTTGCGATGTCGATGACGTCGTTGTCGTAGAAATAGAGGCCGGGGACGGCATAGTGGCTACGGGGGGTGGTTGGTTTCTCCTCAAGGGACAGTGCCTTGCCTTCCCCGTCGAATTCCACCACGCCGTAGGCTGACGGATCTTTGACCCAGTAGCCGAAGACGGCGCCCCCCTTGATGTTCGCGTGCCGGCGCAGTTGGGTGCCCATGCCTTGGCCGTAGAAGATGTTGTCTCCCAGAACCAGAGCAACGGTGTCGTCGCCTATGTGATCGGCCCCAAGGATAAACGCCTGTGCCAGGCCATCCGGGCTGGGCTGCTGGACGTAGGAGAGGTTCACGCCGAACTGCGAACCGTCTCCCAGAAGGCGCTGAAACTGGTCCGAGTCCTGGGGCGTGGTAATGATGAGAATGTCCCGGATGCCCGCAAGAATCAACGTGGACAGGGGGTAGTAAATCATCGGCTTGTCGTACACCGGGACCAGTTGCTTGCTGATGCCAAGAGTGATGGGATGGAGCCTGGATCCGGTGCCTCCGGCAAGGATGATTCCGCGCATTAGTCCATCATTGCCTTAGCTTTGGCGCGGGGCAAACCGGGGGGCTAAGCGCGGCACGGTAGAATTGCGTGTCAGTGTCATTCCCCATGAGCCGAACCCGGAGTCTGCGTGTCATCAGAAAAAGCCCCTGCAGGACTCCTACTGGGCAAGCCACTCGATCCCCGGAACAACAGCCTCAACCTCATCCGGCTGATCCTGGCCCTAGCCGTGTTGGTTCATCACAGCTGGCCGCTGACTGGTTCCGCTAACGAGCCGGTCTTCGCCGGGGAGACGCTGGGCGGATGGGCGGTTTCTGGCTTCTTTGTGATCAGCGGCTACCTCATCACCGGCAGCAGATTCAGCCACGGACTAGGTGACTACCTGGTACACCGCGTGGCCCGGATCATGCCAGCGTTTATCGTCTGTCTGCTGACAATGGTGGCCTTCTTCGCACCTATCGGTTACTTCGTGGCTCGGGGAAGCCTGTCGGGTTATTTCAGCACGGCCACCTCGCCGATGAATTTCCTCATTTCCAACCTGACCTTGAAAATGAACCATTACGACATCGCTGGAACGCCGCTCAATGTCCCCTACGCCGGGGCGTGGAACGGCTCGCTGTGGAGTCTTTACTATGAATTTTTGTGCTATCTCGTAGTGGCCGCGCTCGGGTGCTTCGCGATTTTCCGGAAGTCTCCTTGGTTCCTTACCTTGATTTTTGCCGTTTCCGTCGTAGCGCAGGCAAATATTGACGTCATCAACCGCTACACCAATGGAAACTTTGATGTAGTGCTGTTGTTGAAGCTGCTGCCGTTCTTCCTCGGCGGTGCTGTCCTCTTCGTTTGGAAGTCCCGGATCGGAATCCACTGGGCTCCGGCCGTCGCCAGCCTCATCGTGTCGCTGCTTATGGTTTCCGCTTTTCCGCTGTGGGGTGGTCAGGCGTCCGGGGTTCTGATTGCTTACGGCACCCTGTGGATTTCAACCTGGCTTCCGCAGCCCAGCCTCATCGCAAAGAATGACGTCTCCTACGGCGTTTACATCTATGCCTTTGCGTTCCAGCAACTGCTGGCAGTCTTCGGGGGCCACGAGTGGGGCCTTGTCCTGTTTTCCTTGGCTGCCATGGCCCTCACCATCCCCACGGCGATCGCGAGCTGGGTTTGGATTGAGCGGCCAGTGATGCGCAGGGTCCGCAGCAAGGATCACCGGCCCAAAGCCATACCGGTGGAGAGAATGATAGCTGCCGCGCCTACTGAACAAGCGGCCACAAGGGCCGAGTCCGTACGTACGTCCTCGTGACCGCTGGGCAAACCCGTCGCGGGGCCCAGCGTCGCGATACTCACCGCGCCGTGCCTGGCCGGGACGGCTGGTTCCTCCAGGCTCCGCGCGGAGCCAAACCGGGCGCCCTGCTAAGGGGATCCGTGGCATTTGTCGCCGCGGCCGCAGTCGTGATTGCCCTGCGCCTTACAGATTTCCTCACAGGCGGCTGGACGATCGGCCTGCTGTTGGCCTGCCTGTTGGCACTCCCTACAGCCCGGACATTTTCTGCGCGCATTGCCCTGTCGCTCAGCCTCCTGCTGGGACTGGTTCCTCTGCTTTGGTGGGTTCCTTCAGGATTGGGCCCGTTGGGGCGGGGAACGCTTGTGCTGGCCGGAGCGGTGGGCGCTGTGGCCTTCGTGGTGGTCGGTGGCGGCGTCAAGGCGGGCGCACGCCGGCTGGTGCCCCGGTTTTCATGGCTCGACTGCCTGCCTGTCACCGCCGCAGCGCTGTCCGTCTGGGTCCACTTCAACCTGCTCTCGGTACGTGCCTACGAGAAGGCTCTGAGCCTGCTCACCTTGAATTGGGACAATGCTTCCCACTTCGACATTTTCCACATGCAGCGGCTTTATGGTCGGGTTGTACCCCTCTTGGGCGCCTCTCCTGATGGCAGTGACTGGTCCTTCAAGGATTACCCGCAGGGTTTTCACGGTGTGGTAGCCATTTTTGCGGAACTTAAGTTTGCCAAGCCAGCGGGGACGCCCGCGGAGGAACTGGTGAATTACGCCAACGGGAGCGCCCTTGTCTCCGTGTTGGTGGCAGCGATGGTCCTTGCCGCGCTCGCGTCGGTACCTGCCTTCCGCCGCCAGCCGCTCATTGGCTTTCCTGCTTTGATGGTGGTGGCAGCAGGCTGGATCTTCGGACCCGGATCCTCGGCCTCGCTCCACGGCTTCCCGAATTTTTTCCTTGCGGTAGGGCTCGCAGCTGTGGCGATCGTGCTGGCAGCCGATACGGGCCGACCGCTGCGCTCTCCAATACTGCTGTCCCTCGTGGCGTGCGTGGTGGGCGTGGCCCACAACTGGGTACTCCTTGAGGTGCTGGTGCTGGGTGCGGCAGTAATGGTACTGCTGCCTTGGGACCTGAGGCGGTGGCGTGCCACCCGCGGGGGTTACGTTTTCGCGGTTGGGATTGCGCTGGTGGGCGTCACCGGCATTGGTCTGGCGCTCGGCCAGCTTGCAGGGGTTTCCACGGATGCCGTCCTGTACGGTGTGGGCGGCGTGCCAATACCGGACCTGGGCCAGTTGGCCGTAATCATCACTGGCACCTCAGCCTTGGCGGTTCTTGTATTCTCAGGGTCTGCCCAGCGCTCAAGCGGCACCTTGCAACGACTGCGTTGGTCCTTTACAGGCCTTGCTGCAGCGGTGGTACTAGCGATCTGCATGGCAGTCGCCCAGCTGATCAAGGGCGGGACGCTGACGTACTACTCCCACAAGCTGGGGATTGCCCTGTTCCTCGCTGGGCTCGTGACGTTCGCACTGATGCTGGCCGCCCTTCTGGAAACCGTCCGTACCCGGTCCCGGGCAGCCGTGGATGGAGCGGGGGGAAACGGAGCGTCTGCTGCCTCCCCACGGGACTCTAGGCGGCTCAGCGGAACAGGACCCCTCGCGGCTTCGGTGCTGGCGACTGTTGCAGCAACGCAGGCCTTCGGCTTCATTTTCCCACTGTCAAAGGAAGGCCTGCCGCCCTCGTCCCCCTCGGCTGTGGCGATGGCCAAGGAGTTGAAGGTACTCGAAGAGGTGCCGCGTTCCGTGGATATGCTGATGGCGGCCACTAGGGGCCGCCAGGGCCAGCCAGCGGTTTACGTCACCACAAGGCCCACCGACATTGATGCCATCCTGGCGAAGCAGTGGTATGACGGCCTCACCGCAACCTACACCGAAAGAGGCTGGGAGCTTTCGCTAAATATGTTCGAGCTCAGCGGGGGCGTGGACAACCTCCGCCCTGTGGTCAACAAAATCATGAAGGCGGACCCGTCAGCCCTGATCATCGTAGATCCTGAAAATCAGGCAGCGCTCAATCACATCCTGGCAACGCTGGACGGGTGAGCAAGGGCAGCCCTTCGTCAGCCCGGGGTTTCCTTCGAAAGAGGCGTTAAACGCGAACGACGGCGGCACCTTCCGGTACCGCCGTCGCCTGCTGTTCTGCCGGCGAAGCCTTAGTAGGGCTGAACGTCCGGCTGCGCATCAATCCATGCGCTGAGCCGTTCAATGCCCTGTTCCAAGTTGTACTGAGGCTTCCAGCCGAGCGTTGCCTTCGCAGCTTCGACGTCAGCCCAGGCATGCCGCACATCGCCCTGACGGTACTGGCCGGTGACGTGCGGATCGGGTGCGCCGTAGCGGGCAGCGATGATCCTGGCGGCGGTGCCGATGGTTTGAAACTCCCCGGAGCCAATGTCCATCGGTTCTCCCTGAACGGTAGGGGAAAGTGCGCCAGCCACAATAGCCGAGGCTACGTCGTCGATGAGGACGAAGTCACGGCGGACCTCGCCGTCCTCGTACAGCGGAATGGATTTGCCGCCCATAGCCATGCGGCAAAACAAGCTCATAATCCCGGTATAGGGATTGATGAGGGACTGACCTGGCCCGTAGACATTCTGGAGGCGCAGGATAACAGTCTCAACACCGTAGGACTTTGCCCATGCCTGAAGGATGTTTTCCTGGGCAAGCTTTGTGGCGCCGTAGACGCTGACCGGAGCGGGGAAGGTCTCGGCGGCCTTCATGGCTGCAGGCGTGGCGTTGGGGAAGTCCCACTGGGCCTTGTCCAGAGTGGCGCTGGTGCGCTGCCCGGGGTAAAACCGGCGGCCCTCAGCATCGTCCCAGGGGCCTTCGCCATAGACCGCGCGGCTGGAGGACAGGACAATCCGCCGGGGGAGCTTGCCGTGACGGTTCAGTCCGTCAAGCATCTGCGAGGTACCCACCACATTGACGTGCGCATGCCGCGTGGATTCCTCCAGCGACTGCCCCGTCCCGGTTTCGGCAGCGAGGTGGATGACGACGTCGGGAGCGACGTCTGCGAGGACCTGGTCCCAGGTCTGTGCCTCGGTGATGTCAGCAACCACCAATTCGGCACCTTCGTGAAGCCCGCCGGGCCGCTCGCCGGAGGCATGGATCTGAGGGTGCAGGTTGTCCACCACTACTACGCGGCCGAAGTTGGCCACGAGGTCGCTTGAGATTGCGCACCCGATGAAGCCGGCGCCGCCGGTAACCAGGACCGTTCCCTGGGACTCGGCTTCGGGGTTGGTTGTTGTCATGATGGGCCTTTCTGAAGCTGACATCTAGTTACCGAATGTGTGGCCAAGGAGGACCTTCGCGGCCGGGAAGTTCCTCCTGCCCACAGCCTTCGGCAAGAGGGCGAGTGCGTGGGCGCGGGACGTCAGGCGCAAATTTGCCGCCCGTGAGGCCTTGGTCCAACCGTTGAGTTTGGCCTGTTCTGCCGATACCGCGAAGTACTCGCGTTCGCCGGCAAAGCGGGAGCCGTCAACCAACTTGGTGGACGAGGCACTTTCCGAGTGACGGCGGTATGAAAAACACACTGTGGGCTCGAGGAGAAGCTGGTCTCCCCGGTAGACCATGTCCATCACCAGGGCGAGGTCTTGAATGATGGGGAAGCCGGAGCGGAATTCGACGGCACGAATCTTGTCAGTCCGGAAGGCGAGTGAAGGCCAGTAGAGCCAGTCGCCGTGCATCAGGTTTACCGCCAGGGACTCGCCGGACAGGAGACGCGGCCCTTGGGTTCGGGGCCGGACAAGGTGCTGCTTGGTTATGTCCACCAGGGTTCGCACTACGGTGCCGTCCCCGTCGATGACACGGACGCCGGGTTGGATGATGGCGGCTTCGGGAAACCGCTGGTGGGCGGCGTTGATAACCCGCACGTAGTTAGGCAACAGGATGTCGTCACAGCCCAGAATTACCATGACCTCCTCGGTAGCGAGGGCGACGCAGGTCTTGTAGTTCTCAGTAATTCCAGCGTTGTGTTCCTTGCGGATGTATTTGACGCGGGGGTCGTCGATCCCGGCCATGTACCGCTGGATCTCGTGGTCAGGGTAAGCGTCGTCAACCACGGTTAGGAGCCAGTCGTCAGAGTCCTGTTCGAGGACGCTGCGGACCGTCTGCTTCATGTAGTCGGGGTCGCCCCAGTAGGGAATGAAAATATCAAGTGGCATAAGGGATCCAATGCGTTTGGGGCAGTGCGGCTTCAGCCGCGGTCAAGGGGAGCGGGCTCGTTTGCTGGTGGGGTCCGGGAAGGCTCAGCCAATTCGGCGTCCAGCCTGGCTTCCAGCCGTTCGATGTGGGTTCGCAGGATTGCTGCTTCCTCGGCCAGTGTACGGGTCTCATCTTCCACCACAGAGATTTCCCACGAGAGGTGCAGGCAGACGCCCAGCGCCAACAATATGGTCATAGAGAACAGGAGGTTGGAAGGGACCTGGACGCCGAGAAGCCGGGCTGTCTGAGCCAAAAGCTGCGGGAACGCCGCAAGGACCAGTGTGGCTAAGCCGACCACCAGCCAGAGCGCCGCATACTTCTCGCGGAGCTTCTTCCGGCGGAGCATCTCGACCACGAGGACGACGATGACGAGGGCAAGTATGAAAGCAGCCAGAACGGGCAAGATCATGCACTTTCGAGTTGTGGGGAAGCTGTTTGGATCTGCGAGCGTCGCCGTGTCAGGGCGAAGAGCAGGGCAAACACCGACCGGCCTAGGTAGATGGCAGATTTCAGCGGATTGTGGCTGGGCGTTCCGCCTTGGCGCGCCCGCATCTCCACGGGAACCTGGGTGATCACGCAGCCGGACCTGATGGCTACAACCAGCGAATCGATGGTGTCGCCCAAGTACTCAGCCGGGTAGTGGTCGATGAACTGATCGATGCCACGCCGGTTGGCTGCCTTGAATCCAGAGGTGACGTCCGTCAGGCGGGTATGCGCCAGGCCGGAGATGACCTTGGCGAGCAGGACCATGGCCCAGCGCCGTGGACCGGTGACCTTGTAGGTGCCCCGGTCCGCGAAGCGGGCGCCGATGGCAATGTCCGCCTCCGCCAAGGCAGCCAGCACCCGGGAGATTTCCTTGGGATCATGCTGGCCGTCCGCGTCCACTTGGATGACGGCGTCGTATCCGTTCCGCTTTGCGTACTTGAAGCCGGCGCGCATGGCCCCGCCTACGCCAAGGTTGAAGGGGAGGTCCAGGACTACGGCCCCTGCCTCTCGAGCTACGGCAGCCGTGCTGTCCTGGGAACCGTCGTTCACAACCAGAACGTCATATGTCTCACGCAGCGCCAGCACTTCGCGGACTGTATTGCCAACGGACTCCGCTTCGTTCCACGCCGGCATAATGACGAGGGCGCGGGTGTAGGGGGGGATTGACATAGGTACTAATCTATACCAGAACCGCTGGCGGGAGTGGCGGGTGGCGCGGCTGCAGGCATCTCCGACGAGGGCGTTTGGGGCTTTCCCACGCCATATGCAGCGCGGATGTGGCGGAGGTAGAGAAAGGCGTACAGGGAAGGCGTCAGCTTGAGCAACACGGCGCCGGCGCCGATGATTTTGTGCACAGCGAGGGTCCGGGAAAGCATCCGCCAGCCAAGGTCTTTGCGGCACTCGGCCACCGTGGCTGCAGCGGCGGGTGAACCGGTGCCGCGGGCAATCGCGCTTTGGGCCACCAGCAGGATTACCAGCGAGCGCATGCAGTCATAGGCGGCGCCGTACTTGCCCTCCTTGAACCGTTGGTCCAGGTGTTCGTTCAGGTGGTTCATGGCCACCGTGGTGTCCGCCACCGTGGGAACCCTGCCCCAGGTAAGGGAAGCATCCATGATGTAGTACCGGTAAACCGGAGTATCGATGGATCGAACCCTGCGGGACAGCGAGTGCAAAATGACGTTGACAGCCATGTCCTCGAACCGTGCGGCACCTTCGGCGAACCGGACCTGGCTGAACAGTTCCCGCCGATACAGCTTGTCCCATGGGAACGGAGTGAGCTGGTCGCACATGGCCAACCGGCAGGCTTCTGCGCCGTCGAAGTCGCCGAGCGCGCGCGAGCCATTGCGCGTTTCCGTGCCGTTGGGCTGCACCACGATCCGGCCGCCGACCACAAGGTCCACATCGGGTGCGGTGGCTGCGTGCATGGTTTCGAGGAATACGGGCAGGTACTGGTCATCGCTGTCAATGAAGCTGATCCAGGATCCCCGGGCCGCATCCAGGCCGGCGTTCCGCGCGGCCGACACTCCCGCATTGGAGGGCAAAGCGATAACTGTCAGATTTCCGAACTCCTCTTCAAGCCTCCTGGCCAAGTCCAGCGTTCCGTCTGTGGAGTGGTCATCCACTATGACCAGTTCGAAGTCTGGGTCCGTCTGGGCCATGACACTCCGCACCGCCCGTTCCAGGAAGCGGGCGGCGTTGTATGCGGGCAGAATCACCGTGGTCCGCGGACTGTCGGAATTGTTCGTCACAGGTCTTCCTTCGTTGATGAGGTCGGCAGGGGAAGGTGGTGTCGGATCACGTGGTCGCAGCAGCGGCTGATCTGCCGAGGCGCACGATCGAAGCAACGTGGATAGCCGCGCCTACGACGGGTCCTGCCGCAAGGGCCACAGCCGTCCGGATGGGCAGCGGCAGCGGCAGCAGGAGGCAGAGCACGCTGACCACCGTGCCACTGACCCAGCCTGCGGAATAGCCGCGGTGCATGCCCACCGCCAGGGCTGCTGTTCCGGTAAGCGTCAGGACAGCCATGAGCGCGGCGTCGAATGTCAGCGCGGCCAAGAGCCAGGCCGGTACATCGTATTTGCCGGGAAACAGCAGTTGCATGAGCCAGGGACCCAGCAGAGCAGCTGCGATCCCGCCTGCCACACCCACCGCGAGGAAGAGGGCAGCGGGTTTGATCAGCGCGTGGACGCCGCGATCGCGCTGGTTGACGAACGCGGCGATGGCCACACCCTGAAACGCCTGGAGCGGAACCATGATCGGCGCCCTCGTGAGTTGGATGGCGAGGAGGAGCCCGCCGGCCGCGGTCAGTTCCTGGGCGCTGCTGGTGAAACTCAGGATCACAGGGAAGCCTACGATGAGGGCAGCCGTGGCGCTTGAGGAGAGCATGGCGTGGCCGGTCTGCTTCATGTACGCCGTGCGGGGCACATCGGCGCGGGCAACTGCGGCGTGGCGTGCAGCTGGTGAGACCAGGAGGAAAACCAGCCAAAGGACCGCAGCCAGTGCGCAGGCGAGTTCGAGACCCAGGAGTCCGACGCCGAGCAGCGCCACGGTGCCTACGGTCGCCAGGCGGAACATTGCCTCAGCGCTCATTAGTCTGGAGTACAGATTCCAATCCTGGGTTCCTGCTGAGGCGCCTGCCAGGGCGGAATGGCCGGAATAGGCCATTGCGGCGGCAGCCAGGGTGGGCAAAAGCCAGGGGGTGTTAATGCCGAGCACGGACGGCGCCCACAACCATGAGGATGCCAGGACAAGGACGGCCAGGATTGCCCCCACCAGAACGCCGTTTGCCAATACCGAGGGGTGTTGTGCGCCGCCGGGGGCTCCGCCCAGGGTTTCCGCCGATCGAACAGCGCGGGTGGTCTCGCTTTGGATGCCCGACAACACGCCGAAGATACCAAACAGTGCGCCCCAAAACACGCTGAACTGTGCATATTCCTCGGGGCGGAGGTGGTTTCCGGCAATCACCAGGATGATGAAACCTGCAGCCGCGGAGACGATGGAGGCAGCGCCCACGCCCGACGCACTTCTGGAGCTGATGGTCCGGTCACTGGCAGCGTCAGGCTCCTCCTCCGGCTGCGCAGAGGTGGGCTTTTTCCAAGGCAAATTCATTGAGGGCTTTCCGTGGCGACGCGATACCTGGCTTTCCCAGGCGCCTTTCGATCTTACGGTAAGGCTCTTGCTTCGGCCTTAGCGCCCGTTCTCGAGAAAAGGTTGCAAACGTCCACGGTTCCGTAGTGCTTCGGGGCATATAGAATCACCTGCACGAGCCAGTGATAAACCTGCCCGGCGTTGCGTCCATATGGAAATTTTCTCTTCCACCAAGCAGTCAGGTGAACATGAAGTACATTCGGGTTCCAGCTCTATCAACGGTCCTAACCGTCCTGTGTCTACTGGCCGGACTCTTGGTCGGCACCCCCGCTTGGGCAGCGTCCCCGATCCAGACCAAATATCAGGCGCTCGGGGGACCGGCTGGCAATCTTGGTGCCGCTATCGGCGGAGAAAAATGCGGGCTGGCCGGGGGAGGCTGCTATCAAGACTATCAACGCGGCCAAATACACTGGACGCCCGCGACCGGAGCCCGCGCCACGTGGGGTGCGGTCGGCGCACTCTGGCAGCAGCAGGGGTGGGAACAAGGCCGGCTTGGGTATGCGGTTGCGGATGAAGTCTGCGGGCTTGTCCGGTCGGGCTGCTATCAGAGTTTTCAGGGCGGGCAAATCCATTGGTCGCCTGCCAGTGGTGCGCAGCAGACGCTCTGGGGGGCCATCAGGAACAGATGGGCGGTCGGAGGCTTCGAGTCCGGTCCGCTGGGCTATCCGGCGGCCGCCGAACGATGCGGTCTTAGGGCAGGTGGCTGCTATCAGTCCTTCCAGGGAGGTCAGGTCCATTGGGCGCCGGGCATAGGCGCATATGCCACCGGAGGTTCCATTGATTACGTCTGGGGAACCCTCGGATGGGAGAACGGGCGCTTGGGCTACCCCTTGACCGAGGAGGTCTGCGCCGGTAATGCCGGCTGCACCCAGAATTTCCAGGGCGGCACCCTGACGTGGCACCCATCTACCGGCGTTACCGTCAATTACTACCAGCCGGGGGAGTACCAGCGGGTCATCAATAAGCGCAATCCCCTCTCGCCCATTGACTATGCGCCTTCCGACATGGTGAATGTCGGCGGGCACCCTTTGCGTTATCAGGCAGCTTTGGGCTTCTGGCAGCTTGCCGATGCTGCAAATGCCTCAGGCGTGCCGTTGACCGTGATCAGCGGCTTCCGGAGCTACGCCACCCAGGCGACGCTCTACAACAGCTATGTGGCTATGTATGGGCAGGAACGCGCTGACACAATCTCGGCCCGGCCCGGATTTTCCGAGCACCAAAGCGGGCTGGCCGTTGACATCGGGAACCCTGGTGGAGCCTGTGGGCTCCAGGACTGTTTTGCCCAAACGGCCGCCGGGCAATTCGCCGCAAATCGTGCCCATGAGTTCGGCTTTATCGTCCGGTACCCCGCAGGAATGAGCTACTGGACAGGGTATGCCTATGAACCATGGCATCTAAGGTACGTCGGCAAGGACATAGCCATGGACATGCACCGCCGTGGCATCGCCACCCTCGAGCAGTACTACGGATACCCGCCGGCGCCCAGTTATTGAGCCAAGGCCGATAGGGCCTGGACACCCGGATGGATGACAAGGGACCAACAGCCAGCCGGTAACCTATGAATATGTCGCGACTCCTCGTAACCGGCGGTGCCGGGTTCATAGGCTCAAATTTTGTCCACTACGTTTTGGAAAATACGGATGACCAGGTCACCGTGCTGGACAATCTGACATACGCAGGGAACCTGGAGTCGCTGCGGGGACTGCCGGAAGACCGTTTTGAGTTCGTCCGCGGCGATATCGCTGATGCGGAGTTGGTGGACCGCCTGGTGGCGGAGACCGACGTTGTTGTCCATTACGCGGCGGAGTCACACAATGACAATTCGCTGCATGATCCGCGCCCCTTCCTGGACACCAACATCATTGGTACCTACACGCTGATTGAGGCTGCGCGGAAGCACGACAAGCGGTTTCACCACATTTCCACGGACGAGGTCTACGGCGATCTGGAACTGGATGACCCGGAGCGGTTCACCGAGCAGACTCCGTACAACCCCTCTAGCCCGTATTCCTCCACGAAGGCCGGCTCTGACCTGCTGGTCCGCGCCTGGGTCCGTTCCTTTGGCCTGCAGGCGACCATCAGCAACTGCTCCAACAACTACGGGCCCTACCAGCACGTGGAGAAGTTCATCCCGCGCCAGATCACCAACGTGATCGACGGGATCCGGCCCAAGCTCTACGGCAAGGGAGAGAACGTCCGTGACTGGATCCACGCCAACGACCACTCCTCGGCCGTGCTGGCCATCATTGCCAAGGGCAGGATCGGTGAGACGTACCTGATCGGAGCCGATGGGGAGAAGAACAACAAGGATGTTGTTGAGCTGATCCTGAAGCACATGGGCCAGGCCCCGGACGCGTACGACCATGTGGTGGACCGCCCGGGCCACGACCTGCGCTACGCCATCGACTCCACCAAGCTCCGTGACGAGCTCGGCTGGGAGCCGCAGTTCTCCAACTTCGATGCCGGTATCGAGGACACCATCGCTTGGTACCGGGACAACGAGGACTGGTGGCGCCCGCAGAAGGCGCAGACCGAAGCCAAGTACAAGGAACAGGGCCAGTAGACGATGTCGATCGAGTTCTCGAAAAAGCTGACCGCACACGAGACGCCGATCCCCGGCGTCGTCGTGTATGACTTGCCGGTCCATGGCGACAATCGTGGCTGGTTCAAGGAAAACTGGCAGCGGGAGAAAATGGTAGCCCTCGGGTTGCCGGACTTCCGTCCAGTCCAGAACAACATCTCTTTCAACGAGAAGGCCGGCACTACCCGCGGTATCCACGCCGAGCCGTGGGACAAGTTCATCTCGGTGGCTACGGGGCGCATTTTTGGCGCTTGGGTTGACCTCCGTGAAGGCCCGTCCTTTGGCGCAGTATTTACCACGGAGATGGACGCGAGCCAGGCAATTTTCATCCCGCGCGGCGTCGGCAACGCCTTTCAGACCCTGGAAGACAATACGGCCTACACCTACCTGGTCAACGACCACTGGTCGGCGGACGCCCAGGGTCAGTACACATTCCTTAACCTCGCGGATGAGACGGCGGCCATCCAGTGGCCCATCGCCTTGGAACGGGCCGAACTGTCCGACAAGGACAAAGCGCATCCGCGCCTGGCGGATGTGGTCCCCATGCCCGGGAAGAAGATCCTCGTGGTAGGCGCCGATGGGCAGCTCGGCAAGGCATTGCGGGAGCTTTACAACGGTGACGTATCCGTGGAGTTCACGGGGCGTGCAGAATTTGACCTGGGCAACGAGGACGCTTACAAGTCCCGGAACTGGAAGAACTACTCCACGATCATTAACGCTGCAGCCTATACAGCAGTTGACACTGCCGAGACCGCAGAAGGACGGGCGGCGGCCTGGACCGTCAACGTTGCGGCGGTGTCATACCTGGCGAAGACCGCCGTCGCCCATGACCTTACGCTGGTACACATTTCTTCCGACTATGTGTTCGACGGCGGCCGCAGTGTTCACGACGAAAGCGAGCCCTTCACTCCGTTAGGTGTTTACGGACAGACGAAGGCCGCCGGAGACGCTATTGTCAGCGTGGTGCCGCGGCATTACATCGTGCGGACCAGTTGGGTAATTGGCGACGGTAACAACTTCGTACGGACCATGGCGAACCTGGCCTTGCGCGGCGTCAAACCATCCGTTGTCAATGATCAAACCGGCCGATTGAGTTTCACTGTAGACATAGCTTCGGGAATCAGGCACCTCCTCGAAACCGGCGCTGCTTACGGAACCTACAACTTGACTAACCACGGTGTGCCGCAGACTTGGGCTGACATTGCCGCTGAGGTCTATGAGCTGGTCGGCGTAGGCGGGCAAGCCGTAACTGGAGTCAGCACAGCAGAGTATTTCAAAGATAAATCGGCTGCCCCGAGACCTCTCAACAGCACACTTGATCTCAGCAAACTAGCTTCGCAGGGCTTCTCACCGCGGGATGCGCAAAAAGCTTTGGAAGAATACATTCATGGGCTGGAGCTTCCCGGCGAACGATAGCTCGCCCAGGGACCAGCGGTTCTGCGCTTATCACTGCCCCGGCGAACGCACCACGTGGGCTCCGGAAAGTCGTTTTGGCTAGCCCTGTGCGAGGAACCTTACGGTGCAGGTGCTAATTCCTACGCACGCTTCTAGGTGGCCTGCTGGACCCACTGGGATCCTGATCAGTGGGTCGGCGCCGGCGCTGGCGGCGGCGACCTCGGCTGCGGCTGAAGACGAGTCCGTTCCGGGACTGACGCTCAGTCCCCGGTCGCCTCTTATCGTTGTCATTCGGCAGGGATTGAGAACGCAAGCGGCTGGCATCGGCAGGGCGCACATTCGGTCCTGATTCGGCTGTTCCTGGTCGAGGGGTTCCTGACTGAAGAAAGCCGGCCGGGGCTGTCCTGTTGAACATTTTCTTCGCGTCAGCGCCGGCACGGCCATATCAACTAAGTCCCTGCGCTCGAAGCACAACCTCCGGTCCTAACTAACCCAAGGGTTTCCTCAAGCTCATAACCGGATACTTGGCGGCACGGGAAGCCGCGGGTGGAAGCGCTCCCGATCAAGTATTAGGAGATGGTTTCAGATGTATCCGACCAAATTGAGCAGTGGGTCCCATCGCGGAGGTCATGGGCACTGGCTTCCTCGGCGATGGCTGGGCAAAACGACTGTCGGGATGGCGGCGGGGGCAATGCTGGTCGCCACCGTGGCAGTTCCCGGCGAAGCGGCACTAAGTGACACGGGGCCAATTGACCCGAGCCATGGCTTTCCGGCCTGGTATTCCGATGCAGGCAACGTTGCAGCGGGGCTGGGTCCGCTGCAACTCGAGCTGTGCCTGGACGGGCCGCTGTGCCTGGCGACTGACTTTCGCCCCGACCCAGACCAACCGTTGTCCTTCCCCGACAACTTCCCGGATGAGGCGTTCTGGTGGGCAGGAGAGGCGTCCATTGAGTCCGGGAACACGAGTGCCTTGCTGGTGATGGCGCAAGAAGCTGCTTTTGCAAACGAAGCAGTTGTGGCCGGTGACCAAGTGGCCTTTAGCCGAATCCGTATTCGCATCGACGGCCTAACCGCGAATTCGAGTTACACGATCACGCACCCATACGGTACCGTCACCCAGACCGCGGACTCCACCGGAACCATCAACTACACCCTTGATCAAGGCTGCTTTGATACCCCATGCGGTCAACAAGGATTTGCGCGGGCAGCAAACGGCACCGTCGGTCCGTTCCTGCGCTGGACCTCGGGAGCACCCGAGGGCTATGTCGGTGACCCTGATGTGGAGCATGCGGTGGTCGGAAGCCCTACGGGGAACAACTTCTTCCAGGTGGAAGGGCCCGGTATAGGCACTCTGCGGACAGACCGTTTCGCGATCCAGGGCAAGATCGATGCCGGCCAAGAGCCCCTTGCTGTCCAGGGTTCCATCGCGGCCAAACACGCCACTGTCGCCTCCCTGGTTGGCAATCCGATAGCGGACGAAATCACAGCCCAACGGTTTGGTGGCGGTTACCAAAAGTTTGAACGTGGAACCATCGCCTACCTCCCTGCTTCGGAAGCTTTTGCCGTCGTCGGTGGAATCAACACGGTCTGGAACAGCATCGGTGCCCAGAACAGTGACCTCGGCTACCCGACGTCAGACGAGTACTCACCGATGGCCGGTGGTGTTATGCAAGACTTCCAGTTTGGCAAAATCTCCTGGAACCCCGTTACGGGATCCAGAATCACTAAAGGCGGCATCGGCGTCACCTGGGACAAGGTTGGTGGCCCGCTCAGTGGGCTCGGATACCCCACAACAGATGAATACGCCACGGCCAACGGAGGCGTCACTCAAGCCTTCCAGTTCGGGCAAATTGTCTGGTCTCCCGCCACTGGCTCCCGCTTCATCAAGGGCGGAATCGGTGCTACGTGGATCAATATCGGCGGCCCGCAGAGCCCACTTGGATACCCAACCTCGGACGAAGTCGGCGGACTCGTTCAGGGCGGTGCAAAACAGTACTTCCAGGGCGGGGAAGTTATCTGGTCTCCAGCAGCAGGTGCCCGCGTTGTTACCGGCGGCATCAGGGCCGCCTGGGTTGGCCATGGCTCTGAAGGCGGGCGCTTGGGCTACCCGACCACCAACGAGTACGCAGTCGGTGGCGGAGGCTACGCGCAGGATTACCAAGGCGGCCGCATCACCTGGCGCCCCGGTAATCCCACTGTTGAGTTGGCGAAGTAAGGCCTGCGTCCAGGCTTCCTCGTAGCATTTCGGCGGCTCCGAGGTACTGCTCACGTAAGCGAGGAGCCGAGGAATGCCCCGCTACCCAGAAGGGTAGCGGGGCATTCCCACGCAATCTGTCAGCGCCTGCAGCTGGTCTTGGGTCAAGACTAGCTTCAGGCTGCAGGCGTCCATCCAGGAGATGGAAGGACACCATGCACCCTAGCCAGGATGTGGCGGATTGAGCTCATTCAACGGTTTTGCATAGCGGCAGCCACCAACAACCAATTGTCAGAATGCTCTGAATCTCACTCGGACGTCACTTCTCTGCGACGCCTCCGCCCGACTTCCATCCTCGGCACTGTCAGCGACGGTAGACGCTCACTCCAGTTGTCGGAGTCCAGATCAGTGACCCTCCCTGGAAGTCCTGCCGACATTCCCGCGAAGAGTTGCAGTATTCGTCAGTGTAGGGATACCCGAGCCAGCCGTTTTCGAAGTTCTGACTCGCCCAAACGTGCCGGATCGATCCGAAGGGGCTGAAGTGGGCTCCAGTGGCGGATGACCAGATCATTGAGCCGCCCTGGAAGAACTGGTAGCAGCCGCCGTTCTTCAGGCCACATGCTTCATTGCTGACGGGATAGCCGGTCTGGCCATTCTCGGAACCAAGGCGCTGGAAGCTCGCACGGATTGCACCTGCAGCGACGGCGTAGGCTCCAGATGAGGGCGACCAGTAGATGTCACCTCCTTGGAACGTCTGCACGCATCCTGAAGCTGTATATCCGCAAACCTGGCCCGAAGTCGGGTAACCTAAGACCCCGTTTTCGAAGCCCATCGCGGCGTAGCGGTCCCGGATTGGACCAGAAGGACTGATCTGGATCCCTGTGCCGGTCCAGATAATGGCGCCTCCCTGAAACATCTGGTAGCAACCGCCGCCTTTTAGTCCACATATTTCAGGTCCCACGACTGGATAGCCCAAAGGCCCGTTCTCGGATCCGGACCGCTGGTAAGTGCCACGGATTGCTCCGTCCCGTATTGCGTGGGCGCCAGTGGCCGGAGACCACTGAATCGATCCGCCTTGGAAGATCTGGTAACAACCATTGTTTACCAATCCACACGCTATCGGCCCCCAAGGATTCCCAATCCAAGACTTGGAGGCTTGGTATTCCTGGCTGAAGGCGGCTTCGATGTTTTCGCCGGATCGCGCAAAGCGTTGGAGTGACGCGTAATCTCCGTTCCATACATTCGAGTCACCCGCGAAAGGACCCGTGCTGCTGTACTGCCAGATGCTGTAGGTGCTCCAGCTGGCTGTGGGAACCGGTCCTGCATTGTTGGTGGGGGAGCTTGGGTAGGCAGCAACCCAAAGGGGGTAGTCGCCAAAACCGGCAGGATTACCCAGGCATTGATTCCACCAACTCGTGTTGGTGTAGATAACAGGCAGCCGACCCGTAAGCGACTGCATGGTGTTGCCGAAGTCCCTCACCCACGATTGGAGCTGGGCCGGCGACATGTTGTAGCACGTGTTGCCAAAGTAGAAACCGTTGATGGTCCGGCCTTCGTAGGGGTTGAACTCGAAGTCAAGGACGGGCGGCATGGTATATCCGTCAGCCGACCAGCCTCCTCCGTTGCGCACAAAGTAACGGGCCTGGTCCGCTCCGGAGGACCAGTTGGGAATAGCGAAGTGGTACGCACCGCGGATCATCCCGACGTTGCGGGAGCCCTGGTATTGCGAGCCGTAGGACGGGTTGGTGTAGTAGTTTCCTTCCGTGGCCTTTACATAAGCGAACCTTGAGCCCATGTTCCACTGCTGCTGCCAGTCCACGCTGGGCTGATGTCCACTGACGTCCAGACCCTGGACCCCAAACGTTGGCATCCAGGTGCCTTCGGTTGACAACGACTCCGCGCTAAGCCGGCCAGCGGAATTGGAGGGAGCCGATGATGTGACGCGGGCGGACCGCTGTCCCATTTCGGCTCCGCCGACTCCAACTGCTTCCGCCATTGACTGCGCAGCCTCTGCTGTGGGTGGGGCAGATTGTGTCGCTGTTGGTGCTATCTGCTCGGGGGTTGGGGGCGCCGTCGATATGGTCGGGGAGGGTGAACCAGTCGGGGAGCTAGTACTTGTGCCGGCCGCGGTAGGCGTCGGGGCAGGTTCGGCGGCGGTCGCAATGCCCGCCAGTCCTGGACCCGCTGCCAGGCTGGCAGCCAGAAGCGCTATCCCCAACGACATCAATGCGGGGCGACGGGACTGAGACAGGTTCCGCTTCATTTTTGCTCCGGAGACAATGTGGCGCTCCGCCGAGCGCTCATTTGGTTGCTGCTTGGATGATTCCCCCCAGGGATGCACCAAGCAGGTGGTATATCGACAATTAACGCGCCAACCATAGCACTGGTGTTGCATCTGTAACTAGTGGTTCAGATGTTGCTGATGTGATTACACGCCAGCGATGGTTGGGGAGCTACGTGCAGGATTTCATGCGAAACGTTACCGATTGCTCGAACAGCGGGGGGTCACGAGCGCACTTTTCAGTTGCCCCTACGGTGTCTGCCTACGCTTGGCTGCCCCGAGTTACCGGCGGCCGCCCGGCTGGGAGCGTGGGTGGCAGCCGACGCTAGCACGATTGGCCGCTGATGAGCGGCCAATCGATGCTGTAAACGACGACTACGGTTAGTACCGATCAGTCCAGATTCTTCCGTTGGACCAATAAATTATGCCGTCTTCGAAGCGCTGGGCACGAGTTGACGCATTCACTGAATATTCATCGGTTACGGGACGGCCCATGTAGAAGTAGCTTCCGCCACGTTCGTATTCCCAGCGAATGGCTCCTTGCAGCAGCCGGGTTCCGTACTGAGGTGTGAAGTAGAACGTTCCACCCTGGAAAGCTTGGACGGCGCCCCCTGCGTACCAATAAGTCTCATCCGATACCGGATAGCCGGCCACCCCGGTCTGGCCGCCCTTGTTCCACCAGGCCTCCCGGATGCCTGCTCCAATGTAGTGCAGACCAATCTGAGGCGTGTAATACATCGTTCCGTTCGTGAAGTGCTGTGCGATGGCACCGCCGCCTAACGGCTCCTCGTCTCGAATTGGCCAGCCCGCTTCATGGCCGGCGTACCACTTATTTTCGATTGCGCCCCACAGTGGATGCGCTCCACCCACCGGTGACCAGAAGATGATCCCCCCTTGAAAATCCTGCTGGGCTCCTCCGGTTACTGGGTACTCGTTCCAGAGCGGCAGCCCTAACGGTGATGAGGACCCGCCGATGGACGAATATTTTGCGCCGATTGCACCAACAACTGCCGGCGCGTAGGCTCCCGCTGCGGGACCGAGGCCTGAAAGCACGATCGCAGCCGCAGCTGCAATCGCCAATTTAGCCTTTAACTTCTTCATTATTCTCCCCATTGCAATTCGTGAATCGGCAGCCCAGTGGGGCTGACGACTCATTATGCGGGAAGTTTCAATGGCCGCACTAACCTCGTCCACGAAACGATCGAGTATCTACGCCACACGTGTCACTGCACCGTGTCAAAGATCAAAAGACTTCTGGAACATGAAGTAAGTTGCAAGTTCCCCGTCGCGCCCTGCGCAGATGCTCATCACACCCCAAATAATTATCCACAGCGCCCAAAATATGACTTGGCAGCCTCTTGTGCGCTCTTTAGGCTTTACCCAGTTGCACTGCCTCCGCCGGGGGCGGCAGTTGTATTGGGGAACATATGGACGCGCTGGGAATTGTCGAGGACGAAGTCCGCGAGCTTATCCGTCGTCGAGGACTTGATCCGCTTCGTCAGGTAGGAGAAGTCCGTCGCCTTGTAGAGGCTGCAGTAAGTGACTACGACGAGCGGGCCCTGATGGGTCCACTGCCTCCTATTGGCCCCTTGGATGCGGCACGCAAGTTCCTTTTTGATGCCGTCGCCGGATTCGGCGTACTGCAGCCACTCTTGGACGATCCAACCATCGAAGAAGTCTGGATCAACACTCCCAACGAAATCTACGTAGCAAGGAACGGCGAATCCGAGCTGACCTCCCTTACCTTGACGGAGCAGCAGGTGCGGGACCTGGTAGAGCGGATGCTTAAGAGTTCCGGCCGCCGACTGGATATGTCTTCGCCCTTTGTGGACGCAGCGCTGCCCGACGGGTCCAGGCTCCACGTCGTAATTCCCGACGTCACCCGAAGGCACTGGGCCGTCAACATCAGGAAGTTCGTCGCCAAGGCGAGCCGGCTTGAACATTTAGTTGAGCTGGGCACGCTGACACCGCAATCGGCCCGGTTCCTTGGTGCCGCCGTTGCCAGCGGGCTCAACATCCTCGTCTCAGGAGCAACGCAGGCAGGCAAAACCACAATGCTCAACTGCCTTGCAGCCAGTATCGGGAGCCGGGAACGCGTAATAACCGTCGAAGAAATTTTCGAGCTGCAATTCCCTCTTCGGGACGTTGTTGGGTTGCAATGCCGTCAGCCGAACCTTGAAGGCGAGGGTGAGATACCGATGCGCCGGCTGGTGAAGGAAGCGCTCCGGATGCGTCCGGACAGACTCGTCGTCGGTGAAGTGCGGGAAGCAGAAAGCCTGGACATGCTGATCGCCCTAAATTCAGGCCTGCCGGGGATGTGCACTGTCCACGCAAACTCCGCGCATGATGCCGTCACCAAAATCTGCACACTCCCTTTACTCGCTGGAGAGAACATCTCGAGCCAGTTCGTCGTGCCCACGGTCGCGTCCTGCATCGACCTCGTGGTGCACTGCAGCCGTCGCGCCGACGGGCGCCGGGAAGTGACCGAAATCCTGGCCCTCGGCCGCCGGGTAGAGAACGGCATTATCGAATCATCGCCGGTGTTCTGCCTGGTGGACGGCTTGCTGCAACCACGGCCTACCTCCATGCCAGCGCAGGAGAAATTCTCCAGGGCCGGATATGACGTCGCCGCGCCGCTGGAGCCGCGATGATATCGGCGCTTTTGGGAGTAACCGCAGGGGCCGGGTTCTTCCTGATCTGGTGGTCCTTTTGGGAGTCGCCGAAACCAACGCGCCCAAAGGAAAGGACCAGCCGTCTCGCGGACCTCCTTGCCGGGGCGGGCATCGAAAAAGTGTCTGCGTCCGGACTGGTGGGAACCTGCATCGGACTGGGGCTTTCTGTGGCTCTGGTCTTTTTCGCCATAACCCGCTCGTGGCCGATCTCCATCTGTTTCGGCCTCTTCGGGGTCTGGCTTCCGATAACGGTCCTTCGCTGGAAGGCAAAGAAGCGGAGTGCCTTGCTGCGCACCCTCTGGCCCGACGTCGTTGACCATCTACGTTCTGCCATCCGGGCGGGGCTCCCTCTGCCGGAGGCACTCATCCAACTCGGCGACAAAGGCCCCGAAGAACTTCGGCACGTCTTCCGGGACTTCGGAGCGGACTACCGCGCGGGCGGCAACTTTGAAGCCTCACTCAACCAGCTCAAGCACCGGCTTGCCGATCCTGTTGCAGATCGGATTGTCGAAGCGTTGCGCCTGACGAGGGAAGTGGGGGGCTCCGACCTGGGCAAACTGCTCGGAACGCTGGCTGAGTTTTTGCGGGAAAACGCCCGGACACGCAGTGAGTTGGAGGCGCGGCAGTCCTGGACGGTCAACGCAGCACGGCTCGCCGTTGCCGCACCCTGGATCGTCATGATGCTCCTTGCGACAAGGCCGGAGGCGGTACAGGCCTACAACACACCAATGGGCGCCGCGGTCTTGCTTGGCGGTCTGGTGGTCTCCTTGGTCTGCTACTCCATAATGCTTCGGATTGGTGCACTTCCCCAGGACGAGCGGGTGCTCAGGTAATGGACATTTCAGTTCCTGCTGTTGTCTGCGGAATGCTGATGGGCATCGGCCTGTGGCTCGTTATTTTCCGGTCTCCTTTCATGCGTGCCGTCACCCTGTCCCAGCGCATCGAGCCGCAGCTGAAATCACAGAACCTTGAGTCCAGGCTGCTGCGCGCCGGGGAACACAACCCGACACCCTTCGGGCCGCTGGGAAGGATTCTTCGACCCGTACTTCAGGACAGCCTGGCAGCCCTCGCACGGCTTAACCCGGCGTCGAAAGCTACGGCCCGACGACTGGCCCAGGCCGGAATCGATAAGTCACCGGTTGATTTTCGGGCGGAACAACTACTGTGGGCGGCCGCCGGGTTCGCGGCATCCATCATCTTCATCGTTCTCGGTGCGGCCTCGGGAAGGTTCAACCCGGTATTGGCTGCCGTTGCTGTCTTGGGGAGTGGCATAGGAGGGTTTATCTTCCGCGATTACTGGCTCGGTGCGCAGATCCGCCGAAGGGAGTCGAAGATGATGGCGGAATTCCCCGGCCTCGCAGAACTGATGGCGTTGGCAGTCAGCGCGGGGGAGAGCGCTACTGGCGCCTTGGACAGGGTCTGCCGTAGCGCCAAAGGTGAGCTCACGAAGGAGTTCGCCAAGGTCCTTACTGAGACGAGAGCAGGAAAGCCGTTGATCCAGGCACTGCAGGAGTTCTCGGCGCGGACTGACCTGGCACCCCTCGTCCGTTTCGTCGACGGAATTGTCGTTGCAGTAGAAAGGGGCACTCCCTTAGCCGATGTGCTCCGTGCCCAAGCGCAGGACGTACGTGATACGGCGAAGCGTGACCTGATGGAAACCGCAGGCAAGAAGGAAATTGCCATGATGGTGCCGCTCGTATTTGGGGTGCTGCCCTTGACTGTTGTTTTTGCCGTCTTCCCGGGCATTGCCGCAATAAATCTGGGATTTTGAACGCCAAACGGGACGTACGCACTGACCAATTCGAAGCAGGAAAAAGGAATAGGACGGAAAATGAAAAAATTGGGGTTCCGCTCGATGATGCTGTTCCTGTCGATTGCGGCAACAATGCTGGCAGGGGCGGTCGGCCGAAAGGCACAGTCAGGGAGGGACCCAGTGAAGGACCACCCTGAGCGGGGTGATGTCCCTGGCTGGGTCATGATCACGCTCATGTCCGCCGTCCTCGTGGCAGCGCTGCTTGCGCTCGCCGGCCCGGCACTCGAAGCCATGTTCAACCAGGCGATGGACAAGGTCGGAAGCTAACAGATGGCAGCGTCCACCCGCGGTAGAAACACAAACCGCGCTCTGGACACGCGACGCCAAGCCCCGCGCCCGGGTAAGCCGATCTCGCATCGGGCAACCGATTCCCGGGAGCAGGGGTCTGCTGTCGTCGATTTCGTCCTGGTCGGCAGCCTCCTCACACTGTTTTTCCTTGCGATCATTCAGCTGACACTGGTCCTGCACGTGAGGAACACTCTGATTGACGCAGCGGCATCGGGTGCACGGTACGGAACTCTCGCGGACCGGAGTGCTGAGGACGCGGAGGAAAGGACACGCAGCCTCATCCATTCCGCCTTGAACGCGGGCTTTGCCCAACAAGTCAGCACCCGCGAAGTGACGTACCAGGGCCTGCGGACCCTGGAAGTGACCGTACGGGCTCCGATGCCCGTAATAGGTCTCATCGGACCCCGGGACCTTTTGGAGGTGAAAGGGCATGCCGCTGTTCAGCCGTGACCCAAGCCTCGAGTCTCTCCGCATCCGGCTGATGGTAGCCCTCTGCCTCGCACCGGGCACTGAAGAGCAGGAGCCCTTGGCCCTGCTCCGGTTAGCGCGCCACGAAGGAGGAAGGCGCCGACGGGAAGGCGTTCACCTGCAGAAATCCACCCAGCGGCCGTCGCGCGACGGCCACCATGAACGGGGGAGCGCGGTGGTTGAGTTCACCTTCCTGGCGCTCCTGCTGATGGTGCCGCTCGTATACTTCATCATCACCATGAGCCAGATCCAGGGCGGCTCCTTTGCTGTCGTCGGGGCGGCTGACCAGGCCGCCAAGGTCTACATAGCGCAGCCAGACCCAGCCACTGCGCAGGCAGCAGCCGAACAGGCGGTGGCGATCGCGCTCGCCGACTTCGGACACAAACCTGAGGGGGCGCAGGTAGCAACGTCCTGCAGTCCCGCAGATTGCCAGGCGGCCGGCAGCACAGTCACGGTAACCGTGAGCCTGACAGTGCCACTCCCGTTCCTGCCGTTCAACGATGATTTTCGCCTCAGCGCCAGCGAAGTCGAGGCGTCGTCCACGCAACTGGTAGGCAGGTTTCGGTGAGAGAAGTGCCGCGCGATGAAAGCGGTCAGATCATGGTGATGATCCTTGGCTACGTCGTTTTAGCTCTGTTGGTCACAACTGTGGTCATCGGCATTTCGTCCGTCTACCTCGAACACAAACGGCTGCTTTCCTTGGCCGACGGCGCGTCTCTTGCCGCCGCCGACAGCTACACCCTCGGGGAGGTGGAAACCCAAGGTGGCAACCCCTCTGCGGTCTTGAGCCCTGCGAGGGTGAGAAACGTGGCGGCAGACTTTGTCTCCAGGAGCCCCGCGTCACAGCGTTTTAATGAGCTCGCTGTCACGGACGCAACGGGCAGCCCTGACGGTTCAACCGCCGTCGTAGTTTTGACTGCTGCTGTACACCCGCCGGTGGTGAACTTCCTGATGCCCGATGGCATAAAGATCGAGGCTGCTTCCACCGCTCGCTCGCGGCTAACCCGCTGATGCCGCTCAGCGCGCCGCAACTGCCCCCGGCCCTACCGGCGCCGCAACTGCCCCATTGAGTCGCAGGGTCCGGGCCTTCAGCGGGATAGCGTAGGCTTAAACAACCATGGCCAATATTGATTTTTCCGCTGAAATCCGCGCCCTTCGCGCCACCTACGAGTCAATTGAGCGAGTCTCCGACGTAGAAGCGCTGAAGGAAGACATCGCCGAACTCAGCGAGCGGGCCGGTGAACCGGACCTGTGGGATGACCCCGCAGCGGCGCAGAAAATCACTTCGCGGCTTTCCCACCGCCAGTCGGAGTTGGAGCGCCTCAACAACCTGGCCTCAAGGATTGATGACCTCGAAGTCCTGGTGGAGCTCGGGCAGGACGAGGACGACGCCGCCTCCATGGGCGAGGCTGCCGCTGAACTGGAGTCCATCAAGAAGGCCCTGAAGGAACTCGAAGTCGTCACACTGCTGTCAGGCGAGTACGACGAGCGTGAAGCGGTTGTCTCCATTCGCGCAGGAGCCGGCGGGGTGGATGCTGCCGACTTCGCCGAGATGCTGATGCGCATGTACCTCCGCTGGGCCGAGCGGCACGGTTACCCCACCACTGTCATGGACACCTCCTATGCTGAGGAAGCAGGCCTGAAGTCCGCGACCTTTGAGGTGAAGGCCCCTTATGCCTTCGGGACTCTCAGTGTCGAAGCCGGCACCCATCGACTCGTGAGGATCAGCCCCTTCGACAACCAGGGGCGGCGCCAGACTTCCTTCGCCGCCGTCGAGGTCATCCCGCTGATCGAGCAAACGGACTCCATCGAGATCCCGGACAACGAGATCCGCGTCGATGTCTTCCGCTCATCGGGCCCGGGCGGGCAGTCAGTTAACACCACTGACTCCGCGGTCCGCCTGACCCACATCCCCACCGGAACCGTGGTTTCCATGCAGAACGAAAAGTCGCAGCTGCAAAACCGGGCGGCGGCCATGCGCGTCCTGCAATCCAGGCTCCTGCTCCTGAAAAAGGAGCAGGAGGACGCGGAGAAGAAGGCGTTCGCCGGTGATGTGAAGGCGTCCTGGGGTGACCAGATGCGCTCCTACGTCCTGAACCCTTACCAAATGGTCAAAGACCTGCGGACTGAGCACGAAGTCGGGAACACGTCGGCAGTGTTCGACGGCGAAATCGACGACTTCATCGACGCCGGTATCCGGTGGCGCACGGACAACCGCAACGCCGAAAAATAGGGCGCAGGAGCGGCCCCCGGGCTACAGGGCAAAGCAGGATCCGGCGACACGCCCCTTGAAACCCGCCTGATACGCCGGAGTCCCTGCGTATAGTCGAGGGGCCGGGGCCCTACTTCCCCCAAACGAAACCCGTGCGCCGGCTGCAGAACTGGGCTGCATCAGAATCAGCCCTGCCCTGCAGGGTACTTAGGGCCATGATCCGATTCGAAAATGTCACCAAGGTCTACGACCAGAAGGCCCGGCCTGCGCTGGACTCCGTCAACCTTGAGATTGACCGCGGCGAATTCGCCTTCCTTGTCGGCGCGTCCGGCTCCGGCAAATCAACCTTCCTCCGGCTGGTCCTCAAGGAGGACCGGGCAACGTCCGGCGCTGTCTACGTAGCCGGCCAGAACGTCGCCAAGATTTCCAGCTGGCGCGTCCCACGGCTCCGCCGCGGCATCGGCGTCGTCTTTCAGGACTTCCGGCTCCTGCCCCAAAAAAACGTCTTCGCGAACGTAGCGTTCGCCATGCAGGTCATCGGCAAGAGCCGCAGCGTTATCCGTGACACCGTTCCCGAGGTCCTTAAGACCGTCGGCCTGGAGGGCAAGGAACACCGCATGCCCCATGAGCTCTCCGGCGGTGAGCAGCAGCGCGTCGCCATTGCCCGGGCTGTCGTCAACCGGCCTGGCATCCTCCTCGCGGACGAGCCCACTGGAAACCTGGATCCCACCACCTCGATGGGCATCATGGGCATCCTGGACAAAATCAACCAAAACGGAACCACCGTGGTGATGGCCACCCACGACGACGACATCGTCAATGAGATGCGCAAACGCGTCGTGGAGCTTAAGAACGGCGTCGTTATCCGCGACGAGGCAAAGGCACTGTACACGTCCATGATTCCGGTCGTAGGGCAGTCGCGCAGGCTGAAAGACGCCAGCGGCAGGGAAAACCCGGAGACCGGACAGCCGCGGGAAGAGGAGGGACAGCGATGAGGCTCGCCTTCATCCTCAGCGAGATCGGCAGCGGCCTTCGCCGCAACCTCTCCATGGTGGTCTCGGTAATCCTGGTCACGTTTGTCTCGCTCACCTTCGTGGGCGCAGCAGGAATGCTGCAGATGCAGATCAACCAGATGAAAGGCTACTGGTACGACAAAGTCCAGGTGGCCATCTTCCTGTGCAGTGAAGGGTCGACGGCGGCTGGTTGCGCCGGCGGGCCGGTCACCCCCGAGCAGCAGGAGAGCCTCACCGGACTGTTGGAATCTCCCGCCGTGGCACAGTACATCAACGACTTCCAGTTTGAGTCCAGGGAAGAAGCGTACAACCACTTCAAGGACCAGTTCTCGAATTCGCCCATCGTGGACTCGGTGACTCCGGACCAACTGCCGGCCTCCTTCCGGATCAACATGAAGGATCCCGAAAAGTACCAGATCATCAGCGAGACGTTCTCCTCCCAGCCAGGAGTGGAAACGGTCATCGACCAGCGCCAGCTGCTTGAGCGCCTCTTCTCGGTGATGAACGGCGCCTCCCTGGTGGCGGTCAGCATCGCCGGTGTCATGACCGTATGCGCCATCCTGCTGATCGCAACCACCATCAGGCTCTCCGCCTTCAGCCGCCGCCGCGAAACCGGCATCATGCGCCTGGTGGGGGCCTCAAAGACAGTTATCCAGCTGCCCTTCATCCTCGAAGGCGTCATAGCTGCAGTCATCGGCGCCGCGCTGGCCTCCGCCACACTGTGGGCGGTTGCGCATTTCTTCCTCGGGGAGTTCATGTCCCAGCAGTATCCGGATACCGCCTTCATCTCGTCCGGCCAGACGCTGATCCTCGTACCCGTACTGATAATCCTTGGCGGATCCTTGGCGGGAATTTCGTCTCTCTTGACCTTGCGCAGATACCTTCACGTCTAGGTATGCAAACCGAACAAGGAATGCTCATGAACTTAACGGACCAAAACTCCCCGCGGCACCGGCAGAACAGCCGGGGCAGGTCGCCCCAGCGCACCGGCGTTATCAGCGCCGTGCTCGCAGTCGTCCTCGCCGCCGGGCTGGCTTCCTCCACTCCGGTGGCTTACGCCGGCGAGCTTGAAGACAAGCAGAAAGCTCTTGAAGCAGAGGCAGCCAGGGTCCAGCAGTCCTTGGAATTCGTAGACTCCCGTATCGCCAAGGCGGCCAGCGACCTGGTCATCTACCAGGGCCAGCTGCCCGGCGCCCAGCAAGCCCTCCTGGAAGCTCAGGGCCGTGTAGCGGGTGCTGTCAAGGAAGTTGAAGCGCTTTCCGCCCGTGTGGACATGGCCCAGCAGAACAAGGCAAAAATCACGCAGCAGCTCGAGACGGACAAGCAGAAGATCGCCGATACAAAGAAGCTGATCGGCCAGATCGCCACCCAGGCGTACAAGTCCGGGGGAGTACCCTCAAACCTGTCCCTGTTCTTTGGCTCCAATAACGGCGGAAGCCTGACCGAGACCATGGACCTCGCGGACCAGGCCATGCGGAGCCAGAACGCGGCGATGGACAAGCTCTCCCAGCAGAACGCCACCAACGTCAATTCCGAGGCCCGGCTGCAGGCAGTGGAAGCTGAGATCAAGGACCTGAAGGCCAAAGCTGACGCCGCCTTGGAGCGGGAGAAGGCCGCCCGTGACGAAGCAGCCGCCAAAAAGGAACAGGTCGATCAGCTGATCGCCGACACCACCCGGCTTGATGCGGAATTGCAGGCGGCCAAGCCCGGGATCCAGTCGCAGCTCGCCAACGTCCAGGCGAGCCAGAACGCCGTGGCAGCCGAGATTGAGGAACGCGACCGGAAACTCCGCGAGGCCTGGGAAGCCGAGCAGCGGCGGCAGGCGGAAGCCGCAGCTGCTGCTGCCGCTGCTGCTGCTGCGGCGGCAGCAGCGGCAAAGGGCCAGGCGCCCCCGCCCCCGCCGCCGGTGCAGTCTTTTATGCCGCCCGTCGGATCGCCGTCGGCCTTTGGCCTGCGCCATCCCTTTGACGGAAGCGTGCCGATCACGTCCGGGTTCGGGTGGCGAGCCACCCCGCCAGGCACCATCGACTTCTACGGGCAGGGCGGCTACATGCACACGGGGCTGGACTTCGGAGCAGCCTGCGGCACACCTGTCTACGCTGCCGCGGCAGGGGAAGTCTTTAGCTCCGGCTGGAACTCTGCGGACGGAGGCGGCTGGCGCGTCAAGATCTCGCACGGCCTGATGCAGGGCAACACCCTTAACACCATCTACTATCACAACGCGAGCATTGTGGTGTCGAACGGCCAGCGCGTCTCGCAGGGCCAGCTGATCGCTTACTCCGGCAACACCGGCAACTCCACCGGCTGCCACGCCCACTTCGAAACCTGGCTCAATGGCAAGCCGATGGACCCGATGGGCCTGCTGTAGGGGCGCTTAGCGCTGCCGTACACTGGTATGACTCCGCGCCGGCTGGCCTGGAGGACATCCGATCTTGAACTGAGGAGCTTTCCCTTGCCTAAAGAAAGTGGCCGTAAAGTGGTGGCCACCAACCGGAAGGCCCGGCACGACTACCACGTGCTGGATACCTACGAGGCTGGAATCGCGCTCATGGGCACCGAAGTTAAGTCCCTGCGCGAGGGCCACGCCTCCATGGTGGATGGATTCTGCACCTTCTACAACGACGAGCTGTGGATGGAAGCCATCCACATCCCCGAGTACAACCAGGGCAGCTGGACCAACCACGCGGCCCGGCGCCGCCGCAAGCTGCTGCTGCATCGCGAGGAACTGATCAAGATTTCGCACAAGGTGCGGGAATCAGGCTTCACCATTGTTCCGCTGCAGCTGTACTTCGTTGACGGCCGGGCCAAGGTTGAAATCGGCGTGGCCCGCGGTAAGCGCGAGTACGATAAGCGCCAAACCCTCCGCGAACAGCAGGACAACCGTGAAGCGCAGCGGGAAATGCGGGAGCGCAACCGCCGCCGATAGGCTGGAATGAATTCCCTGAATGATGCGTTATGATGGGAAGTCCGGTGGGCTTGCCTGCCGGTTTGATAAAAAAATATGGGGATGATCGGTTTCGACGATGTTAGTCGCGACAGGTGAAGCGGGCCGAGGATGCAGAATTATCTCGTAAACGCTTTCTGCAAACCAATAAGTGCCGAATCTAAGCGCACTGACTTCGCTCTTGCTGCTTAACCAGTAAGACAGTCCGTCAGCCCGAGGTTGCTATCGCCCCGGATCCTGGCGTCATTTAGATAGCCACTGCTGTTCACCTCCGTCATCGGGGTGAACGGGACTCTTAGATGACTGGGCCCGGATCAGCCAGCTGTTTGCAGCATGGCTGGGGCCGAGAAAATCCGACGCAAACTGCGCCCGGAGAAGCCCTGACAACACGACATCGGACGGGGGTTCAATTCCCCCCATCTCCACATTTATGATGATGTGGAACTTCCTTGAGGGAAGGCCCATATCATCGGGATAGCACCCCGGTCCTCGGACCGGGGTGTTTTTCTTTGCCCCGGCCATCAGGGAGCCGCCCCGGGCCACGAAGCAGCCTGGCAACGAAGCAGCCGGGCCCGGTCCACCGACTGACCATGCCCTTGGGCTTTCGTTCACCCACGGCGTAGCGCAGCGGGGACTAGCGACCCGCCCCCGGTCGTTGTCTCCGGTAGGAGCCCGCACCGCCCTCGCCGCCGGGATCCGGTTACGCCAGGAGGTGCCCCATGAACCAGGGGAGCGAGCCAGTTTCACAGGCGTCCGACGCCGACGCCCTGGACTCGTATTCACAGACAGTGATGCGCGTGGCTGCCACGGTCACGCCGCATGTTGCCGCTTTGGAAATGTCCGCGGCGCGCCGCAGCGGACGCGTCCGTGTCGGGGCAGGTTCGGCTGTGCTCTTCACCGAGGACGGCTACCTCCTGACGAACGCCCACGTCGTGGCTGGCACCCAACGGGGGCACGCAGTGTTCGCCGACGGCAACCGGATGGAGCTGGAACTTGTGGGGGCGGATCCGCTGTCCGACCTTGCCGTGGTCCACGGCAGGCCGCCGCGGGTGGCGCCGGCGCAGTTCGGTGCCGCGGAGTCCTTGCGCGTGGGCCAACTGGTGGTCGCCGTCGGGAACCCCCTGGGCCTGGCCGGCTCGGTAACGGCGGGTGTGGTCAGCGGCCTGGGACGAGCCATTCCAGTCTGGTCGGGAGGCAACCGGCGGGTCATCGAGGACGTGATCCAGACGGACGCCGCCCTCAACCCGGGCAATTCCGGCGGAGCGCTGGCGGATACACACAGCCGGATCGTCGGCATCAATACCGCCGTGGCAGGTGCCGGACTCGGCCTGGCGATCCCCATCAACGCCACCACCCAGCGGATCATCTCCGCCCTGCTGACGGACGGACGGGTACGGCGGGCCTACCTCGGCCTGGTCAGCACGCCGACCCGGCTCAGCCCCAGCGCCGTTATTAGAACCGGCCAGCGGGACGCGCTGCGCGTGGTGGAAGTACTGGCCGGCTCTCCGGCAGACAAGGCCGGCCTGGCAGCGGGGGACATCCTCCTCGCCGCGGGCCACCGTCCCGTCAGTGACGCCGAAAGCCTCCAGCGCCTGCTCTTCTCGGACGCCATCGGCGAACCTCTCCAGCTCGCGGTGCTGCGGGACGGTACGGAGATCCATCTCACGGCGGTCCCCGAGGAGATGGTGGGCAACGGAAAGTAGGCGGGAGGCGGCACATGCCGCCCTCACCCCAAAAGCAGGAGGAGGCTCAGCCCTGCCCCGGCACATCTGCGATGCCCACGAAACACGTGCCGACGCCGTCGAACTCGCTGCGGACGTATCCCTCGCGCAAACGCGGAACGTCCTCCGGACTGTGATGGTCGCACACCACGTAGGTAAAGTCAGGCCACCACTTCTTGGGGCGCGCTGCTTCCTCGTACCCGCAGACGGCGCACTCGAGGTGGACCCAAACAGGCCGCTTTCCGGTGCGGTTGGCGCGGGACTGGACCAGCCAGGGCGGCGGGTTGTCCAGGATTTCACCCAGTTCAGCTTCGGTCATCCATTTTGGAAGGCCGTGGCGCTGGGCCATTTCCATCGGTACATCAAGGGCAATGGCCGCGTCGCGTCTGCTAATCATCACCATCCACGATACGCGAGCGGGCCAAATCGCCTGCAGCAGCGCTAGGAAGCGAGGGCAATCCCGGCCGCAGCAGCCGCAAAGCCGAGCACAAGGTTCGCCGCCACGTTCAACATGGCGGAGCCGAAGCGAGCCTCGGTCAACAACCGCACTGTTGCCGTTGTCCATGAACTGAAGGTGGTGAGCCCCCCGGCCAGCCCTGTTGCCAGTGCGGTCTGCCATTCCGGGGCGAGCTCCAGCTTTATGGTCATGGCGTGGGAGACGCCAATGATGAAGCACCCCGCCACGTTCACCAGCAAGGTGGCCCAGGGCCAGTGCAGCCGCGCCTTGTGCCACGGGACGTGCGCGGAATTCCCGGGGGAGCGGGCCGTACGGATGGACGCGTGATGCGCGAACCAGCTGTCCACACCGAAACGAAGAAGCGCTCCGGCGACGCCGAACAGGCCCACCAGGGCAGCAGCCATCACGCCCTGCGGCCCGGGCCGGCGTCATGGCGCACGGCCACCACCTTGCCGAACCGCCAACCCAGACCCGCCGCCGCCAGCCCCAGCAGCACTGACAACGCCAGGTAGGCTGCCCACGCCATGTGTTCGCCGGCGCGGGCCAACTGGTCCACAGAAAACACCAGGGCGGAGAAGGTGGTGAAGGACCCCAGCAAACCCGGACCCAGCCCGGCCCGCATCCAGAAGGCCGTCTGCGGACGGGCTGTCCAGACCGTGGTCAACGCTGCCAGGACGAAGCTGCCGCCAACGTTGATCACCAGCGTGGCCCAAGGGACCGCACCGGGAAGATCGGGAAAAGCCAGCCCAAGTCCATACCGCAGTTCAGTGCCGACGAGGCCTCCGGCGGCGACAGCGATCCAGGCGCGGCCCGCCGGCATGCCGGCAGGGTTCATTCAGCTGTCTCCCAGCAGGCAGCCCGGGTGGGGACGGTCGCTGTGCACCCACAGGGCGGACGTGATTTCGTCGGCCAGGTCGTAGTCCCTGGTCCTGCCCGAGTTCCTGATCCGCACCACCAGGGCGCCGCCGAACGGCTTGCGGCCCACAACCTCCACCTCGGCGTCGAGGTCTATCTCCTCGGCGGAAAGATAACGGAGCAAATCCGGGTTCTCATCGCTGATCCGGGTGATCCTGCCGGTGTGCCCCTGGTCCAGCGCACCCATCAGGTGGGCGCGCGGCATCAGCACTTTCCCGTCGGCAGTGGGAATGGGGTCACCGTGCGGATCCCGCTGCGGGTTCCCGAGTTTGGCCGCAACCCGCTCAATGAAGGTGTCCGAGACGGCGTGCTCCAGCAGCTCGGCTTCGTCATGGACCTCGTCCCAGCTGTAGCCCAGCTGCTGGACAAGGTAAGTCTCGATCAGGCGGTGGCGCCGCACCATGGAAAGGGCCAGCCGGACGCCGGCGTCCGTCAGCGTGATGGCGCTGTAGGGCTTATGGTCAACGAGGCCTTGGTCCTTCAGCTTGCGGACCATTTCCGAGACCGAGGAGTTGGCGACGCCAAGGCGCTGCGCAAGCTGGGAGGACGTGATGGCCTTGTCCTGCCATTCCGTGAAGGAGTAGATGACCTTGACGTAATCCTCAATGGAGGAGGAGGGCGCGCTGGTCTTCACAGCTCCAAGCCTACCCGTTGCCTGTTCTCCGTCATGCCTTGAAGGCCCGCCAGGTAAGCGTCAGGTACGGCAGTTCGAGCTCCTCTTCCAGGCTGTGGCCCAGGTGGTCGTGGAGGTACCAGTCCAGGTTGGCCAACACCTTGGCGCGGGTGCTTTCGCCGGCGCGCAGATAGTAGCTTCTGGACTTTGTGAGCTCCACCAGGTCCGTGGTGCTGACGCGGTCCTGCCAGTGGGTGACGTGGCCCTCAAGCCCCCGGAACTCTGGTCCCACGAGCGGCCGGAAGTCCGGCTTGTACACATCCCCTGCGTGCATGATCCGGGAGAGCCGGTGGACCCAGGGGACAGAGGTGTCCAACTGGTTCCAGATCAGGCCCAGCGTCCCGTGCGGGCGGAGGATGCGTGCCAGTTCGGTACTTGCGCCCAGGGCGTCGCACCAGTGCCATGCCTGGGCAACGCTTACGACGTCGAAAGCTGCGTCGGGCAGGCCCGTTGCCTCCGCGGTGGCCTGGATTGCCGTGGCAGCGGGATAGTGCGCCCGTAACTGCTCGAGCATGTCGGCAGAGGGGTCCACGGCCGTGACGGCCAGGCCCATGTCCAGCAGCAGTTCGGTGAACTTGCCGGTGCCGGCACCGGCATCGAGCGCCTCGCGGGCGCCCGGGGGCACCAGCCAGCGGGCTGATTCTTCCGGGTAGCCCGGACGGACCTGCTGGTAATGCCGGCCGCCGTCCTGGAAGCTCTGGCCGAGCTCCCGCCGCCGTCCGTGATCAAGCCTGGGGCCACCCCGTACCACGCGTGGCCTCCTTCGTCCGATGCCCTTGGGTATCCTTCGAATTTACCGCACCCGACGTTGAGGCAAGATCAGTAAGCAGAGTCAGTGCCAGCAGCGGACGGCAACAGTGTTCAGTCGTCGATGCAGGGGGCGGCCCCGGCGGTCCCCGGAGTGTTCGGTGCCCAGTGCGGATACGTGCGCGCGTCGTTGGCGGGAACCCAGCGCCCCGCGTCGACGACGTAGTCCCACCCCAGGCCGTTTCGGCGCAGCGAGTCGATGCCGGCAAGGAGCCGTTCTGCATCCTCAAGGCGTGAGCCGACGCCGAAGCTGGCCCGGAGGGAACCGGAAGGAAGCCCGAGCCGCTTCAGCAGCGGGTGCGCGCAAAAGCGGCCGTCCCGCAGGCCTACGCCATGTTCCGCGGACAGGTAGGCGGCCACGAGACCGGCGTCGTAGCCTTCCACGGAGAAGTTGACCACGCCGATGGTGTCCGTATCCGGGTTGGTGTCCTTGAAGATCTGGTGCACGGTCACGCCGTCAATTTTCTGCAGGCCTTCCACCAGGAAGGAGCGGATGGCCGATTCGTGGGCGTGCCACTGTTCCTGGTCCAGGCCGGCGATCACCTGTGTGGCGCGGGCCAGCGTTGCTGCGCCAAGGACGTTGGGCGAGCCGCCCTCATGGCGGGCAGGGCCGGTGGCCCAGCTGACGCCGTCGAGCCTGGCTTCCTTGACGGCGCCGCCGCCTGCGAGGTGGGGCGTTCCGGCGTCCAGCCAGTCGGCGCGGCCCACCAGCACACCGGTACCGAACGGTGCGTAGAGCTTGTGGCCGGAGAAGGCGAGGTAGTCGACGCCGTCCGCGGCGATGTTCACGCGGCGGTGCGGCGCAAGCTGGGCCGCGTCAACCACAATCCGTGCGCCGTATTCGTGGGCGAGCGCGGCGAGGGCCCGAATGGGAAGAATTTCACCGGTGACGTTGGAGGCGCCGGTGACGGCGAGCAGGCTCACCCCGCCCTGCTCCAGTTCAGCGCGGACGGACTCGATGGTCCCGGCGATGGTGTCAGCGGCAACGATGCTCCGGTGGGGGACACCCTGCCACGGCAGCAGGTTCGCGTGGTGTTCGATGTCCAGGTACAGGACGTCGCCGTCCGGACGTCCGTTCGTCGCGGGCAGGCAACCGGCCAGCAGGTTGAGGGAATCGGTGGTGTTGCGGGTGAAAATCACCGAGTCGTCAGGGCGGCCGCCCACGAAGTCCCGAACAATGCTGCGTGCGTTCTCGTAAACGGACGTGCTGATCTGGGACGCGTAGCCGGCGCCACGGTGGACGCTCGCGTAGAAGGGCAGGATCTCGTTGAGGTAGGCCGAGACTACGGAGAGGGCGGGAGCCGAGGCACCATAGTCGAGGTTTGCATAGCGGACGTGCCCGCCGGAGATGAGGGGCGCCTGGATTTCCGCACCTGTGACGGCAGCAAGGGGGCGGCCGGCGACAGCGCGGCGGGCATCAAAGAGGGCAGCGGCTTCAGCCTGGATGGGCTGGGCGGCGGCGTTGGGGGAGACGGTGGCAGTTGTCACAGAGACCTCACTTCGAAAAGGACCCCCTGCTCCGGGAATCCGCGCTTGCCGCATCCGTTCCGGACCGGCCTGGTCGTCACCCGGGGCACCCCACCGCGGTTGGAGGGTTGCCGGCCAGCAAACCGGGGTTTCGCGCTGGCACTCGTGACCTGGTTAAGAGCGTAGGACATGGGGCAGGAAGGTTTGAAGCCGGCTCAAATGTTAAGCGCTTTGTTACGCCTGCCGAAAAGTGCTGCTTTGGCCGAAGAAACGACGGCGGGCGCCTCCTTTAGGAGCCGCCCGCCGCTGATTGTTCGGTGAAGGTGCCTAGAGGAGATCGTCCAGGTCAGGGTTCAACCTGCGGAGTACCTCGGAGTGCAGGATGGAGTTCGTGGCCAGCGCGTTGCCGCCAAACGGCCCGTCCTCCCCTTCCAGCGAGGTAAACCGGCCACCCGCTTCGACCACAATCGGCACGAGTGCCGCCATGTCGTAAAGGTTGAGTTCGGGTTCGCAAGCGATGTCCACCGCGCCCTCGGCCACCAGGCAGTAGGACCAGAAATCGCCGAAGGCCCGGGTCCGCCACACGTCCTCGGTGAGGCCCAGGAAGTTGTCCAGATTGCCACGTTCCTTCCACCCGCCCAGGCTGGAGTAGGACAACGAAGCGTCCGAAAGGTTGGCGACATTCGAGACGCGGAGCCGGGTGGCAGCAGCCAGCGACCGTCCCATGTAGGCGCCCATGCCCTTGGCCGCCCACCAGCGCTTGCCCAGGGCGGGAGCACTCACCACTCCAACAACGGGCTCGCCTTCATCCACCAGGGCGATCAGGGTGGCCCAGACGGGGACGCCGCGGACGAAGTTCTTGGTGCCGTCAATGGGGTCGATGATCCAGCGGCGGGACCCGTGGCCGGTGCTGCCGAACTCTTCACCGAGCACTGCATCACGCGGACGGGAGCGGGACAACTGGCCGCGGATGGCTTCTTCTGCCGCCTTGTCCGCGTCGGTGACCGGCGTCAGGTCAGGCTTGGTCTCCACCTGGAGGTCCTGGGCCTTGAAGCGGCTCATGGTCTGGTCATCCACGGAGTCTGCCAGGACGTGCGCCAGGCGCAGGTCATCGTTATAGCTTGAAGCGGGTTGGATCATGGTACCAAACTACCGTCTGCGCGCGGTTCTGCTGGGAGATCGGCACCGTCAGTTGACGCTGCCCAGTTCCTTCGCCTCCTGCGCCTCCAGCCGCGGGTCGGTGCCCAGGAGGCGCCGCAGGGATGCCAGCCGGGCTTCTCCGGTGGCGCCGGCATGCCCGCCGCCCACCCAGGCGTCCAGCCCGCAGTTCACTGCCGTGGCGGTGTGTTTGCAGCCGCGTTCGCAGTCCTCGATGCCGGGGGAGAGGTCCGGGAAGGAGCGCAGGATCCGGTCCGGGTCCACGTGCGCCAGGCCGAAGGAACGGATGCCCGGGGTGTCGATGATCCAGCTGCCGGCGGGTGCGTCCGCCAGCCTCAGGGCCAGCGCCGACGAGGACGTGTGGCGGCCCCGACCCGTCACCGCATTAACCCCGCCGGTGGCACGCTCCGCACCGGTCAGCGCGTTCACCATGGTCGACTTGCCAACGCCCGAATGCCCCAGCATGACTGTCACTTTTCCATCCAGATAGCCGCGGAGTTCCGCGACAGCCCCACTGTCCAGGCGTGCGGACAGTCCGTCGTCCGAGCGGGCATCGATCCCAGATGCGGTGGAATCGGCCGTCCGGCTAATGATCACGGGGAAGTCGAGGTGGGTGTAATTGGACAACAGCTCCGCTGGATCCTTGACATCCGCCTTGGTGACCAACAGGATCGGCTCAATCCCGGCGTCGTACGCCGCCACCAGGGCGCGGTCGATGAAGCCGGTGCGGGGCTCGGGGTTGGCGGCCGCCACGACAACTACGAGCTGGTCCGCGTTGGCCACGACTGCGCGTTCCACGGGATCGGTGTCGTCCGCGCTGCGGCGCAGGAGGGTCCTGCGGTCCTGGATCTTGACCAACCGGGCCAGGGTGTCCGGTTCGCCCGAGACATCGCCTACGAGGGATACGAAATCACCCGCCACCACCGGGTTGCGGCGCAGCTCCCGCGCCCTCGCTGCAATGACTACGCGTTCGTTGCCGGAGTCCTCACCCACCACAGCCGTATACCTGCCGCGGTCAACGGTGATAATGCGTCCCGTGACGGCGTCGTCATGGCTGGGCCGGTCTTTGGTGCGAGGGCGCGAGCCCTTCTTGCTGGGGCGGATTCGGACATCCGATTCATCCCAGGAATCAGTGCTCCGCGCCACCGGTTGAACCTTCCGTGCCGGTGTTGGACGAGGCTGCCTGGGCAAGCATGCCTGCCCACAACCGGGGAAAGTCCGGCATAGTTTTGGCAGTCGTGGCGATGTCCTCCACCTGCACGCCCTCCACCGCCAGGCCCAGGATGGCTCCGGCAGTGGCCATGCGGTGGTCGGCGTAACTGTGGACGACGCCGGCGTGCAGCTTGGCGGGCCGGATCACCAGGCCGTCGCTGGTTTCCTCGGCATCTCCGCCAAGGCGGTTGATCTCGGTGACCAGTGCAGCCAGCCTGTCGGTTTCGTGCCCGCGCAGGTGGGCAATACCGCTGAGCCGGGAGGGGCCGCTGGCCAGGGCACATAACGCGGCGACCGTCGGCGCCAACTCACTCGTGTCCGCGAAATCCCCGCCCTTGATCTCCGCTCCGCCGGTTACGGTCAGGACGCCGTCGCGCAGGGTAACCTCTGCGCCCATCTCGGCAAGAATGCTCCGCCAGAGATCTCCCACCTGCTGTGTCTGTTCGGGCCAGCCGGGAATCCGCACCGTACCGCCGGAAGCCAGGGCCGCGGCAAGGAACGGGCCGGCGTTGGACAGGTCCTGCTCAATCCGCTGGTCGAAGGCTTGGATGGGCCCAGGGGCAACAAGCCAGTGGTTGGGAACCGAATCGTCAACAACAACCCCGGCCCCCCGCAGGACAGCGACGGTCATATTGATGTGGTCCAGGCTTGGTACAGGTTTTCCTACATGCTCAAGGTGCAGGCCCTCGGTGAACCGTGCCCCCACGAGGAGAAGGGCAGAAACGAACTGTGAGGAGGCGCTGGCATCGATGACCAGGTGTCCGCCGCGAACTTCTCCGGTGCCCTCCACTGCAAACGGCAGCGACGACGGTGTGCCGCCGCCTTCCGCGGAAACGGCCACTCCCAGGGCCTTGAGCGCTTCGATGATGGTTCCCATGGGCCGCTTCCGGGCATGCGGGTCGCCGTCGAACAAGCTGGCACCGTTGCGCAGCGCCGCCAGCGGCGGAACGAACCGCATCACCGTCCCGGCAAGGCCGCAGTCGATCCTCGTGGAGGCCGATGCGGCATCGGCCGGCAGCGGCACCACCTCCAGATCCGGCCCGAACGCCCCGTCCCCCGGCACCTCGGTGATGGTGGCGCCCAACTGCCGGAGCGCGTCAACCATCAGTGCGGAATCCCTGGAGTGCAGCGGTGCGCGCAGGCGCGACGGGCCGTTGGCCAGGGCGGCAAGGACGAGGTACCGGTTGGTCAGCGACTTTGAACCGGGCACCGTGATGGTGGCATCCACCGGGCGGGAGGCGAAGGGTGCGGGCCAGTGGGGGAGGGACGTTCCGGAGTTGTCCTGGGCAGTGGAGGGCGCGGCGGTCATGTCCTGCTTATGCCCCCGTGGCCTGTTCAACGGCGCGGCGGACCACCTTGTCGGCCTTGGAGAGCTTCTGGTTGGTGGTCTTCCTGGCATCCGCGGCAAGGTGGGCGGCACCCTTCCGCGCGTCGGCAGCAAGGTGCTCTGCGCGCCACACCAGTCCCGGTTTGCCTGCCGTGTCAACAGAAGCAAGCAGGGCCCCGCCGCTCAACGAAAGATTCTTGAGCAGCTGGTTGCGGCGGTTCCCGCGGCCTTCCTTGCTGCTGATGTCCGCGCTGCGCCACTCGACAAAGGTGTTGAGAAGGGAGATGACCGTAAGCACAGTGGCTGAAAGCCGGGAAAACTTCCCGAGCCCAAAGAGGACGCCCGCGCCCACCTGCGTGCCACCGATGACCCGTGCCAGCGTCTTCTCGTCAGTACGGAACGGCAGCGCCGCCGTTGCCTTGCTCAGCAGGGGTGACAACTGTTGGGCGGTGTCATCGGCGTTCTTGAGCTTATCCATTCCGGCAAGAACAAAACTGGAAGCCAGCATGGGCCGTGCGAGTGTGCGGACAAAGGACATGGATTTCCTCCTGGATGGACGAACCGCGTCGGGTGCGGCGAAGTCGGTTCTAGTCTTGCACTTTTGGGGAATATTTGCCCAAGGCCTGGGGTTATGGATGCTGGGTCCGCGAGAGCCGGGCCCGAACCACAAAGCACCGGACAACAGAGCGGAGTTGGCCCTTGAGGCGGGTGTTGGACGGAATTGAAGCGGCAGGCCCGGTGGCAATGGACTCGTTGGAGGGTGAACCCCCCGAGTACGGCTCGCCGCGTGCGCGGAGCCTGACAGTAGACTTGAAGGCAATGAGCACCTTGGATCCGGCCGTTTCGGCCATGTATGAGGCTTCCCAAAGCGAAGCCAAGAGCAGCGCTGACGCACGGCCCGGGCCGGCGGAGGCGACGGCAGAATCCGTGCAGCCCAACGCGGAAACCACCGAAGAGGTGGTTGAACTTTCCACGGAGTCCGCGGAAGAGCGCCGCATCCGCTTTGAGCGTGACGCGATGCAGTACGTCGACCAGCTGTACTCGGCCGCGATGCGGATGGCCCGGAACCCTGCTGACGCGGAGGACCTCGTCCAGGAGGCCTACACCAAGGCCTTTTCCGCGTTTCACCAGTACAAGCCCGGCACAAACCTCAAGGCCTGGCTCTACCGGATCCTGACGAACACCTATATCAATCTGTACCGCAAACGGCAGCGCGAGCCGCTCCAGTCCAACTCGGACACCATCGAGGACTGGCAGTTGGCGCGGGCTGAGTCACACACCTCCAGCGGGCTCCGCTCCGCTGAGGCAGAGGCGCTGGATCACCTGCCCGATTCGGACGTCAAGCGCGCGCTCCAGGACATCCCCGAAGAGTTCCGCCTCGCGGTCTACTTCGCGGACGTGGAGGGCTTCGCGTACAAGGAAATTTCAGACATCATGAACACGCCCATTGGCACGGTGATGTCCCGGCTCCACCGCGGCCGGAGAATGTTGCGGGACATGCTCGGGGAGTACGCCGCCGAGCGGGGATTCAAAACGGCCGCAGGTCCAAAGGACGCGGCGGAAAGCACACAACAGGAGAACAGGAAATGAGCGACTGCCAGGGATTGGGCGACTGCGACGACACCCGGATGCAACGCATCTATGAGTATCTGGACGGAGCCTTGACCCGTGAGGACATCACGGAAATAAAGACCCACCTTGATGACTGCCCCGAATGCACGGAGCAATACGACCTTGAGTGCGTCATCCGCAACATGGTCAAGCGTTCCTGCACTGAGGCTGCTCCCGAGAACCTCAAGAACGCCATCCTTGACCGGATCCATTCGATCCGCCCGGTGGACGCCTAGCCCAGGTCAGCTGTCCAGCAGCCGGGCAGGGCGACGATCCCGTCCATAAGTACAAAGGACCCCGGAAGCCGAATGGCTTCCGGGGTCCTTTGCTGTGAACCGTAGTACCTGGCATTGTGCCTAGGTGTTGGGGCGCTTCCCGTGGTTCGCGCCGCCACGCTTACGGTCACGACGCTTGCGTGCACGCTTGCTCATAGCTGGCCTCCTTACTGTTGGTACTCAAAAGAGCTGCCCTCAAGTCTCCCACATGATTTGGCGCCCCGCGAACCGGCAACCACCTCGTGACCTGCGGTTCGATGTGCGGCCCTGGCGCGGAGCTACTTTTCGAGGAGGGAATTCCGGACGGCTATGCGCGCCTGTTCCAGCACCGTCCTGAGCGTTTCCAGGACCACTGGGTTGAGTGGCTCCTTGCCGGCCTGAAGGCGAAGCTCGGTGCGGAGGTCATCACGGAACGCCTGGAGCATCATCTCAGCGTCCTTCAGGGAACGCCTGCTTTCGGGGGCGGGCCTGCCACTGGAGGCCGTGAAATCGACCGAACCGGCGGCGGCACGGGCGGCCTCCGCCGTCGCTGCAAGGTCAGCCCGCAGCCCGCGCATATTGCTCCGGATGTCCTCGCGGAGGTTGTCTGCCAGCCGCCGTACGGAAGCGGAAATCTCTTTTTCAACTGCTGCCAGTTCTTCGCGGCGCAGGTTCAGCTCCGCCAGTCCGGCAGGCGTGATGCGGTAGTTGGTGCGACGCCCGGCCGATTCCGTGGCTACCAACCCCTCCTCCTCGAGTTTGCCCAACCGCGGGTAGATGGTGCCCGCACTGGGGGAGTAGGTACCGCCGAACCGTTCCTTGAGCGCCTTGATGAGCTCGTAGCCATGCTTCGGGCCGGACTCCAGCAGGGACAAAAGGTAGAGGCGCAGGGCACCGTGGGCAAAGACGGCCGGCATCAGGGCCGTTCTTCCGCGTTCCCGGACGGTCCGCTGTGGAAGATGGATGTTGTGCCTGACACGGAATTGGTCCTGACGAGCATGAGCTTGGCGTCCGGACCGGCGATCGTTTCCACTTTGCCGCCGGGCACGTGGTACTTCTGCTGGTCAATAACGACCGTTCCACTTGCCGATTTGGCCACGATATCCACTCCGACGTCGTGCGGGATCCGGATGGTGAGGTCTCCCGATACTGAATTTGCCCCGAAATCCTGGGTGTAGCCCAGCAGGTCGAAACTCATGCCGCCGCTAACAGTGTTCGCCCGGATATGGCTGAAGTTGCCGGACGCCGTCACCTCGCCGGAGACGGTCTTGGCTGTGAGGACGCCGCTGTGATCGCGGGCGCTAACCTCGCCACTGACCGTGTTGACGTGCAGTTCACCGTCCGTGCCGTCGGACATCACAGAGCCGGAAACGGTGTTCAGGCGCGTGCGGCCCGCCATCCCTGAAACGAGGCCGTCACCGCTGACGGTGCCTGCCTCAACCTCAACCGTCGGCGGAACGGCAATGCTGATGACTGCGTAATTCTCACTGTTGTGGCTGACCGTTCCCATGAGGTTCTTGAACCAGCCCTGCGGCCCGTGCAGCTGGTGACGGACCTCAAGCCGGCCGTCCTCCAGCGACACCACCACGGGGTCACCCTGGACTTCGGAAATCTCTATCCGGGTGACTGGCTCCTGATGCGCGACGACGTCGAAGCGGCCCCGCACCATGCCCAGCTTCAGGGACGTCACAGAGTCGACGTCGATGGTCTGGGCGCTCGTGACATCCCAGTTTTGCTCAGCCATTGGTCCTCCAAGACGATATATCGCGTGATGCATCCAACCTACTGCCGGGGTAGGCAGAGGTCAAGATATATCGCGAATCACCTACTCCGGGACGGCCATCCCCAGCCACTGGAACCAGCCACGGTGCAGTACCAGCCAGGCCATGAGCCCGTATCCGGCCTGCCCGGGCGTGCCGCCGTTGGCGGCCAGGTCCTGGCGCCACTGTTCGTGATTCAGGAGGGGAGAAAAAGTATCAACATAAAGATGCTTGCGGCGCGTGGTGACGTCAGCGAAAGCCGTGTTCAGCTCGTCGAGCCGGCGGTTCTGGGCGGGGTCCAGGGTGGGTGGCGGTCCCACCACAAAGACCCCCAGACGGTTCTGCGACGCCGAGTCCAGGATGTTGGCCAGGTTGAGCCGGCTGCGGGCGGTTGAAAGTCCGAACTCAATATCCCGGCCGGACAGGCCTATCACCAGGCGGTTCTCGGCCTTGTCGCTGAACCGCCGGCCGGCCTCGTCCATCCAGCGCGCGGCCAGCCCTTCCGTTCCTTCCTGCGGACAGGGGAGGGCATAGCTTTCCAGGAGCATGCCATCCTGGGGAGTGCGGGCCAAGACGCGGCCCAGCCAGCCGAGCGCCCGGGGATCACCGAGTCCGGCCAGCAGTTCATCTCCTACAGCTGCGATACGCAGCTTCCTGTCTTCCACACGTTCCTCTTAACTTCGGTGCTGGCTGCCCGTCGCCACCCGGACCACTTAAGGGGATCGGGCCGGCGCTGTCCATCCCATTAAACAGAACTGCCCGGCCGGAGTCTGGTATTTCGACGTCCGGCCGGGCAGCCTTACTGGTTACTTCCGCGCGAATGCCTGCTTCAGCAGGGCATCCTGCTCCGCGGCGTGGCGCTTCATGGAGCCCGCAGCCGTGGAGGCAGAGGCCGGACGCGACACCAGGCGGATCCTGCGATCCAGGGCATCGGGCAGGTTCAGGCCAATGAACGGCCACGGTCCCTGGTTGGCGGGCTCGTCCTGCGCCCAGACAACCTCGGCATTCGGGTACTTGGCCAGCTCGGCCGCGATCTCCGCGTGTGGCAGCGGGTAAAGCTGCTCCACCCGGACAATCGCCGTCGTCTTGTCATCGGTCTTCTGCCTGGTGGACAGGAGATCGTAGTAGAGACGGCCAGAGACCAGCAGAACGCGTTCGACGGCGTCTGCGGCCAGCTGCTCATGCTCACCGATGACAGGCCGGAACCCGCCGTTGGTGAAGTCCTCCACGGACGACGCTGCGGCCTTGAGGCGCAGCAGCTGCTTCGGCGTGAAGATGATCAACGGCTTCCGCGGCCGGCTGTACGCCTGGCGGCGCAGCAGGTGGAAGTGCGAGGCCGCCGTCGTGGGGTTGGCCACGATCATGTTTTCTTCGGCGCACATCTGCAGGAACCGCTCAATCCTTGCGGAAGAGTGGTCCGGGCCCTGGCCCTCGTAGCCGTGCGGAAGCATCAGCACCAGCGAGGAGCGCTGGCCCCACTTCTGCTCGGCGGAGGAGATGAACTCGTCGATGATGGTCTGCGCACCGTTGACGAAGTCGCCGAACTGGGCTTCCCACAAGACGAGGGCATCGGGGCGTTCCACCGAGTAGCCGTACTCGAAGCCCATGGCCGCGTATTCGGAGAGCAGCGAATCGTAGATCCACAGCTTCGCCTGGTCATCGGAGAGGTTGCCCAGCGGCAGCCATTCCTTGCCGTTGGCGCGATCGTGGAAGACGGCGTGGCGCTGTACGAACGTGCCGCGGCGTGAGTCCTGGCCCGCCAGGCGAACCGGCACGCCTTCCATGATGAGGGAGCCAAAGGCTGCGATCTCGCCAAAGCCCCAGTCGATGCCGCCTTCGCGGGACATCTGTTCGCGCTTCTCCAGCAGCTGCTTCAGCTTCGCGTGGATGGTGAAGCCCTCCGGAGCTTCCAGGTGCGCCTTGCCGATCCGGGCCAGGGTTTCCGCGGAGATGGCAGTCAACACGGGGGAGCTCATGCTGGAGTCGGACTGCTGGGCGATGGGCCGCTCAATGTCCGACACGGCTGCCGAATCCGCGGTGATGATCGGAATCGGGGAAGTCTGCGCTGCGTGGGTCTCGGCGAAGACCCGCTCCAGCCGTTCCTGGTAGTCGCGGAGCAGCTGCTCGGCTTCTTCCTCGGTAATGTCACCACGTCCGATGAGCGATTCGGTGTAGAGCTTGCGGACTGAACGCTTGGCTTCGATCAGGTTGTACATCAGCGGCTGGGTCATCGAGGGGTCGTCGCCCTCGTTGTGCCCGCGCCGGCGGTAGCAGACCATGTCGATTACAACGTCCTTGTGGAACCGCTGGCGGAACTCGTAGGCGAGCTGGCCAATGCGGACCACAGCCTCCGGATCGTCGCCGTTCACGTGGAATACCGGTGCCTGGATCATCTTGGCGACGTCGGTGGAGTACGTGGAGGACCGGGACGATGAGGGGGCAGTAGTAAAGCCCACCTGGTTGTTGACCACGATGTGGATGGTTCCACCGGTGCGGTAGCCGCGGAGCTGGGACAGGTTGAGTGTTTCGGCAACAACGCCCTGGCCTGCGAACGCGGCGTCGCCGTGGACAACGATGGGCAGGACCGGGAACGACTCACCCTGGTCCAGGCGGTCCTGCTTGGCGCGGACGATGCCCTCGAGGACCGGATCGACTGCTTCCAGGTGGGACGGGTTGGCGGCCAGGTAAACCTTGGTCTCCTTGCCGTTGTCCGAGGTGAAGGTCCCCTCAGTGCCCAGGTGGTACTTGACGTCACCGGAGCCCTGGACGGAGCGGGGATCCTGGGTGCCCTCGAATTCGCGGAAAACCTGTGCGTAGGTCTTGCCGGCGATGTTGGTGAGCACGTTCAGGCGGCCGCGGTGGGCCATGCCAATGGCTACTTCGTCCAGGCCGTCATCGGCGGCGTCGGACATGATGGCGTCAAGCAGCGGAATCAGGGACTCGCCGCCTTCGAGGGAGAACCGCTTCTGGCCTACGAACTTTGTCTGCAGGAAGGTTTCAAACGCCTCCGCTGCGTTCAGCTTGGAGACGATGCGCAGCTGCTCTTCACGGCTGGGCTTTGAGTATGGGTGCTCCAGCTGGTCCTGGAACCACTTGCGCTCGGCAGGCTCCTGGATGTGCATGTACTCGATGCCCGTGGTGCGGCAGTAGGCGTCACGCAGGACGCCCAGGATGTCGCGGAACTTGAGCATGGGCTTGCCGCCAAAGCCGCCGGTGGGCCATTCGCGGTCCAGGTCCCAGAGCGTCAGGCCGTACGTGAGGACGTCAAGGTCCGGGTGCTTGCGCTGGACGTATTCGAGGGGATCGGTGTCCGCCATCAGGTGTCCGCGGACGCGGTAGGAGTGGATCAGCTGCTGGATCCGGGCAACCTTGTTGATTTCGTCTGCCGGGTCCACCTGCTTGTCGGCGCTCCAGCGCACGGGCTCGTACGGAATGCGCAGGGACTCGAAGATCTCGTCGTAGAAGTTCTGTGCGCCGAGCAGGAGCTGGTGGACCAGCTTCAGGAACTCGCCGCTGCCGGCGCCCTGGATCACGCGGTGATCGTAGGTGGAGGTCAGCGTGAGGACCTTGCTGATGGCGTTCTGGGCGATGATCTTCTCGCTGGCACCCTGGAACTCGGCGGGGTAGTCGAGTGCGCCGACGCCGATGATGGCTGCCTGGCCCTTGGAAAGGCGCGGCACGGAGTGCACAGTGCCGATGCCGCCCGGGTTGGTCAGGGAGACCGTGGTGCCCTGGTGGTCCTCAGCGGTCAGCTTGCCGTTGCGGGCGCGCTTGATGAGGTCCTCGTAGGTGTGCCAGAACTCGGAGAAGTTGAGGGTCTCGGCCTTCTTGATGTTCGGCACCATCAGCAGGCGGGTTCCGTCGGGCTTCGGCATGTCGATGGCGATGCCGAAGTTGACGTGTGCCGGCTGGACGGCGACGGGCTTGCCGTCCACTTCGTCGTAGTACACGTTCATGGAAGGGAACTGGGAGAGCGCGCGGATGACCGCGTAGCCGATGAGGTGCGTGAAGGAGACCTTGCCGCCGCGCGCACGTGCGAGGTTGGAGTTGATGACAACGCGGTTGTCGATCAGCAGCTTGGCGGGGATGGCGCGGACGCTGGTGGCGGTGGGTACCTGGAGGCTGGTCACCATGTTGGTGGCAATGGCCTTTGCCGGTCCGCGAAGGACGGAAACAACGTCTTCTTCCGGAGCCGTGGGTGCCTTGACGTTCTTGGGCAGCTGCGCCGGGATGGGCTGCGAGCCCGTGCCGGACTCGGTCTTCTTCGAACCGTCGCGGGCCACGGTGGCAGGAGCCTTCTTGACCGGTGCCGGCGCAGGAGCAGCGGGTGCCGCAGAGGCAGGCTGTGCCGACGGGGCGGGAGGAGCTGCTGCCGGCGGCGCTGCCGGTGCCGCAGGAGCTGCATTCACGACCGGCATTTCCCTCGTTGCAGGGTGGGCAGCGGCATGCCCCGAATTTCCGTTGGAAGAAGAACTGCCGGCCGAGCCGAAGGATTCAAACAGCGGCCACCATTTGGCGTCGACAGCGTTCTTGTCCTTTTGGTACTGCTCGTACAGTTCGTCAACGAGCCACTCGTTTCCGCCAAATTCCTCTGGTAGACGGTGGCTAGGCTGCTCTGGCACTTGAAATACGCCTCTTCCATGAGTTTGATTTCTCTCCGGCCCACGGTGCTTCAGCACTACGTTTTAACCGGTCTCTGCGTCCTCTGAACCCAGACCATTGCCAGTCTAGTAAGCATCCTGTGGTAACTGCCAATAAGGGTGACCCAAATCATGAAGTGACGTGAAAAGGCCGAAATATGGCGGCCTGGAGCGAAGGGAAATGAGGGTTTTGCAGCGTGTGCGGGTCCGTCCGGGAGCCCGTGGCGGGAGTCGCGGCGTGGCAGTCCGGCTCCTGTAGACTGAAATTCTTATGGACAGTAAATCTAGGTGCCGGCCTGGGGGCTGTCAGCGGAGCGTAAACAGCGCCGCACAGTCCACCCGCAGAGCCGGCAAACCCCGAACACACGCCCATCACCATTCGCTGGCACAGCCGGCAGCAGCTGCAAATGAAACTGCGTCGGCCTCCGCCGACCATCCTCCGCCGGACCGATGTTCCTGGCGCCGCTACTCATTGTCAACCCCCTGCCAAGCAGCCGCCGCTGCCCGGGCGGGATGCTGAATGGAATGGCTTCTCCTGGCAGCAGGTTTGCTGCTGATCGCCGGCACGGGCTTTTTTGTCGCCGTCGAGTTTTCCCTTATTGCCCTTGACCAGGCCACCGTCCAAAGGGCCATCGACGACGGCGACGCCGGCGCCGTTCCATTGCTTGCGTGCCTGAAGTCCCTCTCAACCCAGCTCTCCAGCTGCCAGCTCGGCATCACGTTGACCACCTTGCTGACCGGTTACGTGATGGAGCCGTCAGTGGGCCGGCTTCTGGAAGGCCCGCTGGCCGCCGTCGGACTTCCCGACGTAGCCGTGGCCTCCATCTCGCTGGTCCTGGCGATGGTGATCGCCACGCTGCTGTCGATGCTCCTTGGCGAACTGGTTCCCAAGAACATGGCCATCGCCCTTTCCTTCCCCGTGGGCCGCGCGCTGGCACGGCCACAGCTGATGTTCACCGCCGTGTTCAAACCCGCCATCGTGGTGCTTAACGGCTTTTCCAACAAGGTCCTGAATGTTTTCGGGCTCGAGGCGAAGGAAGAGATTTCCGGCGCCAGGACACCTGCCGAACTCTCGTCGCTGGTGCGGCGATCGGCGGAGATGGGAACGCTCGACGCCGGCACGGCCAACTTCGTTGCACGCACCTTGAACTTTTCGACGCGGACGGCTGCCGACGTTATGACGCCGCGCATCCGGGTGGAAACCATCGAGGCGGACCAGCCGGTCTCTGACATCGTTGCTGCCGCACGCCGTACCGGATACTCACGTTTCCCGATCATCGGTGAGTCGGCGGACGACATCAGGGGGCTGGTCCACGTCAAGAAGGCGGTGGCCGTTCCCTGGGACCGCCGGCAAAACCTCGAAGCCGGGGCCATCATGACTGACGTTCTGCGGGTTCCGGAGACCATCCACCTTGACGCCCTGCTGGCGGAACTCCGTGAGGGCAACCTGCAGCTCGCGGTTGTCCTGGACGAATATGGCGGAACCGCCGGCATCGCCACCCTCGAGGACCTCGTGGAGGAAATTGTGGGCGAAGTGTCTGACGAACATGACAAGGTACGTCCCGGGCTGCTGCAGAGCGCGTCGGGCGACTGGTACTTCCCCGGACTGCTCCGCCCGGATGAACTGTCCGAACAGATTTCCGGCCTGACCGTTCCCGATGAGGCGGCCTACGAAACAGTGGGCGGCTACGTGATGAGCAAGCTGGGCCGGATCGCCGTGGTGGGCGACACCGTCCCCGTTGGCGGCGGAACCCTGAGTGTCACCAGGATGGACGGCCGGCGGATCGACCGGATCTGTTTCCGGCCGGCCGCACCCGAACCTGAGTCCGGGAACAACGACGACGGGACTGAACGATGAGCGACTGGGCCGGAATACTGTGGCTGGTTGTGCTCCTGTTCGGCAACGCGTTTTTTGTTGCCGCCGAGTTTGCGGTGATGTCAGCGCGGCGCAGCCAGATCGAACCGCTGGCCGAGGCCGGCTCCAAGCCGGCGCAAACCACGCTCCGGGCCATGGAGAATGTTTCGCTGATGCTCGCGTGCGCCCAGCTGGGCATCACGGTTTGTTCCCTCCTGATCCTGCTGGTGGCAGAACCGGCCATCCACCATCTGCTGGCTGTGCCACTGGAGATGTTGGGCCTGCCGATGGAAGTTGCCGATGTGGCTGCCTTCGCCGTGGCGCTGATGCTGGTGACGTTCCTGCACGTAACCTTCGGCGAGATGGTCCCGAAGAACATCTCGGTGAGCGTGGCCGACAAGGCAGCGCTCTTGCTCGCCCCGCCGCTGATGTTTGTTGCCCGGCTGGTCCATCCCGTCATCTCCGTTCTTAACTGGTCCGCGAACCACATCCTCAAGATGCTCCGCATTGAGCCCAAGGATGAGGTGAACTCCTCCTTCACCCTCGAAGAGGTGCAGTCGATCGTGCAGGAGTCCACGCGCCACGGCCTGGTGGACGACGATGCCGGGCTCATCACCGGCGCGCTCGAATTTTCGGAGTACACGGCGGCGGACATCATGGTTCCGCTGGAGAAGCTGGTCATGCTGAAGGCAGCCACCACCCCGGTGGAGTTTGAGAAGGCTGTGAGCCGCACCGGCTTCTCACGTTTCCCCATGCTTGACGATGACGAACTGTTGTACGGCTACCTCCATGTGAAGGACGTCCTGTCCATTCCGGAGGCCGCCTACGAGCACCCCATCGCCGAGAGCCGGATCAGGTCCCTCGCGAACCTGGCCCTGGACGACGAGATTGAAAAGGCGATGTCGGTGATGCAGCGCACCGGTTCGCACCTGGCACGGGTCATGGGCCCCGACGGCAATACAAAGGGCGTCCTGTTCCTGGAAGACGTGATCGAGCAGCTCGTGGGTGAGATCCGCGACGCTACCCAGGCCACGGGCGTCCGCAGGTTGGGTCAACCAAACGGCGCCTGACATTCCGGGTGCCCAGCGGACGTCCTGGGCACCTGGACCGGCTTATACCTAAATAGGAATCATTCCTATTTAGGTATAAGCTGGAGTGGTTCTTTCCGTTCCCCCTGAACTGAGGTTTCCGTGCGCCGTTTCGCCGCTGCCCGAACGTCTTTAGCCGCCCTTGCCGGGCTGGGCCTGATGCTCACCGCCTGCAGCCCGCAGCCCGAGGTGCCGTCCGAAGATGGGGCCGCTATTAATGTGGTGGCATCCACCAACGTCTACGGGGACATCGCCACAACAATTGGCGGAGATGAAGTCAGCGTCACCGCCATCATCAACAAGACGAGCCAGGACCCGCATTCTTACGAAGCCACCGCCCAGGACCGGTTGGCCGTTTCCAAGGCGGACCTCGTGATCGAAAATGGCGGTGGATACGACGAGTTTCTCCATACCCTGGCGGAGGACAGCAACCTTGACGCAGGCAAGGTGCTGAACGCCGTCGAACTCTCCGGCCTGGCGCACCCCGAGGAAGAGGCCTCTGTAGGGGCCACACCCGCGGAATCGCCGGCGGGGGACGACCACGCCCACGATCACGGCGGGTTGAACGAGCATGTCTGGTACAACTTCGCAGCCATGGGACAGCTGGCCGATAGCGTTGCCGCCAAACTCGGCGAGCTGGAGCCTGCCTCGGCCGCAACCTTCGAATCCAACGCTGCCGCCTTCAAATCCGGGCTGGAGGAACTGGCCGGAAAACTCGAAGGGCTGAAGGCCGGAACTGCCGGCGCCCAGGTGGCTGTCACTGAGCCCGTGCCCGTATACCTGCTCGAAGCTGCAGGCCTGGAGAACGCCACGCCTGATGACTACACTGCTGCGATTGAGGAAGGCTCCGACGTTCCGCCGGCCGTCCTCAAAGCCGCAACGGACCTGGTGTCCTCCAAGTCAGTGCGGTTCCTTGCCTACAACGGGCAGACCGAAGGTCCACAAACTGAGGCGCTGAAGAAGGCGGCCGAATCGGCAGGCGTTCCGGTGGTCGATTTCAGTGAAACTCTGCCGGAGGGCAAGACCTACCTGCAGTGGATGACGGACAATGTGAACAACGTCAGCAAAGTTCTGGAGAAGAATAGTTGAAACCCGTGGTCAGCCTCACCGGGGCGTCCCTCGCATTCGGAAAGCGGACGCTCTGGGAGGATCTGGACCTGGACATCAGGCCCGGCGAGTTTTTTGCCGTGCTCGGCCCCAACGGCAGCGGCAAAACAAGCTTCCTCAAGGTCCTGTTGGGTCTCCAGGACCTGCACCGGGGCAAGGCCACCCTTGGCGGGCATCCCGTTGAGCGCGGCAGCAGCCTGATTGGCTACATCCCCCAGCAAAAGTCTTTCGCCCGCGATACGCCCATGCGTGCCCGCGACCTGGTGGGCCTGGGGGTTGACGGACACCGCTGGGGCCTCCGCCTGTCCGCCGCCAAGGCGAACCGCAGGATTGATGAACTCCTTGAACTCGTGGGGGCAACGGAGTACGCCAAGGTTCCGGTGGGCCAGCTCTCCGGCGGCGAGCAGCAGCGGCTCCGTGTTGCCCAGGCACTCGCCACCGACCCCCAGGTCCTGCTCTGCGACGAACCACTGCTCTCCCTTGACCTGCACCACCAGCAGGCAGTCAGCGCACTAATCAACAAACAATGCCACGAGCAGAACAGCGCCGTGGTGTTTGTCACCCACGAGATCAACCCCGTCATCGACTACGTGGACCGGGTGCTCTACCTGGCCGGCGGGCGCTTCAAGGTGGGCACTCCGGAGGAAGTTATGACCACGGATGTCCTCTCCGACCTTTACGGCAGCCACGTTGAGGTAATCCACGCCAACGGGCGCATCGTGGTGGTGGGCCTGCCGGATGCCACCACGCATCATCACGCAGAAGCCCATGCCCTTGCCGGGGAGGTGGCCTGATGGACGCCGACAGTATCATTGGTGCGATCTTCAGCTTCGATAACTACGGCGAATTGTTGGTCCTGGTCCAGAACTCGATTTGGGCAGGAGCCGTCCTGGGCCTGCTCGGCGGGCTGGTGGGAACGTTCGTTATGAAGCGCGACCTGGCGTTCGCCGTGCACGGAATTTCCGAACTGTCCTTCGCCGGCGCCGCCTTTGCCCTGCTGATTGGGGCTGACATCGTTTTTGGTTCCCTGATCGGTTCTGTAGCCGCAGCCCTGCTGCTGGGCCTCATGGGGGTCAGGGCCAGGGACAAGAACTCGATCATCGGCGTGATCATGCCCTTTGGGCTGGGCCTCGGGATCCTGTTCCTCTCCCTGTATGAGGGCCGCGCGGCGAACAAGTTCGGTTTGCTCACTGGGCAGATCGTGTCAGTCGATACCGTGCAGCTTCAGGCCCTGGCCGGAACCGCGGTGGTGGTGATGGTGGTCCTCGCGGCCATCTGGCGGCCACTGAACTTTGCCAGCGTTGATCCGGAATTGGCCGAGGCCCGGGGCGTTCCCGTCCGGACGCTCGCCATCGTTTTTATGGTCCTGCTGGGAATCAGCGTGGCTCTTTCCATCCAGGTGGTGGGAGCCCTGCTCGTGCTCGCACTCCTGATCACACCGGCGGCCGCCGCCCTGCGCGTCACGTCCTCGCCTGTGGCTGTGGTGGTGCTCAGCGTGGCATTCGCCATGACGGCGACCGTCGGCGGAATTCTGCTGGCCCTTGGCGGCCGCATCCCCATCAGCCCCTACGTCACCACGTTGTCGTTCCTGATCTATGTGGTATGCCGCGTGATCGGATCCGTCCGGTCCTCCCGGGGCATCAACGGCAGGGTACTGCAGGCGCACTGATCCTGCTGAGGTACTTGCCCTTTATGCGCGCGGGGCCAGCAGCAGGGACGGCTCCCGACGCCGGGCCCTCCTAAAGCTTGCCGGCGGCCCTGAGCGCCGAGCAGTCCGGGCACAACCCGAAGATCTCGACCGTGTGCGCGACCTCCGTGTACCCGTGTTCGCTGGCCGTGCGGGCTGCCCACGTTTCCACGGCCGGCGCTTCCACCTCGACGGCCTTGCCGCAGTTCCGGCACAGGAGGTGGTGGTGGTGGCCGGTGACGGCACAGCGGCGGTATACCGCTTCGCCTTCGCCATTGCGCAGCACGTCCACCAGCCCCTCGTCGGCAAGGGACTGGAGGATCCGGTAGGCCGTGGCGAGGGACACCGATACGCCCTGGTTCTGCAGGATGCGGTAGAGCTCCTGCGTGCTGACAAAATCGTCAAGCTCATCAAGGGCGGCGCTGACTGCCAGCCTCTGCTTGGTGACGCGCTGTTCCTTGCCTGCTGCAGGACCTGACGCTCCGGCAGAACCGGCAACCGTCCGTGTGGTGCCGCCCGAAGCCGGGGCAGAAGCGGCCTTGGTGGAATCAGCCTTGGTGCCGAACGGCATGGATGAACTCGCTTCCCTCAGGATGGTGGCAAAGATCAAGATTACCAGCCGGAGCTTCGTGGACAGGGGTTCGTGCCGGACCCTAGGCTGGCGCTATGAAGCTGACCAAATACACCCATGCCTGTGTCCGGCTCGAGAAGGACGGCCGGATCATCGTGCTGGATCCGGGGACATTTTCGGAATCGGCTGAGGCCCTGGCAGGTGCCGAAGCAGTGCTGGTCACGCACGAACATGGCGACCATATCGATGTTCCCGCAGTGGTGGCTGCCTTGAAGGGCAGTACGGACCTGGCGGTTTTTGCCCCTGCGGGCGTTGCCGACAACTTGCGCAAGGAAGCTCCAGGAGCCGCGGCCCGTATTAATACCGTCGATCCCGGGTCATCCTTCGAAGTGGCGGGCTTCGAGGTCCGCAGCTTTGGCGGACAGCACGCCTTGATCCACCCGCAGATCCCCGTCGTGGCCAACGTCGGCTACCTTTTGGACGGCAACGTGTACCACCCGGGCGATTCCTTTGTTATTCCCGACGGCATCAGCGTGCAAACACTCCTCGTTCCCCTTCATGCGCCATGGAGCAAGGCCGCCGAGGTGGTGGACTTCGTGATCGGCGTCCGCGCACCCCGCGCCTTCCAGATCCATGACGGACTGCTTAATGACGCTGGCCTGAAAATTGTGGAGGGCCACGTCAAGAGGCTCGGAGCCAAGTACGGCACGGAGTATCAGCACTTGGCGGTACGGGAGTCCGTGGAGGTCTAAAGCCCGGCGCCGTCCCAGCTTCCGGTGTCGAAAAACCGCCGGATCACCGCTTCATACGGCGCAGGGTCCAAGCCGTGCGAAGCCAACCAATCCGGGTGGTAGTAGTTGCCTGCGTAGCGTTCGCCGCCGTCGCACATCAGCGAGACGATGCTGCCCTTCCGGCCCTCCGCGATCATTCCGGCAATGAGCTGCCAGACGCCCCAGAGGTTCGTGCCGGTTGAGGGGCCGGCGTGGAGTCCGGCGAGCGTGTGCAGGTGACGCATGGCGGCGATCGACGCAGCGTCCGGAACCTGGATCATGTGGTCGATGACCGATGGCACGAAGCTGGGTTCCATCCTTGGCCGGCCGATGCCCTCGATCCGGGATGGCAGCCCGGTGGCCGGGCCGGAGGTGTTACCGCGCCAGCCCGGGTAGAAGGCTGAGTTCTCCGGGTCCACCACCAGAAGCCGCGTGGGATGGCTGTGGTAACGGAGGTACCTCCCAATCGTTGCGCTGGTGCCGCCCGTCCCTGCGCCCACCACAATCCAGTCCGGAATGGGATGTTCCTCCAGTTCGAGCTGGCCGAAGATGGACTCCGCAATGTTGTTGTTTCCGCGCCAGTCCGTTGCCCGCTCGGCGTAGGTGAACTGGTCCATGTAGTGCCCGCCGCAGGTGGCGGCGACTTCCTCCGCCGTCGCATAAACCTCGGAGGCATGGTCCACCAGGAGGCAGGCACCGCCGAACTGCTCAATCAGGGCAATTTTTTCGGCGCTGGTAGTGCGTGCCATGACGGCGATGAACGGCAGCCCCAGGAGCTGGGCAAAATAGGCTTCGGAGACCGCGGTGCTGCCGCTGGAGGCCTCAACAATGGTGGTGTCCTCCCTGATCCAGCCGTTGACCAGCCCGAACAGGAACAGGGAGCGCGCAAGCCGGTGTTTAAGGGAGCCGGTACGGTGTGTGGACTCATCCTTCAAATAGAGCTGTACACCCCAGTGCTCCGGGAGGGGCACCGAGTAGAGGTGGGTATCGGCGGAGCGGTTGTTTTCTGCCGTGATTTTCCGGATGGCTTCGTCGGCCCAGTCCCGGCCCGCAGTGCGCTCGATCTTCACCGCACCAGCCTACCCGCGGCCGCCGGAGCTGCCGTTAGAGTGGGAGCGTTGGCTGCCCACCGGAAGGAGCACGATGAATCCGCTCATGGATGTTTCGGCGCTGGAAAAGCGCCTGGCTGCCGGCCGGCGTACGGTGCTGCTGGATGTGCGCTGGGCGCTGGGGGACCCGCACGGCCACGACCACTACCTGCAGGGGCACTTGCCGGGCGCCGTCTTTGTTGACCTGGCCGCCGAGCTTGCAGACCCTGCAGCTCCCGAGCGGGGCAGGCACCCGCTGCCATCTCCGGGCGCCTTACAGGATGCGGCGAGGCGCTGGGGCATCACCAGGGGCGATGTTGTGGTGGCCTACGATGACAGCGCCAACATGGCGGCCGCACGGGCGTGGTGGATGCTGCGGAACGCCGGCGTTCGGGAGGTTTACCTGCTCGACGGCGGCTTGGCAGCGTGGCGTGCGGCAAACTTGCCCATCGAACAGGGCGAGGTCAGGGCCAGTCCCGGTGACGTCACCCTGGCAGACGGACAGATGCCCGTGCTGGTCGCAGCCGACGTGACCGGCTGGCTGGAGGCCGGGCTCCTTGCGCCTGGTCCCGCTTCGGAGAGAATCCTTCTCGACGCGAGGGCCGGAGAACGCTACCGCGGCGAGATTGAGCCCGTTGACCCCCGCGCAGGCCATATCCCCGGTGCTGTCAGCGCTCCGACCACCGGGAACGTGGACGGCGCCGGCCGGTTCCTGCCTCCCGCCGAGTTGCGCCGGCGCTTCGAATCGCTGGGCATAACCGATGACAGCCGGGTGGGTGTCTACTGCGGGTCCGGGGTCACGGCAGCCCATCAGGTGGCAGCCCTCGAACTCGCCGGATTCCATGCTGCCCTCTATCCCGGATCCTTTTCGGAGTGGTCCAGCAATGCCAACCTGCCTGTGGTGACGGGACCGGAACCCGAAGGCGCCGGCGGGCCGGTTGAGTGGAAACATGGCGAGGCTGAAGGGTAGCGTCGCACTATGACTCCTGGACGTCCCGTGCCGCCGCCCCTCGCCAATCCTGTCACCCCCAAACCTGCCGCTCCTGCACCAGCTGGCTCTGGCGTCATTGCCTCCGACGACGGCGTCCTGGCCGCCGCTTACGGCGCGACGTCTCCGGACAGCGGGCTGGTGCCGCTGACCCTTGCCCGGCGCGCTCCCGGGGCGGACGACGTCGAAATCGCCATTGAGTTTTGCGGGTTGTGCCATTCCGATGTCCACGCGGTGCGCGGCGAGTGGGGTGGCCAGAGCTGGCCGCTCGTGCCCGGCCACGAAATCGTGGGTACTGTCAGCCGGGTCGGGTCAGCTGTCACCGACTTCGCGCCCGGGGACCGCGTGGGCGTGGGCTGCATGGTGGATTCCTGCCGCGAGTGCGACAGCTGCCTGGACGGGCTGGAACAGTACTGCGAGAACGGGATGACCGCCACGTACGGTGCATTGGACCGGCGGAAGGGCGGTTCCCTGACGCAGGGCGGCTATTCCTCCTCGGTGGTGGTGGACCGCCGCTACGTCCTTCGGGTGCCCGGATCCCTGGACCCCGCCGCCGTCGCACCGTTGCTGTGCGCAGGGGTCACGACGTTTTCGCCCCTGCGGCATTTCGACGTCGAAGAAGGCGATGTGGTGGGTGTGGTGGGGCTGGGCGGACTCGGCCACATGGCCGTCAAGCTCGCCAAAGCCATGGGAGCAAAGGTGGTGGTGTTCACCACGTCCGAGTCCAAGGTTCCGGCAGCTCTGGAACTGGGCGCCGACGAGGTAGTCCTGTCCCGCGATGACGCAGCGATGGACGCCGCCAACCGCGCCATCGACCTGATCATCGACACTGTCGCAGCCCCGCACGACCTGAACCCGCTGTTCCGCACCCTGCGCGTGAACGGTGCGCTCTTCCAGCTCGGCCTTCCGTCCGAACCGATGCCGCCGGTCAACCCGCGGGCGCTGATTCGGCGCCGGATAGCATACACAGGCTCCTTGATCGGAGGCATTGCCGAAACGCAGGAGATGCTGGACTTCTGCGCGGAGCACGGCGTTGTTGCCGACATTGAACTGGTCCGGGCTGAACAGCTGAACGACGCCTACGACCGGATGGTGGCCGGAGACGTGAAATACCGGTTTGTGCTGGACACCAGTACCCTGCAGGCACCCGCCAAGGAGGCAGACGCATGAGCACCCTTTTCACCAGGATCCTGAACGGCGAGATTCCCGGCCGCTTTGTCTGGCGGGAAGACGACGTGGCCGCGTTCCTCACCACGGGACCGCTGGCCGACGGACACACCCTGGTGGTTCCCACGGAGGAAGTGGACCGCTGGACCGATGCTTCCCCGGAGACCCTGGCGAGGGTCATGGAAGTGGCCCGGCGGATTGGAGCCGTCCAGGTGGAGACCTTCGGCGCGGCGCGGGCGGGGCTGATCGTGGCAGGTTACGAGATCAACCACCTCCATGTGCACGTGTGGCCTTCGAGGAGCATGGCGGACTTCAACTTCGCCTCTGCAGACCAGAATCCGGATCCGAAGGTCCTGGATGCCAACGCCGAGAAACTCCGGGAAGGCCTCAGGGCCGCCGGATACGGCGCGTTCGTCCCGGCCTGACGGTTCCGGCTGGCCGTTCCCGCCCTTCTGTTCCCGGCCCAGGCATACTGCCTAGGCCGGGGCCAGCGCCTTGTTGAGCACGGCACGGATCCGCTTTTCGGATACCGAATAGGCCGTCCCGAGTTCGACGGCGAAGAGGCTCACCCGGAGCTCTTCGATCATCCAGCGGACCTGGGCCAGTTCGCCCCCGGCCCGCCGTCCCGGCAGCAGGGCGGAAGCGGCGTCGTCGTAGTCGTCCTCGAGCCGCTGCACTACCGCCATGCTGAGGGCATCGCGCTGGACGTTGCCCGGGAGGCGCTCCAGCCGCTTTTCAATGGCGGCAAGGTACCTGGGGAGCTGGCTGAGCTGGGCATAGCCGGTGCGTGCCACAAACCCCGGGTACACCAAGTGCTCCAGTTGGCTCTTGACGTCATTGAGCGCGCTGATGAGCGCGAGGCTGGTAGTGCCCTTGAGCTGCTTTTCAATCCGCCGGGTACTGGCAAGGATGCGCTCCACCACGGCGGTCACGCTGAACACGGTATCGATCAGCTCGGCCCGGACCACTTCATAGAGCACGTCGAAGGACTGCCGGTCCCACGGCAATTCGGCCGGGGTGAGTTTGTCGATGGCTGCCAGCGCGCAGTCGGCAATCAGGGCTGCGACCGAGCCGTGCGGGTTCTGGCTGAATGTCAGCTTCTCGGTGTTGCTCAGATGCTCCAGCACGTACCGGTCGGGAGCGGGAACGCGCAGCGCCAGCAGCCTGATCACACCGCCACGCATGGCGTCCTGCTGCTCCTCCGGGGTCTGGAAAACCCGGAGTGCCACCGACTTGCCCTGATCAACCAACGCCGGATAGCCGGTGACAGTGTGGCCTTTAACCATGCTGCTGACCTGGCGTTGGATGGTGCCAAAGCTCCACTCGGTCAGGCCTTCCTGTTCCCGGAAGCCGGCGGAGCCGGAGCCAGCCGGGACGGAGGCGGGCGCCTGCACCCGGGGATTCCCGCCGTCGTCGGACGCGCCGCCCGTACGCGCTGCCTTGCTGCGCGGAGCGGTAGAGGCAGGCGTGGCCCCGAGAGATTCGGCAATGGCCCGCCGGGTGGCGGGGGCCAGCTGTTCCTGCAGGGCCGCGAGGTCCTTGCCCTCGTCCAAGACCTTGCCCTTGCTGTCCACTACCTTGAAGGTCACGCGAAGGTGCGGGGGCACCGCGTCCCAGTTCCACGAACCGGGCGGGATGATGCTTCCGCGGATACGGCGGAGCGCAAGTTCAAGGGACGGTTCAAGTTCATCGGAGGCGGGGTCGAAATCGGACTCCAGCACCCCCACTGCCTGGCGGGCTACGTCCGGGGCAGGAACAAAGTTCTTGCGGATCTGCTTCGGCAGGGACTTGATCAGCGCCGTCACCAGTTCCACGCGCTGGCCGGGGATCAGCCAGCGGAAGGCCTTGTCGTCCAGCTGATTCAGGAAAAGGACCGGTACCTCGGCAGTGACGCCGTCGTTCGGGTTGGGCGGCGAGCCGGGGGCGACCGGGTGGAACTCGTAGGTCAGCGGGAGTTCAAAGCCCTTGTGCAGCCAGGTCTTCGGGTAGGCGGATTCGTCGAGCTCGTCGGCGTCATTGTTGAGGAGGAGCGACTTGTCATAGTCCAGGAGATCCGGGTTCTGCTGCCGGGCGTCCTTCCACCATTTATCAAAGTGGCGTTCGGAGACGACGTCCGGCCCCACCCGGGCATCGTAGAACTCAAACAGCGTCTCGTCGTCCACCATGAGGTCCCGGCGCCGCATCCTGGCTTCGAGTTCCTCAACCTCCTGTAGGAGGGCACGGTTCCGGTGGAAGAACTTGTGGTGGGTTTTCCAGTCGCCCTCCACCAGGGCATGCCTGATGAAAAGTTCCCGGGCGACCACCGGGTCCACCCTGCCGTAGTTAATCCTGCGCTGGGCGATGATGGGCACGCCGTACAGAGTGACCTTTTCATAGGCCATGACCGAGCCCTGGCGCGTGGACCAGTGGGGTTCGCTGTAGCTGCGCTTGACGAGGTCCGGGGCCACCTGCTCTGCCCAGGCAGGATCAAATTTCGCTGCAACCCTGGCCCAGAGCCGGCTCGTTTCCACCAGCTCCGCCGCCATCACGAAGGTGGGCGACTTCTTGAACAATGCGGAACCGGGGAAGATTGCGAAGCGGCTGCCCCTGGCCCCTGCGTACTCACGCTTGCGCTCATCCAGGATGCCGATGTGGCTCAAGAGCCCGGACAGGAGACTGATGTGGATGCCGTCATGGTTGCCTACCGGATCGGCCAGGCGCTTATTGTCCAGGCTAATGCCCAGGGGCCGGGCAAGCTGGCGCAGCTGGGCAAACAGATCCTGCCACTCGCGCACCCGGAGGTAGTTGATGAACTCTGCCCGGCACAGGCGGCGGAAGGCTGACGACGACAGTTCCTGCTGCTTCTCCTGGATGTAGTTCCAGAGGTTCAGGAAACCGGTGAAGTCCGAGTTCTCGTCCTTGAACCGGTTGTGCTTTTCCGCCGCGAGTTGCTGCTTGTCCGTAGGGCGCTCACGGGGGTCCTGGATGGTGAGGGCTGCTGCCAGGATCATGACTTCACGGACACAGCCGCGTTTGCCCGCTTCCACAATCATCCGGCCGAGCCGGGGATCCACCGGGAGCTGGGCGAGCTTTTGCCCGACGGCGGTGAGCCCGCCGCCGCTTTTCGCACCGCCCGTGCCGTTCTGGGGCTGCGCGGCAGCCAAGGCGCCAAGCTCACGGAGCAGCGTGACGCCGTCGTTGATTGCCCTCGTTTCGGGGGGTTCAACGAAGGGGAAGTTTTCGACGTCCTTCGGTCCACGTGCCACTCCCATTGCTGTCATCTGGAGGATGACGGCGGCCAGGTTCGTGCGCAGGATTTCGGGATCGGTGAAGCGGGGCCGGGACTCGAAGTCCTCCTCCGAGTAAAGGCGGATGGCGATGCCGTCGGACACACGGCCACACCGGCCGGAACGCTGGTTGGCCGATGCCTGCGAGACGCGCTCGATGGGGAGCCGCTGGACCTTGGTGCGGTGTGAGTACCGGGAGATGCGCGCTGTGCCCGTGTCGATCACGTATTTGATGCCCGGCACTGTCAGCGATGTCTCTGCCACGTTGGTGGCGAGCACGATCCGGCGTTTGTTGCCCGGATGAAACACCTTGTGCTGTTCCTGCAGGCTGAGACGAGCGAACAGGGGGAGGATTTCGGTTCCGGCCAGCCTTCTATTGGACTGGATCCGGGACTGGAGGGCGTCAGCGGCATCGCGGATTTCGCGCTCGCCGGAAAAGAATACGAGGATGTCGCCAGGTGCTTCCGCAGCCAGTTCATCCACCGCGTCACAAACGGCGTCGAGGGGGTCGCGGTCTTCCTCGAGCTCGTCGTCGGACGCGTTCTCTTCATCTGTTCCGGCAGGTGGCTGCGACAGCGGCCGGTACCGGATTTCCACCGGGTACGTCCGCCCGGAGACCTCGATGATGGGGGCGGGGACGTCCGGAGTGCCGAAATGGTTGGCGAACCGTTCCGGATCGATGGTGGCGGAGGTGATAACCACCTTCAGGTCTGGCCGCTGCGGCAGGATCCGCTTGAGGTAGCCAAGGATGAAGTCGATGTTGAGGCTGCGCTCATGGGCCTCATCGATAATGATTGCGTTGTACTTGCGCAGCAGCTTGTCGCGCTGGATTTCCGCCAGCAGGATGCCGTCGGTCATCAGTTTGACCTTGGTGTTCCGGCTGACTTCGCCGGTGAAGCGGACCTGGAAGCCGACCTCCTGGCCGATGTCCACGCCCAGTTCCTCGGCGATGCGCTCCGCAACAGTGCGGGCTGCAAGCCGGCGCGGTTGGGTGTGGCCGATCAGGCCGTTTTCACCCAGGCCAAGCTCAAGGCACATCTTGGGAATCTGGGTGGTCTTACCGGAGCCGGTCTCGCCGGCGATGATGGTGACCTGGTTAGCTGCGATGGCGGCCATCAGGTCTTCGCGGCGCTCGGAGACTGGGAGCTCGGCAGGATACGAAATGTGAAGTGTCATGGCTGCTGACAGTCTACTGCGGGAGCCCGGGCTTCCCGCTTTCGACTGGTTGCAGCCCTACCTGTTGTTTGGGTGGTTGGGCCTAGAAAATGCGGAGCGTGTAGTTGGTGCTGGGAAGGTCCAGGGCGGACCATGCTTCATGCGATTCGACGGGAGGAGTGTGCCCCCGCCCGTCACGCAGGAGGGCCGACACAGTGGCGGCGAATACGAGGAGCAGCAGGACGATGAGGGCGGTTGTGAGGATTTCCATGCCTCCATGCTTCTCCTACCTGCTACCAAGAAAAAGTGGCAGAAATGCCCAAAAAGCTATAATTCCTGCCACAATGGAAGCATGCTCAAAACAGTAGCCGTCATCGTGGTTCCCAACTTCTCGATGTTCGAATTTGGCACTGCCTGCGAAGTGTTTGGCATCGACAGGTCCGGGCGGGGGAGCGGTGTCCCGGCTTTTGACTTCCGTGTCTGCACGCCGGTCCCGGGGGATGTCCCCCACAAGTCCGGCCTGTCCATGAATGTGGGCCTGGGGCTGGAAGCCACTGCCGACGCGGACCTGGTGATCATGGCTCCGTACGGCCGGGACGATGACCTGCCGGTGTCCGTCCTTGAGGCGCTTCGGGCGGCGGACGAAAGGGGAGCGTGGGTCATGTCCATCTGCTCAGGAGCTTTCGCCCTGGCCCGTGCGGGCCTCCTGGACGGCCGCCGCTGCACCACACACTGGCACTATTCAGGTCAACTGGCTGCCGAATACCCCCGCGTGCACGTGGACGAGAATGTCCTGTACGTCCAGGACGGCAACATCATCTCCTCCGCCGGTACGGCCGCCGGGATCGATGCCTGCCTGCACCTGGTGCGCGTGGAACTGGGCGCACACGTGGCCGCCGCGATAGCCCGCGACATGGTGGTTCCCCCGCACCGGGACGGCGGCCAGGCACAGTTTATCGACCGGCCCATGCCCACCTGTGGCTCGGCGCCGATGGAGGAACTCCTCCGCTGGATGGTGGAGCACCTGGACCGAGAACACACCGTGGGCGAACTGGCGGCCCGGGTGCACATGTCCGCGAGGACTTTCGCCCGGAAGTTCCGGTCGGAAACCGGTGCAACGCCGGCGGCCTGGCTTAATTCCCAACGGGTGCTCCGCGCCCAGGAACTTCTCGAGTCGACCGACCTGAACATCGATGAGATCGCGCGCGAGTCCGGATTTGGGCATCCGGTGCTGCTGAGGCACCATTTTGCAAAAGTCCTGGACACCAGCCCGCAGTCCTACCGGCGGGCCTTCCGCGGACAGCTGGCAGAAGTTGGCTAGCTCCGGGCTTCAAGTATCCCGGCGCTGTGCCGCGCGTGACTCCTCCGCGGCTGCCCGCGTGCTGTCCACCAGCACCCGCCAGGGACCGGTGACGGCCTGCTCAGGCAGGGCTGCCCGGTGCTGCCCTGCACGAATGGAGTAGATGAACCGGTCCGGCTGGGCTCCTGAGTATTCCGCCGCGGCGGCTCGTGGTGTTCTGGGCACGGCGTCCCAAGGGCATGCTTCGACGATGGGCTGCCATTGATTCCTGGCCTTCTCGGACTCGGCGTTTACCGTCCAAACCCGAGTCATCGCCGCGATCCCGCCGGTGCGCTCCACACTGATCTTCATAGCCTGGTTCCTGGCTGGTTCGAGCCTGGTGGCCCGAAGTACGGCAGCCAGGCGACCCGTTAAAGCTTGACCTTCACAGTTTCCCACGCGTTCCGCACGGCGTCATGCTCTTTTGAATCAGAACCGAAAAGCTCCGCAGCGGTAGCGGCAGTGGCGCGCGCGAATACAGTGAAGGTCGCGCCGGTGGGCAAATCGCCGCTGGTGAGCGTCTCGTACCAAATGCGCCCGGGGGAGTCCCAGGCGTTCCCGCCCAGCTTGTCCGCGAGCAGGTAGAAAGCCCGGTTGGGGATGCCTGAGTTGATGTGGACACCGCCATTGTCGGCGCTGGTTCTCACGTAAGAGTCCATGGAATCCGGCTGGGGATCCTTGCCCAGCACGTCGTCGTCGTACGCGGTTCCCGGGGCCTTCATGGAACGCAGGGCGCGCCCCTCCACCTGAGGCGTGAAGAGGCCCTCGCCTATGAGCCAGCTGGCCTCTGCCGCTGATTGGTTCTTCACGTACTGCTCCACAAGGGCACCGAAAACATCCGACATCGACTCATTGATGGCTCCGGCCTGGTTCCGGTACACCAGCGCGGCCGAGTACTGGGTAACCCCGTGGGCAAGCTCGTGCCCGATGACGCTGATGGACCTGGTGAACCGCTCGAAGACCTCCCCATCGCCGTCGCCAAAGACCATCTGCGTCCCGTCCCAAAACGCGTTGTCGTAGAGTTTGCCGAAGTGCACCGTGGCGTTCAAGGGCAGCCCGCAGCCGTCGATCGAGTTCCTTCCGTAGACGTCGGCGTAGAGGCGATGCGTGTGGCCCAGCCCGTCGTAGGCCTCATCCGTTGCAGGATCCCCCGTGGCGGACTCGCCCTCCTTCCGCACGAGTTTGCCCGGAAGGACTTCTGAACCGCCGGCGTCGAAAACCGAGCGGTTCGATGGTCCTGGCTTGGCCTGACGCACTCCCGCCGGGACATCGGGGGCTGCCTGCGTGCGGGCCGCGTGGACCGAGCGGACATGTCCCAAGGCTTCTCTGGCGGCCCTTGCTGCCGCAGAAAACTCCGGAGCGTCCTGCCTGGCCAGCCGCCTCAACAGGTAGGGCGGAATGATGGAACAGAACGGAACGTGCATGGCGTACCCCCTCAACTTGGTGAATTCAGACTACGAGGGGGCACTGACAAAGCGGCGCAGGCGCACGTCGTCCTTCGGTAAAACGAACAATGTCAGACCCCCTCGCCAGGATGGGGGTATGGATACGAACGCGGCAGTAATGCAGGCGGAGGAAGCCGTTGTGGCTGCTGTCGCGGCGTTTGTTGCGGTGCTCGCTGGCGGCGATACAGCTGTCTCCGGTGCCGCTGATCCTGGGGCCGCGGCTGAGTCTGATGATCCGTTGCAGCGGGTTGCTGACGGGGCTTTGAATGTTCTTGCCGGGGTGGCACGGTCGGAAGCGAAGCTGGCGGCCCTGAAGGCACAGGCCGTGGCAGTTTTCGCGGAAGCCACGAAAGCGTTGAACGCTCCTGCTTCGTCGCCGTATAAGGCGACGGCGCAGGAGCGGAGCCTGATCGCTGAGGTGGGGTGTGTGCTGGCAATCGGTGACCGGGCCGCCGGTGCCCTGATCGCCGACTCCCATGCCCTCACCACGTCCCTGCCCCGGACCCTGGCCGCTTTGCAGGCCGGGACGATTTCCTGGGCGCACGCCCGGACCATGGTCGACCAGACCGCAAGCCTAGACCGTAAAGGGGCGGCTGCCTTGGAGGCGCACTTCCTGGACCCGGACACGCCGAAACCGGCGGCAGCCGCCACGGTCGGAGAGATGCCAGCGTACCGGTTCAAAGCCAAGGCCCGGGCCTGGCGGGAACGCCATCACCCGGAGAGCCTGGAGCAGCGGCATGCCAAGAGTGTGGCGGACCGGCGGGTCGAGTACTGGCTTGATGGTGACGGGATGGGTTGGGTCGCCGCGTGTCTGCCCGCGGACCAGGCGTTGGCGATCTGGGACCGGCTCACGGCGGCAGCGCGGGGCTTGCAGGGCCCTGCCGAGTCCCGGACCCTGCCCCAGCTCCGGGCGGATGTGGCTGCCGGCTGGCTTCTGGGCGGCACCACCACCGAGATCCCCGCACCCCGGGCACAGATCCTGGTCACCGTTCCCGTGTTCTCGCTGCTGGGTCTGACCGATGAGCCGGCGATGCTGGACGGGTCCGGCCCCATCCCGGCGTCGATGGCCCGGAACCTCGTCGCCAATGGGGCCGGCTCGTTTTACCGGGTGTTGGTGGATCCGCGGGACGGGGCTCCGTTGGAGATCGGCCGGACCAGCTACCGGCTGACCAAAGCCATGCGGAACTGGCTGCGGCTGCGGGACGGTAAATGCCCGTTCCCCGGCTGCAGCAACAACTCCCTGGACAACGAGGCCGACCACATCCTCGCCTGGCACCAAGGCGGCACCACCGGAATATCCAACCTGGGCCAGCCCTGCCCAAAGCACCACAAACTCCGCCACACCAGCGGCTGGAAACCCGCCCCCGCCCACAACCGAACCACCCGGCTGGACCTCACCCACCGGCCGGCACTACAAAAGCGAACACCAAGACTGGGAACCACCACACTGGCCGGAGTCTGTCTTGTCAGCGAAGGTCACGGTGCCTGATGACCTCTCTGGTGACGGGCGGCCGTCCGCCCAACTCGCCCAACGCAGGCCTCCACCCGAGGACCTGCCTGCTGAAGACCTGTTCTGGCACGAGGAGCTGCCACAAGACACCTTTGCCGACTGGTTCCTGCGCGGATACAGGCTGCCGAAGGACCCTCTCCCGGAAGACGTCTGGTGGGCGATGGCATGCGAAGCGAGTGCGGGCGTGAGGTGACGAAGGGTGGGCGATGAACCGGCCCTCACTGATGGCATCGCGTGCTGGCGGCTTCCGCACTTGTTTTGATGCGGCGAGCCTGAGGGTCGAGGCGACCATGATCACCGGGAACCGCAGCACGGGAAAGGAACCTTCTCGGGCAAAGAGAAGCACCCCGGTCGGTGGACCGGGGTGCTTCTGGTGATGGTGCCCTCGATAGGATTCGAACCTACGACCTTCTGCTCCGGAGGCAGACGCTCTATCCCCTGAGCTACGAGGGCAATCCGGGGAATCCCGCCGTTGCTGACGGGACGTCCTAGAGCTTAGCAGTAAGGTGGCCTGCAAGGGAAAATCGCCACTCCAACGCTCACCTGAACGCTAGTAAACGCCTAAATCAGTAGCCCGAGAACGAGTCCACGTGCACGCGCCTGGCCCCGGCTTCCTTTGCCGCCCGGCGCAGCGAAGCGACACTCGCTGGTGAGCCCGAGATGAAAACCTCGCGCTCGGCGATGTCGGGAATCGCCGCACTGAGAGCTTCGCCGTCCACCCTGGCAGCATCGGCCGGGAAAGCACTTATATGCGACGGCGGCTGGGAACCGTCGGCAATCCTGGCCACCACACGAACGCCTGCATCCTTCAGTTCTTCCGCATAGGCAATCTCGTCAGCACTTCTGGCCAGCAGCAGGAGCACTGCATCGCGATCCTCTAAGCCTCCGGAAGAGATGTGTGAAAGGAAAGGCGTGATCCCGATTCCTGCAGCAATCAGCAGGACCGGCTTGCGGGGGTCGCGGGGGAGGATGAAGTCCCCTCCAACGGCAGTGGCTGTCAGTTCGTCGCCAGGCTTCAGCGAAAGGAGGGCCTTCTTGGCCGCGGACACGGGCTCAGCAGTCCGCACGCCGAACTTAACCAGGCGGTCAGCCGGGGCGCCCGTCAAACTGAACACCCGGCGTCGTCCTTTTCCGTCCGACTTCGCATGCGGAAGGTCCAGCTCCATGTATTGCCCCGGCACAAAGCGGACAGGCCGGGAGGGCTCGAAGGAAAATTCCGTAGTGCTGGGCGTCAGTGGCCTGGTTCCGCTGAATTTCAGCTTCACGCCGCCCCGCTGGCCCACCATAAAGGCGAGAAGATTGCCAAGCAGCAGCGCGGTCTCGGGAGAGTTCGCGAGGAAACCAAAGTTGTACGGGACCGCAAACACCACGCCGACCACAGCCGCGAGTGCCAGTTGCTGCCACCTGCGCGGCGGCAGTGTCAGCGGCTCGGTGAGCATAAATCCTACAAAGAACAGCAACGGCCGCTGCGCCAATGACTGCCACAACGCCATCCCAACGGACATGCCCGACTGGAGGAGTTCCGCCGTGATGATGGCGCAGGCGACGATGAGGAAGACCGAGGCCATCAGGAACTTGCGCGTCCGGTACAGGACCGGGAGAACGCCGGGCACCAGCAGCCACAGCATGGCAGGGGTAGCTGCCCACCACGTCGCAATGTTGAGCCCGGTGAGCCCAACCACGAAGGCTCCCGCAGCGGCGGGGTTGAAGACGTGGCGGCCGCGCCACGCGAGCGCATACTTTGATGCCGACGCCAGGACGCAGGCCAACGCCACGCCCGCCAGATCCATCGACGCGAAGGAAGGCCAGAACAGGAAGTACAACAGCAGTCCGGTGATGAGCGAGGACTCTGAGTGGGGCCGCACGTGGAAAATTGCTGCCAATGCCCTGTTTGAGGCATAGGTCAGGCCAAGGCACAGCACCAGGTGCGCCAGCATCTCAGGAATGCCAAATGTCAGCCAGCCCAGGGCGTCGAGCAAGAGGCTGTAAGCGGCCAGGCCTGCAAGGACCAGGAGGATGAGCCGGTACATGGTGAACCGGCCAAGCACGGTATCCAGCCGTGCAGCCACGGAGGGGGCGGGCCTGGCTTTCGGCGTTTCCACAGGGCTCATGTGAACAGTCTCCCTTCAAACTCCGCGGAGTGGGCCGCGCTCCCGTCGGAGAATACGGTCAGCCAGGAGAAATCGAACTCTTGCTCCAACCGGGCGCCCGGCGCGAAGAAAAGCGCGGTGGCCAGGGCATCCGCCAGCATGGCGCTGTCTGCGAGGACCCAGGTGGCGACGGCGGTCCTCACCGGCTGCCCCGTTGTTCCGTCCAGCACATGGTGCAGGCCGTCGCCCCAGGCCCGCCGGTTTGACGCCGAGGCACAAAGCGCCCGCCCGGCGAGGGGAACGATTCCGATTGCCTGGGCCGGATTGTAAGGATGCTCCAAAGCCACCTGGGTGGATCGGGGGCCCCTTGCAAGCAGGTCGCCGCTGCCGTCAATGACGAAGGAATCAATCCCTTCAGCGCCCAGTTCATCGGCCAACAGATCCACCAGCAGGCCCTTGCCTGCCGCCCCGATATCCAGAACCACCGGTGAGGTGGTGGTGATGGTGGTTCCCGACCACTCGAGGACCCGGTCCCAGCGGGGCGCCGGCAACGGGGATCCTGAGGGCTTGAGGGAGTATCCGGCGTCGTACCCCAGCTGCTCCAGGGAGGCGCCGATCAGCGGGGTCATGGCCCCGTCGGTCAGTCCGTAAAGCGTCCTGTACAGCGGGCCAAGCCTCTCGGCCTCCTCCGGAAACCCATACCGCCCGGGCTCCCGTGCCATGAAGCTGACGCGGGAATCGGATCGGAAACGGGACCAGTCGGCGTCGAACTTCTCCACCCGGCCAAGGAGCCGTTTCCGCATTGGCCCGTCAAGCGGAAGAGGCGTGGAGATTTCCCAATGCGTGCCGATTCCCTCGAACGCAAAGTCCTCCCAGTCCGTGCCCGGCACCTTCTACTGCGCCTCCGACTTAATCTGTTCCACGGCCTGGTTGAATCCACCGCTGGTCAGCGAGGAACCGGCAACCTTCGAGACGTTGAGCTCGTCGATGTTCTTGCCCACCACCTGATCGGCGATCCCGCCGGCGAACTCACCCTGGAACTTGCGGGTGTTGGGATTCGAGGGATGCTGGGTGATGTCCACAGCGGTAACCGTGCCCCCGGCAAGGGTGAGTTCGACCCCAACTGTCTCGGTGCCGTTCGGGGAGACGTAGTTTCCGTCGGCGCTGTACGTGCCGTCTTTGTACGTGGAGCCGCTGGTGCCCGGAGATGAGGCTCCTGCCGACGGCGTGGCGGCGGAAGTTTCCGAAGCGTTGCCCGCGGGGGCGGGGGGCGTGCTCTCAGTGGCGGACGGCGCGCAACCGGCCACAGTTCCGGCGAGGGAAAGGCCGGCGATTCCAGCGAAAACACTCTTGCGGACTGACGGTCTCATAGGAAGGCTCTCATTTCGGCTAAGTGTTTGGGACGGTGCTTACGGTGGTGTCAACGTTGAACCCAGCGTATTGGTTCAACTTGTAGCTGCCTTGTGGATTTCCTGTGGAACAGCTGTGGCGCCGGAAAAAGTCCCAATTCTTTTGCTGTCACTGGCCCCCGGTAGGCTAGAGGGGTGACTCCCGAAGAACTCTCCCTCGCCATATCCGCCTGCCTGAAAGACGCCGTCGACGCCGGTGAGATTGCCCTTTCGTCATCAGCAGTGCCAGACGAGGTACGAGTGGAGCGGCCAAAGAACCGGGACCACGGCGACTGGGCCACCAACATCGCCCTTCAGCTTGCCAAGCAGGCCGGCACCAACCCCCGCGAATTCGCGACCGTGCTGAGCGCGCGGCTGAAGTCTATCGACGGCGTCTCCGCCGTGGACATCGCGGGGCCCGGGTTCCTGAACATTACCGTGGACGCGGCAACGGCCGGCGCCCTGGCCAAGGTGATCGTCGAAGCCGGACAGCAGTACGGAACCAACAACGCGCTCGCCGGCCACACAGTCAATATGGAATTCGTCTCGGCCAACCCCACCGGACCCCTTCACATTGGGCACACCCGGTGGGCCGCCCTGGGCGATTCCATCGCCCGCGTGCTGCGCGCCTCCGGTGCCGACGTCACCGCTGAGTACTACATCAACGACGCCGGCTCGCAGATGAATGTCTTCGCCAACTCGGTGTACTCCCGGCTGCACGGCCTGCCCGTTCCTGACGGCGGCTACCCGGGACAGTACATCGCAGACCTGGGCCACGAGGTCCTCACCGAGCACCCTGACATCCGCGAACTGACCGAAGTTGCTGCCCTTCCGGTCATCCGCGCAGCCGCCTACAAGGCGCAGATGAAGGACATCAAGGCCACCCTCGCGGACTTTGGTGTTGAGTTCGACGTGTTCTTTTCAGAACAGGAACTGCACGACGCCGGCGCGATTGAGAGTGCCGTTGCCCGCCTTCGCGAGCAGGGCCACGTGTTCGACGACGGCGGTGCGGTCTGGCTGCGCACCACCGACTTTGGCGACGACAAGGACCGGGTGATGATCCGCGCCAACGGCGAGCCCACCTACTTCGCTGCGGATGCCGCCTACTATCTCTCAAAGAAGGACCGCGGCTTCACGGAAAAGATCTACCTGCTCGGCGCGGACCACCACGGCTACATCAACCGGCTCAAGGCCATCGCCGCTTGTGCGGGGGATGACCCCGAGGTGAACATCGAGGTGCTGATTGGCCAGCTGGTATCAGTGAACGGCGCCAAGCTGTCCAAGCGCGCAGGCAACATTATCGAGCTGAAGGACCTGATCGACTGGCTCGGCAAGGATGCAGTCCGCTACTCCCTCGCCCGGTTCCCGGCAGATTCCCCCCTGACCCTGGACCCGGAGCTGCTGAAGAAGCACAGCAACGAGAATCCGGTGTTCTACGTGCAGTACGCCCACGCCCGGTCCCGCGGTGCGGCCCGTAATGCCGTCGACGCCGGCGTGGAGCGCCGCGTAAACGGCAAAGACAGCTTCGACGCCTCGCTCCTGGACCACGCCACGGAGAACGAACTTCTCTCGTACCTGGGCAGCTACCCGTCGATCGTTGCGAAGGCCGCGGAACTGCGGGAACCGCACCGGGTGGCTCGGCACCTCGAAACCATCGCCGGCGCCTACCACCGCTGGTACGACGCCTGCCGCATCGCACCCATGGGTGACGAGGCGGTGACCGATGTCAACCGCACCCGACTCTGGCTCAACGACGCCACGAGCCAGGTGCTGGCCAACGGCCTTGACCTGCTCGGCGTTTCCGCGCCGGAACGGATGTGATTGGCATGAACGACGCGCACAAGAGCGCAGCCTCTGCGCTTGCCCCCGAATGGCTCTCGGTTCCGGAGGACCTGAACACACTGATCCCCTCAATGTGGGCAGAGGACGTTTCCCGGACCGGCGCGGGCCAGGTGACCATCGACGGCATTCCGGTCGCCGAGCTGAAGGAACAGTTCGGCACGCCCCTGTTCGTGATGAGCGAGGCGGACTTCCGCTCCCGTGCGCGGGGGTTCAAGGATGCGTTCGACGACGCGTTCGCGGACATCTGCGGGGGAGTGGACGTCTACTACGCCGGTAAATCATTCCTCTGCACGGCAGTGGCAACCTGGGTGGCTGAGGAAGGCCTCCGGCTCGACACCTGCTCCGGCGGCGAACTCGCCATAGCTGCCCGGGCGGGCATTGCCGGCGCCCACCTGGGCCTGCACGGCAACAACAAGTCGGACGCCGAAATCCGCCGTGCCCTCGACATGCAGGTGGGCCGCATCGTGGTGGACAGCCTCGACGAGCTGGACCGCGTCGCCAAAATTGCCTCCGGACGGGGCGAAACCGCAAAGGTCATGCTCCGGCTGACGCCGGGCGTCCACGCGCACACCCACGAATTCATCGCCACCGCGCACGAGGACCAGAAGTTCGGGCTCTCCATGGCCGGGGACACCACGGATGAAGCAGGCCTTTCAGCTGCTGAAGAGGCAGTTGCCGCTGCCACGGCCTACCACAGCATCGAGCTGCTCGGGCTGCACTGCCACATTGGCTCGCAGATCTTCGAACCGGACGGCTTCGCGCTGGCCGCGGAAAAGCTCCTGACCTTCCTTGACGCCATGCAGCGCAAATACTCCATCGTCCTTCCGGAGCTGGACCTCGGCGGGGGCTACGGCATTGCCTACACCCCTGTGGACACCCCGCGCCCGCCGGCCGAGATCGCCCAGGCGATGGCCGCCGTCGTCCGCTCCACCTGCGCAAAGCTCGGCATCGACTCGCCCCGCATCTCCATCGAGCCGGGGCGCGCCATCGTAGGCAGCACCACCTTCACGCTGTACGAGGTGGGGACGCTCAAGACCGTTCGTGTCGACGTGCCGGCCTCGGCCGAAGCCGGTGACGCCGGTGACAACGTTACGTATCCGCGCCGCTATGTGTCGGTGGACGGCGGCATGAGCGACAACGCCCGCCCGGTGCTCTACGACGCGGATTATTCGGCTGTCGTAGCTTCCCGGACGTCTGCCGCCGCACCGCAGCTGTCCCGCGTGGTGGGCAAACATTGCGAGAGCGGCGACATAGTTGTTAGAGATGTATATCTGCCCGAGGACGTGGCAGCCGGTGATCTGCTTGCTGTACCGGGGACCGGCGCCTACTGCTGGGCCCTGTCAAGCAACTACAACTATCTGGCCCGGCCGGGCGTTGTCGCGGTGCGCGACGGATCTGCTCGGCTGATTGTCCGCGGGGAAACCGAAGAAGATCTGCTGAACCGCGACATGGGAGTCTGAATGACTGAATTGCGAACCCTGAAAGTGGCCCTGCTGGGCTGTGGCAACGTTGGGGCCCAGGTTGCGCGGATTCTCATTGAGGACGCCGACACCCTTGCCGCGCGGACGGGCGCGAAGCTGGAGCTGAGCGGCATCGCCGTGCGCAACGTCCACACAAAGCGCGATGTGGACCTTCCGCAGGAACTTTTCACCACCGACGCCGACACCCTCGTCAAGGACGCGGACCTCGTGATCGAGCTGATGGGCGGCATTGAACCTGCCCGCACACTGATCCTGTCCGCCCTTCGCAATGGCGCCTGCGTTGTTACTGGGAACAAGGCGCTCCTGGCACAGGACGGCCCTATCCTTCATGAAGAGGCTGACAAGGCGGGCGTGCAGCTCTCCTATGAGGCCGCGGTCGCCGGAGCCATCCCCATCCTGCGCCCCATCCGCGACAGCCTCGCGGGTGATCGCATCACCCGCGTCCTGGGCATTGTCAACGGCACCACCAATTTCATCCTTGACCAAATGGACACCACCGGTGCCCAGTTTGCCGACGCCCTCGCCGAAGCACAGCGCCTCGGTTACGCGGAGGCCGATCCCACCGCCGACGTCGAAGGCCACGATGCTGCCGCGAAAGCCGCCATCCTCGCCTCGCTGTCGTTCCACACCCGGTTCGCCCTAGAGAACGTCCACTGCGAAGGGATCAGCTCCGTCACCGCGGCGGACATTGCTGCCGCCAAGGACGCCGGCTTCGTCATCAAGCTGCTGGCCATTGCGGAAAAGCTTCCCGCCACAGGCACGGAAACAGACGGCGGCGGCGTCTCCGTCCGCGTGCACCCCACGCTGCTTCCCCGCGAGCACCCGCTGGCTGCCGTTCATGGCGCCTTCAACGCCGTGTTCATCGAAGCGGAGAATGCCGGCGAGCTGATGTTCTACGGCCAGGGAGCCGGCGGTACCCCCACCGCCTCCGCCGTCCTGGGTGATCTGGTGTCCGCCGCGCGCAGCCTGGTCCTCGGCGGCCCCGGCCGAACGGAAACCACCACCGGACACGTTCCGGCGCTGCCGATCGACGCTGCCGTCACCAGTTACTACATCGGGCTGGACGTCGCTGACCAGCCCGGCGTCCTGGCCAGGATCGCCCAGCTCTTTGCCGAGCACGGCGTCTCCATCGAAATCATGCGGCAGACCATCCACCGCGACGCTGAGTCCAACGTGGAGTCCGCCGAACTGCGGATTGTCACCCACCGCGCGTCAGAGGCTGCCCTTGCAGCCACCGTCGAGGCCGTGAAGGGCCTGGACGTCATCAATTCAGTTACATCCGTTCTGCGGGTAGAAGGAGTCTAAGTGGCTCACCAATGGCGCGGCGTTATCCGCGAATACGCTGACCGTCTGCCCGTGACGGAATCCACCAGGGTGATCACCCTGGGCGAGGGCGGCACCCCGCTGGTGCACGCGCAGAAGCTCTCGGAGCTCACCGGCTCCCAGGTGTACCTCAAGGTGGAGGGCATGAACCCCACCGGCTCGTTCAAGGACCGCGGCATGACCATGGCCATGACGGCCGCCGTCGCATCCGGAGCCCAAGCCGTGGTGTGCGCCTCCACCGGCAACACGTCCGCTTCTGCCGCTGCCTACGCCACGGCCGCAGGCCTGAAGTGTGCGGTGCTGGTGCCCGAGGGCAAGATCTCCATGGGCAAGCTCAGCCAGGCCATCGCCCACGGTGCAACCCTGCTCCAGGTGGACGGCAACTTCGACAACTGCCTGGATATTGCACGGAAGTTGGGGGAGTCCTACCCGGTCTTCCTGGTCAATTCAGTCAACCCTGCCCGTATCCAGGGACAGAAGACCGGTGCGTTCGAGATCGTTGACGCACTGGGCGACGCTCCGGACATCCACGTCCTGCCGGTTGGCAACGCCGGAAACATCACGGCCTACTGGAAGGGCTACAAGGAGTACTCCGCTCCGTTCGAGTCCGCAACGGCCGGCACGCTTCCCGCTGTGTCCACCAAAACGCCTGCCATGTGGGGTTTTCAGGCAGCGGGGGCAGCACCCTTCGTTGCGGGCCACCCCATCACCGAGCCTGACACCATCGCCACGGCCATTCGGATCGGCAACCCTGCATCCTGGGACGGCGCCATTGGCGCCCGCGACGAATCCGGCGGGCTCATCGACGCCGTCACCGACGAGGAAATCCTCAACGCGCACCGCTGGCTGTCCTCGCGCGAAGGTGTCTTTGTTGAACCCGGTTCCGCCGCCGGTGTGGCTGGCCTGCTGAAGAAGCATGCCGCAGGCGAGGTTCCTTCCGGGAAGACGATCGTCATCACCGTCACCGGCCACGGCCTCAAGGACCCCCAGTGGGCCCTGCGTACCGAGGACGGCAGCGACGTGCAGCCGGTCAAGGTTTCCAATGACGTGGTTACCGTTGCTGCTGAACTGGGACTGGAAGAAAAATAACCTTGGACACCACCTCGCAGACCGCCGTCGGACTGCAGCTTATTGAGCCCGGACAACGGGTCACTGTCCGGGTTCCCGGCACCACAGCCAACCTTGGTCCCGGTTACGACAGCCTGGGCCTGGCTCTGGCGCTGCATGACACGCTGACGGTGGAGAGCCTTGAATCCGAGGAGCTCCTGTTCGATCTCCGCGGCGAAGGCGCGGACACCCTTCCGCGGGACGCCAGCCACCTGGTCATCCGCGCCATGGAAGCGGCTTTCGAACGGCTGGGCTTCCGGCACGGCGGCCTGAAGGTGACGGCGGACAACGTCAATCCCCACGGACGAGGGCTGGGCTCGTCCGCATCGGCCGTGGTGGCAGCCGTTTCCGCGGCGAACGCGCTGGTGCCTGAGGCAAGCCGCCGCGGGAAGGACTGGATCCTTCAGCTCACCAGCGAGCTGGAAGGGCACCCGGACAACGTGGCACCGGCCATTTTCGGCGGTCTGGCGCTCTCCTGGCAGGACAGTGACCAGTACAGCAGCACCAGTGCGACGGTATCCGAAACGGTGGTTCCGGTGGTGGCCGTTCCCGATTTCGAGCTGTCGACAGAAGCCGCGCGGGCGTTGCTGCCGGCCTCGGTGGGGCACCACGCCGCTGCAATGAATGCCGGACGGGCGGCCCTCTTGATCCACGCATTGACCAGCAAGCCCCAATTCCTGCTGGCCGGTACCGAGGACTACCTCCACCAGAGCTACCGTGCAGAGGCCATGCGTCCAAGCGCTGCATTGATTTCAGCGCTTCGTACGGCCGGGCATGCAGCAGTGGTGTCCGGCGCCGGGCCCACCGTGCTGGTTCTGGCAGATGGACAAGCTCAAGCGGCCGCCGTCGTTGGTTTTATCGAGGAGTTCACTGCAGCAAACACGCCGGACATCGGGTGGCGTGTTCTGAAGCTGGCAGTGGACGTTGAAGGTGCTAAGGTGGAGTTGCACCGGCGGTAATTCCGCCTATCTGATCTGCTATTGCACTTAGTTGCCGCTTGGTCTCTTACTGCGCAATGTATTCCGGTGCCACCTGCTTGGTCTGTCGCAGGAATCTGCAGCACTTAAACTGCCCCTGAAGCGTCAGTCCGGCGTTCCACCATCGCGGAGCGCAAGGTGAATTAGTATCCGGCCCTGCTGGCCGATATCCAACCGGCAAGGCCGAACAATCCGGCTGCAGATCTGAACTGCAGCCCAGATCAAATCATCGCGTCCAGCTCCCAGTCTGGACGCCGTCGAGGGGGAAGGATCCTTCGTGACCGAAACCACTGAGCTGTCGCCAGCTGTGGAACTATCATCTTCTGCTGCCGAATCACCGGCCGCACCCGCCAAGAGCAGCGGCCTTGCCGGCCTCAAGCTCGCCCAGCTGCAGGCCCTTGCCAGCCAGCTCGGCATTTCTGGCGGTTCCCGGATGCGTAAGGGGGACCTGGTGTCAGCCATTTCCGCCCACCGTGCCGGTACACCCATGACCAAGGCTCCGGCCAAGGCAGCTGAAAAGGCCGTGGGGAACGTGTCCGCGCCGCCAGTTGTTCCGGCGGTGTCCGCTCCGACTGCTGACGCAACCGACGCTCCCGCAGAAGGAACGCGGGCCCGTGGCCGTGGCCGCAGCCGCCGTGCCGTCAGCGACGGAGTGGTAGCACCCGCAGCCGCCGAGCAGGCTGCTGCGGAAACCAGCACCGCCGCTCCGGTTGAGGCTCCGGCCGCCGCCGAGGCCCCCGAAGCGGCCGAAGGCGCAGCTGAGCGTCGCCAGCCGCGCACCCGTAACCGCCGCCGCGGCGAAGCAGCCGCAACCGCGCCGCAGGGCGCAGAAGGTGTGGAGGCCCCGGCAGAACAGGCCGACGGCGAGCAGCGCGCCGCAGCGCAAGCCGCCGCAGAACCGCAGACGGAAGAACGCACCGAGCGTACGGATGCTGAAGCCGGCGAAGCCGCGCAGCGCACCGACCGCCGCGAAGGGGGACGCACCCGCGGCCGTGATAACGCAGCACGCGAGAACGCCGACAGCGGCCGTGACAACGCAGGTAGCCGTGAGGCCGGCCAGCGTGAAGGCGCGCGCCGTGATGACAACCGCGACAGCGACGACGCCGATGGCGGCAGCCGCCGCAACCGGCGCAACCGCCGCGACCGCAACGACCGGAATGACCGGAATGACCGCTCAGGCGGCCAGGACCGTGACAGCAGCTCACGCAACGACCGCTTCCGCGACCGCAATGACCGCCGTCGCGGACGCGCCCAGGGACCGGACGTCGACGACGTCGAGGTAACTGAGGACGACGTCCTGCTGCCCGTTGCCGGCATCCTGGACGTCCTGGAGAACTACGCGTTCATCCGCACCTCCGGCTACCTCCCCGGCCCGAACGACGTTTATGTCTCCCTCGCCCAGGTCAAGAAGTACAACCTCCGCAAGGGCGACGCAGTGGTTGGCGCCATCCGCGCTCCGCGTGACGGCGAAGACCGCAGCCAGCAGTCGGCCCGCCAGAAGTTCAACGCCTTGGTCCGCGTCACCTCCGTCAACGGCAAGACCTCCGAGGAACTCAAGGACCGTGTTGAGTTTGCCAAGCTGGTGCCGCTGTACCCGTCGGAGCGCCTGCGCCTCGAGACAGACCCCAAGAAGATCGGCCCCCGCGTCATAGACCTGGTTGCCCCGATCGGCAAGGGCCAGCGCGGCCTGATCGTCTCCCCGCCGAAGGCCGGCAAGACGCTCATCCTGCAGTCCATCGCCAACGCGATCACCACCAACAACCCTGAGGTCCACCTCATGATGGTGCTGGTTGACGAACGCCCCGAAGAAGTGACGGACATGCAGCGCACGGTCAAGGGTGAGGTTATCGCCTCCACCTTCGACCGTCCCGCCGACGACCACACCACCGTGGCCGAGCTCTCCATCGAACGCGCCAAGCGCCTCGTGGAAATGGGCATGGACGTGGTGGTCCTGCTGGACTCCATGACCCGCCTGGGCCGCGCCTACAACCTGGCAGCGCCGGCCTCCGGCCGCATCCTGTCCGGTGGTGTGGATTCCGCAGCACTGTACCCGCCCAAGCGCTTCTTCGGTGCAGCCCGCAACATCGAAAACGGCGGCTCGCTCACCATCCTGGCCACCGCCCTCGTGGAGACCGGTTCCAAGATGGACGAAGTCATCTTCGAAGAGTTCAAGGGCACCGGCAACATGGAGCTACGCCTGTCCCGCCAGCTGGCAGACAAGCGCATCTTCCCGGCCGTGGACGTCAACGCGTCCGGTACCCGCCGGGAGGAGAACCTGCTCTCGCCCGAGGAAGTCAAGATCATGTGGAAGTTGCGCCGCGTCCTCTCCGGACTCGAGACCCAGCAAAGCCTTGAACTCCTGACCAACAAGATCCGGGAAACCCAAAGCAACGTCGAGTTCCTCATGCAGGTTCAAAAGACGACGCTTGGTGCGAAGTCGGACAACGACAAGTAGCTGAGTTCGGGGCGGGGTGTCGGAAGGTTCGTGCGGCTGGGTGCCGCGCGGATGTTCCGCCCCCGCCCCTTCGCGTGGCGGCTCAGTCCTGACGGACGTGAGCCGCCACGCTCCGGCAGGCCCGATGCCACTCCCGGGGCGGAAAATCCGCGCGGCTTGCGTCGTTGCGTCACCGTCCTGCTTCTCGCCCAGCTTGTGGCATTACTAGACTTGTACAAGTCGAAAGAGGTTTATAGATGTTTGAGTCCGTACAGGGCCTGCTTGATGAGCATGATGCTATCCAGGCGCAGCTGGGGGATCCTGCTGTTTATGCTGATCAGAGGCTCGCCCGGAAGCTTGGGCGACGTTCGGCTCAGCTCAATGGCATTGTTGAGGCCTATCACAAGTGGGAAGGCATCCGCGATGACTTGGCCGCTGCCAAGGAGATGGCTGACGAGGATCCTGAATTTGCGGCTGAGGTGCCTGAACTGGAAGAGGCGCTCGAGGTTGCTGCGGCGAAACTGCGCCGCCTGCTCATTCCCCGCGATCCTGACGACGCCCGCAACGTTATCCTTGAGGTCAAGGGCGGCGAAGGCGGTGACGAGGCTGCCCTGTTCGCTGCCGACCTCCTGCGGATGTACACCCGCTATGCGGAGTCGCGCGGCTGGAAGACCGAAATTATTTCTGCCACGGAATCAGACCTTGGCGGCTACAAGGACGTGCAGGTTGCCGTGAAGGGCAGTTCCAACGATCCGGCTGAGGGCGTTTTCGCGCGGCTCAAGTTTGAAGGCGGCGTCCACCGGGTGCAGCGCGTTCCCGTGACGGAGTCTCAGGGCCGCATCCATACGTCTGCTGCCGGCGTGCTGGTCCTGCCCGAAGTGGATGAGCCTGAAGAGCTTGAGATCAACCAGAACGACCTCAAGATCGACGTCTACCGTTCGTCCGGTCCCGGCGGCCAGTCCGTGAATACAACTGATTCTGCCGTGCGCATCACCCACCTTCCCACCGGCATCGTGGTGGCCATGCAGAACGAGAAATCGCAGCTGCAGAACCGCGAAGCAGGCATGCGCGTGCTCCGGGCACGCATCCTGGCGCACCAGCAGGAGCAGATCGACGCCGAAAACTCCGCCCAGCGGAAGTCGCAGATCCGCACCATGGACCGCTCCGAGCGCATCCGCACCTACAACTACCCCGAAAACCGGATCGCGGACCACCGCACCGGCTACAAGGCATACAACCTGGACCAGGTGATGAACGGTGATCTGGAGCCGGTTATCCAGTCCGCAATCGAGATGGACGAACAGGCCCGCCTGGACGCCATCGGCGACTAGCCGTTCCGCCGTATGACACTCGGGCCAGGCCAGTCGCTCGCGGATGCCGTCAGCGCGGCAACGGACATCCTGCGTGATGCCGGCGTACCCAGTCCGCGGGTGGACGCCGAGCTGCTCGCCGACCATCTGCTGAACGTTGGGCTGGGCCGACTGCGGGCCATGATGCTGGGGGACGCTCCTGCCCCGGAGGGCTATGCGGCCCTGGTCGCAGAGCGGGCCAGCCGGATTCCGCTGCAGCATATCACCGGAGTGGCGCATTTTCGGTACCTGGAGCTGGCCGTGGGCCCCGGCGTTTTCGTGCCCCGCCCCGAGACCGAATCCGTGGCGCAGCTGGTGATCGACCACGTCAAGGACATGCCGAACCCGCGGATCGTTGACCTCGGGACCGGTTCGGGCGCCATCGCGGGCTCCATCGCCCACGAAGTGCCAGGCGCCGAGGTGCATGCCGTCGAGTTCAGTCCGTTCGCGCACGCCTGGGCGGCAAAAAACCTGGCCCCGTTGGGCGTCCATCTCATCCTCGGGGACCTGCGCGACGCGCTGCCGGAACTCAACGGGACCTTCGACGTCGTGGTTTCCAACCCGCCCTACATCCCGGCAGAGGCCGTTCCCATTGAGCCGGAAGTCGCCCTGCATGATCCCCCCGAAGCGCTGTACGGCGGGGGAGCGGACGGCATGGAACTTCCGACGGCGGCAGCAGCCTCGGCTGCCCGCCTGCTTCGGCCCGGAGGCTACTTCGTGATGGAACATGCAGAAGTCCAGGCAGGCTGGATCTCGGCCATGCTGGCAAGGACCGGGAACTGGACCACTATCAGGACGCATCTGGACCTCAACAGCAAGGAGCGCGCCACCAGCGCCCTGCTCGCGGATCCGGACCCAGGGAATGAAAGAATAGGCGAGTGACCACAACCTATAACTGCACCAGCGACGACGAGCGCGCCCAGGGCCTTGAACACGCGCAACGGGCCATCAGCGAAAAGAAGTGCGTGGTATTTCCCACGGATACCGTCTACGGCATTGCCGCCGACGCCTTCTCGCCGCAGGCCGTCACCATGCTGCTGGTGTCAAAGGGACGCAGCCGCACTATGCCGCCGCCCGTGCTGATTCCACGCGTCAACGCCCTCGACGGACTCGCCACCGACGTATCTGCAGACGCACGAAAGCTTGCCGAGGCGTTCTGGCCGGGTGGCCTGACCCTCATCCTGCACGCCCAGCCGTCCCTGGACTGGGACCTTGGCGAGACCAAGGGCACGGTGGCGCTGCGGATGCCCGACGACGAAATCGCCCAGGAACTACTTACACTCACCGGCCCGCTGGCTGTTTCATCCGCCAACCGTACCGGCCATGCTCCTGGACAGACAGCGGCCGCCGCGCGCGAGCAGCTGGCGGACTCCGTGGAGGTCTACCTCGAAGGCGGCTTCCGGCCGCTCGAAGGTGAGGCAGCAGTACCTTCCACCATCGTTGACGCCACCGGCCCCCGCCTGCGTGTGGTCCGTAACGGCGCAGTGAGCCTCGACCAGCTCCGCGAACATGTGCCGGGTGTCCTGGGACTCGGCGAGATTCCCATGGCGGACGAGGAACCGGTGGAAGCAGCCCCAGTGGCAGATGCACCGGTTGAATCAGCACCGGTTGAAGCAGCCCCGGTGGCAGATGCACCCTCGGGTTCATCGGTGGTAAGGCCCGAAGCCCGGGGAGCAGCTGAAGTCCCCGCCGCCCCGGCACCAGACCGGGACTCCCGGCCTTGATGACGCTGGACCGCCAGCGGATTCCCGTCCTGGAGGTTGACGCCACACCGCTGCGGGTTCCTGAACTCGTGGAGGAACTCAACCAATTCGTTCAGGAAGGGTCAACGCGGACGATCCTGGGCCACAACCTGCACAGCGTCACGCTGACCCTTTCGGATGAGGGCTTCAGCAAGTTATACCAGCGGAGCGATGTGGTCTTGCTGGACGGTGCCCCCGTGCTCTGGTTGTGGGGGAGGACCGGCAAGGCCGAAGGCCCGGTGATGGACTACCGGCTGGGCTCCACTGACTGGCTGCCCGCCCTGGACCAGGTGCAGGGACTCGAGCGGATCGCGGTGCTGGGTGCCGGAGCCGAGGCTAACGCCGGAGCCGTCCGGAAACTCCAATCCATCGTTCCTGGTGCCCGTGTCTCAGGCTTCCCGGGCGAGGGCTGGAATGGGGAGCTCGAAGACAAGGCAGTGGCATGGCTTCACCTGCAGCAGCCGCAGCTGGTTCTCCTTGGGCTGGGCATGCCGCTGCAGGAAAAGGTCCTGGAGCGGCGCCTGGGCGACATGCCGCCGGCCATCTACTGCGCGGTGGGTGGAGCTATCGAGCAGTTGGCCGGCTTCCAGAAGCTCGCACCGCGTTGGCTGGGCCGAATGGGACTTGAGTGGGCCTGGCGCCTGCTGCTTCATCCACGGCGGGTTGCCTACCGGGTGCTCGGCGAGCCCTGGGTCCTGCTGTGGCTCCTGGCAGGCCGCGGGTTGAAGCGGCGGATGCTCAAGCGCCAAAGGTAGAAGCGCCGGAACAGGGAGCTGCAGCCTAGAACTTCTGGTCCTCCAGCGGCGCGAAGCCTTTGCCACGGAGGCCGGTGGTGAAGGACCTGGCCCAGCCCAGGAATCCAGGAAGGTCCCGACGCTGTGCGAAATAGCCCAGGTAGCCGCCGACGTCGGCCACGAAGGACCGGACGCGGAAATAGCGGCGGATCAGGTAGCCGCGGTTCCGGTAGTAGTAGTACCTCTTGAAGGCGGACTCCGGAACAATGACGTGCCAGCGGGCCCCGAATACGTGCTGCGTCTCGGTAAATGCGTGTGGATGCGTGATTGCGGTTGTGGTCACCGTGCCGAAGCGGACGCCTGCCTTGCGGAGTCGGATGGTGAAATCCACCTCATCGCCGCGAATGAACAGGCGCATGTCCGGCAGGCCCACCTTGAAGAAGACGTCAGAACGGATCAGGGCGCCGTTGAAAAAGTGTCCGTCGTTCGGAAGGAAGCCGATCTTCTCCACCTCGGCACGGCTGTGCGTGACTTTGCCGTCCAGGCGGAAGAAGAAGGAAAGCCGGTCCGGCTGGCCGGGCGCTGTCACCAAGGGAACCACCGCCTCCAGGTCGCGCGCCTCAGCCTCCCGGAGCAGCGTGGCGAGGCATTCCGGATCGGCCGGTTCGGCGTCGTCGTCCATCATCCAGATCCATCTGGCGCCGCTGGCGACCGCCTTGAGCGCGGCCAGGGAGAAGCCGCCCGCGCCGCCGAGGTTTGCTTCGGAACGGACGTAGTCAACGTTCGGGTGCTTCGCGGCCACGTCCAGTGCCGGCGTTTTGCCACTGTCAACCAGGCAGATCGTGTCCACCGGTGCCGTCTGGTTGTTGATCGAATCCAGCAGGACAGCAAGTTCTTTCGGCCGGTCGAATGTCACGGCGGCAACTGCTACGCGGGGGGTCATGGGGGTCCTTTCAGCATGGCTGACAGGGATTTCCCCGCTCGCAATGCGCCAGTGTGGCGCGAAGCCATGGTGCTGTTGGCGCTAGTATCTTTGACTAGAGTCCACTGTAATACAGCCCTGTAAGGCACCGCGTACAAGAAAAAACGCACTGCCTGCTGCGCGCTCGGCGACGGAGAAGTTTCATTTATCGAAGAACAGATTCCCGGCCAGTGAGCCCACCGACCTCGGACCATCCACCAATACGGTTGTCCGGCTTAAGTAACACCTTTGAATCGGCCATCGCCCCATGATCATGTACCTGCTGATGGGGCTGACCGCTGCCGTGGTGTCCTATTTTGCCACCTGGGGTGCCCGGATCGTCGGCCACCGGCTGGAGCTGCACCTGCCCATCCGCAGCCGCGACATGCATTCCATTCCCGTGTCCCGGCTGGGCGGCGTGGCCATCTTCCTTGGAATCCTGGTGGCGCTCATCGTGGCCAGCCAGTCCTTCTTTGTTAAGGACATCTACCGGAACAACTTCTCGCCCTGGGGCGTGCTCGCCGGTGCAGCCGTCATCGTCCTGGTGGGCGTCGCGGATGACCTGCTGGACATCCGCTGGTGGGTGAAGCTGATTGGCCAAAGCGCCGCCGGCCTCACAGTGGCCATCTGGGGAGTCCAGATGACCATTGTCCCGTGGGTTCCTGAGCCCATCTACCTGGAAAACGAGACCCTCCGGGTAGTGCTGACCGCCGGTCTGATCGTGACCACCATGAATGCCTTCAACTTCATTGATGGCCTGGACGGGCTGGCGGCCGGAGTGGCGGTCATCGGCGGTACGGCCTTCTTCTTCACGGCGTATTGGGTCCACCGCAACGCGGTGCTGCTGGACTACTCGGATCTCGCCACCTTGATTACCGCTGTCCTGGTGGGCAGCTGCCTGGGCTTCCTGCCCCACAACTGGTTTCCGTCCAAGATCTTTATGGGTGACTCCGGGGCAATGCTGATCGGCCTGCTCATGGCCTCAGCCGGTGTGGTGTCCACAGGTCAAATCACCTCGGGCCTCTACGACCGGGCCAACGGTATCTCCACGGTGATACCCATCCTGCTTCCGTTCGCCGTCCTCTTCCTGCCGCTACTGGACCTTGGCTTAGCGGTGGTCCGGCGCACTGCCCGGGGCCGTTCGCCCTGGTCCGCAGACCGGGGCCACCTGCACCACAAGCTGCTGGACATCGGCTACTCGCACCGCACCGCTGTCATCCTGATGTACCTCTGGACCGGCATCCTGTCCTTCGGGGGACTGGCCTTCGCGATCTTCCCCTGGCAAATCGTGCTGTCCGTGGACATCTTCGCCACGCTGGTGATGGGCCTCATCACCGCCTGGCCGTACCTGGCCCGGCGGGGCGAGGAAACCCGGGCGTAACCCCTGTGCAGAAATATTTCTATCTCATGTAGAATTTAGGGGCAGCCAAAGCTGCCCCTCCAACCTGCCTCCTGGCTAACTGCCTTTTGGTGCCGACGATTGGGATCGAATGACCTCCAACGCCGAGTCCGGACCCGCGTCCGGCAGCTCACCCGTTGGTGCTTCTGGACCCACCAAATCACTCTGGCTCCACCTCTTGCGGGTCAGTGCCTTTGCCGGCGCGGCAGCGTTGGTTGTCTGCTCCGTGATCGCCCTTCCGCTTAACGGCGCTAATGGGGCTCTGTCCAGCGCCTTCGGGGGAGTGCTGGTGATGCTGTTCTTTGGCATCAGCCTCCTGGTAGGCCACTACGTAGGCCGGAACAATCCGTCCGGTGCAATCGGCGTGTTCGTCGCCACCTATTTCATCAAGGTCGTGGGTTTCGCGGCGGTCCTGTTTGTCATAGGCACCCCGGAGTGGCTGCACGAACGCTGGTTCCTGATCGGCGCGGTCAGCGCTGTTGTCCTGTGGCAGGCTGCTGAAATCTACGGTTTCAGCAAAGCCCGCCTCCAGATCTACAACGATCCAGAAACCAAGGAAACCCGCGATGCGTGATCCAGACAAGCCAAGCAAAGGCACCAACGGAACGGGCCAATCATCCGGCTCTGCCCCCGGTGTATCACGCGACGGAACCAGCGGCGGATACAACGCCGGCATGGCCGTATTCAGCTACATCATTGGCGGAATCATCGTCTGGAGTTTGATAGGGTGGGGACTGGATTACGTGTGGGGAACGCGCTGGATCGTGCTCGCAGGCGCTCTGCTTGGAGCCGTCGGAGGTTTCTACCTTTCCCACATGCATGGCCTTACCAGTTCTCGCAAAAATGCTGGGGAGCGCCATGCTGCCAGCGGGCCGTCCCAGGACGGCGACACTAATGCCAAATAATTTCACAGGGGGAACAGCAGGCCGTCAGGCTGCCGGTCCCCGCCCAACGCCCAATGATGGACACTGCAGAGAGGAAACGCGTTGATCGCGCTTGCGCTCCCGGCCCAAGATTCAGGAGAGTTTACTCCTCCTGGAATTAACGAAATGCATTTGCCGGCAATCCTGCCGTGGGGTGCCGCAGAAGGATTCTCCAAGCAGATGCTGCTGGTCCTCCTCTCTGTTGTCTTTATCGCCGTCTTCTTCGTGCTCGCCGCACGCAAGCAGCAGCTGGTACCCGGCAAGCTCCAGTTCGCCGGCGAAGCCGCCTACGGCTTCGTCCGCAACGGAATCGCCAAGGACATCATCGGCGGCAGGGACTTCATCAAGTACGTCCCGCTGTTGTTCAGCCTCTTCTTCTTCATCCTGGTGAACAACATCTACGGCGCCATCCCGTTCTTCCAGCTCCCCACGTTCTCGCACGTCGGCGGCGCGTATGTGCTGGCGGGCATCGTCTACTTCACTTGGATCGCCATCGGCGTCAAGAAGAACGGACTCCGTTACTTCAAGCTGGCCACCGTGCCCTCCGGTGTCCCCTGGTACATCCTCCCGATCGTTATCCCGATCGAGATCATTTCCAACTTCATCGTCCGTCCGGTCACGCACAGCCTCCGTCTGTTCGCGACCATGCTCGCAGGACACCTCATCGTGATGATCGCCGGCTATGGCATCGAGTTCCTTATCATGCAGGAGAACATCCTGCTCAAGGGAACCTCGCTCCTGGTCCTGGCAGGCGCCATCGCCATGTACATGCTTGAAGCCCTGATCATGGTCCTGCAGGCCTACGTCTTTACCCTGCTGACTGCGATCTACATCGAAGGCGCAATCCACGCCGACAGCCACTAGGCACCCTTAAGCTTCCCCTCGCGGGGATGATAGCAACCCAAACAACCTGCCACATGGGTGGCATCTTGAAAGGAAGAAAAATGGAAGGCACCATTAACGGCTCCCTCAACCTCATCGGCTATGGCCTCTCGGCCATCGGCGGTGGTATCGGTGTGGGTCTCGTGTTCGCTGCTTACATCAACGGCGTTGCCCGCCAGCCGGAAGCACAGCGCGTGCTGCAGCCGATCGCATTCCTCGGCCTTGCGCTGACCGAAGCCCTCGCCATCCTGGGTCTCGTCTTCGCCTTCGTTCTTAGCTAGTCCTTCGGAACTTAGCGAACATTCAGAACCGAGTAGATAAGGACGGGTGAAATATGAATCAGCTGATCATCTCAGCCGCCACTGAGGGCGAAGTCAACCCCCTGGTTCCCAATGTCTGGGAAATGGGCGTTGTCCTCGTGGGCTTTGCCATCCTCATGTTCATCGTGGTCAAGTTCGTTGTCCCGATGTTCGAAAAGACCTTCGCCGAGCGTGCCGAGGCTATCGAAGGCGGCATTGCAAAGGCTGAAAAGGCCCAGGCTGAGGCGTCTGCTGCACTCGAAGAGTACAAGCAGCAGCTGACCGACGCCCGCGCCGAAGCCAACCGCATCCGTGAGGAAGCCCGCGCCGAAGGTGCCCAGATCCTCGCGGATCTTAAGGAAAAGGCAGCTGCAGAGTCTGCCCGCATCACGGCCCAGGCCCATGCCCAGATCGAATCCGAGCGCCAGGCGGCCGTTGTGTCGCTGCGTTCGGAGGTCGGCACCCTGGCCACCACCCTCGCCGGCCGCATCGTCGGGGAATCATTGAACGATGACGAGCGTGCAGCACGGGTAGTGGACCGCTTCCTGGCAGATCTGGAGACCCAGAACGCAGGTGCAGCTAAGTAATGGCAGGCGTATCGAGCGAATCGCTGGCAACAGGGCTGGCCGAGCTGGAAGCGAAGCTTCCGACGGCGTCACTGCAGCTGGCAAAGGAACTCTTCGGAATTCTGGGAATGGTGGACAGCTCGGCTGGCTTGCGCCGCGCCCTGACTGACCCGTCCCGCAACGGTGACGAAAAGTCGGCGCTGGTCAGGCAGCTGGTAGGCGGAAAAGTCTCCGCTGATGCTGCAGAGATCGCGGGCGGACTGGCCAGCTCACGCTGGGCAACCGCACGGGATATCGGCGATGCACTCGAGACTCTTGCCGCAACGGTGGTCATTTCCGTTGCTGAAAACAAGTCGGCCGTTTCTGCCTCCGGAATCTCTGGCCTGGAGGAGCTGGAGAACGATCTGTTCTCCTTCAACCAGGCCGTTGCCTCCAACCACGAGGTACAACGTGCTCTGTCCGAACCACAGGCCAGCGCTGCAGCCAAGGCAACCCTGGCCGAGAGGCTGGTGCCCGGCGTGAGCGAGGAAGCAAAGGTCCTCATCACGCAGGCGGTCACCCAGCCCCGCGGCATCAAGCCCACCCGGCTGGTGGAACGGTTCGCCGAACTGGCGGCCAAGCGGCAGCAGCGCTGGATTGCAACGGTCAGCGTGACCCGTCCCCTGACACCCACGCAGCTTGCACGCCTCCAGGCGGGCCTGAATGCAATGTACGGGCGGGAACTGAAGGTCAACGTCAATGTTGACCCGGCACTCATTGGCGGCATCCGCGTCCAGGTTGGTGACGAAGTGCTTGACGCTTCGGTCATCACCCGCCTGGGCGAGCTGCAGCGCCAGCTGGCCGGCTAGCCGGACAAGCACAACAAAACTGATAGAAACCCCGGTCATCGCAACGGTGATCACAAAACAGGAGAGCAGGGACTGCAGATGGCCGAATTGACCATCAACGCCGACGACGTCCGTAATGCGCTGAACGAGTTCGCGGCGTCCTACGAACCCGGAAACGCAGAACGCGTAGAGGTCGGCCGCGTAACCACCGCTAGTGACGGCATCGCCCGTGTTGAGGGCCTTCCCTCGGTCATGGCGAACGAGCTGCTGCGTTTCGAGGACGGCACCCTGGGCCTGGCCCAGAACCTCGACGTCCGCGAAATCGGCGTCATCATCCTCGGCGACTTCACCGGCATCGAAGAAGGCCAGGAAGTCCACCGCACCGGACAGGTTCTGTCCGTTCCCGTGGGCGACGCCTTCCTCGGCCGCGTTGTTGACCCGCTGGGCGTGCCCATCGACGACCTCGGCGAGATCAAGGCCGAGACCACCCGCGCACTGGAGCTCCAGGCTCCCGGCGTGACCCAGCGCAAGTCGGTGCACGAGCCGATGCAGACCGGACTCAAGGCTATCGACGCCATGATCCCGATCGGCCGCGGCCAGCGCCAGCTCATCATTGGCGACCGCCAGACCGGCAAGTCCGCCATTGCGATCGACACCATCATCAACCAGAAGGCCAACTGGGCTTCGGGCGATGTGACCAAGCAGGTCCGCTGCATCTACGTGGCGATCGGCCAGAAGGCGTCAACCATTGCCGCCATCCGCCAGACCCTCGAGGACAACGGCGCACTGGAGTACACCACCATCGTGGCGTCTCCCGCTTCCGACCCCGCAGGCTTCAAGTACTTGGCACCGTACGCCGGCTCGGCCATTGGCCAGCACTGGATGTACGGGGGCAAGCACGTCCTCATCGTGTTTGATGACCTGTCCAAGCAGGCTGAGGCCTACCGTGCAGTGTCGCTGCTGCTCCGCCGTCCGCCGGGACGCGAAGCCTACCCGGGCGACGTGTTCTACTTGCACTCCCGCCTGCTGGAGCGTTGTGCAAAGCTCTCCGACGAGCTGGGCGCAGGTTCCATGACCGGCCTGCCGCTGATCGAGACCAAGGCCAACGACGTGTCGGCCTACATCCCGACCAACGTGATCTCCATCACCGATGGCCAGATCTTCCTCCAGTCGGACCTCTTCAACGCCAACCAGCGCCCCGCTGTTGACGTTGGTGTGTCGGTGTCCCGCGTGGGCGGCGCCGCCCAGGTGAAGTCCATGAAGAAGGTCTCCGGTACCTTGAAGCTGGACCTCGCCCAGTACCGCGACATGCAGGCATTCGCCATGTTCGCCTCGGACCTGGACGCCGCTTCCCGCCAGCAGCTGACCCGCGGCGCACGCCTGATGGAACTGCTCAAGCAGGGCCAGTACTCCCCGTTCCCGGTGGAGAACCAGGTTGTGTCCATCTGGGCAGGCACCAACGGCTACCTCGACGACGTGCCGGTTGAGGATATCAGCCGCTTCGAGTCGGAGTTCCTGGAGCACCTCACGCACAAGTCCTCGATCCTCACCACGCTGGCGCAGACCAACGTACTGGACGATGACACCGCAGCAGCGCTGAAGTCCGCCATCGTGGACTTCAAAAAGGGCTTCTTCGGTGAGGGTGACAACCACTTGGTAGGCGCCGGCCACGAGGAGCACAGCGCTATCTCCGAGGGCGACGTCGACCAGGAAAAAATCGTTAAGCAGAAGCGCTAGTTCCACTGACCGGGTGTGCCGGGCCCACAGGGTCCGGCACACCCGGTCTACGGAATGTTAGGAAAGGATAAGTATGGGAGCCCAGATTCGGGTCTACCGCCAGAAGATCAGCTCGACCACGTCGATGCGCAAGATCTTCAAGGCGATGGAACTGATCGCTACCTCGCGCATCGGCAAGGCCCGTGCGCGCGTAGCAGCTTCACTGCCTTACGCGAACGCGATCACGCGCGCCGTTTCTGCTGTCGCCAGCCAAAGCGAAATCGACCACCCGCTGACCACTGAGCCGGAGCAGATCCGCCGCGCCGCCGTCCTGGTAATCACCTCGGACCGTGGCCTGGCCGGATCCTACTCGGCAAGCGTGCTCAAGCAGGTGGAGGGTCTCAACGAGCTGCTCCACGCTGAAGGCAAGGAAGTCAAGACGTACCTCGTCGGACGCAAGGCGCAGGCCTACTTCGAGTTCCGGAACCGTGAGTATTCACGGGTCTGGACTGGTGGGACCGACGCACCCGAGTTCACAACCGCGCGCGAGGTCGGCGAAGCACTGCTGGCCGATTTCGCAACCGACTTTGAAGAGGGCGGCGTGGACGAAATCCACGTGGTGTACACCCGCTTCAAGTCCATGGTCACCCAGGAGCCCACGGTCATCCGCTTGCTTCCGCTGGAAGTAGTGGAAGAGCAGGCTGCTTCTGAGTCGGACCTGTTGCCGCTGTACGAGTTCGAGCCGGAAACTGAGCGGGTACTTGACGCTCTGCTGCCGCGCTACATCGAGTCACGCATCTTCGCGGCCATGCTGCAGGCAGCGGCTTCCGAGCTTGCTGCGCGCCAGCGTGCCATGAAGTCCGCAGGCGACAATGCCACGGACCTCATCAAGAAGTACACGCGTCTGCGCAACACGGCCCGCCAGGCTGAAATTACGCAGGAGCTTTCCGAGATTGTTGCCGGCGCCGACGCCCTTGCGTCGTAGCCTGCACCGCCTTCGGATTCCGCTGGACCTGCACCACCACAGATAAACTTAAACCCACGCCATCTACTGAGTGAAGTGAGAGAGATGACTGCCACTGCTACCGAACACGTAGCCGCAACGTCCGGTGCTACCGGCCGCATTGCGCGCGTAATCGGCCCGGTTGTCGACGTCGAATTCCCGGCTGACGCAATTCCGTCCATCTACAACGCCCTGACTACCGAGATCACCCTCAACGGAGTCACCAAGACCATCACGTTCGAGACCTCCCAGCACCTGGGCGACAACCTCGTGCGCGCCATCTCCCTCCAGGCTACCGACGGACTTGTCCGCGGAACGTCCGTAGTGGACAGCGGTGCCCCCATTTCCGTACCCGTTGGCGACGGCGTCAAGGGCCACATCTTCAACGTCCTGGGCCAGCCCCTGGACGTTACCGAGGCCGAGCTGCAGATCAGCGAACGCTGGCCTATCCACCGCAAGGCCCCGAGCTTCGCGTCCCTTGAAGGCTCCACCGAGATGCTGGAAACCGGCATCAAGGTCATCGACCTCCTCACCCCGTACATCAAGGGTGGAAAGATCGGCCTGTTCGGCGGCGCCGGCGTGGGCAAGACCGTTCTGATCCAGGAAATGATCACCCGTGTTGCCCGCAACTTCGGTGGCACTTCCGTGTTCGCCGGTGTGGGCGAGCGTACCCGTGAAGGTAACGACCTCTGGGTTGAAATGGAAGAGGCAGGCGTCCTCAAGGACACCGCCCTTGTGTTCGGCCAGATGGACGAGCCGCCGGGAACGCGCCTGCGCGTGGCGCTGTCCGCACTGACCATGGCGGAGTACTTCCGCGATGTGCAGAACCAGGACGTGCTGCTCTTCATCGACAACATCTTCCGCTTCACGCAGGCAGGTTCCGAGGTTTCCACCCTCCTCGGTCGCATGCCTTCGGCTGTGGGCTACCAGCCCAACCTTGCTGATGAGATGGGTCTCCTGCAGGAGCGCATTACCTCCACCAAGGGCCACTCCATCACCTCGATGCAGGCCATCTACGTTCCCGCAGATGACTACACCGACCCGGCACCGGCAACCACCTTCGCGCACCTCGACGCGACCACGGAACTGTCCCGTGAAATCGCCTCCCGTGGTCTGTACCCGGCTGTTGACCCGCTGACGTCGACCTCGCGCATCCTGGATCCCCAGTACATCGGCAAGGACCACTACAACACGGCTGTCCGTGTGAAGCAGATCCTGCAGAAGAACAAGGAACTCCAGGACATCATCGCCATCCTCGGTGTTGACGAACTGTCTGAAGAGGACAAGATTGTTGTGTCGCGTGCGCGCCGCATCCAGCAGTTCCTCTCGCAGAACACCTACACCGCCAAGCAGTTCACGGGCGTCGAGGGCTCCACGGTTTCCATCAAGGACACCGTCGAAGGCTTCACCGCCATCTGCGACGGCGACCTTGACCACATCGCGGAGCAGGCGTTCTTCAACGTCGGTGGCCTCGATGACGTTGAGCGCCAGTGGGCCAAGATCCAGGAACAGACCAAGTAATATGGCTGAGCTTGAGGTTGAGATTGTCGCAGCGGACCGGTTCATCTGGTCCGGAGCGGCCAAGATGGTCAAGGCCCGCACCAGTGATGGTGAAATCGGAATCCTGCCCGGCCACTCGCCCCTGCTGGCGATCCTGGCCGAGGGTGAACTGGCCATCCAGCCGGTGTCCGGTGACCGTATTGCCGTAGATGTTGACGGCGGATTCTTCTCCGTCGACAACAACCGCGTGGTTATTGTTGCTGACAACGCCCACCTGGGCGGCTCGGCTACCGCTGGGATCCGCTAGCACCAAGTTGATGGACGCACCGAGTCTTCCGTTCATCGCCATAGCAATCGCTTTTGGATTGCTGATTTTTGCACTGTGCCTTTCGGGGGTGCGCCGCTTCAATCTGCGGCGTGCCCTCGGCACGGTGGACGCCTCCATTTGCATGGCTGGAAACAGCTGGCAGATGGGGGTTTGTCGTTATCAGGACAACGACCTTGAGTGGTTCCGGCTGCTCTCGCTGAGTGTCCGGCCCAAGCACAAGTTCAAGCGGCACTCGCTCGAACTGCTGGGCCGTCGCAAGCCCACCGAAGCCGAGGCAGTTAAGGTGCAGCCCGACGTCGTGATTGTCGAATTGCGGTATGAGGGGCAGGACCTTCGCCTTGCCATGAAATTTGACGCCTACGCCGGCCTCTCGTCCTGGCTTGAGGCCGGGCCGGTCATCGGCGTGGGTACCTGGCGCTAGCCAACGTGGACTGGCTCTACGACCTCCGGATCACCGACGGCCCGGTGTACTGGCTTTCCTTTGCCCTGGGCGTTGCCGGTGCCGTGTATCTCCTGGCCCCGCCCCCTCATATTCCCGCCCGCCGCTGGATCTTCCGCGCTATCGCCGCTGCCGCCGTGGCCTACGCGCTGGTGGCCACCGTCCACTGGGCACTCATCAACGTCTTTTCCGTATTCCCGGAGAACATTCCGGATCCGGTCCTGCTGTGGGTGGTACCCGGCGTCGCCGCCGTGATCCTGCTCCTGTTCAGGCTGCCCCGGAGCAGTTGGAACCGCCGCGCAGCCGGCCTGGTGGCCGTGCTTCTGGTGGCAGCCCTTTCATCCGTCCAGATCAATGCCTACTTCGGGCTCAACCGCACAGTAAGCGACTTGTTGGGCACGGCGCTGGCCCGGATCCCGGCCCTCGAGGCGGACCTCAAGCGGCAGCCGGGGGAGGCCGACGGCGTTCCCCTCCCTGGGTGGGCACCGCAAGGTGATATGCCGGATGGGGGAGTGCTCCGAAAGGCTGTCATTCCCGCCGTCCTTTCCGGAATGGACACCCGCGAAGCATATATCTATCTTCCGCCCGCCTACTTCGCGGAAAACCGCCCCGCCCTTCCCGTGCTGGTCCTGGTGGCCGGCCAGCCGGGCGGGCCTGCGGACTGGCTCACCGGGGGCACCCTGCAAGCCCACATGGAGGCCTTCGCCGCTTCCCATGGCGGCATTGCCCCGGTGGTGGTGGTGCCGGACCCGAACGGCTCCCAGTCCGCGAACACGATGTGCATGGACAGCCGGATAGCGAAGGCCGATACCTACCTGTCGCGCGATGTGCCCCAGTGGATCAGCTCCACCCTTGCCGTTGACACGAACCACAACCAATGGGCGATCGGCGGATTTTCCTTCGGCGGCACCTGCGCCCTGCAAATGGGAACCCGGCACCCCGGCCTGTTCCCCTCCGTTCTCTCCTTTTCCGGGGAAGCCGAGCCGGCCATCGCCAAGGAGAGGCAGAAGACCATCGACGCCGCCTTCCCGGGGGACCCGGACGCGTTTGAGCGGCAAACGCCCCTTGCCATTATGAAAGAGCACCGCTTCGAGTCCAGCGCGGTGTACCTGACAGCAGGACAGGACGACCCGGAATTCGTGGCGTACCTGCACACCCTGGCCGCAGCCGCCCGGGAGGCCGGCTTCACCGTGCGGGCGCACGAGGTGGAACACACCGGACACTCATGGGACACGTCCTCGAAGCGGATCGCCGACGCGCTGCAGTTCCTTGCCGACAGGTGGGGACTTCAACAGTGACCTCCGTAAAGCCGGTCCGCACAACATCCCTGGCCTGGACAACAGTTGGACGACCGGCACGGGACCGGATCATCGCCGCCCTGAAATCGATGCCGTTCTCCGTGGCTGTGCTTGCGCTGTTCCTGGCAACCGGGGCAATCACCGGCAGCTACCTCGCCGGACCGCCAGAGCAGTTGCTGCACGTGGCAGGAGTGAGCGGACCGGGGCTGCGCGCCGGCAACTGGTGGTCCTTGTTCACCAGCCTCTTCTTCGCCACCAACCCGTTGGCCTACCTTGCCGCGTCCCTGATGATCCTCCTGCTCCTGGGCCTTGCCGAGCGCAGGATGGGAACACCAGCAGCGGTGGGGTTCTTCCTCGGCGGCCAGTTTGCCGCCGTCACGCTTTTCCTGCTGCTGACCCAGCTCGCAGACTACGCGGGTGACGGATGGCTGGACCGCATGGCCGACGACATCCTGATCGGTCCCTATCCCGCAATCCTGACGGCGGCACTCGCGGCCAGCGGCAGGTTGCCTGTCCTGTGGCAGCGACGGTTGCGGACAGGGGTGCTGTCCATCTCGCTCCTGCTGGTTCTCTACGTTGGGCATGCGGAGACGGTGATCGGACTGCTCGGTGCCGTCCTGGGACTCCTGGCGGGCTGGTGGATCCAGGGTGACCACGGCCACCTGCACCGGCACCGGTCCACCGGCCGGGAGGCCCGGAACCTCCTCGCACTCACCGTCGCCGTCTTCGCGGTGGGTCCGATCCTCACGGGAATAGCGCGGGCGCCCACCGGCCCGCTGGCCCTTCTGCGCGACGTTGTCCTGAACCCCATGCCCACGCTCAGCCAACTGGCTTTCAACTGCGGCGCCACGGTGGAAGCATCCTGCCTCGAAGCCGGCAGGGCAGGGTTTGCCGGGCCATTCGGACTTGCGCTTGCTGTGGTTCCGGTGGTCCTGCTGCTGATCTGTGCCGACGGAATGCGCCGCGGCCGGCGGCTTGCGCTGAACATCGCGCTCGCCATCCAGCTCGCCGTCACGGCGCTGGCCGCCGTCTACCTGGCACTGTTCGCCCTGGTGCCGTCCCGGCTGCAGGGCCCGTCCGCCCCGCCGATGGGAACTGCTTTTGCCCACGTGCTTCCGCTGGTTGGCGTACCCCTGCTGCTGGCAGCGCTCCTGTGGTTCAACCGGCGGCAGTTCCGCGTGCAGACGCTACCTTCAGCGCGGCGGACGCTGGCTCTGGTGGTGGGAGGAACCTGGCTTGTCCTTGCCGGAACGTACGCGGCCGCCTGGTTCTGGTCGGGCGGATTAACGCGCGACGGCGGCCTGCTGGGCCTGTTCGCGGAGCTGGCCCGGCAGTACGTACCGGTTCCCATCCCGCAGCACTACCACCGCGTCTTCGCTGACAGAAACAGTGTGGAGGCTGTCCTTTTTGCCTACTCAGGACCGGTGTTCTGGGTGGTTGCGCTGGCGGCCGTATGGTGGGCGCTGCTGGGCGGACACCATGGCAACGATTCCGGACGGCAGGACAGGATCCAGGCACGCAACCTGCTTCACCAGGGCGGCGGACCGCTGTCCTGGATGGCGCTCTGGGAACCCAATAGCTACTGGTTCAGTCCAGACGGCAAGGGTGCGGTGGCTTTCCAGCGGCACGGCAGCGTGGCGCTGACACTTGGTGGAGCCTTCGGTCCAATGCAGGGCCAGAAGGACGTTACCGCCGGGTTTTTGGCCCACTGCAGCCGCCAGGCAATGATTCCAGCCCTCTACTCCTGCGACGACACGCTCTGGCCTGTGCTCGAGGAGCGCGGATTTTCCCGCGTGGCGGTGGCGCAGGAGACACGGCTGGCAATTCGCGAACTCGAATTCAAGGGCAAGGAATGGCAGAACGTGCGCACGGCGTTGAACCGTGCTGCAAAGCTGGGCGTCAGGGCCGTCTGGGGATCTTACGAGTCGCTGCCCGCGGCGCTGCGCTCCCGGCTGAGTGAAGTTTCCGAGGAATGGGCGGCAGGAAAAACGGTCCCCGAAATGGGCTTCACCCTCGGCGGCATCGATGAACTCGATGACCCGGAGGTCCTGTGCTGCCTCGCCGTTGACGAACACGGCACCGTCCATGGAGTGACCAGCTGGCTGCCCGTGTACGACGGCGGGACCCTGGTCAGCCGGACCCTTGACGTCATGCGCCGGGGTGCCGAGGGATTCCCGGGGGTGATGGAGTTCCTCATCGCCTCTGCGGTACTCGAGCTGCGTACGTCCGTGGAGGTCATCTCCCTCTCCGGCTCTCCGCTGGCAAGCGTACCCGGAACCGGAGATGATTCCAGCGGGGAGGCCCGGGCGGATAACCTGGTCCGCATCCTCGACCTCGTGGGGCATGCCCTGGAACCGGTGTATGGATTCCGGTCCCTGGCGGCATTCAAGTCGCGCTTCAAGCCGGAGTATCGTGCCCTTTACCTGTATTACCAGGACCCCCTGCACTTGCCAGCTATCGGTCGGGCATTAACACGTGCCTACCTGCCCGGGCTTTCCCTTCCGCAAGGCGCGCGCCTGGTACGCAAATTGGTGAAGTGAACTCTTCCAATTAGCCCCAACAATGTGGGCCCCGGCCGAACAAGGCGGCGTGGTGATGCCCAGGGACGGAAGCTGGAATTCAACAAAAATGATCCCCGGCATAATTGCCGGGGATCATTGTTTCGCTGCCGGCGGCCGCATTTTATGCGGCCGGGCGGCGGGGACTAGACCAGCGTGACGCCGGTTGCCTGCGGGCCCTTGGCGCCCTGACCGATTTCGAACTGAACACGCTGGTTCTCGTCGAGGGTCTTGAAGCCACCGGTCTGGATCTCCGAGTAGTGCACGAAGACATCACCATCGGAGTCATCCGGGGTAATGAAGCCGAAGCCCTTTTCAGCGTTGAACCACTTGACGGTTCCCTGTGCCATTTATTTCTCCTCATTGTGGAACTTGTTTAAGATCGACACACCTCGTGCCGGCCTTGGTCACTCCGCGAGAAGAATCCTGGATTGCCCGTCCCGAAAGGGACCAGCGCTGCAGGAGCTTCGCGCTCGCAACATGTCTTGCGAGCATGAAAAACACCTACACAAAGACTGAGATAAGAATTTCACGCTGCCCCGCGGAGGTCAACGGTTTGCGTGGAGAAACGGTTAAAATTTGGGTAAAAAGAAGGTTAAATGCCTTGTCAGAGGCTAATTGGGGCATATTCAAGGCTCAGTGGCACGGTTCGGGAGCGGCCGGGACAGCCTCCGTTAGAAGAGCCGGGACTCGCTGTCGTCCACGCCGCGCATCGCGTCGTAGTCAAGGGTGACGCAATCGATCCCGCGGTCGTTCGCCAGGACCTTGGCCTGCGGCTTGATCTGCTGCGCGGCGAAGATGCCCCGGACGGGGGCCAGCAGTGGATCGCGGTTCAGCAGTTCAAGGTACCGGGTGAGCTGCTCCACGCCGTCGATGTCGCCACGGCGCTTTAGCTCAATGGCCACGGTGGCGCCGCCCGCGTCGCGGGCCAGGATGTCCACCGGTCCGATGGCGGTGAAGTACTCGCGGCGGATGAGGGAGTAGCCCTCACCGAGCGTTTCAATCTGCTCCGCGAGGAGCCGCTGGAGGTCCGCCTCAACACCGTCCTTAATCAGGCCAGGATCCACGCCGAGGTCATGGGAGGACTCACTGAGCTTCTCGTGAATGTTGATGATGAGCCGGTCGTCCGTCTTGGCCGATTGCACTGTCCACTGCTCGATGACGCCGAGTTCCAGGTCCACGTCCTCGGGGGAGGAGACCCGCAGCGTTGCCGGCGGGCTCATCCAGTTGAGCGGTTTGTAGGAGCCGCCGTCGGAGTGGACCAGGACAGAGCCGTCCGCCTTGACCAGGAGGAGCCTGGTGGCAAGGGGAAGATGGGCTTTGAGCCGGCCAACGTAATCAACAGAGCATCGGGCTATGACAAGTCGCACGCCGTACAGACTACCGCCTGGTGCCGCACGCCTCTGCCCCGGGCAGGGCCGCAAGGCGGAGATGTTCCCGTCCGGCAGCACCGGCGGAGGCTGGTGCTGGGGCAGAATGGATGCATGCCGCGTTCCAACCGTCCCCGCCGTCCCGTGTCCGGAAAAGCCGGGGCCGGTTCGGGCAGGGCGGCCGGAAAGAAGGGAAGCGGCGAGGTCCCTGAGCTTGACCTGGAACGTGCACGGGCGGGCATCGCCCGGCGGGAAAGCGCTCCCGACGGCGAGTGGATGGTCCGCACCATGACGGCCAGGAACGCCGAAAAGACCTACATCTGCCCGGAGTGTTCCACTGCGGTGCTGCCAGGGGTTGCGCACCTGGTGGTCTGGAAGGACGACCACCTCTTCGGCGCTGCTGCGGCGCTGGCGGAACGGCGCCACTGGCACACCAATTGCTGGATGACCCGCAGTTACCGCTACCGGTAGGGGGCCGGCCGCAGCTGTCGCTAAGCTGGCAGGCATGACTTTTGATCCGGCGTCGTACGAATTCAGCCAGTCCACCGGTCCCGCTCCCATCCGTGCCGCCACTGTCCTGCCGGCCCGGCGCGAAAACGTGGAGCTGCAGACGGAGGACGGCCATACCCTGGTGGGCGAACTGGCACTGCCGGAGTCCGGGCCGGTGAAGGCCACGCTGATCACCCTTCATCCGCTGCCCACCCACGGCGGCTTTATGGATTCGCACGTCTACCGCAAGGCCTCCTACAGGCTGCCCGCGCTCGCCGGCATCGCGGTGCTCCGGTTCAACACCCGCGGTACCGAGTCGCCGCGGGGTACCAGTACGGGGGCCTTCGAGGAAGGTGTTGGTGAGCGGCACGACGTGGAGGCGGCGGTCCGCTTCGCCGTCGAACGCGGCCTGCCCAACCGGTGGCTGGTGGGCTGGTCCTTCGGCACCGAACTGGCCCTGATGTACGGGGCAACGGAGCCCGTCGCCTCGCAGATCGAGGGCGCCGTGCTGCTGTCCCCGCCGCTGCACCGGGCCAAGGATGCACACCTGCTGCAGTGGGCGCAGTCCGGAAAACCGCTGAAGGTGCTGGTGCCGGAGCACGATGACTATCTGCAGCCGGACGCCGCCGCAGGGCGTTTCAGCCTGGTGCCCCAGGCCCGCGTGGTGGGCGTCAAGGGCGCGAAGCACCTGTGGGTGGGGGAGAAGTACGCCGGGCGCGTGCTGAACGAGATTGTGGAAGAGGTCACTGGTGCAGACGCCGGGGGTACCGGCCTGCCGCAGGAATGGGACGGGCCGGTGGCCACGGCCCCGGCTTAGGCCGGAATGACCAGGTAAGGAACAACAGGCCCTCGGGTCAGTGCTTGTCCTGCCGCACGATGTAGATTTCCCGGATCAGCAGCAGGACAGCGGCCGCCGTGGGAATGGCGATCAGCGCGCCGAGGACACCCAGCAGGCTGCCGCCGGCGATGACTGAAATGACTGCCACCGCTCCCGGCACCGCCACGGCCTTCTGCATAATGCGCGGGGAGATGAAGTAGGCCTCGAACTGCAGGTACGCGAAGTAGCACACGGCGTACACAGCGGCGGTCTGCCAGCCTTCGGTCAGCGCGATGAGGACAACCAGCACTCCGGCAATCAGACCGCCGACCAGGGGTATAAAGGCGAGCAGCGCCACCACAAACGCCAGCAAAAGGGCGAAGGGGATCCCCACGATGGACATCACGATAAAGGCAAAGGTGGCATTAAGCAGGGCCACGCAGGCCTGCCCAATCACATAATTGCCCACGGAACGGGTGATCTCGTCGGACAAAGCCTCCACCCGGGCCCGGCGGGAACGCGGCGCCAGCCGGTAGCCCCACTTTTTCATTGCCGGCAGGGCGGCCAGGAAGTACAGGCTCAGCACCAGGACAATCAGTGTGCCGAACAGGCCGTTGGCCACTGTTGACCCGAAGCTCACCACGCCGCCGAAGATTCCGCCCACAGCAGCGGGATCATTGACGAACTTGTCCAGTTCCTCGGTGAGCCGGTCACGGACGCCGAACTGGTCATCAAGGCTGCGAAAGAACTCGGAATCAATGAAGTCCCGCACCCAGATGGGCGCCTGCTGGACAATCTCCGTTACCTGCTCAACGATCGTGGGGATCAGGGTGGCGAAAAATCCGACGACGGCACTTACCAGCACGGTAACGGACACCAGGATTCCTGCCGGGCGGGGGATCTTCCGGCTCTCGAGCCAGCCCACAACAGGCTCGAGCCCAAGGGCAATGAACAATGCCGCAACAATCCACAACAGCAGTTGCGTGGTGTTGGATCCGATCCAGTAGACGAGCAGGGCAAGCCCCACGCCGACGGTGCCCATGAAACCCATATAGAGGGGATGCTGCGGTGACATCCTGGGCCCGGGATCACCGAACTGGGGCTCTACCTCCCCGGGCTCGCGGCCAACCTGGTTGTCCTGGTGCGAGTACTCCGGCGGCATTTCGAAGCGGAGCCTCGGCTGGGCCCCTGGCAGCGGCTGGCGTAGGCGGCGGACCACCATACCGAGGGCTGCCGCCGCGGCCCCCTTTCGGCGCACCGGGACAGGCTCCGGCGAAGCGTGTGCCGAAGGCTCAGCACCCGCCGGATTCTCGTGTGCCGCGGAGGACTCGTCCGTCTTGTCAGTCACTGGAATTTAGGGCCTGTTCGATGCGTGGCGCCGCTGGTGCGGGCCGGTGTGATGATCATCGCAAACACTATCAGCAGCCTTGTCAACACCCGCTGAGGGGACGCTCGCGGAGGCGGCGGAAGATGTGTTACCGGCGGCGGAACCAAGGCTCCGGTAACCAAACCGTTACTATTGAAGGTAAACCCCCGCTGATGATAGGTGTTCCCTTGCGTTTAAAGACTGCAGTCGCACTCGTGCTGCTCGGCCTCCTGACACTGCTGGCCGGCATAGGCCAGAGAACCATCTGGGCCCCGTCCGAGACTTTCACCGCCTCTGCGCCCGCCGATTTGGAGGCTGCGCCGCTGACCGTCATAGACGGGAACCTGCGCACCCTGCACGGCGGAACCGTCAAGATCAACATTGAAGGCGACGGCAACTTCATCCTTGCAGCGGGGCGTCCCGACGATGTGGATGCCTGGGTTGGCCAGACGGCCCACAACACCGTCACGGGGGTATCGGAGGACGGTAAGGCGCTTCAGGTGGAACACGCCGACGGCGAAGCCACTACGCCCAGCCCCGCCGGCTCCGATCTTTGGGTTTCCACGGAGAACGCCAGCGGCCAGCTGGAATATTCCTGGACACCGCCCGCCGATGGCGACTGGACGCTCCTGCTGGCCTCAGACGGGACCCAGCCCGCTCCGGCCTCCATCTCCATGACGTTCCCGAACGATACCTCCACCCCGTGGGCCATCCCGCTGATGGTGCTGGGCTCGCTCCTGATCCTCGTTGGGATCGTCCTGGCCCTGCTTTCCCCCCGCAAGCGCAACGGTGACGGCGACGCCCAGGGCAGCGGCTTTGCCCAGCGCGCCCGCGCCAGGACTGAGACGCGGTCATCCTCGCGGGTGACGATGGTCGCCGCGGGCGTGGTGGCTGCAGCCGTCGTGGCCGGAACCGGCGCCGCCGCCAACGCCACTTCGCCGGCGCCTGAGCCTTCCCCGGGTTCGTCATCGACGGCTTCGGCTGCCGCGCAGGAACCGTCCGGTTCGCCGGTTCTGCTGGACGCCCAGTTCCGCCGCATCCTGGAGCAGGTCTCCAGCGCTGCTGACGCCGGTGACGCAGCAAAGGATGCCTCCAAGCTGGCCGACCGCGTGGGCGGGACAGAACTTGAAGTCCGGACCCAGAACTACAAAATCCGCTCGCAGGTGGGATCCTATGAGGCACGCATGCCCGTGCGTTCCACAAAGCTCCTTACCACCGTGGTCACCAGCAATCGCGAGTGGCCCCGCTCCGTCCTTGCCGTGACCCAGGGCGAGGGCAACGTTGTGCCGCAGCTGCTGACGCTCGTCCAGGCTTCTCCGCGCGAGAATTACAAGCTGGTGGAAACGAATCCGCTGCAGCCGGGCACCACCTTCCCCACCATCAACCGTGACGGTACGGAAACGCTTGCTGCCGCTGACAAGACCGGGCTGCTGTACAGCGCCGAAGAAGCCATGTCCGGCCTCGCCGACCGCCTCACCTCCGCCGAATCGGCTTTCAAGGACAAACTGGTGGAGGGTGAGTCCTCGCCGTACATCGCGGACACGCTGTCCTACCAGGCCGAGGTGGTCAAGGCAGGCGAGAACGGAAACTTCTCCTTCACCCACAAGGTGGTTCCCGAAAGCACCGTGGTGTTCCGGACTGCAGACGGCGGTGCGCTGGTCCTGGGCCGGATCAACTTCGGCTTCGAGGGAACGCCGAAGGCTGCCGGTGATAAGCTCACCATCGGTGACGACGCTGCGGCTCTCGCCGGCGGCAAGGAAACCACCACCGGCATGGTCCTGAACTTCGCCGAGTCCGTCGCGGTATACGTTCCGCCGGCAGGCTCCACCGACCCCATGAAGCTTGTGGCTGCCACCCGCGGCCTGGTGGGCGCCAGCTTCAAGTAGACGCCATACCTGCATTACCCCCGGCAGCGGCCGGAGTGGCTAGAGTGGAAAGCATGAGTTCGCCAGCTTCCCGCCCAGTCCCTCCTGCCGCTGCCAACCTGCTTAACTTGCGCGGCGCCGTCGACCTTTCCTCCCTGAAGCAGCGCCCGGCCGCCCCGGCCCCGTCCGCGCCGCCGTCGGGACCGGAAGCACCCGGTGGAGCGCAGCCCGGCGCTCCCGAGCTGGTAGTCAACGTGACCGAAGGCAACTTCCAGCAACTGGTGGAGTTGTCCGCGCAGGTGCCTGTGGTTTTCGCCCTCTGGGCTTCCTACTCACCCGAGTCATCAACCATGCTGGACGTCCTGGAACGCGTGGTGAACAGCTATGGCGGCCGGCTGGTTCTCGGCGCCGCCGACATCGAAGCGTTCCCGCAGCTGGCCCAGGCCTTCCAGGTGCAGGCCGTGCCTACTGCCGTTGCGGTACTCAAGGGCCAGCCGGTGCCGCTGTTCCAGGGCGGTGCGGACGAACAGCAGGTCCGGAGCCTTTTTGACGAACTGCTGAAGGTAGCGGCGGCAAACGGCGTGACCGGAAGCCTTGGCGGCGGCGCTGCGCAGGAAGGGGAGCCGGCACCGCTGCCGCCTCTGCACCAGGCCGCTTTTGACGCCATCGAAGCCGGCGATTATGCGGCAGCGGCAGAAGCGTACCGGCAGGCGCTGAACGAGATGCCCGCCGACCACGAAGCGAAGGCGGGGCTGGCCCAGGTGGAGCTGATGGCGCGCCTCCAGCCGCTCTCGGCCCAGGACAGCGAAGCACTGCGCGCGCAGGCGGCCAATGAGCCGGACAACCTGGAGGCACAGTTTGCCGTCGCCGACCTGGACGTTGCCGGCGGTCATGTGGAGGATGCTCTGAACCGCCTGGTCAGCTTCATTGGCAGGAACTTCGGACCGGAGCGCGAGACCGCCCGGATCCGCCTGCTCGAGCTCTTCGATGTGGTGGGCGCCGCTGATGAGCGGGTGGCCAAGGCCCGCCAGGCACTCGCGAGGGTGCTCTTCTAGTGTCTGCGTTGTTCGAGCCGCTGAAGCTCCGCTCACTGGAGCTTCAGCACCGGGGCTGGGTATCGCCCATGTGCCAGTACAGTTGCGAGGCCGACGCCGCGCCCGGCGTTCCGAACGACTGGCACCTGATGCACCTGGGTTCCTTCGCCGCCGGCGGCGCGGCATTGATCCTCACCGAGGCTGCCGCCGTCAACCACGAAGGCATGATCAGCCCCCGTGACGCCGGCCTCTACAACGACGCCCAGGCCGAAGCCTGGCAGCGGATTACGTCCTTCGTGCACCGGCACGGGGCGGCGGAGGCAAAAATCGGCGTCCAGTTGGCCCATGCGGGCCGGAAGGCCTCCACCTACTGGCCCTTCTCCGGCAAGCACGGCAGTGTCCCGGAGTCCGACGGCGGGTGGACCACTGTGGGGCCCTCGCCGGCAGCGTTTGACGGCTACGCCGAACCCGCCGTGATGAGCGGAAAGCAGATCGACGGAGTGGTCAGCGACTTCGCGGCCGCGGCTGTCCGCGCCGTTGATGCAGGTTTCGACACGGTGGAAATCCACGGGGCGCACGGCTACCTCCTGCACCAGTTCCAGAGCCCGCTGATCAACACGCGGACTGACGCCTGGGGCGGGGATGAGGCCGGACGGAACCGCCTGATGCTTGCCGTGGTTGACGCCGTGCGGGCTGTCATTCCGGACTCAATGCCCCTGCTCCTGAGGATCTCCGCCAGTGACTGGGCCGACGGCGGAGTGGACCTCGCGGCTTCAGTGCGGCTGGCACGCGAGGCAGCGCAGCATGGCGTGGACCTCGTGGATGTTTCCAGCGGGGGAGCCGTTGCCCATCAGCAGATCAAGGCGGGTCCCGGTTACCAGACGGGCTTCTCTGCTGCCATCCGAAGGGACGCAGGGGTGCCCACCGGAACGGTAGGCCTCCTGACCTCCGCAGGCCAGGCCGAACATGCCATTGCCACCGGGCAGGCCGACGGCGTCTTTATCGCCAGGGCGGCCCTGCGGGATCCGCACTGGTGGCTGCGGGCGGCCTTCGAGCTGGGCCATGACATTAGATGGGCGCCGCAGTACGAGCGTGCCGTGCCCCGGCGGACTTTCTGAAAGCCGTGCACAGGATGATTCAGAGGCGGCGCGAAAGAGGGCAGGACGCTGGTGACGGGGTGGACCGGCAGCTGGAAGCGACCATCCTGGAACTTTTGGCTGCCAGGGCCGCTACTTCCACCATTTGCCCGTCGGATGCTGCCCGTGCTGTGGGCGATGAGAAGTGGCGCGACCTAATGGAGCCTGCCCGCAGGGCTGCCCGGCGGCTGGTTGATGCCGGCGAGGTGGAGATCACCCAGGGCGGTTCGGTGGTTGATCCCGCCACGGCGAAAGGGCCCATCCGGATCCGGAAGGTGCGGTAGCAACCGGAATCCGCTCCGCCGGTTCCGGCAGTTGCTTCTGCCGGTCCTGCCGCGCCGGCAGAACGCCTCCCTACTCCTTTGACGCTACTCCTGCAGGAGGACCCCGCTGCCGCATCCCGAGGGCTAGTCTGGCTTCATGACTGCTCAGCAACCAGATCCGGCGCGGCCCGCCGGTCCCGTAGCCGCACTGTCCATCCGGGGACTCGCCAAGCGCTTCGGCGAAAAGATTGCGGTGGACGGCATCAGCCTGGACGTCCCCGCGGGCTCCTTCTTTGGGATTGTGGGCCCCAACGGCGCCGGCAAGACCACCACGCTGTCGATGGCTACCGGGCTGCTGCGCCCGGACTTCGGCACCGCCCTCGTCCACGGCGTGGATGTATGGGCCCGGCCGCTGGAGGCCAAGCGGCTGATGGGGATCCTGCCGGACGGCGTACGGCTGTTTGACCGGCTGACCGGCGAACAGCTCATCACCTACGCCGGGTTGCTGCGGGGAATGGACAAGGACGTGGTGGCCAGCCGCGTGGGCGAGCTGCTGGCAGCCCTGGACCTGTCGCAGGACGCCGGCACGCTGGTGGTTGACTACTCGGCAGGCATGACCAAGAAGATCGCCCTGGCGTCTGCCCTGATCCACGCGCCCAGGCTGCTGGTGCTGGACGAGCCCTTCGAGGCCGTCGACCCTGTCTCCGCATCCAACATCCGCTCCATCCTGGACAGCTACGTGGCGTCCGGCGGAACGGTGATCGTCTCCAGCCATGTGATGGACCTGGTGCAGCGCATGTGTGACCACGTGGCAGTCGTGGCCGGCGGCAGGCTGCTGGCCGCAGGAACCGTCGACGAGGTGCGCGGCGGAGTTTCCCTGGAAGACCGGTTCGTCCAGCTGGTGGGCGGCCGCAGCCACACGGAAGGGCTGGAATGGTTGCGCACCTTCTAAGGCTCAAACTGACCCTGCTGCGCAACGGCCTCCGCCGCAGCCCATGGCAACTGGTGGGCATGGCCTTTGCAGGGCTTTATGCGCTCAGTGTCGTTGCCACGCTGGTGGTTGTACTCGTCCTGCTTCGCCAGGCGGAACACGAGCTGGTGTACACAGCCGTGGTGCTCGGCGGCTCCGCGGCCGTCCTGGGCTGGGGAATCATTCCGGTGGTGGCCGCTGCCACGGACATGACCCTTGATCCAGCCCGCTTCATCACCTTCGCCGTCCCCATGAAGCAGATGCTGGCTGGGCTGGCGCTGGGCGGGCTGATCGGTATTCCGGGTTTGGCCACGGCACTGGTGGCACTGTCCACGGTGGTGACGTGGTCCCGGGGCGTCCTGCCCGCGCTTGCAGCTCTGGTGGGCGCAGCGTTGGGAGTCCTGATCTGCATTGTGCTCTCCAAAGTGGTGACCACGGCAACGGTGAGCCTCGCGTCGTCCCGCCGCTTCAAGGATGTCAGTGCCGTCGCGTTTATGGTGCCCCTTGTCCTCCTGGGCCCAATCGTGGCAGGGGTGGGGCGGGGAATCACCGCCTCCACCGGCTTCCTGCCGGATTTCGCCCGGACGTTGTCGTGGACTCCCCTTGGTGCTCCCTGGTCCCTGGCCGGTGACATTGCCGCCGCCCGGCCCGGCGAGGCGGCGGTGAAGCTGGTCCTATCCGTTGCAGTGCTGGCCGGCCTGACCTGGTGCTGGAAGCTGCTTTTGGAACGTGCACTGGTCACCCCGCCCTATTCAGGCAGCGGGAAGCGCAAGGGTGGCAAGCTGGGGCTGCTCGGGTTGTTGCCCGCTGTTCCGGCCGGCGCCGTGATGGCGAGGGCGCTCACGTACTGGTTCCGTGACCCCCGGTACTCCGGTTCGCTCATCGTGATACCGCTCCTTCCGGTGGTGCTTGTCTTCCAGGGCAGCCAGGCCGGTGACTTCAGCACCCTGGCATTCCTGGCGCCGCTGTCGGCTTTCATCCTTGCCTGGTCCATTTCTGCCGATGTGTCCTATGACAACACCGCCTTCGCGCTGCACCTGGCCAGCGGGGTCCGGGGTGTTGACGACAGGCTGGGCCGCGCCCTGGCCTGCCTGGCCTTCGCACTGCCGGTGGTACTCGTGTTTGCCGCAGGGTCAGCCGCCTTCACCGGCGACTGGGACCCGTTGCCCGGCCAGTTGGGACTGAGCCTGGGGATCCTCTTCACGGGACTCGGGTTGTCCTCCGTGGTCTCTGCCCGGTACACGGTGGCGGTTCCCTTGCCGGGTGACAGCCCGTTAAAAAAACCCCCGGGAAACGTGGGCCAGACCCTCGCAGTCCAGTTCGCCGGGCTGGGAGTCCTGCTGGTCCTGGTTTTGCCGGAGGCCGCCCTCCTGATCGCACAGCTGGTGACCGGAAACCCCCTGTTCGGCTGGCTGAACCTTGCCGTCGGGCTCTTGTTGGGAGTGGGCCTGTTTGTGGCCGGTGTCAGGCTGGGCGGAAAATGGCTGGACGGCCGCGGCCCTGAACTGCTGGCCCAGGTCACGGTGAACCGCTGACGCGTGAACCGCCGGCTTCTAGCCACCCGTAACCGCCTGAACGGCCCCGGAAGGAACAGCATGGAAGTAGTCATCCTCAACGGCAGCAAGCAGATCGGAAAACTTGCCGCGGACGCCATCGAGGAACTCCTCCGGCGCAAGCCGAATGCCGTCCTGGGGCTTGCCACCGGATCGTCGCCGCTGCCGGTCTACGATGAACTCGCTGCCCGCCACGAGCGGGACGGCCTGGACTTCAGCCGTGCCTCCGGTTTTGCCCTCGACGAGTACGTGGGCCTGCCGGCGGGCCACCCCGAGTCCTACCGGGAAGTGATCCGGCGGGAGTTCACGAACAGGGTCAACATCGCTCCGGAGAACGTCCACGGACCGGACGGTACGGCAACGGACATCCTTGCGGCCTGCCGCGCCTACGAGGAATCAATCACGGCAGCGGGCGGCATCGACCTGCAACTCCTTGGCGTGGGCACCGACGGCCACATCGGGTTCAACGAGCCCGGCTCTTCGTTCGCCTCCCGCACCCGGATCAAGAGCCTCATCGAACAGACACGCCGGGACAACGCCCGGTTTTTTGGCAGCCTGGCCGAGGTCCCGCACCACGTACTGACCCAGGGGTTGGGGACCATTATGGATGCCCGGCATGTGATCCTCGTGGCAACCGGCGCGCAGAAGGCACAGGCTGTCCGCGAGTTCGTTGAAGGTCCGGTGTCCGCGATTTGCCCAGCGTCCGTGCTGCAGTTCCATCCCCATGCCACCGTCCTGCTGGATGAAGCTGCCGCCTCGGCATTGAAACTGGCTGATTTCTACCGGCACACCTATGACAACAAACCCGCCTGGCAAGGCCTCTAGCCGAAGGGTTTCCGGCGGGTCCGGCAGCGGAAAAGTACGACGCCGGCAGGCGGCGGGCGGCTGTTTCCCACCTCCGGAGGACGCGCCGCCGTCGAACGCCGCACGGCCGGAACGGCTAAGATGGATCGCATGACTAGCATGACGGACCCTCTCGACAACGACCCGATGCGTGAGCTTTCCGGGGCTGGATCGTCCACGGCCACCATTGAGCGCGAGGAACTGCGCCAGGAGGTGGAGCCCGGAGACCGGGAACGCTTTTCGCACTACGTGCGCAAGGAAAAGATCATGGAGTCGGCGCTGACCGGGGACCCGGTCATCGCCCTGTGCGGCAAAGTCTGGACGCCCGGCCGGGACCCTCAGAAGTTCCCGGTGTGCCCGATGTGCAAAGAGGTCTATGACGGCCTCCGCCCGGGCAACGACGGCGGCAAGGGTCCCGGAGGGGACTCAGGCAACAACAAGTAGTGACGGAGACGCTTTTTGGCGGCCCCACCCTGCCTCCGGCTTATCCGGAACGTGCAGCCTGGGGAACCGCCCCGAAACTCCGTGCCTGGCAGCAGGAAGCCCTGGACCTCTACCTGAGGACAAGTCCCCGGGACTTCCTGGCCGTGGCTACGCCCGGCGCCGGTAAAACCACCTTCGCGCTCCGCGTGGCGTCCATGCTCATCGAGTCCGGCACCGTCAACCGCGTGACCATCGTGGCGCCCACGGACCACCTGAAGCGCCAGTGGGCTGATGCGGCGGCCAGGGTGGGTATTGCCATCGACCCCAACTTCAAGAACTCCGACGGCCAGCACGGCCGCGGCTTCATCGGAGTCGCCGTCACGTACGCGCAGGTGGCCAGCAAACCCATGCTGCACCGGGCCAAAACAGAGGCCGCGCGGACGTTGGTGATCCTGGATGAGATCCACCACGGCGGCGAGGCGCTCTCCTGGGGAGACGGACTGCGTGAAGCCTTTGACCCCGCTGCACGCCGGCTTTCCCTGACCGGTACCCCCTTCCGTTCGGACACCTCGCCCATTCCGTTCGTGGAGTATGCCGAGGACCGGGACGGGATCCGGCGGTCCAAGGCGGACTACACCTATGGCTACGGCAACGCCCTGCGGGACCACGTGGTCCGGCCGGTGATGTTTATGGCCTATTCGGGGCAGATGCGCTGGCGGACCAGCGCGGGCGAGGAAATGGCCGCTTCACTCGGTGAAGCCGCGGTGACCAAGGACATTACCTCGCACGCGTGGCGCACGGCTCTGAACCCGGCGGGCGAATGGATTCCCGCCGTGCTGGCCGGGGCGGACAAGCGGCTGAGCGAGGTGCGCCGGACGGTCCCCGACGCCGGCGGACTGGTGATCGCCACAGACCATGAGGACGCCCGCGCGTACGCCGGGCAGCTGAAGCGGATCACGGGGGAGTCGCCCACCGTCATCCTTTCCGATGACGCCAAGGCGTCCAGCAAGATCGAAGAGTTTACCGCCAGCGATAAACGGTGGATGGTGGCGGTCCGGATGGTATCCGAAGGCGTGGACGTACCCCGGCTTTCCGTCGGCGTGTACGCCACGTCAACCTCAACCCCGCTGTTTTTCGCCCAGGCGGTTGGGCGCTTCGTCCGTGCCCGTAAGCGGGGGGAAACGGCGTCGGTCTTCCTGCCGTCCGTTCCCCAGCTGATGGCCCTGGCCAACTCCATGGAGGCCGAACGGGACCACGCCCTGGACCGGCCGGAGAAGGAGGACGGGGACGGGCTCTTCAACCCCGAAGACTCGCTGATGGCCGAAGCCAACCGTGAGGACAAGGCCTCGGACAGCCTGACGAAGGGCAAGTTTGAGGCCCTGGACTCCCAGGCGTCCTTTGACCGGGTCCTCTTCGACGGCGGCGAGTTCGGCACCGGCGGCGAGGTGGGCTCCGACGATGAGATGGACTTCCTGGGTATCCCCGGATTGCTGGACGCCGAACAGGTGGGCACACTGCTTCGCCAGCGCCAGCACGAGCAGCTCAACCGGAAGAACCGGAAGTCGTCCGCGTCAGCGGTCGGAACGGAACCCGCGGCTCCGGCCGTCCCGGACCACCGCCTGCTCATGGATCTACGGAACGAGCTGGCCAAAAACGTGGCTGCCTGGTCGGCGCGGACCGGAACGCCCCACGGCGTGGTCCATACCAAGCTGCGGACTGTCTGCGGCGGTCCGCCGGTGGCCCAGGCCAACGAGGAACAGCTGCAGTCCCGCCTGCGGAAGCTTCAGGACTGGTTCATCGGCAGGAAATAGCAGTGATGTGCAAAAGCGGCCCGGTGCAGTGCACCGGGCCGCTTTCGCAGTTACCCGCAATCAGGCGACGTCGACCCCGCCGAGCTCCATTTCGGTGACCGCTTCCTCGAGGTCCTCCGCGATCCCCGCCGTGAGGGACCGGATGACCGTCACGGAGTAACCGGCCTGCACTGCGTCCAGGGACGTAGCCTTGACGCAGTAATCGGTGGCGATGCCCACTACCACCACGTCCTCGACGTCGTTGCTCTGCAGCCAGTCGTCCAGCCCGATGGCATCGTCAGCGGCGGCATACCTGTCCGCGTCGCCGGCGCCGGGCAGCGCGCCGGGTTGCCGTTCGCCGGTGGGCACGGCGTCTTCCGGCGCCTGCAGTCCCTCGAAGCCGGAGTAGGCGGCAGCGAACTGCCCCTTCTGGAAGTAGGCGTCGATGTACTCGGTGTCGAGGTCCGGGTGCAGCTCGGCACCGCGGGTTCCCGCCACGCAGTGCGGAGGCCAGCTGTCTATGAAATCCGGTGTTTCGGAGAAGTGGTCACCGGGGTTGATGTGCCAGTCCTGCGTGGCAACAATGTGGTCGAACTCGCTGTGGTGGGCATCCACGTATTCGCTGATGGCACCGGCCACCGCTGCGCCGCCGGCCACGGCGAGCGAACCGCCTTCGCAAAAATCGTTTTGGACGTCAACGATGATCAGGGCCCGGGACATCAGTTCTCCTCAGTTTTCTTCATAGAGAGTAGGGATGGCTGCTTCGCCGCGCTGGAGGCGGTTCACCACAGCGGGAAGCTCAGCCATGGACTCTGCGTGGCGCCGGCGCGCGCGGAGCACACCTTCATTGCCCGTCCAGCCCGGCATCAATTCGCCGTTCTTCATGAACTGCTGCAGCAGCGGACGGTCATTGCCGTCGTCCTCCGGCCGGTGCCCCACACCCACAACCTCGGCAGTGGCAATGCCGCGTTCGTTCAGCTTCCGCAGCGCGTACTTGCGCCCGCCCACGCTGCCCTTGTTCTTGGCGGCTTTGGCGACGGAGACGAAGTCCCCGTCGTCGTCCGTGCGGCTCACCAGCTTGTAGACCATGCTGGCAGTCGGGGCGCCGGACCCGGTGACCAGGGACGTGCCCACGCCATAGGAATCAACGGGGGCAGACTGCAGGGCGGCGATGGCGAACTCGTCCAGGTCCGATGTGACCACGATCTTGGTATTTTCGTTGCCGAGGTTGTCCAGGAGCTGGCGGACCCATTGGGCCTGGGCCACGAGATCGCCGGAATCCAGCCGGACCGCCCCAAGCCGCGGGCCCGCAAGGTCCACAGCCGTGCGCACGGCCGTTTCGACGTCGTACGTGTCCACGAGCAGGGACGTGCCCTCGCCCAGGGATGCAATCTGGGCCTCGAAGGCATCCCGCTCAGTGTCATGCAGGAGGGTGAAGGAGTGGGCGGCGGTGCCCACTGTCTTGATTCCGTAGCGGATGCCCGCCTCCAGGTTTGACGTGCTGTCGAACCCGGCAATGATGGCTGCTCTGGCGGAGGCGGTCGCCGCTTCCTCATGGGTGCGCCGGGAGCCCATTTCAATGCAGGGGCGGCCGCCCGCGGCGCTGACCATCCGGGACGCGGCGGAGGCGATGGCACTGTCGTGGTTCAGCACGGACAGCAGGTACGTCTCCAGCATGCACGCTTCGGCGAAGGTGGCCTCGACGATCAGGATGGGGGAGTTCGGGAAATACGCTTCACCCTCCGGGTAGCCCCAGATGTCACCGGAGAAACGGTAGGACGCGAGGTACTCGAGCGTTTGTTCATTGACCACCTTCGTGCGGGCCAGGAAGTCGAGCTCGGCGTCTCCGAAGCGGAAGTTCGCGATGCCTTCCAGCAGCCGGCCCGTGCCTGCCACAATGCCGTAACGCCGGCCGTCCGGCAGCCGCCGGGCGAAGGCCTCGAAGACGGACTTGCGGTGCGCGGCGCCTGAATGAAGGGACGCCTGCAGCATGGTCAGCTCATAGTGGTCAGTGTAAAAGGACGTGCGGGGATGGTCCCAGCCGGCTGAGGTGCTCACGAAAGTCACTCTAGTCCCCACCGGCTCCCACGTCTCGCTTCGCTTCGCCGCGGGTCCCTCGCCCGTGTTGGCCCATCCACCGGCTCCCACGTCTCGCTTCGCTTCGCCGCGGGTCCCTCGCCGGTGTGGGCCCATCCGGTGTGGGCCCATCCTCCCCATAGAATGGACAGATGACCTTAAGCGTTGCGCTCGGCCCTGATACGCAAGAGGGCACCCGGACCGGCACTGCGGAGTCAACCGACTTCCTCGCCGCACCGGACATCCCCTGGAACCTTGTGATCTGGAATGACCCCGTTAATCTGATGAGCTATGTCAGCTACGTGTTCCAGAGCTACTTTGGCTATCCGGAAAGCAAAGCGAACAAGCTCATGATGGAGGTCCACAAAAAGGGCCGTTCCATTGTCGCCTCGGGCAGCAAGGAACAGGTGGAGCGCCATGCCGTCGCCATGCACGGCTTTGGGCTGTGGGCCACGGTGGAGAAGGCCAGCGGCGGATCAGGCGGCAATTCAGGCAAGTCCAATGGGCCGGGCCAGGGTAAGGGAAAACGTGGCTAAGGCTTTCAAGTACGGACTCAAAGGCATCACCGGCTACTTGGAGCCGGCCGAACGGGAACTGCTGCGCAGCCTCATCGACGACGTCATTTCCATGCTCCAGCCGGAGGAACGCAAGGGCCAGGATCCGCTGGCTGCATTGATCGGCCTGGACATGGACGTTGCCGAGCCTTCGGACCGGGCGGTGAAGCGGCTGCTGCCGAACGTGGTGAAGGACGACGGCGCCGCGTCCCTTGAGTTCCGCCAGCTCACCGAGCGTTCGCTGCGGGAAACAAAGATCGGCGCGCTTCGTGCGGCGGCTCTGGACCTGGACAAGGACGAGATCGTGCTCAGCCCTGACGGGGCGCGGCACTGGTCCATGGCCCTGAACGACGTCAGGCTTGTGCTGGCCGAACGGCTGGACATCCAGGACGAGGAGGACGCCGAGCACGTCCACCTGATGCAGGACTGGTCCCAGGCCGAGGACGTGGAAAGCTACCTGGCCCTGGTTTACAATTTCGCCACCTGGCTGCAGGAGTCGCTGGTCCAGGCCATGCTGCAGTCCCTGGACACGCGGCGTTGACAGGCGGGGTGTTCCCGTCGCGGCCCTGTGACAAATTAGACATGAGTCACAGGCCACAAGATGGTGCCTGACGCTGCGGGGAAGACCTATCCTCGAATAATCATGACAACAGCCTCGAGCATGGATCCGTCAGCAGGCGCTGCAGCGGAATCCGAAGCCAGCGACCTCCCGGCCGCCGCCGTGGAATCACGGCCCATTGGAGTCTTCGATTCCGGCGTAGGCGGTTTGACGGTGGCACGCTCCATCATCGACCAGCTTCCCAACGAGTCCATCCTTTACGTAGGGGACACCGCACACGGACCCTACGGCCCCCTGCCCATCGCGGAAGTCCGGGCCAACGCCCTGGGCGTGATGGACGAACTGGTGGACTCCGGCGTCAAGCTGCTCACCATAGCCTGCAACTCGGCGTCGGCCGCTGTGCTGCGCGATGCAAGGGAACGGTACACCGCCAGGTACGGCATCCCGGTCATCGAGGTCATCCAGCCCGCTGTGCGCCGTGCCGTTGCTGCCACCCGCAGCGGCAGGGTGGGTGTGATTGGCACCTCCGCCACGGTGGGTTCCCGGGCCTACGAGGACACCTTCGCCGCCGCCCCGGACCTGCGCATCACCTCGGTGGCGTGCCCCGAGTTCGTTAGCTATGTGGAAGCCGGGATCACTACCGGCCCGGCCCTGCTGGCTGTCGCGGAGGAGTACCTCGCCCCGCTGAGGGCTGCCGGCGTTGACACCGTGGTCCTGGGCTGCACGCACTACCCGCTGCTCACCGGCGTCATCTCCTACGTGATGGGAGCCGACGTAACCCTGGTGTCCAGTGCGGAGGAAACCGCCAAGGATGTGTACCGTGCCCTGGCCACCCACAACCTGCAGCGCACCGACGCTACGCCGCCGGAACACCACTTCGTGGCAACCGGGGACGCGGGCCAGTTCGAGGCACTGGCGCGCAGGTTCCTGGGACCCGAAGTACTCTCTGTCCGGCACGTTGACCACGTCTCCGCCCAGTACCCCACCGGCAGCCTGGCCCGCATCACCCCCGAGATGATTGCGGCCGCGCAGGATGCCCGCAGCCGCCCCCGGATATCCAACTTCGTGGGCAGCTCAGTAACCGGAGGCACCGGCCAGTGAAGCTCACCATCGTAGGCTGTACCGGATCCTTCCCCGGCCCCGGCTCCCCGGCGTCGTGCTACCTCCTGACGGCGAACGACGGCGAGCGGACCTGGAAAGTGGTGATGGACCTGGGCAGCGGTGCACTGGGTGCCATCCAGCGCTACACCGACCTTGAGGACATCGACGCGATCTTCCTCACCCACCTCCACCCGGACCACTGCATGGACCTGTGCGGCCTGCACGTGGCTGTCCGGTGGAAGCCGGGCGGCTGGGGCCGCGGGCGGATTCCGGTCTGGGGACCAGCCGCCACGGCAGACCGGATGGCCACCGCCTACGGCCTGGAGCTGGACCCGGGGATGCATGAGGAGTTCGACTTCACCAACTGGGCCGAACGTGAAGCGGTGACCGTTGGCCCGTTTACCGTGACTCCCTTCGCCGTCAACCACCCCATCGAGGAGTGCTACGCCCTCCGGGTGGAAGTGGTGGAGCCGGACCAGGAAGGCAACAACGTCTCCCGGACCCTGACCTACTCCGGTGACACCGACTCCTGCGCCGGGCTGGAGGAGGCCGCCAAGGACGCCGATCTGTTCCTCTGCGAGGCGGCGTTCGAGGAAGGCCGTGACGACGGCATCAAGGATGTCCACCTGACGGGCAAGCGTGCGGGGGAGGCCGCGGCCGCTGCCGGCGCGCGCCGGCTCCTGCTGACGCACATTCCGGTATGGACCTCGCAGACCACCGTGATGGCCGAGGCCCGTCCGGTCTTCGGCGGCGACGTCGCCGTGGCAGTGGCCGGCGTCCACTACACAATCTAGGCGCACTGGTTCAGCGGCGCCTGGAATCCGGCAGCGGCCCGCAGTGGATAAGCTAAAGGCATGACTTCTGAAGCAACTGCAGTGCCCATTGTGCGCGCCGACGGCCGCGCCCCGGACCAGCTCCGGCCCATCAGCATCACGCGCGGATGGTCCAACCAGGCTGAAGGATCGGCCCTGATCGAGTTCGGCAACACCAGGGTCCTGTGCACCGCTTCCCTCACCCCGGGAGTCCCGCGCTGGCTGAAGGGTGAGGGCCGCGGCTGGGTGACGGCCGAGTACGCCATGCTTCCCAGGGCCACGAACACCCGTTCCGACCGCGAATCGGTCAAGGGCAAGATCGGTGGCCGCACCCACGAGATCTCCCGGCTCATCGGCCGTTCCCTGCGTTCCATCATCGACACCAAGGCCCTGGGCGAAAACACCATCGTGCTGGACTGCGACGTCCTTCAGGCAGACGGCGGAACCCGGACCGCAGCGATCACGGGGGCCTATGTTGCGCTCGCTGACTCCATCAGGTTTGCCCGTGACAACAAGCTGATCGCGAAGAACGCCCAGCCCCTCATCGACACCATTGCTGCGGTGTCGGTGGGCATCATCGACGGCGTTCCCATGCTGGATCTGCCCTACGTTGAGGACGTCCGGGCTGAGACCGACATGAACGTGGTGGTCACGGGCTCCGGCAAGTTCGTCGAAGTGCAGGGTACCGCCGAAGGTGCCCCCTTCGACCGCGCCGAACTGGACCAGCTCCTGGACCTTGCCCTGCTGGGCACCACCCAGCTCGCCGCAATCCAGCGCGAAACCCTGGCAGATACCCTGTGAGCGGGGCGTCCGCCGCCCCGCGCCTGGTGCTCGCCACCCATAACAAGGGCAAACTCCGGGAGCTGCGCGAACTGCTGCGGGGGCAGGTGCCGGGGCTCGACGTCGACACGCAGGTCGTGGATGCTGCGGCGGCAGGAGCCCCCGACGTCGTCGAAACCGGAGTTACTTTCGCCGAAAATTCGCTGCTGAAGGCGCGCGCTGTCGCCGAAGCAACGGGCCTGGTGGCCATCGCCGATGACTCCGGCCTCGCCGTGGACGTGATGGGCGGGGCGCCGGGAATCTTCTCGGCGCGGTGGGCCGGCAGCCACGGCGACGACGAAGCAAACCTGCGGCTCCTGCTCAACCAGCTTTCCGACGTGCCGGATGCCCACCGGGGCGCGGCTTTCGTCTGTGCGGCCGCGCTGGCAGTACCCGGATCCGACAGCGGACCCGGGCGCGAAGTGGTTGAATACGGCCAGCTGGAGGGCGTCCTGCTGCGTGAACCCCGCGGCGACGGCGGTTTCGGCTACGACCCCGTCCTGCAGCCGGCGGGGGAAAAGCGGAGCTGTGCGGAGCTGACCGCCGACGAGAAGAATGCCATCAGCCACCGCGGCAAGGCCTTTCGCGCGCTCCTGCCGGCAGTCGTTGAGGCCCTGCGGGACCGCTAACCGCCCTCGCCGTTTTAAAACAGTTGTGCTCCCCGCCGGAACGGGGAGCACAGCTGTTTGACGTTTAGGGGTCTTGCCGGCCGCACGGACAGCGCCGGCGACCTAGTCTGAGCGGGTTCCCTCAGGGATATCGCGCGTTGCCTTGTCCTCGTTCTGGGGGGCATGTTCCTCGACGCGGACGCCCTCATGGATATCGCGCGGCGTCTTGTGCTCGTTTTCGGGGGCATGTTCCTCGATGAACTCATCCACCGGATCGGTGCCGTAGGCCTTCGCCTGGCGCTTTGCCGACACGCCGCGGAGGACTTCGACGCCGATGGGCAGGACCGATACCAGGACGATGGCAATGAAGATGATGTCCAGGTTTTCACGGACCCAGGGGACACGGTCACCCAGCAGGTAACCCAGGAGCGTCACGCCGCCGCCCCAGAGCACAGCGCCGATCACGTTGAAGAGGAAGAACTTCTTTTTGTTCATCTGGGCGACGCCGACGATGACCGGGACGAAGGTCCTGATGATCGGGACGAAGCGGGCCAGGATCAGCGCCTTGCCGCCATGCTTTTCGAAGAACGCGTGCGCGTTCTCAACGTTTTCACGCTTGAAGAGGCGGGAGTTGGGCTTGTTGAAAATGGCCGGACCGGCTTTGGAACCAATCAGGTAACCGGTCTGGTTGCCGATAATGGCCGAAACCATGATCAACAGCGCAAAAAGCCACACGTTGAACTTGATGGTGCCCGTGGCAACCAGCAGGCCTGCGGTGAAAAGCATGGAGTCTCCCGGCAGGAAGAAGCCCACCAGCAGCCCGGTTTCCGCGAAGACGATGCCGCACACCAACAGGACCACCCAGGGTGCCAGGGCAGGATCGGCCAGGAAGACCTGGGGGTTCAGCCAGTCGGGCAGGAAGGATGCCAGCTGTGGCTGCACCGGTCCCGCACCACCCAGCATGGACACAGCGAAGTCGTTCATCACAGGAAAGTTCACCACTCAAGGGTACTTGACGCACCTCAGGCCCCGGCCGCAGCGGGGTTTCCCGCCACCATCCGGACGGGTGATATCCACGACAGGGCCGCACGGCTGACGCGGGAAGGAAGGTCCCCGGAGGTAAGGTTGGCCCGTGGGTTTGGACTTTACGGCGATCGACTTCGAAACAGCGAACGGATTCCGGGGCTCGCCCTGCGCCGTAGGACTGACGAAGGTCCGGGGCGGAAGGGTTGTCGAGGAAGCTTCGTGGCTCATGCGACCGCCGGCCAACCATGACCACTTTGATTACCACAACGTGCGTATTCACGGCATCACTGCCCGGGATGTTGCCGGAAGGCCGCGCTTCGGGGAGCTTTTCCCCGAGATTGGCGCCTTCATCGGCGACGACATCCTCGCCGCGCACAATGCCGCCTTCGACCTGGGCGTCATCCGCTCCGGACTCGAAGTCTCAGGACTGGCCGGCCCGGCCTACGACTACGTCTGCACCGTGATGCTCTCCCGCCGGTGCTATTCGCTGGTGTCGAACTCCCTGCCGTTTGCTGCCGAGGAAGCCGGCGTGCCCCTGGTCAAGCACCACGACGCCGCCGAAGATGCGCGTGCCTGCGCAGGCATCCTGATCGACATCGCCGGCCGCAACGGAGCCAACAGCATCGCTGAGCTATATCTTTCCCTGGGGCTCGTGATGCCGCGCCAGGAGGCTTTTGATCCGGCGCGGGACGGGTTGTCGAAGCCGAGCCTGGCTGCGGTGTCCAGCTCCACGGGCGGAGCGGCGCTGGTCAGGCCGTTCCAGTCGGGCTGGCCGGAGGAGGGGGTTAATCCGGACCCCAACCCCGATGCCCACCCCGGCCACCCGCTGTATGGCCAGACGGTTGTTTTTACGGGACAGCTCTCCATGGCCCGGCCGGAAGCGAAGCTGCGGTCGGCGGAGGTCGGTGCCCGGCCCGAAAGCAGGGTCACCGGACGCACCACCGTCCTGGTGGTGGGAGACGGCTTTGTGGCCTCCGACCTCCGCTCCGGCAGGCTCACGGGCAAAGCCCGGCGCGTTCTGGAGCTCCATGAGCGCGGCCAGGCCATCGAGGTCCTGTCCGAGGGGGAGTTCTTGCAGATGGTGGGCAGCTTCGCCGCTGCCGCTGTCAGCGCCTGAGGCCTGCGCGCCGTCCAGGTTCACGCGGCGCAATAATGCTGCCTCCGGCGTCGCCTACCCCTAGCCTTGGCTCATGCGCGCGCTGTTTGCCTTCCCCAACCCCGTCAACGAGTATGCCGCCCGGGTGACGGCAGGGCTCGTTGTGCTGCTGGCCCTGGTTACCGCAGCCACCGGGTCGGGACGGGGACTGCTGGCCATCGCCGTCGGGTTTTGGCTTCGGCTGCTCTTCGGCCCCCGGATCTCGCCGCTGGCCCTGCTCTCCGTCAAGGTCATCACGCCCCGGCTGGGCCGGGTCAGGCTGGTTCCGGGGCCGCCCAAACGCTTCGCGCAGGGCATGGGAGCTGTGGTTTCCACCGTGGCGCTCATCCTGTTCGTTGCCGGCGCGGCTCCGGCCGCCTGGACCGTGCTGGGAATCCTCATCGTTGCGGCGTCACTGGAGGCGTTCGCCGGCTTTTGCCTTGGCTGTGTGATCTTCGGCTTCCTGCAGCGGCGCGGCCTGATACCGGAAGATGTCTGCGAGGCCTGCAACAACGTCAGCCTTCGGCGGACGTAACCGCCACGAGCTGGTCGGCCATGCCGCGGATGACTTCCGGCGCCTCCAGGGCCGCAAGCCATTCGCCGGGCAGGCAGTCCTCGCCGTAGAAGGCCCCGAGGATGTTCCCTGTCAGTGAGCCAGTGGAATCACTGTCGCCGCTGTGGTTGACGGCCAGGGCCACGGCTTGGCGGAAGTGTTGCGCCGGGTCGGGAACGGTTGCGCCGGCGTCGGGAAGGGTAGCCAGGGCAGCGTAAAGCGCGACGGCGAGAGCTTCCTCAGCCACCCATCCCTCGCCAAGTGCCTGGACCAGTTCCTCCGGCGTCACGATGCCCTTGCCGGCCAGCCGGAGTGCGCCCTCCAGCCGCTCGGGCAGTTCGGGAGCCACCCCCTCGAAGCCGGTGGCGTGGGCGAGGGCTTCAGCGGCCGCTTCGCGCAACCCGTCCCCGGCCACGAGCCGATGGATCAGGAGGCTGAAGGTTCCGGCGCTCTGGCGTGCTGACGGATGGCCGTGCGTCAGGGAGGCGGCGTCGGAACTCAACTTGTAGACGGCGTCGGGCGTAATGTGCGGGATCAGCCCGAACGGGGCGGACCGCATCACCGTCCCGCACCCCTTCGACTCAGGGTTCACCGGCCGGACCGAGGTGCCCATTTCGCCTGTCGCGAGGCCGGAGATGCAGGCCTTGCCGGGATGCCGCCGCTGATGCAGGACCGGCTGCCCATCGATCCAGCGGGGCTGGGGCGTCGGGGCCGATGCCGGGGCCGCTTCGCCCTGCGTCGCGAGCCAGCGCAGGTACGCAAGCCATAGGCAGGCGTTGACGTCGGCGCCCACCCCCGAGTTCGCCCATTCCAGCGCCTCCACGAGGCCGTCCACGGTGTAGAGCGTCATTTGGGTGTCGTCGGAGAAGTGGCTCGCTCCTGCCAAAGCCTCGAAACCGGTCACACCGGATGCACCGAAGCGGGTGCGGATCCGCTCGATCGAGTCGAACTCCACTGCGTAGCCCAGGGAGTCGCCAAGTGCGCCACCCAGGAGGCAGCCATGGATGCGGGACTTGAGGGAGGGTATGGAAGTGTCCGGCTCGATGCTCATGCAGTAAATTTACCGTGGTGTGCCGGGGCCCTTTGACGCGTGCCGGCGTGGGCCGCCACCCTCCGAACTTCCTGTCCGGCGAACGCACAGCCTCCACTGGAATAATGCCCGGGTTGCCTGCGAGCAATCCCCGTCCGCCTATCTGAAGGTCGCCACCATGAGTACGCCTGCCCCGGCCCGTCACGATGCACTGCAGCAGTCCGGATTTGAAGCAGCCCGGCCAGGGCTTCTGCCCCGGTTGACCGGCGAGGCGTTCGGCAGCTTCTTCCTGGCAGTGGCCGGTCTCGGTGTGCCGCTGTTCAGCCTTCCGCAGTCCAGCCCCTTGCCTGCTGCCCTTGCTGCAGGCCTTGCGGTTACCGCTGCCATGCTTGCTTTTGGACACGTTTCGGGCGGTCACTTCAACCCTGCCATCACTGCCGGCCATCTCCTCGCCGGCAGGATCCGTCCCGGCGCGGCTGCCGCCTATGCCGCAGCCCAGCTGGCTGGCGGCCTGGTGGGGGCACTGGCCCTCTACGGGATCCTGCGCACGCTGCCGGGGATTGCGGACAGCCGGACAGCGTTCGATACGGTAACGGCCGGCTTTGGCGAACACTCCATCATCCAGGCGCCGCTGGCGGCAGTGCTCCTCCTGGAAATGCTGGGAGCCGCAATCATTGTGGCCGTTTTCCTGGGCACGGCCGGCAGAAACAACACCAGCCGCACGGCTGCCGCAGCCGCGGTGGGTCTGTCCTTCGCCGTTCTCCTGCAGCTTGGCCAGTCCGTTGGGAACCTGCCCTTCAACCCTGCCCGGGCCGTTGCCTCTGCAGTATTCAGCTCGGGGTGGGCGCTTGAACAGGTCTGGGTGTTTGTGGCCGCTCCGCTGGTGGGCGCTGCCGTGGCCGGGCTTGTTTTCCGGACTTTTGGCAATGGTTCCCCCTCCCCGGGGTCGGGAGAATCCGCGATGACCGCCGCGGAAGGAACCGGCAGCGTATCCCATGGGCTTGAAGCCGGAGAGGACGCAGTTACAGGAAGGGACACGGCGGTCCAAGCCAGCGAAGCGCAGGAGTTCTTCGAGGGCAAGCGTGGTTGATCGCCGCACCTGCGGGCGTTGCCGGAAGTGTCAGTGGCAGCCGCTAGCGTAGAAACATGAGGTTACTTCACACATCGGACTGGCATTTGGGGCGGTCCTTCCACGGCGTCGGCATGCTGGATGCGCAGCGGGCTTTTGTCGACCAGCTGGTGGAGGCCGTCACCCGGCATGCGGTGGACGTTGTGCTGATTGCCGGGGACGTCTACGACCGCGCCTTGCCCGGTGTGGATGTGGTCCACCTGCTTGATGACGCCCTGGTCCGGCTGACGTCGGCGGGAGCCCAGGTGGTGCTCACCAGCGGCAACCATGATTCCGCCATCCGCCTGGGCTTCGCCTCGCGCTTGCTGGAGCGCGGCGGAGTGCATCTGCGGACCAGGCTGGAGAGCCTTGACCAGCCCCTGCTGCTGCCGGCGGGCACAGCGTCTGCCGGGGGAGCATCCGCAGGTGAAGCGGTAGTGGCCATCTACGGCGTACCCTGGCTCGAACCACGGCTCGTGGCCGAACAGTTGGGCGTCCAGGCCGCCAGCCACTTCGAGGTAACCCGCGCGGCCACAGAACGCATCCGCCAGGACATCGAGCGCCGCTCAGAGTCGCAAACAGTCCATTCCGTAGTGCTCGCCCATACCTTTGCCAGCGGGGGCATCAGCTCAGACAGCGAACGCGACCTCAGCATCGGCGGCGTGGGCGCCGTCCCGCTGGACCTCTTTGACGGCTTCAGCTACACCGCCCTGGGCCACCTGCACGGGCGGCAGTCCCTGTCGCCCCACGTCAGGTACTCCGGATCCCCGCTTGCATACTCCTTCTCGGAAGCCTCCCACCAGAAGGGGGCATGGCTCATAGACATCGATGCCGACGGCGTGGCCGGTGTCCAGGAAGTCCTGTGGGATGCCCCGCGAACGCTTGCAGTGTTGCGTGGTCCCTTGGCCGAACTGCTCGAGTCGCCCGAACACTCGTGGGCCGAAACCGCCTACTGCCAGGTGACCCTGACCGACGCCCAGCGTCCTGCCCGCGCCATGGAACGTCTTCGTTCACGGTTCCCCGACACCCTGGTGCTGGGGTTTGATCCTGAGGGTGGACCTGGCGCCGCCCCCGCAACGTACAGCAGCAGGCTCGCGGAAGCGCCCGATGACCTCGGTGTCTGCTGCGGCTTTCTGGAGCATGTGCGCGGACGCGTCCCGGACGACGCCGAAAAGGCGGCGCTCGCGGGCGCCCTGGAGAACGTCCGGCTCCAGGAGGTTTCGCGATGAGGATCCACAGCCTCCGCATCTCCGGCTTCGGTCCCTTTGCCGGCACCGAGGAGGTCGATTTCGACAGGCTGAGCGCGCACGGCCTTTTCCTGCTCAATGGCCCCACCGGTGCGGGAAAAACGAGTGTGCTGGACGCCATCTGCTTCGCCTTGTACGGGTCCGTGCCGGGAGCACGCCAGGACGGCAAACGCCTTCGCAGCGACCACGCCGAGCCCGGCCAGGAACCCGCCGTCAGCTGCGAATTCTCCGCACAGGGCCGCCGCTTCGAGGTAACGCGTTCGCCTGCCTGGGAAAAGCCGAGCGCCAGGGGCAGGAATGGGTTCACCACGCAGCAGGCCAAGACCCTCCTGCGGGAACGCGTGGACGGCACGTGGATCGAAAAATCGGCACGGAATGACGAGGCAGGGGCGGAGATACTCGCCCTGCTGGGAATGGACCGTGAGCAATTTACCCGGGTGGTGATGTTGCCGCAGGGTGATTTTGCTGCTTTCCTTCGGTCTAAAGCCACTGACCGGCTCGAGCTTTTGCAGAAGCTTTTTGGCACTGAACGGTTCGAAGCGGTTGAACAGGAGTTGTCCCGCCAGGCGCAGGCTGCAAAGGAGGAAGTGTCCGTCCTTGCCGGCCGGCTGGAGCTACTGGCGGCCCGGGCAGAGTCGGAAGCGGCAACCTTGCAGCTTGACGAGGCCGATGGCCAGGCCACGGACAACCCTGCTGCAAGGCTTGACTGGCTGAAGGATACCGCCGCGCAACGGTTGCACGAACTGGTTGACCAGGCAAAAACCGCGGAGTCGGCAAGCCAGGAACGTGCAAGGAAGGTCGCCGCCGAGACCGCACGCAGGGACCGGCACCGCAGGCTGGAGGAAGCGACGTCACGGCAGTTAGCCGTGCAGGACGCCGTGCCGCGGCTGGAGAGCCTGAAACTCCGGCTTGGCCGGCACCGGCAGGCAGAAGTACTCGCCGGACAACTGCGCAGCGTGGACGCGGGAGCGGTCAAAGTCCGGCGCGCAGCCGATGCCATGGAGTCGGCTTTTACGTTGCTTCGCCTGGCCGCGGACGAAGACCCTGAACTCGCCCAGCTGGATCTCGGCTTCCCGGCAGACGACGCACTGGACCTCTCCGGGCCCGCGGCGGTTCCCGGCGCAGCTGACGAACTGAACCGGATCCGGTCCCTGCTGGCGGTGGTCGAAGCAAGGCTTCCGGACGAAGACCGGTTCAAGGCGCTCCGGTCCAAACACCAGCAGCTGGTGGACAAACAGCAGGACCTTACCGAAGCCGGGGCCGCACTCGCCAGACGTGTGGAGAGCCTTGCCGAGGAACGGTCCCGCCTCGCCGACGGGCTGGGGCTATTGGAGGTGCGGGCCGGAGTGGCGGCCCTGCGCGCGAAGGAAGCAACGGCGGCCGAGGAGTTGCTGGACGTGGTCCGGCGCTACGCTGCGGCCTCGACCGTCCGCGATGCGGCGAAGCTGGAACACGACGCCGCCCGGGAGAACCAGCTGGAAACCAAACGGCGCTGGCTTGACGTGAGGGAGCAGCGGCTGGCCAATGCCGCAGCCGAGCTCGCTGCCACGCTGGTGGAGGGAGAACAGTGCCCGGTATGCGGAAGCCCCGAGCACCCCTTGCCGGCGGCGGCTGAGGAGGGCGGCGCAGGACTTGTCCAGGAGGAGGAAACAGCCCACCAGCTCCACGAAGCCGCCGAAACCGAATATGCAGCGGCCGGCCACAGGCTGGCCGAGGCCAACCAGCTGGTCGCCGTCCTCGCCGGCCAAGGTGGAGAAACAGCCAAGGAGGAGGCCGCCGGCGCGGCCCGGGAAGCGCGCCGCGCCGCAGCCGACGCTGAACAGGCAGTTAAGGATCTCGCGGCGGCACGGTCGCGGCTTGAAGCACTTGAAGCCGACATTGCGGCGGCACAGGCGTCCCGCTCCGGCACCGAGGCAGAGTTGGCCCTGGCCGCGTCCTCCCTTGCGGACATGGCTGAGCAGTCGTCCTCCCTGGACCACGCATTGGCAGGGTTGCGGGCAGGCCACCGCAGTTTGGCCCACCGGTTGCGTGCCCTGGAGAACGCTGCAGCGATGCTGGGCAAAGCCGTTGATGCCCAGGCCGAGCTTGGCTCTGCCAAAGCCCAGGCCGCGGAGGCACTGGAACAACTCGAGCAGGCGTTGCCGGAGGCCGGGTTCACCACTGCTGAGGAGGTCCGGAAACACTTGCTGGCCGCCAGTGAAGCTGCTGCTCTGGAAGCCGACATCCGGTCCGCCCAGGACGAAGCCGCCAGGGTGGCGGAGCTGTTTGCATCAGAGGACATTGTGCTTGCCCTTGAGGAGGCGGCTGCCGGGCTTGCGCCGGATGAGCAGCAGTTCGCCGCCCTGCAGGCGGAGGCTGCAGCTGCCCTAAAGGAAGCCCGTGATGCGGACTTGGCAGCAGGCCTGGCCAGGCGCTGCCTGGAGTCGCTGACCTCCATCCATACCGGCTACGAGGAGTTGGCCGGGTCCGCCCGCGGGCCTGCCGAGCGTTCCCGCATGCTTTCCGGCCTGGCGGACGCGGCGGCCGGCAGGGGAGACAACACGTACCGCATGAGCCTGAACAGCTACGTACTGGCAGCGCGGCTGGAGCAGGTGGCCCTGGCGGCATCAGAACGCCTGGTGGCCATGAGTGACGGCCGGTACCTCCTGCAGCACACGGACGCGAAGGCGGCCCGCGGTGCGAAGTCCGGGCTGGGGCTTGAAGTGGTGGATCAATGGACCGGGCACCGCCGGGACACGTCCACCTTGTCCGGCGGCGAATCCTTTATGGCGTCGCTCTCCCTGGCTCTCGGATTGGCAGACGTTGTCCAGCAGGAGTCGGGCGGGGTCGAGATCGAAACGCTCTTTGTGGACGAAGGCTTTGGGAGCCTTGACGAGCAGTCCCTCGAACAGGTGATGGACGCTTTGGAAGGCCTGCGGGACGGTGGCAGGGTAGTGGGACTGGTCAGCCACGTAGGGGAGATGAAGCAGCGGATTGGAACGCAGCTTCAGGTGCTGAAGACACGAAACGGTTCAACCCTGCGGATAGCCGAAGCCCTGGACGTCCAAAGCTGAGGGAGCGGGATAAGCCGGATATACTTGGACGGTTACCGGGTTCGGCGCATCGGGAGGAGGGACGATGCGCATAACTGAACGAGCCCGAATTGAAATCCTCCACTTCCCTTTCACCTGGCCAGCCCTCCACTTCGGGGCAGTCCGCCCCTCCCGCCTCCCAGGCTCCTGCCAAACCGCAGCCTGCCTCCGGTGGCCGGTTCGCCAGGCTTCCACAACTTGCCGGCCGCGGCTTCCTTCCCCTGGGTCTTCTTGCCCGGCTGCCCCTGGCCATGCTCACGGTAGGCACCTTGACCCTCGTCACATCCAACAGCGGTTCCTATGCACTGGGCGGAACCGCCGCTGGTGCGGTGGGCATCGGGTCGGCACTGGGAGCTCCGGTCCTGGGGTCCCTCGCCGACAGGCGGGGCCAACGTCCTGTCCTGTTGCTGGCTGCAGCCCTTAATACTCTGGCCGTCGTGGGTTTGATCCTTGCAGCCTCTGCCATGGGGGCGGCGGCGGGCTTCCCGGCTGCCGTGCTGGCCGCTGCGTTCCTCGCGGGGGCCAGCTGCCCGCAGGTGGGCCCGCTGGCCCGCGTGCGGTGGATGGCGCTGACGTCCCAGGGCAATGCACCGGACAACCGGCGGGACCTGGACACGGCACTCTCCTACGAAAGCACAGCGGACGAAGTCACCTTTGTGCTGGGACCGGCACTCGTGGGCATCCTGGCCAGCCTCCTGGCACCCTGGCTTCCGCTCGCGCTGGCCGCAGCGATGACCATCACGCTCGTTCCCGCGTTCGCTGCCCACCGGACGCATCGGGCAGTACCGGCGGCACGCCGCAGACCTCCGGCAGCGGGACGCCGCGGGCGGGGCGGGATGCCGGCAGCCGTCCTTTTGCCAGTGGTCGCCATGGTGTGCATGGGCACGTTCTTCGGCTCAACGCAGGCGGCGTTGAGCTCCTTCTCCGCCAGCTATGCCACCTCGGAACTCGCCGGACTGCTGTATGCAGTGATGGGGCTCAGTTCCGCCGCTGCCGCCCTCTCGGTTGCCTATTGGCCGCAGCGTTTCAGCCTTTCCTTGCGCTGGCTGGTGTCTGCCGCGCTGATGGCAGGACTGGCCGTCCTCCTGCTGGTGCCGTCATCACTGGGCGCGATGGTGGCCGTGCTGCTGATCCTGGGTGTCCCGGTGGGCCCGGTTATGGTTACCGTCTTCGCCGTCGGCGGAGTGGTGGCACCGGAGGGACGGCTGGGCACCGTTATGACCGCCCTGGCCAGCGGCATCGTCGCCGGCACCGCGATCGGCTCGTCCCTGGGCGGCGGGCTGGCACAGGATCACGGCTACGCGGCGGCCTTCCTCGTTCCCGCCTGCGCGGCCTCGGCGCTGGCACTCCTCGGGGCAGCGGCCGTCGTCGTGCTTCGCCGCCGGTCCGCCCGCTGACAGCGGCCTCAGGCCAGCTGACGTTCGATTCTCGCCGCGCTCTCGGCCAGCGCCGCGCCCACCGCCGCGGGTTCGTGCGCGGAGCGGATATAGACGACGGCGAGTGCCGCCGGGCGGCCGCCCGGCACCCGGACGGGCGCGGCAAGTGAGGAAACCCCGGCGATGACCTCGTCGTGGCTGGCCGAGTACCCGGCGCGACGGGCTTCGGCGGCTTCGGGACGGTACGGGACGCCGGTCTCCAGCCGGTCCCACTCAGCTTCAGTCAGCGCGGACTGGATGGCGATGCCTGGCGCACCCGCGTTGATGGGGTGCCTGGTGCCGGGATGCTGGGCTACCGTCGCGCCCGAATGCCGGGGCTCTACAGTCACCAGGGTGATGCAGTCGTGGTGGTCCCACAACGCCACAAAAGCCGTCATGTCCAGCGTGTTGGCCAGATGCGTCAGTTCGGGAAGTGCAGCACTCTGGAGGTTCCGGGAAACGCTTCGGGCCAGGACGGCAAGGCCGGGTCCGGGCTGTACCCGTCCGCCGTCGTCCCGCACCAGCAGCGAGTGGTCCTCGAGCGTGCGCAGGATGCGGTACGCCACGGAGCGGTGGACGCCCATGGCATCGGCGAGCTCGGCGATGGTCATCGGTTCCGGCGCAGCCGCCAGGATCTCAAGGGCGCGGATGCCGCGGGAAAGCGTCTGGGAGGGGGAAGCCTGCGCCGGCGCTGCTCCGGCCGGGGCTGCGGCGGTGGGAGTCATGCTGTCCATCCTAGGTTGCTCTCGGCACAGTACTGCGGTTCTGATGTTGCCTGCCGTCCGGGCTGGCATTCCGCAATGAGAAAGGGAAGTTCAAATATAGAACTTCCCGCCCCCGCAGTCCATCGGTTGGCAGGCTTTGAAGGGTGGATAAGAGCCTTCCGCAGGCAAATTCAGCCAAGGCGTGTCCTGCCTCACAGTTTCGTAGTACTCTTTCAACTAACTGACCGTTCTGTCGGTAATCCTGAAGGCGCCCGGCAGCCAGCCTGCCGAATAAACAATGGAGTTTCAATGACCACACCTTCGAAGGTGGATACACTCGCCGGTCCGAGCACCCGGCGTGAGGAGCGCAAAGTCCTTGCCGGCACCCTGGTCGGCACCACCATCGAGTGGTACGACTTCTTCATTTTTGCCCAGTTGACCGCAACGCTGCTGTCGCCCCTGTTCCTGGCGCCGCTGAACGAGTCCAACCCGGGCCTGGCGCAAATCCTCTCCTTTGCCCTGATCGGCATCAGTTTCCTGTTCCGCCCATTGGGCGCAGTGGTCGCCGGACACCTCGGCGACCGGCTGGGACGCAAGGCAATGCTGGTCTTCACCCTGGTGATGATGGGTGCCGCCACCGCACTCATCGGGATGCTGCCCACCTACGCGCAGATCGGTGCCTGGGCGCCCATCCTCCTGATCACCCTGCGCATCGTCCAGGGCTTCTCGGCCGGCGGCGAGTGGGGCGGCGCAGCGCTGATGGCAGTGGAGCACGCACCCCTGAACAAGCGCGGCCTGTTCGGTGCCTACCCCCAGATCGGCGTGCCGATCGGCATGATCCTTGCCACCGGCCTCCTCTTCTTCCTGAACACCAGCATGTCCAGGGAGGACTTTGCGGCCTGGGGCTGGCGGGTTCCGTTCCTGCTCTCCATCGTCCTTATCGTGGTGGGTTACCTGATCCGCCGAGCTGTCGCTGAAAGTCCGGTCTTCCAGGAGATGGCCGCGCGGAAGCAGGAAAGCAAGGCGCCCCTGGGTGTACTTGTCCGGAGCCACAAGAAACCCGTCCTGTACTCCACCATGATTTTCATCGGCAACAACGCGGCCGGTTACCTGCTGATCGCCTTCTTCATCGCCTATGCCACCAGAACCCTGCAGATGCCTACGCCGCAGGTCCTCCTGGCCACCACCCTGGCCTCCTTCGGCTGGCTGATCTTCACCCTGGCGGGCGGCTGGCTGTCAGACCGCATCGGGCGGGTCAAGACGTTCCTCACCGGCTACGCGATCATCTTCTTGTGGATGATTCCCATGTTCGCCCTGATCGACACCAGGAACATTTGGCTGTACGGCGTTGCATTGTTCGTCCTCACCGTCGGCCTCGGCCTGTCCTACGGGCCCATGTCCGCGATGTACGCCGAAATGTTCCCGGCCAATGTCCGGTACTCCGGCATCTCCATCGGGTACGCTTTCGGCGCCATCCTCGGCGGAGCCTTCGCTGCGACCATCGCCGAATTCCTGCTGCAGACCACCAAGTGGGCCGGTTCCATCGGCATCTACATCATGGTCCTTTGTGTCATCTCGGCCATCGGCGTGCTGCTGGCCAAGGAGACCAAGGGCCGGCCGCTGGGCGTCAGCCACCACTAATCCCCGCCGTTTCCCTAACCTCGCTCCGCTTCGGCCAGGGAACCCTGACGGCGTGGGCCCAATACCGTTTCCAAACCGGGACCGGGCCCGGACCATATTGGTCCGGGCCCGTCCTGGTATCCGGCGGCGTTGCACCGGCCTGAAGGCGGCTACTGCTTCAGGAAGCTGATGGCGTCACCGTCCGTGAGCTGTTCGAAATGCCGGTAGAAGCTGCCCACGGCGCGGAACTTGCCCGGAAGATGCAGGCACAGCACGGCGTCGCACACCCGCTCCACGGATGACGCCGCTTCTATCGAGGCCACCGGGGCGGCGGCCACCACGGTTTTCGCCCCACCTCCGCGGACGGCTTCGATAGCGGCGCGCATGGTGGCGCCGGTGGCAAGGCCGTCGTCGATCAGCAGGACCGTTTTGCCGGAAATGTCCTGGCCTGTTCCCGGATAGAGGTCCACCCGGCGCAACAGTTCGGCGCGTTCGCGCTGCTCCACCTCGTCCAGCAGTTCCTGGCGCACTCCATGCTCAAGTACCCTGTCCACCAGTGGCTTGTTGAGCAGGCGGACCGTCCGGCCACGCGCCCACGCGAGGGCTCCATACGCCGTTTCCTGGTGTCCCGGGATGCCGAGTTTGCGCACCAGGACAGTTCCCAGCGGGAGGTAGAGGGCTTTGGCGGCCGAAGCCGCTACGGGAATACCGCCCCGGGCAAGGCCAAGGACAACGGTGCCGGGCTGCCCGCGGAACTGTCCGAGTACTGCGGCCAGCCTCTCGCCGGCCTCCGTGCGGTCTTCAAAGCGCGTCACCATGGTTCCCTCCCGGCTATTTCCGGCCCTCACTTCAGCCTACCGCCGGGGGCGGGGCAGCAGGAGGCAGCCGGCAGGCGCGGGGATTATTTAGACGGCGAGGAACGTGATGGCTGCCTGCTTGAAGGCCCGGCTGGTGACCGCATTGGTGTGGTTCCGGCCCGGCAATATGACCTCTTCGACCAACGCCCCGGCGTTGCGTGCGAGCCCGGCGAGTTGCGGCAGGCTGGCGGCGCGTTCATCCTTGTCGCCGGCCACCAGGAGCATGGGTACGTGGGGTACCGCCTCGGCAGGGTCGTAGGGTTCGGCCTTGATGGCTTCCACCAGGGAGAGCAGTGCAAAGATGTTGTTGCTGGGCAGCAGGAGGGCCATCTTGAGCAGCCGGGCGGTGGACTCGTCAGCGATCGGGGTCCCGTCCGCGAGGTAATCCTGCGCTGCAACGAGATCGAAGGCCGCGAGCGGATCCGCGACGTTCGGCCCGCCCAGCACCAGCCGGTGCACGATCTCGGACTGGGTGGCGCCGAACTCCCAGGCGAGCCGGGAACCAAGGGAATACCCCACTATGTCCAGGCCGCTGGAAGGGTCTCCGTCCTGTAAAGGGCGCACACCGGCGTCGAACGCTACCTGGAGCAGGTCCGCCCGGATCCTGCTGGGGGAGTAGGAGTCCATGTCCTCCGGCGCCCCGCTGCGGCCGTGCCCGGGGAGGTCCACAGTGATAACGCGGCGGCCGGCGTCAAGCAACGCAGCCACCCAGCCGGTGTCCTCCCAATTCAGCTTGCTGGAGGACGAGAAGCCGTGCAACAGCAGAACGGGCCGGAGCCCGGCGTCCACCGCAGGATCATGCACCCCCACATGTAACTGGGGATCTGTTCCCTCTACAGTGTGCGAATGCTGCTCGCCGGTGTGCCTGCCGCTCATGGTGCCAGTCCTCATCAACTACGGCGCACAGGCGGACCCGGCGCGTGGAACCTCGTCCTTCGGGACTACTCTACCTGCCGGAAGTGCCGGTAATTCCACCCCGGATCCTGCCTTGCCGCCACGCCCAACCGGGTGGCACCAAGAGCGGTCTTCGGCGGTCAGAGCGGCAATTAACGCCCCTATGTGGACCGGTTCGTCCTGGCGTTGTACCTACCGGCCAGGGCGCAGGCCACCGCGATCCCGGCAATCAGTCCGATGGTGCTGAAGAGCTGGATGCGGCTGCTTTCGGCGCTGAAGCCCACTGCGAAAATCAGGCCCAGCAGGACGAGCCCCACGATGGTCAGGGCCGGGAAGCCCTTCATCCGCAGGGGCAGCGGCGTGCCCTCCCGGTCTGCCCGGCGCCGCAGGATCAGCTGCGAGACCAGCGCGCTGCCCCACACCACCAGACACGTGGATCCCACCAGCTGGAACAGGGCAGGAAGGATCCGCTCGGGAAACAGCAGCTCCAGCACCGTGGCCACGAAGCCGAAGGCCACTGACACCCCAACAGCCAGCATGGGCACGCTGGCACCGCTCAGCCGGGTGAGGAACCGAGGTGCTTCGGCCCGCTCGGCGAGGGAATAGACCATGCGGGAGGCCCCGTAGAGGTTGGCGTTCAACGCCGAAAGGAGCGCGACGACGGCCACCAGGGTGATGGCCGTTGCCGCGCCGGGGATGCTGGCGGCATCCAGAACGCCGGCGAACGGGGAGGCCAGGCTTTCCGATGTAGCCGGAAGGACGGCTGCGATCACGAAAACAGAGCCGATGTAGAAAACCAGGATGCGCCACACAACCGTCCTGATGGCTTTGCCCACGCTGTGTTCCGGATCCTCCGTCTCCGCCGCCGCCACGGAGACGATCTCGGTGCCGCCAAAGGCGAAAATCACCACAAAAAGGGCGGAAGCGATCCCGCCAAGGCCTGCGGGGGCAAAGTCCGACGTCAGATTGGCCAAGCCGGGGGATGCCACATCCGGCAGCAGGCCCAGCAGCAGGGCAGCCCCCACCACCAGGAACAGGACGATCGCGGCAACCTTCAGAATGGCGAACCAGAATTCGAACTCACCGAAGTTGCGGACCCCTGCGAGGTTGATGGCGGTGAAGACAACCATAAAAATAAGTGCCAGCGCCCAGACCGGAATGACCGGCCAGATCGTAAAGAGAAGCCCGGCGGCTCCCAGCGCCTCTGCGGCGATCACCACTACCAGCTGCAGCCACCACAGCCAGCCGATGGTGGCACCGGCCGTCCTTCCAAGCGCACGTTCGGCATACACAGAGAAGGCGCCGCTGTTCGGGTTGGCGGCAGCCATCTCGCCCAGCGCCCACATCACCAGGATGATCAGGGTGCCGGCCACCAGGTAGGAGATGAGCACTGCCGGGCCGGCAGCCTGGACCCCGGCCCCGGATCCCAGGAACAGCCCGGCGCCGATGGCGCTGCCCAGGCCCATCATGGTGAGCTGGCGGGGTTTCATGCTGTGGCCCAGGTGGCCCTGCGGACGCAGTTGGATGGACTTCATCGTCATTTTGCTACTGAACCTTCTTGGGGTTGTGAGTGGTGGCTCCTCGTGGGACCTCTCGAATTTACCGTCTGCAAAGCAGCTGCCGGTAGTCGGCGCCATGATCCCCGCGGGATGAGCCCGGGAAGCGTGGGCTGAAATATTTGGCAATTCAGAGGGTGCGGCCCGTAGAATTAGTTTTGGTCACGATGACCATAACTAATCGGGGCGCCAGCAAAGAGGTCCCGCAGGCCGGAAGGCGGTGGATCATGTACTCGAGCTCGGCAAACGTCTCGGAGCGCCAGGCGGCCCCGCCTTCGCTGGCTATTTCCACTGTCATCTTTGCGCTGCGCCCCAGCGAAAGCTCCGGCCGGCCAACACTGTGGCTGCCCCTGGTGCGCCGGATCCGGGAGCCGTACAAGGGCCTCTGGGCGCTGCCCGGAGGCCCCCTCAGCCCCGCCGAATCCCTGCAGGACGCGGCGGCGCGAAACCTGGGGGAGACCACCGGTCTCGCTCCCAGCTACCTTGAGCAGCTGTATGCCTTCGGCGGTCTCCACCGCTCACCCACCCAGCGGGTGGTCTCGATCGTGTACTGGGCGCTGGTCCAGCCCACTGAAGCCGCGCTCGCGGACGAGTCGGAAAACGTCCGGTGGTTCCGGGCGGACCGGCTGGGGGACCTGGCCTTCGACCACAACGCGATCGTGGACTACGCACTCTGGCGGTTGCGCAACAAGCTGGCCTACGGCTCCGTGGCCTACCACCTGCTGGGCGAATACTTCACCCTCGCCCAGGTCCGGGAGGTCTACGAGGCAGTGCTGGACAGGCAACTGGACCCCGCCAACTTCCGCCGACAACTCAAATCCACCCCGGACATCGAGGAAACCGGCGAATACCTCCAGGGCGGCAAGCACCGCCCTCCCCGCCTCTACCGCTTCACCGGCCGGCCCGGCCTTGACCCAGACAACAGGAGCACACCATGAGCAGCGTCAACACAGCAATCCAGCTGATCACGCGCGAACAGGCCGAAAAAGGCGCAACCGCGAAGGGCAGCACCTGCAGCCCTGCGCTGGCCAAGGGTCCGTGGGACTACGACCTTGCAGAGGCGCTCGCCGGCATCCCGGCATACGGCCCGGGCGCTTCCAGCGCGGATGTCGCACCTCCGGCCACCCCCCGGCAGGGTCAGTTGCCGGAAGAGTACAAGCTGGCCAGCGACGCCGAGCTGGGCGAGAGGATCCTGGCCGCGAAGGCTGCCCTGGGGGACAGGGCCGTCATCCTGGGGCACTTCTACCAGCGCGATGAAGTCATCCAGTACGCCGACTTCGTCGGTGACTCCTTCCAGCTGGCCAACGCCGCGCTGACCCGGCCGGATGCTGAGGCCATCGTATTCTGCGGCGTCCACTTCATGGCCGAAACCGCTGACATCCTTTCCGCGCCCGACCAGGCCGTTATCCTGCCGAACCTGGCGGCCGGTTGCTCTATGGCGGACATGGCTGACGCCGACTCCGTGGCCGAGTGCTGGGAGCAGCTCGAGGAGATTTACGGCACCGAGCCCGACGCCGACGGGCGGGTTCCGGTCATTCCTGTCACCTACATGAATTCCTCCGCAGCGCTGAAGGCTTTCTGCGGTGAGCACGGCGGCATCGTCTGCACCTCCTCAAACGCCAAAACTGTCCTCGAATGGGCGTTCCAGCGGGCCCAGCGGGTGCTGTTCTTCCCGGACCAGCACCTCGGCCGCAACACCGCAAAGGCGCTGGGCGTGCCACTGGAGCAGATGCCCATGTGGAACCCGCGGAAGGACCTGGGCGGCAATGACGAACAGGCACTGCTGGATTCCAGGGTCATCCTGTGGCACGGGTTCTGCTCGGTGCACAAGCGGTTTAATGTAGCCCAGATCGAAGAGGCCCGGGCCGATTTTCCCGGCGTCCAGGTGATCGTCCACCCGGAGTGCCCCATGGAAGTGGTGGACGCCGCTGATTCTGCCGGCTCAACGGACTTCATCAAGAAAGCGATCGAGGCTGCCACCGAGCCCACCACGTTCGCGATCGGCACCGAAATCAACATGGTGAACCGCCTCGCGGCAGAGTACCCGCAGCACACCATCTTCTGCCTTGATCCCGTCATCTGCCCGTGCTCCACCATGTACCGCATCCACCCCGGCTACCTTGCATGGGTCCTCGAAGAACTGGTGGCCGGGCGCGTGGTCAACCGGATCACGGTCGCGGATTCAGTGCAGGACCACGCCCGGACAGCACTCGAGCGCATGCTCGCGGCCAGGCCGTAATGACAGGGCCCGCTTTTATGCCTCCTGTTGAGGGTGGCGGTACGCCAGGGCCCGGCGGTGTACCCCACGGCCGCAGCGTTGCAGGCCGCTCACGGCTGATCGTGGTCGGCAGTGGGATCGCCGGGCTGTACGCTGCCCTGCTGGCCACGGATGCCGGTGCCGACGTGGTGCTCCTGAGCAAAGGAAAGCTTCGCCACAGCAACACCTGGTACGCCCAGGGCGGGATTTCTGCGGTACTGGACCAGCCTGCTCCCGGTGACACGGTGGCCGCCCATATCGCGGATACGCTCCAGGCTGGAGCGGGGCATTGCGACGAAGCTGCCGTCCGGCTGATGTGCGCGGAGGCGGGCCGCGACATTTCAGGGCTGCAACGGTTTGGTGTGCACTTCGATTGCGGCGCCGACGGCGGCCCTGCGCTGGGGTTGGAAGCGGCCCACACTTCCCCTCGCATCCTCCATGCCGGGGGCGACGCCACCGGGGCCAAGGTGGCCGGGGCCCTGATCCGGGCAGTGCTCGCGCGGCAGGCGGAGGGGACACTGACGGTCCGGACCTCAGCCCACGCAACATCTTTGCTGCAGCAGGACGGGAAAGTTATTGGAGTGGAATTCCTCCAGGACAGCATCAGGGCTGCCGTGCACGGGGATGCCGTCCTGCTGGCAACCGGAGGGGCGGGCCAGCTGTTTGCCCGAACCACCAATCCGGCAGTGGCAACCGCCGACGGCCTTGCGCTCGCAGTCCGCGCCGGAGCTGCAGTAGCCGACCTGGAGTTCTTCCAGTTCCACCCCACCTGCCTGGTTTCCGGCGCCGGAGACCAGGCCGCGGCGCCCGGCCTGGACATGGATCCGCTGCTCATTTCCGAAGCAGTCCGCGGCGAAGGGGCGCTCCTCGTCGACGGCAACGGAAAACGTTTCATGCGGGCCTACCACCCGGACGCTGAACTGGCGCCACGCGACGTCGTGTCGCGCAGCATCGCCCTGCACCTGGCCAAGCTCGGCGACCCCAACGGCCACGTCTGCCTCGACGCCCGCGCCATTGAGGCGGCCCAGGGGAGAGGTTTCCTGGCGAAGCGTTTCCCCACGCTCACGGAAAGGACGCTTGCGGCGGGCATCGACTGGACCCGCCAATTGGTCCCCGTTGCTCCCGCTGCCCACTACTGGATGGGCGGAGTGCACACCGACCTGCACGCCAGGACCACGATTCCCGGGCTGTATGCAGCCGGGGAAGTGGCCTGCACAGGGGTCCAGGGCGCAAACCGGCTGGCCAGCAACTCCCTGCTCGAAGGACTCGTCTTCGGCCGCCGCGCTGTTGAGGACTTCCTCTCCGGGGGCGTTGGTTGGGCGTCGTCCGACGCTGTTCCTCCGCTCGCTGTCTCGGCCGCGGGCAGCCTCCCCTTGACGCTCGCTTCCGGAACACCCTTGGCCGACCCTGCGCATGTCACCTTCACTGCTGCTGTAGAAGGCGAGCCGGCCGAATCGGGTGCCTTGTCCGGGAGCCGACTGGCCAGCGGCTGTGAGGGTGAGGGGCTGGAAACTCAGTTCTCACGGGAAGCCCTTCGGCGGTTGATGACCGCCAAGGCCGGGGTGCTTCGCAATGGGGTGTTGCTTGGGGAAGCGGCGGAGACTCTTGGCCGGTGGTCCGCCGTCGTACGTCCTGGTGCTGTTCTCGTTGGCGGGGACACCCGGGACCACGAGGACCGAAACCTGCTGCTGGCTGCCCAGCTGCTGGTGGCTGCGGCGCTTGCCCGCCGCGACTCCCTAGGAGCGCATTACCGCAGCGACGATCCTGAAGAACCCGATACGAATTCCCTTCGACCGAAAGCGAGCCTCCTCAATGACTGAAACCTCCCTGATGGAACACGCCACCCCCAAACAGGCGGCGCCCGCACTCACCCTGCCGTCGGCGCCGGTGCGGGAGATCCTGGAGCGGGCCTTCGCGGAGGATGCTCCGGCCGGGGATATCACCTCCCAGCTGCTGATTCCCGCTGACGCACGTGCCACGGCCGTACTGAACGCACGGGTGCCCGGAGTCTTCAGCGGCGCCACGGTGTTCCGGGACGCCATGCTGCTGGTGGATCCGGACACCGACGTGGAGCTGTTGCTGGGGGACGGAGAAGAGTTCGACGCCGGCACCCGGCTCGCGCGGGTCAGCGGCCGGGCCCGGTCCGTGCTGCTTGCCGAACGCGTGGCCCTGAACCTGGTGCAGCGGATGTCCGCCATCGCCACGAGGACCGCAGAGTTTGTCCGGCTGACCGAAGGCACGTCAGCGCGGATCACCGACACCCGCAAGACCACGCCCGGGCTGCGGATCCTGGAGCGGTTCGCGGTGCGCTGCGGCGGCGGCGCCAACCACCGGTACAGCCTCTCCGACGCCGTCCTGGCCAAGGACAACCACCTTGCCGTGATGACGGGCGGGGATGCGGCCAGGCTCACCTCGCTCCTCGCCGCAGCCAAAGCACAGCTGGGGCACACCACGCACTTTGAGGTGGAGGTGGACCGGATGGACCAGATCGAGCCCGTCCTGGCGGCCGGTGTGGACACCATCATGCTGGACAACTTCACGGTTGAAGAGCTGAAGGCCGGTGTGGCCCTGGTAGCCGGGCGAGCGCGGGTGGAGGCCAGTGGAAACGTGAACCTCGGGACGGTGGCGGCGATAGCGGCCACCGGAGTCGACGTCATTTCCGTTGGTGCCCTCACCCACACGGTGGCGGCCCTGGACCTCGGGCTGGACGTCGAACTGACTGCCAGGTGACCTTCCATGATCTTCCTTGACGCAGCCGCCACCACCCCGGTGCGCCGTGAGGTGCTGGATGCCATGTGGCCGTACCTGACGGGTGAGTTCGGTAACCCCTCCAGCCATCACACCCTGGGCGAGGCTGCTGCCGATGCGCTCGCCGGTGCCCGCTCCTCCGTCGCAGCCGTCCTTGGCTGCCGGGCCGGGGAAATTACGTTTACGTCCGGGGGAACGGAAGCGGACAACCTCGCCGTCAAAGGGATCGCCCTGGCCCGGCAGGCGGCGAACCCGCAGCTTAACCGGGTGGTGATCAGCGCCGTCGAACATCCCGCGGTGGAGGAGTCTGCCCGATACCTGGAGCGCTTCCATGGTTTCGCAGTTGATGTGGTTCCCGTTGACGCAGAAGGGCTAGTGACGCCGGAGGCGTTCCGGGCCGCGCTTCGGCCGGAAACCGCGGTGGCCAGCGTCATGTACGCCAACAACGAAGTGGGGACCGTTCAGCCCATTGCCGAACTGGCCGCCTTGGCGCGCGGACTCGGCATTCCGTTCCACACTGACGCCGTCCAGGCGGCCGGCTGGCTGCCGCTGGACATCAAGGCATTGGGCGTGGATGCGATGAGCATTTCGGGTCACAAGATAGGGGCTCCCAAGGGGTGCGGCCTGCTGTTCGTCCGCGGGCGCACCAGGTTCGAGCCGCTGGTCCACGGCGGGGGGCAGGAACGCGGCCGCCGGTCGGGGACAGAAAACGTGGCCGGAGCCGTGGGCCTCGCCACCGCGCTCACGCTGGTCCAGGCGAAACAGGCGGAGGAACGACGCCGGGTGGCGGCATTGCGGGAAAGATTTATCAATGCCGTGGTCGCCGGTGTGCCGGACGCCGTCCTGACAGGGCATCCCGTGGACCGGCTGCCGTCCGTTGCTTCGTTCTGCTTCCCGGGAACCAGCGGCGAATCCGTGCTCCTTGAGCTGGAACGCCAGGGCGTAGTGTGCTCCAGCGGGTCAGCCTGCGCGGCTGGTTCGGACGCGCCGTCGCCGGTGCTCACGGCAATGGGAATTTCCCCGGAAACAGCCCAGACGGCCATCCGATTCAGCTTCCACGCAGCGGTAACCGAGGCGGACCTGGAAGCTGCGGCAGCAGCGGTGCTCGTCGCCGTCGGACGGGTCAGGGTGTTGGGCGGCTAGCACACCGGTGAAATCAGCTGGCGGCGTTTGAGCTGGTGGGACCCGGCCACGGGGAGGTCCTGACCGGGTTCACAAGCTCACCCACGCCCTGAACCCTGCATACCACCGTGTCCCCGGGGTTCAGCGGCGCGCACTCGGCCGGAAAGCCGGTCAGCACCAGGTCGCCCGGGTGGAGGGTCAGGAAAGACGTCAGGTACACCAGGATCTCGTCGACGTTCCAGCCGAGGTCAGCGGTGCTGGCGGCCTGCAACGGGGTGCCGTTGAGCACAACGTCAATGGCCAGGCCGGACTCGTCCAGGCCCGTGACGATCCACGGCCCTGCCGGCGTGAAGGTGTCCTGGCTCTTGGCGCTGATCCAAAGTTCGTCGGTTTCCTGCAGGTCCCGGCAGGTGACGTCGTTGCCGACGGTGAATCCCAGGACCGCGTCGCGGGCGTTGGCAGGCGTCAGGCCGCGGGCTTTGGTGCCAATCACAACAGCCAGCTCCGCCTCCGGGTCCACCCTGCGCATCCCGGGAGCGAGCTCTATCGCATCCCCCGGTCCAATGACGCTCGTGGCCGCCTTGTGGAACGCCTGCGGCGGCAGGTCACGTCCGGGCTGGCCGGTGTTGTGCGCCATTCCCAGGACATTGGCCGGCACGCTGGGGGCGAGGAACGTGAAGGAGTCCTGCTGGACACGGTCGCCCGGCTGCCACCCTTCCCTGTGCCCGCTGGAAGCGTTGGCCGGCGACTGCGGGAAAGGGCTTTCGGTGACCGTCCAGGTCCTGCCGGCCGCGCTGCCAAAGTCCGCTGCGCCACTGGATACGAAGAACTGCTCCGCCGTTCCGGCAGCGGACAAGGGGCGGACACGGGCGATGCGGCGGGGGAGGGCAGTCATGAGGGAATCCTACGGGTCCGCGGGAAAGCCCCCGACTTACCCCGGTGGCCCCGCGTATGGCGGGCTCCGTCAGTAAAGCTCGCCCACCGGGATCTCGACGGCCAACCGGTTGGACGGTCCGGGCAACGGGCAGGCCCAGGCCTCGTTGTAGGCGCACGACGGGTTGTAGGCAAAATTGAAGTCCAAAACGAACCCCGCGTCCGGGCCCGTCCCGTTGACGCCGTGGAACGCACCCTTGATGGTATCCAGCAGGTACCGCCCGGCCCCATAGCTGCCCCCGGGCTGGCCGGCCGTGGCGTCCCGGAACGGCACAAAAATACCGCCGCCGTACCCCTGCAGCTTCCACACTGCGAGCTGGCCCATTTCCGGCAGGTCGAACGTTCCCAGCCGGATAAACCGGACTACGCCGTCAGTGCCGGTTTCCACGCTCATTTCGCGTCCTGCGCCCTCTTTGGTCAGCGGCACATGGAAACGGTAGATCGGATCGTAGTCGGCAGTCTTCAACCCGGAGAAACGCGCCTTGTCCCGCGCGTCCAAAGCGGAGGCCGGGTGCGTGGCGAACATCAGGTCCCGCTGGTGGCGCCAATAGGAGTGCGCCTCGGCCGGGCTCTCCAGCGAAAGTTTCCGGACGTTGTGGTACAAGGCAAAGGTCTTCAGCCGCCAGTCAGCGATGTCGACGGCGGAGATGTCCGTCCGGTCTTCTTCAGCTGTTCCCAGGTGCTCTTCCATAGCCCCAGCCTAGTCCCAGGAGCCAGCTATACCGCCCGACGGCGACACGCACCCGGATGCCTGTCGTTGGAGGGAGAGGAAACACCCTTCCGGTCACGCCGGCCGGCCGCCGGCCCCCGCTAGGCTGGCTGCATGAGAGGCAAGGCAACAACGACGGTCCTGTCTGGTGCGCTGCTGATGGTTGGCGTCCTTCTTGCAGGCTGCTCGACAGCGGGGCCCGGCGCGCCGGCCTGGACAGCGCAACCCGACTCTGCCGGCGGAACCAACGCGCCGTCTTCAGCTGACGCTGCGGCAACGTCACCGCCGACGGACGGCCCCGGGGCCAGTGCCACGCCCACCACAGACCCGCAGGCGGTTGCTACTGCGCCTGTCTGGAAGACTTTCTCGGATCCCGGCAAGTCTGTCAGCTTCGACCTTCCGGAGGACTGGATAGCGCAGTCCGTCACGCCGGAGGAAGGCACGCTGCCCGGCGCGCTGAAGGTCGAGGTGAAGAAGCCGGACGGCACTTTCCTGGCAGCGCTGCGGACCGGCCTGCCGCCGTCGTCCGCTGAATGTGCCGACGCCTCGCGGCGGCCCTACACGGTGATCAGCAGCGTTCCCGTCGAAGTTTCGGCCGCAGGCGGGGAGGGAACCATACCGCCAAGGGTGGTTTTCCGGGTGATCCAGGGGTACCGCTACTTCGGCTCGTACGGCATCACCAACGTGGTGGCCGGCGCCGGCGGAGAGGCGTGCGAGCTCCGCAACATCGTTCGTGGACCGGCCGGCAAAGGGGACTACTCCTTTGGTGATGTGGTCTCCGTGAAGGCTTATGCCCCGGATGAAAAGGTGGCGCCGGCAAAAGCCTTCGACACCTTGGACCAGGCTGCCCGGTACGTCTCGGAAGGCACTGAATTCGCCAACGTCCAGCGGATGCTAATGTCTCTGGAGATCAAAAACTAGTCCCGTTTCCGGCCCCACCATGCGCCGGGCAGAGCGGGGACTTGTCTTCCACCGCCGAACACCTCCGGAGAGCCATGGAACGCAGTGTTTCCGCACGACTGGTCTTCAAGACCGTAGCCAACACCAAGGTGGCCATGGCCATCGCCGCAGCGCGGAACAACGGCTACTCCTCGTTCGAGGAGTCGCTGTCAGTGACGGCGGGGGGAGGCGATGTTCCCCTCACCGAGGTATCGGACCACCACGGGGGCAGGTTCCATTACATGGAGTTGGCCGAGCCGGCGGAGGTAACGGTGGAATACTCAGCCACGGTGGCCGGTAAGGCGGAGCCCGAGGACGCCGGGCTCGCCGACAGGATCCGCTACGTCCGGCCCAGCCGCTACGCCGAATCCGACCGCCTCCTGCCCACGGCTTATGCAGAGTTCGAAGGAGTCCACGGCGGCGAGCTGCTGCACGCCGTCCGGAACTGGGTGAACGGGGAACTGCGGTACCTCAGTGGATCCTCCCGGGGCACGGACGGTGCGGTGGAAACGCTCCTCAGCCGCCGTGGGGTCTGCCGGGACTTTGCCCATTTGGCCATCGCGCTGCTGAGGTCCAAGGACATCCCGGCCAGGTTGGCCGCCGTCTACGCTCCGGGCCTGAGCCCCATGGATTTCCACGCCGTGGCAGAGGCTTACGTGGAAGGGGCCTGGCACGTCATCGATCCCACGGGCCTTGCCCCGCGGGAATCGATGCTTCGCATCACGGCCGGCCGCGACTCCGCCGATACCGCCTTCCTCTCCACGGTCGGGGGAAGCCTCATCCTCAACCAGCTGCAGGTCACTGCCGTTGTCAACGGCGCCCTGCCGGTAGAGGATCCTGCCCGGCTTATGCAACTGGGCTGAGCGGCGCAGGGTATCTCTAGCTGTACTGCCCAGGCAGGTTGGTTCGGTGAATGTGATGACTCGCTGAAGTCGTTGACCCAAAGGTGAGGACCTCCGGTTGCACAGTGGAGTTGCTTAGACAACCGCTGCAGCGACCAGGAGGTCCTCATGTCCCACGCGCTAATGCCGCTTTGACTCCACGCCAACGGTTACGCGTCGCGCGTCTCGTCGTAGACCACGGCTGGCCGGTGTCCCGGGCCGCTGAACAGTTCAACTGCTCCTGGCCGACGGCCAAGCGCTGGGCTGAGCGCTACGCCGCAATGGGCGAGGCCGGCGTGGCCGACAGATCCTCCCGCCCGCACCGGGTGGCGAACCGCACCCCGCAGCAGCTGGTGCGCAAAGTCGTGCATCTGCGCTGGAAGCAACGGCTGGGGCCGGTCGCGATCGGTGCGAAGCTGGCCATGCCAGCCTCGACCGTGCACGCGGTGCTGGTCCGGTGCCGGCTGAACCGCCTCCATCACGTGGACAAGCGCACCGGGGAAGTCATCCGCCGCTACGAGCACGAGACGCCCGGGGCGATGATCCACGTCGATGTGAAGAAGCTCGGCAATATCCCCGACGGCGGCGGCTGGCGCTACGTCGGCCGACAGCAAGGCAAACAGAACCGGGCTGCAACTCCGTCAAAGCCGAGGAGCAGCCACCGTAATCCGCTGATCGGGACCGCCTACGTCCACACGGTCATCGACGACCACTCCCGGGTCGCCTACGCCGAAATCCACAGCGACGAAACAGCTGCCACCGCAGTTGGAGTGCTCAAGCGTGCAGTGTCCTGGTACGCCGCCCGCAGCGTCACCGTTGAGCGGGTCCTCTCCGACAACGGATCGGCCTACAAATCCCACCTCTGGCGCGACACCTGCCGGGAACTGGGCATCAAGGCAAAGAAGACCCGGCCCTACCGCCCGCAGACCAACGGAAAGATCGAACGCTTCCACCGAACCCTCGCCGACGGATGGGCATTCAAACGCTACTACGCCACCGAATCAGCCCGCAGAAACGCCCTCCCGGCATGGCTCCACAACTACAATCACTGTGAGTCTTGCAGTGGCTGGTCTGGGACTAGCTGGCAGTGTTGATGCCGGTCGTTCTATCTGGCGCGTGACTCGAAAAAACAATTGCCCCTTGAGGGTGCATTTCCCCCGACTTGTCCGCGCTGGGTGGAGCGGCCGGCCTTGACCTGTCCCACGACGGTGGCTTGATTAGAAGCTTGCCCAGCCCCTGCGGTTGTGGCTCATCACAGTATTGCCTCGAAGTGACTCCTCCCAGGTCAGTGCCGGTCGCGATGCGACCAATCTTGCCCATTCGAAAGGAAGGAGGGTGGCCGCGTTGACTATCGTTGCGCAGACCCGCCCATTCGTAATCGGCGTGGACTGCCACGCCCGCACACACACTTACGCCGTCATCGAGACCAGCACGAAGCGACGGGTCGCGTGCGAGCAGTTCCCGACCACCTCGGCAGGGATCTCCCGTGCACTTGCGTGGGTAGGCCGACGGACAGACGGCGATCTGGCCAGTCTGTGGGCCGTTGAGGGCATCGGCTCTTATGGGGCACGTCTGGCCAGGGCAGTAGCCGACGCTGGCTATGACGTCGCCGAAGCTCCACGGATGAACGCCCGAGGGCGCCGGGCGATCGGCAAGTCGGACCCGCTGGACGCTGCAGCCATCGGGACCGCTGTCATCGGCTTAGAGGAGTCCCAGCTACGAGTTCCGCGCCGGGATGAAGGAACGCGTGCCGGACTCAGGATCTTGAGCGCAGCGCGGGATCAGTTGACCCGGGAACGAACAGTGAATGTCAATGCACTCATCGCGTTGCTCCGGGCACATGATCTTGGAATCGACGCTCGTAAACCTTTGGTTCCGGCCCAGATTGCCACGATCACCAGATGGCGGGAACGACAGGAGCAGATCGAACTATCGATCGCGCGCGAGGAAGCAGTTCGGTTGGCGCGCCGCGTTCTCGAAGTGACCACGCAGCTGGCTGCCAACCAGAAGCGCATGACAGAGCTGATCCAGCAAAGCCCGGCAGCGCCGCTGTTGGAGATGGTCGGCGCCGGGGCTGTCACAGTCGCCACCGTCCTGACAGCATGGTCGCATCCAGGAAGGGTTCGCAGCGAAGCTGCCTTCGCCTCGCTGGCAGGGGTGAATCCCTTGCCAGCCTCAAGCGGTAACACTGTCCGGCACAGGCTCAACCGGGGCGGTGATAGACGCCTCAACCGAGCCTTGCACACCATCACCATGACCCGGATGGTCCACGACCCCGGCACCCGGGACTACGTCGCCAAACGCACCCAAGAAGGCCGCAGCTACCGCGAAATCCGCAGATCCCTCAAGCGCTACATCGCCCGAATCCTCTACCGCCAACTCAACTCCCTTTACGCCACCGCGGAACCGGGCCACCTCCTCGTTTCCGACCCGACGATTGGACAGTAGAGTGCGAGGACCAGTACGACGAGTGAGGCCAGTCATCCATGTTTGAACGTTTTGTCAGCGGATTCACACCTACGGCGCGAGAACCCCAGAGGGTCGAAGAGGCAGCGTCTCCCGCTATCCTCTCCAAGCTGTTCGAAACCTATGGAGGAACCTCCTTCAACGATGGCATCTACCGGGTCCACACACCTAGCTCCTCCAGGACAGCCTCCAAGGCCGCTGCCGAGGCTTATCCGGCGCTGCGGATGCCTCTCGTGTGCTTTGGCTTCGACTGGTTAGGACGTCAGTTCGCCCTTGACCTTAACCGTGGAACACCAGAGGACCCGGAAGTAGTGCTGCTGGAACCCGGCACCGGGGAAGCCTTGGAAGTGCCCGTGGCCTTTTCCGACTTTCACGATGACGCACTCTTTCGCTACCGCGATTCCTGCCTCTTCCCGGACTGGTTCGCCGGCTGGCTCGCCAGCGGAGGTGCTGCACCTGCCTTCACTGAATGCGTCGGCTACAAACGGCCCCTTTTCCTGGGCGGCGAAGACGACATGCCCAACCTCGAGCTCACTGACATTGACGTCTACTGGTCCCTGATGGGGCAACTCCTGATCGCCACGCGCCATCTCCCTGATGGCAGCCCAGTTCCGCACCTGAAACTGCGCAACTAGGCCCACCACGGCCGAGGTGTGAGCGTTAGGGGATCCCCTTACGAACCCCCGAACCGGCCTCCAAATCCAACTCGGATGTGTCTCAAAACCTTCGCGCCTCAAGACCCTAGAGACATGCACCGGCCCAGTGTTTCAGTGCAGATCAACTCCGCGACCACTATCAATGCCCGGTGGCTCCAACGAACCTGTCTCAGGAATCGCGTCTTGCACCCCTAGCGAACGAGAGCACAGCAAATGCTGCTTCCAGGAGCAGTCGAAGAATGCTCCAAGAAAAAATGAAACACCACAGGGCGTTGACCGATAGAAACAACAAACCCTGCAGGGGTGTCGAGGAGCTATCAGAGAAGACCTGGCCCAGTGTCAGCACAACCAGTCCGAGCAAGGGGACCGCCAGCAAAAGTGCCCAGAAAGTGATGTCATAGTCTCGGGTCCACATCGCTGCGGTAAGCAAAACCAATGAGAATCCTGCGTATGTCCACGCTAACCGGCTGATGAGCTTTCTGAGGCGGGCCTTTTTCTCGGGTGAAACTCCAGCTAACGCCACAGGCCTTACCTTCTTCTCGTGAGTAATCTGTCCCCACCTTAGAAGACAGGCTAAGCTTCGCCGCCTCGCACTATCGCCCAGAGGCGATTGTCAGGCTTGATGGACGTCCCGCTGGCGTGACCGCGCAAATCAAGTTGAGCGGAGAAGTGCTCGCCTGGCCCTAAGGGGATCGGCTAACGGGACGCCTTGCAGCCGAGCCGCCGCGGACACCGTTCGTCTGACACCGGGCAAGGCAAAGGGTCCGTGCAGTCTTCTCGGAGAGGCAAGCGGGTAATAGGCTTTGCCCATCGCCGATCCGGGAGAGACCTATGGGTAATGACTCGAACACCTTCACGGTCGCCTTGCCCGAGATGCGGAAATACAAAATGCTGGACGTTGCGTGGCGATTACTCTTCTTAGTCTTCTGGATCCTCTCGGGGGTTTTGTCATTCGGAAACATAGAGCTTCCACGCGACAGGGCATTCGCCATCATGGCGGTAGCAATTGTCCTTACCGGCGCCTTCGCGTTCTATGCATATCGAGAGCAGAAGGCACTTCGGCCTCTCATAAACAGAAGATTCGCAGAAGAATTCAGCGCAAAAACTGGGCATGAGTACCCCCAAAACATCGACATCTTGACGGTCAAACAAACCGTAGCCGTCCGGAGAGATGACGGTTCTGTCCTCCTCTGGGCTGTGAACCGCTCGGCGGGCAGCGTCATAATCACGCCAGTGGCACAAGCACGATCGTAAACGCCCTTCAGTTGGGCCGTACCTATGATGGTTCCTGGTCCAGACCTATGTTTCGAAGCGCCCGCTAAAGGATCGTCTACCGGGCCGCCGGCGCTGTCGTGGGCCAACCGTCTCGTATGTCTAGGTTTCGAAACGGAGAGGTTTCGAGACACCCTGGTTGGGAAACTTTAGGGTGTGCCCAAGACGGGGCGGGAGACCTTCAACGGCCGACGCGAATCACTGCTGTGAGGTGGTGGGTTGACTTGAAGTCCAGCCCTAGGTGAGTGGCAACCGCCCATTTATGGAGGCTATGTAACATCCGGCGAGTATGTAGCCGACCGTCCATGCGAATGAAAAGGGCCATCTGGATAAGCGCTGCTGTTCAGATACAGGTTTTGCTCGGATCGCTTTTGCTGGACTGAGAACATTGAGGGGATATCTCATTTTGAGTGGGAAAATGGGCAGCGACGCCAGCAGAACAATTCCGGACGCATAGGCCAGTACTGGGGATCCAATAAATTCAGTCAAGAGTGGCATTGAAATCATGATCACCGCGGCCAGAGTGATCGATATTAGGTGAATCGAGTCCAAGACGCGTTGGGTCTTGGACTCAGGTGTAACGCGCGGCCAACCACCGCTCCAGGCCACGCCCCAGCCCATGAACAAAAACATCGCAAGAATAAGGATTTGAGTCACTAGCAGTTAGCCTCACCGGGAACAGCAGCATTGGTTGGGCTCATTCAGTCCGGTCTCTCGAAAACGCACCGCTTGGAGATCCTAGGGATTTGAGGCGCAGAGGTTACAGAGACACATCAGTTGTCACCGACATCAGCTGGGTCCTGCGGAAAAAGGACCGGATTCAGCGGGGATAGGGAACCCGGCATCGCAGTCAGGAAGAAGCATCGCGGGGCTTCCGGTCCCGTGCCGCCCGCAAGCACCAGGGGATGTAGAAGACGCAGAACAGCCCGAAAGCCAGGATGCAGGCCCCGAGCAGGACGCTGTGAGTGTCCACGTAGCTCTGCCTGCCGAAGTATTCAGGGTGCCCGTATCCGACCTCACCCGACAGCAGGGGCCCGCCCGCATCCACAAGGATGACGGCGAAGTAGGTTCCCAGGGATACCACCGGACAGATGAAAAGGACCGACCAAAGGGTCGATATAAGGTGGTAGCGCCTACGGCGGGCTTTCCAGGCACCCATGCGCTCCTCGAAGGCCTGCTGCCAGTTCTGCGTCGTCACTAATTTTTCATCCCCTATGTAACGGCCCCCACCTGTAAACGCGGACTGCGGTGCCTGATTTAGGACACGTTGCAATGGAATCCACGATTGGGGGGCTGCGCCGTTTGTAGGCTACCACTGCAATAAAGGCGTACCAGTTGAAGATGTTCCTATCAGCGGTGACGCCCGGTAGTGGATCCTTGAACGGACACCAGGAGTCTGATGACCACCCTTCACCGGACGGACAAAGCCGTTTCGATATCCAAAGATTTCGGGACTTCGCCGGCCCTCCCCTTGAATCTGCGCCTCAAAGCTCTAGGAAAAGAGTCGGCTGTCCGAAAACTCCCCTCGTCGGAGTCCAGCTGTCGTGAATGGCCAGGCTTGGTAGATGTCTTTTTGCCCGCCTCCGCCATGGCCTGCGGCGACCCTTCGGGGTTCCCAATCCAACTCTCCGGAGGCGGGCAAGAAGACACTTCCAGCCGACCGGTACGACTGCTTAGATCACTGTTACCACTATTGAAATCCAAAGGGGATCATCCTGATCAAAAACCAAGGGGCGCACATGGACGAGTCAACACGTAAAAAGACGTTCGCCGCTGCCACCGTGCTTTTCGTTTTGGCAGCGATCTTCTGCCACATTGAGGGCAATTCATCCTGGCAAGGAAGCGCCACTGTACTGGCCGCTGCGTACTCTGCCTTCAGCTGGGGACGAAGCAGAGAGCGAAGCGTGTCTCCCCGCGATTGATTGTCTAGCAACACATGCTCAATGTTCGTGGTCAAGCCCGTCGAGGTCTTGTCCACTGCGGATGACGGTAGATCGGCTTGCGCCGGCGGCCGGCGAGACTAACAATTTCGAGAACGGGGCCAGCCAGAAGGCGCCAAGGATGGACGTCTGCACGACCCGAGCGATCGTGAATGATCATCAGAACGGTGCCCTCCCGATAGACATGTCCCGCAACAACGCTGCCGTCAACCGAAGCGAGGGGATCACCTAAGATGATCTCGACTCGGTCATCGGCGTCTATAAATTGCAGCAAGGCGGCACGGGCCTCGGGTTGCCAGGCTCTCGGCCACGAGATCGACTCCATGGCACGATCCTTCCTTATGCCGCGCAATCTCACGGAATTTGCTTCGGACAATGGCGTGGTGGAGTTGACGTTTAAGGGTTGTGCACCGGCAGCGGAGGCCGCAGCCAGTCATCAACGTCCGGATCGTGCTCCACCAGGAGGCCCTCCAACGCCTCCCAGCCGTGGGTCGCAGCGAAGTTGGCCTCAGCAGGGAACAGCGGGACAAGGTTGGCAATGATGATCGGTCCATCCACGTCCTCGCAGACAGCAAACCCATCGGGTTGGTAATAGGGGCTGTACACGAGGAAAGCTTCAAGCCGGGTATCAGGATCGAGCGGCCCTCTGGGACCGATGACCTCACCTCGAAGCGGAGCGCGTCCCTCGTGGATCATCTCCTCCGCGAGCTGCTGCATCATGGAAGGAATGTACCGCTCAAAGTGGCCGCGGCGGACCATCATCAAAAGTTCAATCCGGATTGGCGCCCTGCCCGGCATGGCCAATGCGCACCGGCTCAGCCCCAGCGTCGAGTAGGCAACAACGCCGTCCAGGGGACCGTCGTCGAACTTGACGACCTGCGCATGTGCCGGTCGTCCGTCCGCGTCCCTGGACCATCCCTCAGAGATGGGGCCGAGATATTGTTCAAGGTGCTCGACAAGGTGTGTCATGGCTGCTCCTTCCTTTCCCCGCTGCCGGCGGTCGCGCGCCCAGAGAACTTCGGCCGCGCACCGAGGACAAGTGGCAAATATCGCCTGACAGCCACAATGCATCAAGCCCCGAAAGCCGCAGACCGGCGCAACTCCCCGGTCTTCAGCAGTGTCCGGATCTGATTCGAACTTAAGTTCAGCTCTTCAGCGGCCCGCTCAGTGATCAGGAAGCGGCGCTTCTTCGGTTCCTCGGTCACCAGCTCATCCTATGTGCGGGATAGATGGCGCTGCCGGTGTAGCGGAGGCGCATTCCGGCGTCTCCTATCCCTAGGTATGCGGCAACGGCTTGCTTCCGGTCTTTCGTCGAAACTTACGGGATCTGTGCCGTTGAGGGTTTCCCGCTTCGAGGCGCTGCGCAGCCTCTGCTTAATTAGCGGCGCCTTTTTGCATCTTCATTAGGCCTCGCTTGGCGTCTTTACGCACCCAGGCGCGTTTGTCTCCAAGCATGGCTTCAAGTCCGGCAGCTGCATCAGGGTGTGCCAGCTTAGCCAAGGAACTTGTCGCGTGACCGTTGACGTCTTCCTCGGCGAGAAGGGATAGAAGTAGGTTGATCGCCTCGGTCCGTCGAGATTTACCGAGCCCCAGCACGACCATCTGCCGCGAGTCCCCGTAATCGCGGTTAGATGCGATAGCCGCAAGATCGTCAAAGTATGTATCGTCCCACATGGTCTCAAGGGCGTTTCCCACTGCCCATCTCACGGACGAGGTGAGGGGCTTACCGTCTAGAGGCAAGCTTTCAAATTCCTCAAGGAGAGCGGGCGGCGCAGTTCCTCGTGCCCAAGGGTATGAGAGTGCCCTGACAATTTGTTCCTTGAGTAATAAGTCGTCAGTCTGAAGCCAGCGCAGAAGAATTGGAACGGCCTTGGTGTATCGCCTCCCCGAATTTCGGAGGCCAGCTAGGGACGTGTCCGGAAACCCGGCTGCATTGAGCTCCGAAAGAAGAACTTGCTGATCACCTATCTTTTCCGCGGACATGGAAGAACATTAACAGCCTCGTGAAGAACTTCGTCAGCCCCTCGGCTCGGTGAAGCCTTCCGCACTGATGTCTCGATAGACGTTCCCCTGGGGATCGTGCACTGGAGAGTCTGGAACTATGTTTGCATGAGCATCAGCAGCGCACATGCGGCCTCGTTCTTCGAGGAGATAATCCGTGAAGGGCAAGTTTGGACTATCCGTGATTCTGAAGGAATTCCGGCACCTTATGGCAGCGACGGAAAACGAGCAATGCCCCTTTGGTCTCTGGCTTCTCGTGCCGAGACTGTCATTAGCTCAGTTTCGGCGTACGCCGGATTCACCACAGTAGGGATTCCTCTCATTGAGTGGCGATCCCGATGGATTGAGGGCCTCGAGCGAGACGGGTTGCTCCTTGGAGTCAATTGGTCCGGCGAACGCGCGACTGGCTTCGACGTAGAACCCCGCGCGGCGCTGGCGGCCCTTGTTGCTCGGGAATAGGACACCTCGTCCAACGCCTGGTTTGGGTTCCCATCCAACTCGCTGTCTCGAAACCCTGCTGGCTCAAAACACTAGCCATGCACGACTGGACTACAACGATGGTGTGCCCCGTAAAGGATCCGCCTGCGTGCATAGTTGAGCGAGACTATCTATCACCGGGCGAAGAGGGAGCCACCGAACCAGAAAACCCCGATCACCATATAGAAGAAGCCCATAGCTTTAATGGAGCCGACGTCAGCGAACGTAAAGTGCACCGGCGAGATTCCGCGACCCTCTTTGTAGAGGCGAGACCACGTCGTTGCGGCCCCGTTTACGTCTCGATAGACACAGAAACCGAGAAGAACGAGGGCGCCCCCGGCCGCTGCGACGGCAATCCGAATAGTCCACGGCTCACCTGTAAGAGCGACTAGTAGGAAACCCAGGAGAAACGTCGACGGAACCATCCACGAGAGGGCTCGCGCGGGCTGCGGCATTTCCCGTCCCAACCTCTTGATCAAGCGAATCGTTTTGATAAATCCTCCAAGAGCAACGGCCAGCAGTAATTTCGCGATCTTTCCAATGAGTACTCGCGTCAACTCTAAGCGGGTGACCCTCGAACTCGCGTTCCTCCTGTCCGCCGTCTCTGGACGGATCGTAAACGTTGGTAGAGGAGCGAGTTGGTGACAGCAACAGTGACTGGCATGAGTTGCTCGCGCCGCCCGTAGGCCGGTCGATCACCGTGCCGCGGAAGCCCGCCGCCGCGTTTCGCGCGGTTGCTGGCTTACCCTGTGACTTTTGGCGATAAATGGCGGCTTTTTTGCGGCGCTATTTGGCGCTAGGTGCAGCCGTAAGGGGATCCTCTAACGCTCACTCCTAAGCCGTGGTGTGGTGGTAACCGTGCCTAGAAACCAAGGGAGGCTAACCATGAAGCCGATGAGTCCCGTCCCGAATGGAACCCATAGGTAAGGCGTGAAGCCTGTCGTCAGATTATTTTCGTCCGCAACTATCCCGGCGTGCCAGAGCGCGATTCCGCCGCTTACCAGGAGGGTAATGCTCACCGCCAGCGCGAGCATCGAGATTGCTACCGATTTCCTGATCATGCTGGCCCCCATGGTCTCTTTGTAAATACAAGCGCAAGTTCTCATGCTAGCCGTCCGGATGCTCGCTTAGGCGTCCGTAAGCGGGTCCTCCATTGTGCTACTCCGAGGAGCTGGAGATCGGTGAGTGGCGATGAGATGAGTCGCGTCGCGTCGCCGACTTAGATGCCTTTGATTTCGTAGTGGCGATCAATGTTCGCAGTTACCCTGCCCCATTCGCTTTCGGCGACTCGCAGCTGGTGCGCTCGGAACGACTCAGCATCCTGAAATTTCTCGTCAACCTGCCAGATCAGCGGGTTTTCGGTGACGACCACCTCGAAGAACAGGCACCCTTGCTCAGCGCGCGTCAGCTCGATGTGCACTGGGAGGAACTCTGCAACGAGCACCGCCTCGTTCTGATTGCCACAGACGAGTTGGCCGCTAAGGAAGACGTTACTCACAGAGCCATCCTTGCACCGCTCGACGCAGGGCTTAGAACGTCGTTTGGTGAAGGGCCGGCTACACATTTATCGCTGTGAAAAAGCCTCCATTATCGCTGCGATTTACATAGCGGGGATAGATGACACCTCCAGCCGCCCGTTAGCGGATCGGCTTACGGGCGGTGAGAACCCGTGAACGAGGACGACCTCGGTCTGCTGTTCATCCCCACCGCGTACGGACGAAACCTGCACGGCCGGAACAAGCAACGGCCGCTACGGGTTGTCAGGTGTGCATACAAGCTGTCCTCTTTTCGACCTGGACAACACGTTGTTCGATCACCAGGCGTCCGTCCGCTCGGGACTGAGGAGTTTCCTGCGCCATCTTCAAAGGGATCCGTCCATTGACCTGGAACGGTCCTGGTTTGAAATCGAGCAGCACAACTACGACCGGTTCCTAGCAAAAGAAATCTCCTTCCTGGAACAGCGGCGTGGGCGGCTCCGCCAGTTTCTGCCCTTGGCTGGCATGGTTATTCCGAAAGCGGATACCCAGCTCGATGAACTCTTTGCTGTCTACCTCCGGAATTATGAGATGGCGTGGAGACCGTTTCCGGACGCGGCGCCTGCGTTGCAGCACTTGCGCAGCAAGGGCATTCCGATCGCTGTCGTCACCAATGGCAACCACGCGCAACAGACATCGAAAATTGAACAGCTCGGCCTCGAACCGTTCCTGGACGGGGTCTTCAGCTCGGAGCTGACAGGTTAGGCCAAACCGGCACCCGAGGCCTTCCTGGGGGCATGCAGGAGCCTGGACATCTTGCCGGAAGAGACCCTGTACGTCGGGGATAACTACATCACCGACGTTGAAGGGGCCCGGGCTGCGGGCCTCCAAGCCGTCCATATTCACCGTGATGGCTCCGGGCTGCCCCGCTCCATCCGAAGCCTTGCGGAATTGATGACAATGATGGAACCGCGACCGACATCATTAACAGGGTGGGGGCAGCAGCCGATCGAATAGCATCACAGTCCGCGAGATAGCATCGTCAGGTGATTGTGGCAGTCGAAGGTCCCAGTGCGGCCGGGAAAACGACGTGGTGCAGAAGGACCGTGGCCGAGTTCGTCTCGGAATACGCTCCAACAGGGACCGAGCCGGACGGCAGTGATGCCGCGGGCCAGGCCCATTACTGGACCGAGGTCAATACAAAGCGCTGGTCGCAAGCGCTGGATCTTGAAGACCGTACGCGGGTGGCGGTCTGCGACACGGATCCAATGAAACTCCACTACTCGTGGTGCCTGGCGCGAGTCGGCGCCGCCCCGACTTCACGATTCGCTTTTGAGCTGGCATGCGTGCGCGAGGTAATGAGCCGACAACAGCTTGGATTTGCAGACCTCGTATTAGTGACAGTCCCCGACGAAGAGACTTTGCGGCGACAGAAGGCAGGAGACCGGACACGCTCCCGGCGCTCGTTCGAACTTCATGCAAAGCTGCGTCAGCCCCTCATGGAGTGGTACCAAGGGCTGAACCGACTGAAACCGGGTCATGTTATGTGGGAGCTGCCAGAGGACGGTATCGATTCCATCAGCAGAACATCGCCCTGCCTCGACCGCCGGTACGACGTGCGGGTTCTCGATGCACTTGTAGCCGAACTGCCTCAACTCAATTGAGTTGTCCGGTGAAGGATCCTCCACTGGGACAGCTCTGTCACCAAGGCGTGCCCCGAAGATCGATGTCACCTTTCGGCCACTCGCTCGCGTCGCGTTTGGCGGAGCAGATCAGGTTCGGGGCACCCTCAGAAACGACGACGGACTTCTGGTCCAACCGGGACAAACTTCGTTCCGTGGCATACACCTGCACCCACCCCGCTGACTCATAAAACGGCACGACTTCCCTTCGGCATCCGAGAAAGCCAAAGTCGACGCCGGTAACACCACGCATCACCTCTTGGGCATGTTGCATTACTCGCCGGCCGAGACCCGTGCCGCGTGAGCGGTCATCGACTAAGACACCCCCTGTGCCGGCCACCAGGACGTCATCGGTGCCCACTCCTATCCGGCGACGTTGAAAGCCCACATGAGCAGCCAAGGCTTGGCCGCGGAACGCCAAGACGTGAGTATCTGCAGGCGAATACCCGTAGGGTGCCTCCGGGTTCCACGGACCAAATTCGTTCAGGTACTCGCTGTCAAAAAGGTTCTGGAGCGCATCAATTTCCGTTGCAGCGAGGTCGGCGTGTCTTCGCACGCGAATGACTTCAGTCATGGTTTCAGCCTATGTCTTCGCATCAGCGCTAATCTTGGGCGGATGAATGCCCGTTAGTCGATCTGCTTCCGGGCACTGGGTCTTCATCATGGCTGGTTAGAGCGGCCGACCGTAGGGATAGTCCACCCATAGACCCGCGCCTTCTTCTGGGCATGCCAGGTCGGCGCCCTTTCGCGTGGACCAGTAGTCGGCGGGGAAGCGGGCTCCCTGGAGAACGGCGTTCAGATCGACGCCGTGCTCTTCGCGTCCGTCGGCGAATCGCGCGTCATACCGAATGCTGCGGTAACGACTCTTCAGCCAGCGACGCCTCTTCCATGAGGCAGCGGCTCGGATGGCAACCGGCATTTGTGAACTCATTCCTGCATTCTCCCGTGCCGCTCGCCCTTGTCTTGGGATCGGCACACGAAAGCGCAATCGGCATGTGCCCGTAAGCCGGTCGCCCTCAACCTTGGCGGCAGCGTCTACGACCCGCACGATCCAGTAGGAAAGCTGCTATTCAACGTCCTAGGCATGGTTGCCGAGTTCGAAGCCGACCTCATTCGCGCCAGAACGCGGGAAGGAATGGCAGTGGCAAAAGCCAAGGGCCGGCTGCGAGGGAAGCAACCAAAGCTCTCGAAAGCCCAAGAGGCGCACCTCGTTAGCCTCCACCAAGGCGGGGTTCACACCACACCGAGATTGCCGAACTATTCGGCATCGCTCGCTCCACGGTCTACCGCGCCATCCAACGTGCGACACCAACGCCACCCAGGTGACAAATAACGCCCCAAAAAGACCGCCATTTATCGCCGAAAGTCACAGGCTTACCCCATGTACGTAAGACCCGCAGGATCAAATGCACGGTGACGGGGGGATTACTGCAACCCTGTTCCTCATGACTGGAATGAAGATCGGTTATGCCAGGGTCTCGACAAACGAACAGGACCTAACCGCCCAACGAAACGCTCTCCTTGCCCTTGGTGTTGACGAGAAGCAGATCTTCGTCGATCACGGACTGACGGGATCTAATCGGGTGCGCCCTGGACTCCGTGAAGCCATGGCGGCATGCCGAGCCGGCGATACGCTGGTGGTGACCAAACTAGACCGTTTGGCGCGTTCCCTTTCCGATGCCCGGGACATTGCCGATGAGCTGACGGCCAAGGGCGTTGTGCTTAGTCTCGGCGGCAGCACCCACGATCCGACTGACCCCGTAGGCCGGCTGCTGTTCAATGTCCTGGGAATGGTGGCCGAGTTTGAAGCGGATCTGATCCGGGCGCGCACCCGCGAGGGCATGGCGGTCGCCAAAGCGAAGGGGCGACTGAAAGGCAAGCAGCCAAAATTGTCCAAGACGCAGCGGAAGCACTTGCTGACACTGCACGACGCCGGCGAGCATACGCAGGCCGAACTGGCCGAACTGTTCCGGGTATCCCGGACGACGGTGTACCGCGAGCTCCAAAGGCGAACCATCTGAAGACGGATGCAGCGCCTCCTGCTAAGAGTGCCATTAAGCGCTGCCAAATGAACGCCATTTAGTTCTGCGATTCACAGGCTGGAGCCGCGCACGCTCCACTGCCCCGGCAAGCCCGTGCTGACCGCGAGAGCACCTCAACGTAGCCCGGAGACCGCGCGTTGCTTGAAGACTCCGGTTCCGGCCTCGCCCAGCTGGCGCCTAGGTTTACTGCACGGACCTCGCTTCGCTCGGGCTGTAGAAGCGTTTTTCTGTTTTTTGCTGCTGTCCTGCGGATCGTACGTGCCCGCTCCACCGGCTCAACCGTCCTGCGGACGGCTGCGCAGCCGATGCCTTGTGTCCGGCGCTTCGCTTATTTCCTCCCACAACCCATCCGCTGCTTGCCCTTCGGGTTGCCCCGGCTCCGTCGGGCACAGCTACGCGCTGCTCCGCCAGCAGGCAAAAAACGCCCGGGGGAGAGGGGACGCTGGCCGGTCGCTTGAGCCGCCCCGCCCACCGGATCCTCAGCAAAGGACGAGAGAAACCATGAACGATCGCATTGCACGCGCAGCCCTGACCCGCCTGTTCGAACCCGGCGACCGTGTCGGCCGTGCCCTTGTGGGCCGGCTCGGCGCGTACGCCACCTTGCGGCTTGCCACGGGCGCGCAGCCTGCACACGCCGTTCCGGAGGCCACGGTCGAAGAAATTTCGAAGGCATTGAAGCGGTGGGCTCCACGGGTGCCGGACCTCGACCCGGAGACGGACCTGGCCACCATGGAACGCCTGGGCGGCGGCTTCCTCATTCCGGGGGATGAGCGCTGGCCGGAAGGCTTGGACGATCTGCCCGACGCCCCGTACGGGCTGTGGTACCGGGGCAACATCGACAACGGCATCCCGGCGCCTTCGAAGTGTGTGGCCCTGACAGGTTCCCGGGACTCCACCAGTTACGGCGCCTCCGTCACAGGGGATATGGCTTACGGGTTGGCTCAGCGGGGAATCTGCGTGATCTCAGGGCTGGCCTACGGCATCGATGCACACGCGCACCGGGCCGCGTTGGCCGGTAGCAAGGGAGAAGGACCGGCAACCCTGGCGGTACTGGCCGGAGGCCTTGACCGCGACTACCCGTCCGGTAACGCTGACCTCGCGGCCGCGATCCGCGGCAACGGCCTGACCCTCTCAGAGCTCCCGCCCGGTTCCGCCCCGACCCGATACCGGTTCTTGCAGAGGAATCGCATCATTGCCGCTCTTGCAGGGGTGACCTGTGTCGTGGAAGCCCGCTGGCGCTCAGGGGCGCTGAACACCGCCCACCACGCCGAAACTATTGCCCGGCATGTCGCGGCCGTCCCCGGGAGCGTCCACAGCGCCAATTCGGCAGGATGCCACCGGCTCCTGAAAGAAGGCACGGCGGTGCTGGTGTCCGATGCGGCCGATGTGGCCGAATTGCTCGCGGGCTAGTCCCTCCAGGTGGCCGTCCCGTTGCCGGGGCGGTCACCGCGGGCGGTCCGCCGCACGGGTTGGCTCCGGTATCGGGTTGACGGCGGCGGACCGCCAACCGCCTGGGACAGCCATGGGGGACCGAGTGGCGCGGACCGCCAGCCGCTGGACGAGCATGAGCATTCCGCGGTGCTGATACATGGTTCGCAGAGCTCACCAAGAGAACGGGCGTCCGCTGGCGCGGCCGGCTGTTGGGGCCAGTGCCGGCTCCGCAGGGCTCCGCCGTCCCTGGCCCTGTCCTGTCTACGACGTTTTGGCTGCTGTCCTGACGGATTGTACGTGTCCGCTCCGGCCCGTCTAGCCCCTCCTTCGTCGGGGCCTGCGGCGCACGAAATGTCCCTGCGGCGCTCCTTCGTCGCTAATTTCCTCCGGGAATTTCCCGCCCCTTGCCCTCACGGGTAGACAGGCCTCCGTCGGCCACAGCTCCGCAAGCTTCGCCAGCAGCCAAAACAACGGGGGGAGAGGGGACGCTGGCCGGTCACCTAAACCGCCCCGCCCACCTAATCCTCAGCAAAGGACTTTCAACATGAACGACGCAATCCGCATCTCCGGCCCCGCCGACATCCTCGGTTTCATCCCGCACTCCCTCGGGTTCGTACCGCGGGAATCCTTTGTGTTCCTGACCATGCGGGGCAAGACTCTGGGCGCGACACTGCGCGTCGACGCCCCCGCGTTCGCCGAACCCGCCGGTTTCGCCCGCTCCATGGTGGACTACCTCGCACTGGACACACAGGCCACGGCGGTACTGCTGGCCATCTACACAGCCAGCACCCCCGCCCTCGGACAACCCCGCCCCTTCCACGACCACGTCGAGGCCGTCGTTGAGGCGCTGGAGGGTGCAGGTACCCCGCTGCAGATGCTTGGCTGGTCACCCCGTCGCACTGGCAAAACCTGCTGTGCGACAGCGACGCCGGGTGCTGCCCGCCCGAATCACTGGAATCCATCACGGACGGGCAGCTGAACGCGGAACTGGTGTTCCGTGGCAGCAGCTACCAAAAGACGCCCGGCACCAGCTACGCGCCGTTCGCGGGCCCGGCGGACAGGGAGGAGGAGATCCGTCACGCGCTCCCGGGCGTGCTCGGCGCGGAGCTGGGCCCGGGCCGGGAACTGTGGGCAGAGGCCCTGACCCGGGACGGCTGGATGGATCCGCAGACAGCGGTGGAGCTGCTGGCGTGTTTCCAGCGCCCGGACCTGCGCGACACGTTGCTCTGCAACGTCATCGACCCGGAGATGCCGGACGCCGAGGACAGCGGAAATCTGCTCATGGGGGAGGGTATCGCCCCGGACTGGGACCGCGTGGACCGGGCACAGGAAACCGCCCGGGACCTCATCGACGCCGCACCGGAAGGCTACCGGGCACCCCTGCTGACCTTGATCGGATGGCTGGCCTACCTCAAAGGTCAGTCGTCAGTCGCTGCGGACCACTTCAAGCTAGCTCTGGCCGATACGCCGGGCTACAGGCTCGCGGAACTGATGGACCAGCTGGTGAGCCGGGGAACCATCGCCCCGGTCGCGAAGAACCAGGCCACCGCCTATAAGCGGCACCGCTAAAAGCAAAGGGGCCGGACCGGGAAAACGGTCCGGCCCCTTGGGTGCGGTGGCGGCCTCCCCCGCATGCGCTCTTCCGGCCGCCGATCACGCTGCCGCGGGCGCAGCACCACAAGCCGGCAACGACCGAACACCGGGCTACAGTGGAAAAGGAACACGATCCACTAAGAGCCTGGGGGCAGCACATGAGCCACGAGTACATCCTGACCGACGATGACGCAGCACCTGCCGATGCCACCCATGCCCAGGACATCCTCGAGCTCTCGATGTTGACCATGCCGCAGCCAGGCGCCCCCATCGTTGATATCTCCTGGGAGAAATCCCCGCTGGACCTGTAAGTCTCTGTAGCGATGACGCTGCAGCATTGAGTTTCCTTTTGCTGAGGGAAAACTGAGGCCGGCCCCACGGGGCCGGCCTCAGCCCTTTTAAACGCTGAAACGGGCCTCGCTTCGCTCGGGCTGTAGAAGCGTTTTTCTGTTTTGGCTGCTGTCCTGACGGATTGTACGTGTCCGCTCCGGCCCGTCTAGCCCCTCCTTCGTCGGGGCCTGCGGCGCACGAAATGTCCCTGCGGCGCTCCTTCGTCGCTAATTTCCTCCGGGGATTTCCCGCCCCTTGCCCTCACGGGTAGACAGGCCTCCGTCGGCCACAGCTCCGCAAGCTTCGCCAGCAGCCAAAACAACGGGGGGAGAGGGGACGCTGGCCGGTCACCTAAACCGCCCCGCCCACCGGCAAACCAACTGGGTCCGCGCCCGCCCCCGTACTCATTTCCGCCGCTTGACAGACATAGAAGCGTCCACAGGCCCCACACCGCAATCGGAGGCCACCCGCCCATCAGCCGCTTAACCAACCTGCCTGGGCAGTACATCTAGCGCAGCGGGCGGGGACCCAGCGAGCCCCTCAGCTTCTCGGTCAACCTTCGCAACTCCTTCTGCTCAGCGGGGGTCAGGGCGGGGCCCATCAGGATGGAAATGTCCCGCACGTGCTCGCGCCCGATCTCTTTCTGCAGTTCCCGGCCGGCGTCCGTCAGCTGCAGGAGCACGCCCCGGCCGTCCTCCGGGGCAGGCATCCTGGCCACGAGCCCGCGCTTCTCCAGCCGCTCCACCAGTCGGCTGAGGCTGGACTGGCTCAGCAGGACGTTATCGTTGAGCTCGTTGAGGCGGAGCCATCCGGTGGGACAGCGTGAGAGCGTGAACAGGACGTCATACTCGTTCACCGCGAGCTTCCGGAACGCCGGGCCGGACTGCAGCTTGCGCATCACGGCCACCTGGGCCCGGAACAGCGACTCCCAGGTTTCCGCGGCGAGGCGGACCGGTGACTCTGCATCCCTGGCGGCCATCATGCCTCAGCAGCGGACTTTTCGGCGTCCTGGGCTGCCAGCAGTGCAGCCACCCGGCCGGCGTGGGTAGGCGGTTCGGGAATGTGGGCCGGCTTGCGGGCCGCATATTCCTTGCGCAGGACGGGCAGGACTTCCTCGCCGAACAGGTCCAGCTGCTCCAGGACGGTTTTCAGCGGCAGGCCCGCGTGGTCGATGAGGAACAGTTGCCGCTGGTAATCGCCGAAGTACTCCCGGAACGTCAGGGTCTTTTCGATGACTTCCTGCGGGCTGCCGACGGTCAGCGGCGTCTGCGAAGTGAAGTCCTCCAGGGACGGGCCGTGACCGTAAACCGGAGCGTTGTCGAAGTACGGGCGGAACTCCTTGACGGCATCCTGGGAGTTCTTCCGCATGAAGAACTGGCCGCCCAGTCCCACGATCGCCTGGTCTGCCTTCCCGTGGCCGTAGTGCTCGTAGCGCTCACGGTACAGGCCGATCAGCTGCTGGTAGTGCTCCTTGGGCCAGAAGATGTTGTTGGCGAAGAAGCCGTCGCCAAAGTATGCAGCCACTTCGGCAATCTGCGGGGTGCGGATGGAGCCGTGCCACACGAAGGGGGCGACGCCGTCGAGCGGTCGGGGGGTGGATGTGAAGTTCTGCAGCGGGGTGCGGAACTTTCCGGACCAGTTCACGGTGTCCTCGTCCCACAGCTTGCGCAGCAGGCTGTAGTTCTCGATCGCAAGCTCGACGCCGTCCTGGATGTTCTTGCCGAACCACGGATAGACGGGAGCCGTATTGCCGCGACCCAGGACCAGGTCCACCCGGCCGTCGGCGAGGTGCTGGAGCATCGCGAAGTCTTCGGCGATCTTCACGGGATCATTGGTGGTGATCAGCGTGGTGGCCGTGGACAGGGTGATGCGTTCGGTCTGCGCCGCGATGTAGGCAAGGGTGGTGGTGGGGGAGGAGGAGAAGAACGGCCGGTTGTGGTGCTCGCCCAGGGCGTAGACATCCATGCCGATTTCCTCGACCTTTTTGGCGATGGCGACGGAGGCCTTGATGCGTTCGTTCTCGGTGGGGGTCCGGCCCGTGGTGGGGTCCGTGGTGATGTCGCTGACGCTGAAAACACCGATCTGCATGATGTGCCTTTCCGTTGCTTGGACTTGCTGGCCTTGGTTCCAGTATAGGCCAATGTAGATGCATTTGCATCTATCGCCGGATACAACGCTGCCGGCTGGAAAATATTCCGCTTTTGCTATTCGGGGCTTCCGGGTGCGGCGCGGCGCCCGCTGACCTTGGGGACCATCCCGGTGGTCCAGTCGCGGAACTCTTCGTCCATGTCCGCTCCGGGGCCAAACTCCGGGCGTTCCTGCAGTTCCCGGAGCAGCGCCTTCCGTTCGCGGCGGCCCTCCACCAGGCGGTACAGCACAGGCACCAGTACCAAGGTCAGAGCTGTAGAGGAGATGAGCCCGCCAATCACCACAACGGCCAGCGGCTGCGAAATGAAGCCGCCGCCGCCCGTGAGGCCCAGCGCCATAGGGGTGAGGGCAAAGACGGTGGCCAGGGCGGTCATGAGGATCGGGCGGAGCCGCTGGCGGGCACCATGCGTGATGGCATCAGCCACGTTCATTCCCGGCCGGCCGTCGCGCGGTTGCCGGTACTGGTTGATGAGGTCGATGAGCACAATGGCGTTGGTGACCACGATTCCCACCAGCATCAGCATGCCGATCAGCGAGGGCAGTCCCAACGGGACCCCCGTCACCAGGAGCAGGGCAACGGCACCGGTGGCCGCGAACGGCACCGAGACCAGCAGGATCAGCGGCTGGATCAGCGACTTGAAGGTGGCCACCATAATCACATAGACGATGGCGATGGCGGCCAGCAGGGCGAGCCCGAGTTGCTGGAATGACTCCTGTTGCTGGGTGGTGGCACCGCCGAGTTCAGCGGTGACTCCGGCCGGGAGCTGGACGTCCGCCAGGCGTTTCTGGACTTCCGCGTTGACCGCACCCAGGTTGGACTCCGACGGCGTCACGGAGACACGCGCTGTGCGCTGGCCATTGCTGGCGGTGATGGATACCGGCACGTCCGCCTGTTCCACCGATGCGATGCTGGCCAGCGGGACGGGCCCGCTGGCGGCAGGCAGGGGGATGCGGCGGACAGCGTCAATGCTCGTGAACCTGGTGCCCTGGCCGATTTGGACCGGGAAATCCTCCGTGTCGATCCGTACTGTTCCGGCGGGGATGGGGCTGATGGTTGACGCGAGGACGCCTGCCACCTGCTCTTCGTCGAGCCCCGCAGCCACAGCTTTCGCCCGGTCCACTTTCACCTGAACCACCGGCTGGCTGGCTGCAAGGTTGGTGGCGACCTCGCTGGTGCCCGGAACGCCGGTCATGGCCTGGACCATGGTGTCGCTTGCTGCCTGCAGGTCCGCCGTGGTGGCGGCTTTGATGGTGATGTCCACGGTGGACGAAGTCCCGAAACCGCCCTGTTGGGTGCCCACGGAAACCTTCCCGGAGTCGGGCACCTTTGTCAGTTCGTTCCGCACCGTCTCCTGCAGTTGCTCCTGGTCTGCCTTTTCATCCGTCACCACGGTGAACGTTGAGTTGGAGGAGCCGGTGGAGGTGAGCGCCGCAAAGCCGGCCTGGGCGTTGCCCGACGTCACCTGGACGTCCCGGACGCCGTCGATCCCGCGCAGGACCTCCTCGAGGCGGATGGCCGCGGCGCTCGTGTCCGCCAGGCTGGTACCCGCGGGGAGCACCTGACGGACGGTCAGGCTGTTCTGGCCGGAATTGCCCAGCAGGTTGGTGGCTAGCAGCGGGGTCATGGCGGCGGTCGCGCCGAGGACCAGGCCGGCGGCCACAAGGGTGATCACGGGATGCTTCTGGGTCTTGGACAGGACGGGCAGGTACCCCCGCTGCAGCCTGCTGCGCTGTTCCGCTTCCTGGGCTTTGGCCCGGGCACCGGCTGCGTTCTGCCGGACTGCGTCGCTCCCAGCGGAACTGCCGGGATTCCGCAGGAACCAGTACGCCAGCACGGGAACGATGGTCAGCGAGACCAGCAGGGAGGCCAGCAACGCCATGGTGACTGTGAGTGCGAACGGCCTGAACAGTTCGCCGGCCAGTTCACCTACGAAGGCGATGGGGAGGAAAACGGCCACGGTGGTGAGGGTGGATGCCGTGATGGCGCCGGCCACTTCCCTGATGGCCGTCAGGATGGCGGTGACTTTATCTTCCCCGTAGCTGAGGTGCCGCTTGATGTTTTCGATGACCACGATAGAGTCGTCCACCACCCGGCCGATGGCTATGGTGAGGGCGCCGAGCGTGAGGATGTTCAGCGAGTAGCCGGTGGCTGACAGGCCGATGAAGGTGATCAGGAGCGAGAGCGGGATGGATACGGCCGTTACCAGCGTGGACCGGGCAGACATCAGGAACACCAGGATGACCGCAACGGCGAAGCCCAGTCCCAGCAGGCCCTCGGTGGTGAGGTCCTTGATGGATTTTTCGATGAAAGGGGCCTGGTCGAATACCGGCGTGAACTTCGCGTTCGAACCCAGTTCGGCTTCAAGTTCGGCAAGTGTGTCTCGCACGGCATGCGAGATGCCAACGGTATCGCCTTCGGGTTTTTTGGTGACGGAGACGGCGAGCGTTTCCTCGCCGTTGGTCCGCGTGATGGAGGTTCGTTCGTCGTCTTTGAGCGAGACGTCGGCCACAGTGCCGATGGTGGCGGCGTTCTTTGCCCCGGCGAGGGGGAGTGCCTTGATCGCGTCCAGTGAATCCACCGGGCTGCCGATCTGAAGGGACAGTGTTTTGCCCTGCTCTTCAAGGGTCCCGGCCGGAACCAGGGCGCCGTTGTTGCCCAATGCATCGCGGATGGCGGCGATGGTGGCGCCGGCCGAAGCCATGGCCTCCGGGCGGGGGAGGATCTCGATGTGCTGGGTGGCCCCGCCGGTCACGTCGGCGCCCCGGACGCCGTCGATCTTCTGCAACCGGGGCACGCTCAGGCGCTGCAGGTCTGCGTTGAGTTCGCTCAGCGTCTTGTCCGAGGACACCGCCAGGAACACGATGGGGAAATCGTTAATGCTGCCGGCGAAGGCCTGCGGCTGTACATCCTCTGGCAGGGACCGCTTGGCGTTGGAGATGGCGCGGTCGATCTGGTTCCGGGCCCGGTCCAGGTTGGACCCGTACGTGAAGACCATAGTGATCTGCGAGACGCCGTTGCGCGACGTGGAGGAGGTGGATTCCAGCCCCTCCACGCCGTTCAGCGCGGTCTCCAGCGGCCCGCTGACCTGTTTGTCCACCACCTCCGGGGAGGCCCCCGGCATGGCAGTCAGCACCGTGATCTGGGGAAACTCGATCGAAGGGATGAGTTCCTGCTTCAGCGACGACATGGTGATCACGCCGAAGACGGAAGCGAAAACGGTGACGAGAGCGATCAATGCCCGGTTTGCCAGTGAGAGTTGTGCCAGCCGGAACATTAAATCGGTCTCCTGTGGGGTTTAACGTACTGTTGCGGTACCGGAAGCCGGCCACATACCCCGGCAGGGGTCAGTGGTTGGCGGAAACGCTCTCCAGCTGGAGGGACCTGGCCGTTGCCCTTTCGAGCTCCATCGCAAGGTCCGGGTTGTCGTCAAGCTTGACGCCGTAGCCGGGCATCATGTCCTTCAGCTTGGACTGCCAGCCCTTGAAATTCTTCGGGAACGCCTTCCTCAGCAGTTCGATCATGATGGGCACCGCGGTGGAGGCCCCGGGCGAAGCACCGAGGAGTGCGCCGATGGAGCCGTCACGGCCGGCGATCACTTCAGTGCCGAACTGAAGGACACCGCCCTTCTGCGGGTCTTTCTTAATGATCTGTACACGCTGGCCGGCCGTGATCAGTTCCCAGTCGCCTGCTTTGGCTTCCGGGTAGTACTCGCGAAGCGCCTCCACCTTGTCGGCGTGCTTCTTGGCCACTTCCTTGACCAGGTATGCCGTGAGGTCCATGTTGTCCTTGGCGACAGCCAGCATCGGGATGATGTTGCTGGGCCGGATGGACAGGGGAAGGTCCAGGTAGGAGCCGCTTTTCAGGAAGTTGGTGGAGAAGCCGGCGTAGGGGCCGAAGAGCAGGGAACGCTTGCCGTTGACGTACCGGGTGTCCAGGTGCGGCACGGACATGGGGGGAGCGCCAACCGACGCCTGGCCGTACACCTTGGCGCTGTGCTGCGCCGCCAGAGTCTCGTCCGTGCAGCGGAAGAACTGCCCGGAGACCGGGAACCCGCCGTAGCCCTTGCTTTCCGGGATGCCGGAGGCCTGCAGCAGGTGGAGCGCACCACCGCCGGCGCCAACAAAGACGAACTTGGCGTGGATCTTGCCGTGCTCCCCGGACTTGGGGTACTTCAGTGAAAGGTTCCAGCCGCCGTCGGACGCCCTGGAGATACCGGTGACGTCGTGGCTGTAATTGATTTCGACGCCGTTGTTCCCCAGGTAAGTGGTCAGCTCCCGGGTGAGTGCCCCGAAGTCAACATCGGTGCCCTCGGCGGCGCGGGTGGCAGCGATCCGCTGTTTGGGGTCACGGCCCTTCACGATCAGCGGAGCCCACTTGCCGATCTGGCCGTGGTCTTCCGAGTACTCCATGCTGCGGAACAGGGCGTGCGGCTTGAGGGCCTCGTAGCGGGTCTTCAGGAACTTGGTGTTCTCCTCGCCGATCACGAAACTCATGTGCGGCACGGTGTTGATGAAGCCCTTGGGCGAACCGATCAGGGACTGGTCCACAAGGTGTGACCAGAACTGGCGGGAAAGCTGGAACTGCTCGTTGATGAGCAGTGCTTTGCCGGGGTCCACCGAGCCGTCTTTGGCTGCGGGGGAGTAGTTGAGTTCACACAGGGCGGCGTGGCCGGTTCCGGCGTTGTTCCACGGGCCGGAGCTTTCCAGCCCGGGCTCGTCCAGCCGCTCGAACATGGAGATGGTCCAGTCCGGTTCCAACTGCTTGATGAATGCCCCCAGCGTGGCGCTCATGATGCCGCCGCCAATCAGGACGACGTCGGCATGTGGGGTCTTGGAAATGAAGGTCACGATCAGTCTCCGATTGCAGCGGCTCTGGCTGTCACAGAATATCCCCGGGCAGCCCTACTACTGAAATTGGACGGGCCCGTCAAGGCTTCAGTTGCACTTTGGTGAAAACTTCATTTAAGACAGGCGACGCCGGATAGCTCAGCACCCGGTCCGACAGGGCCAGTGCCGAGATGGGGAAGGCTATGGGCACCGCGGGGACGGACGCAGCGATCTGGGCGTTGATGGTGTGATATTGCTCATCGCGTTCCTCTCCCTCCGGCAACCCGCGTGCGCGGTTGATTTTGGAAAAGACCTGCGGGTCCTGGTAACCGAACTCGCCGTTTTTCTCCCCGAACAGGGGGCCAACGAAGTTGTCGGCGTCGGAGTATGAGCCGTTCCACCCCAGCAGGTGCAGCGCGTGGTCCCCAGGGGACTGGACCCTTTGGAGGTAGCCGTCAGACCAGTCGATGGGAACCGGCTGGATGTTGAGCCCTACCGCCGTGAGCTGGCGGCTGATTTCGGCGTATACCTTCTCCGGCGTTGGAAGGTAAGGCCGGGTGACGTTCATCGGATAGTAGAACCTCAGCGCTTCGCCGGCGTAGCCGCCCTCCTTGAGGTACTCCCTGGCCTTCGTTGGATCATGGCCCAGTGCGGGGGCGTCGTTGTTGAACCCGCTGATTTTGGGCGGGACAAACTGGGTTGCCTCGGCGGTGTTGTCGATGAAGAACCTGCGGATCAGCGTCTCTTTGTCGATAGCCATCTCGATGGCCTGCCGGATTTTCTGGTTCTGCAGGACCGGAATCTCCTGGTTGATCCCCAGGTACATCACCGAGAACGGATCGCGCTGCACAATCTGTTTTCCGCGCTTCACCAGCTGGTCGAAGTTGCCCACCGTGACGGCGTCGTATCCGTCGATCTTGCCGTCCAACAGGGCCTGGAGACGCGCCTGGGGATGGTTGTAGGCCACGAAGTTGATGGTGCCGATCTGTCCGCGATCCCCCCAGTAGGTCGCGTTGCTGGTGAGGGTGACGCTTCCTTCATCCCAGGACTTCAGGCTGAAGGGCCCTGTTCCCACCGGGTTCGTGCCGAAGGCGGATACGGCCTGGCCGCCCCGGTTTTGGTCCAGCACATCGGCGTTGCCCGCGGCCAGTGCTGCGGGGGAGGCGATGGCGAAGGCCGGCAGGGTCAGAGCCTGCAGGAAAGCGGTAAAACGCTGGGAGAGGTCGATCTGCACGGTGTCCTGCGACAAGGCGGTACAGCTCTTGAAGATGGACAGCTGCGGCTCGTCGGAGTGTGCCTTGAAAACGCCCTTGAAAGAGCTGCCGGGAGCCTGCCGGCGCAGGTCCTCGGAGAAGGCAAACCACCGGTTGAAATTGGTGCAGACCGCGTCGGCGTTGAACGGGGTGCCGTCCGAGAATATGACGCCGCTGCGCAGCTTGAATGTGTAGGACCGGCCCTCATTGGACTCGCTCCACTCGGTGGCGAGCAACGGGGTGGGCTTCCCTGTGGTCTGGTCCACTCCCACCAATCCCTCGAGGATCTGCCGGGTGATGCGCTGGGACTCAACGTCGCTGGAGAGTGCGGGGTCCAAGCCCAGCGGCTGCACTGCGGTGCCGAAGTTGAACGTGAACGTGGGCTCGGCAGTGGCGGTGGGGGCCGGCGAGGTTGACGACGGCGAGGGGGCCGGAACACCGGTGCATGAGGTGACGCTCAACGCCAGGAGGACGGCGCCGGTCGTGATGACCGTACGCCGCGATGGACTGCTGGGCACTCGTTTATCACCTCTGGATATTGCCGCCCCCGCCAAGTGCGGGCCGAACCCAGTCTAGTTGACCCCATACCCCCGTTTACCGGCGGCCTTCGCTAAGGTGCCTGTCATGTGCGAAGGGCCGGGGCCCGGTCCTGTTGGATCGCGCCCCGGCCCTTCTGTGGGTTACTTCGGCATCAGCACCGAGTCGATCAGGTAGACCGTGGCGTTCTTCGTCTGGACGCCGCCGCAGATCACACTGGCGTCATCCACCTTGAGGGCATCGCCGCTGCCGGTCACCGTAACGGAACCGCCCTGGACCGTGGCGTGGGTGCCGGCGATCTTGTCGGGAGTGATCTGGCCCGGAACCACGTGGTAGGTCAGGATCTTGCTCAGGAGGGCGTCATCTGTCTTGAGGGTTTCGATGGTGGCTGCATCAATCTTCGCGAAGGCATCATCCACCGGTGCGAAGACCGTGAACTCTCCGCCGTTGAGGGTGTCCACCAGGTCCACCTTCGGGTTCAACTTGCCGGAAACCGCGGCCGTCAGGGTGGTAAGGATCGGATTGTTCGATGCTGCCACAGCCACTGGATCAAGTGCCATGCCTTCAACGGAGCCGGCGCCGGTGGGGACCTGCTCGGCGTACCCTGCGCAACCCGGACCAACCAGGTTTGCGGCCGGATCCATAGCGGCTGCGGAGGCGCTGGCTGACGGGGAAGGAGCCATGCTGGAAGCCGAGGGGGCGGCCGCCGGGGCGGAGGAAGTTGCGGTGCCGGCCGAGCCGCCACACGCTGTGAGGCTCAGCAGAGCTGCAGCTGCAACGCCTGCGACGGTGAAAGTTGTGCGCTTGATTGTCTGCATTTCGGTTTCTCCTTGGTTTTAGCGTTTCGCCTGGCCGCGGACCGGATGTCCGAAGCGTTGTGCGCGTCTGGCTGGTGGGCACCTGCCCTTGGCTGGTGTCTCAATGGGTATTCGGCAGTTGCGCGAATCCGGATGGGTCAAACGTCAAGGAGTTTTCGGCGGGGCCCGAATGAGTCGGTTTCCGGCCCCGGCACCGCGAGCGTGGGGCGGGCATTAACGAAAAGAGATCCCCCGGCCGGAGCCGAAGGATCTCTTTTCTCTTCAGTGTGCGCAAGGGGGGACTTGAACCCCCACGCCCGAAGGCACAGGAACCTAAATCCTGCGTGTCTGCCAATTTCACCACTCGCGCTTGGTCCCGGCAGCGCGTTTCAGACCGTCAATAACAGGGCTGCAAAACGTACGACGCCGGATGCCAGTTTTTATTGTAGCGTCGCGCAGGCGGGGCCTGCGTCAGCGGCGGTCCGGTCAGGCTTCCAGCTTCAGGTCCCGGCGCAGCTTGGCCACGTGTCCTGTAGCGCGGACGTTGTACTGGGCGAGCGCCACCTTCCCATCCGGATCAACCACGATGGTGGAACGAATCAGGCCCTGGTAGGTCTTGCCGTAGTTCTTCTTTTCGCCCCATGCCCCGTAGGCCTCGGCCACGGCATGGTCCTCGTCCGAAAGCAACGGGAAGCTGAGGGATTCCTGGGCGGCAAATTTCGCCAGTTTCTCCACCGGGTCAGGGGAGATGCCGAGCACGTCATACCCCGATGACTGCAGGGAGGCCAGGCTGTCGCGGAAATCGCAGGCCTCCTTGGTGCATCCCGGTGTTGACGCTGCGGGGTAGAAGTAGACGATGGTGTGGCGGCCCGGGCGCGGTGCCAGGCAGACGTCCTTACCGGCTGAATCCTTGAGCGTGAACGCGGGTGCGCCGTCACCGGTTACGAGTTTGTCAGCCAATGTTTTTCTCCTTGTCGCAGGCGGGACACACCAGCCTAGTAATCAGTCTGGAGGAGTGCTAATCGACACTTGGCTATACTTGCTGCTATGCCTGATATGGATCACTGGCCCACAGGGCGCCTCTTGTCCACTGCTGCGCGCCTCGTCGAACACTCATGGAACGAAAAACTCGGGGCTATAGGCCTTACCCATGCTGGTGTTATCGCTATTGAGGTTCTCAACGCGCAAGGACCTATGACACAGGCGCAGCTCGCCCAGTACGTGCGGGTTCAGGCGCAGACTATGGGTAAAACCCTTAGCAGGCTGGAGTCACACGGCCACATTGCGCGGGTCCGCAGCACGTCGGACCGCAGGAGCCATGTGGTGTCGCTCACCGAACGGGGCAAGGAAGCCGTTGCAGCTGCCGTGGAGATGGAGCGGTCGGTGCTGGCGGCAGCCACTATCGACCCCGACGTCCTGCGGCAGGAGCTCCAGGCAGTTGTCAGGGAACTGGCAAGCCAGTTTGGGTCGCCCACAACCGGAGCACTTCTGGACAACCCCTCCATGACCCCCTAAGCATCGCTGCCAGTACTGCCGGTGCCACCGGCATCCGGGCGTGATTCCAGCTTCCTGGCGAAGCTGGCGTCACGCCTTTCTTTTTCCCGGGGCCAGCGATGGCTGCCAGCCCGGCTATTGCGAATTGAACGCCAAAGGTACCGGATAAAACAAAACAGCCCCCGGCCCGCGTTTCCGCAAGCCGGAGGCTGTTTTCCCAGTGGTGCACCCCCCGGGACTTGAACCCGGAACCCATTGATTAAGAGTCAATTGCTCTGCCAATTGAGCTAGAGGTGCATCTTTTGTTTCGATCGTTTGGGGCTTTTTATTTCCCCGCTGATCTCCGCAACGACATGAAACTCTACACGAACTTTTGGTGCATGTGAAATCGAAGCCCGCCAGCACTCCCGGCTTGGCCCAATGGCGGTAAAACCAGCACAAAGTCGAGGTTTTCGTTGTTGGTCAGCAACCAAAACCGCCTTTGAGCGTGCGCGCTACGTCCCGGATCCGTCCGCGCTCCCGTGTGAAATGGGCCACAGGGGCGCCGGTCTCTTCCCTCGGCGGGGTGCCGGCGACGCCCGCCAGCCGGCGCCGGACCTGCTTTGCTGGATGTACAGCTAGATCCGCCTCCGCCTTGGCGCCCGAAATCCTGCGGCCTCCGCGTGGGCCGCAGTTTCAAACCACACTTCAGCACGGATCTGCTCATATTCGGGATGTCCCTCCTCGTAGTAGACCATCGCACCGGCATCCCCCTTGACCGTGTAGCCTGCCGGTCCGCTGCCGTCCGTCCCAGCGGACGCTGAGCCCGCGCCATACGGCTCTTGCGCCGCCAGGTGCCCTGCCGGCCCCTGCTCTCTCGCGGCAGCACCGCCCGTTGGGTCCTGGACGTGGTTGGCCCCGGTTTCCACCAGCGCAGAGGACTGCGCGCGCTCCCTCGTTTCTGCTGCTCCGGCATCGCTGGGGAGGTGGAGGCCGGCAGCGGCGGCATTCTCTTCGCTGTCATCGGGACCGGACGTGTTGCCAAAGGGGACAGGGGCGGAAACTGCCGTACCGGCGTCGTCCGCGTCTTCCACGGCCGCGGTCTCGGCGCCTGGAAGGGTGGGGGCGTGGGGTTCCGTGTACTCGGGGTGATGAACCGGCTGCGAGGTCCCGGCGCCATCACCGGCAGTTGCGGGCGGCGCGCCGGCCTGTGCCTGTGCGGGCGATGCCGGTGCGGCGCCTTCCCGGTGGCCGGCTCCCTCACGGACAGGGGCGGGTCCGGACGCCTCCGACCACTGGGTTTCCCATTCCGTCCCATCCTGGGCCCGGCCACCATCGGGGGCAGTTGCTTCTTCACGGTCCGTCCCGGCTCCGGTAGCGACAGCAGAGGCGCCCGCCCGGCTGTGGCCCTGCGCTGCGGCCGGAGCGCTTGCCGCCGGCGCCTTTGTCTCCGCCGGTTCATCTGCAGTGGTGGGCGCCGCGGGCTCGGCCGGGGCACCAAAACCGGCAGCCGTGGCAATTCCGGTAGTGCCTGCTGCTTCGGCCGAGGCCGCGGCGCTGCCGCCGGAGAGTGCTCCATCCGCGCGGTTTTCCCCCTCGCTGCTGCCCTTTTGGGCCTCGCCGGCATTGCGCTCGCCGGCATCACCTCGTGCAGCGGGGGATTTCTTGGCGTTCAGCCTCCACCACACAACACCTACCAGTACAGCGAGCAGAATGATCAAGAAGAAAGCTTCCATGGCAAGCCCTTCGGTCAGTTGGCAAGGTCCCTTTCCCTGACGCTACGTGGGGTCCACACTGCTGTCCAGCACCTTGACCGGCCCGAACGTCCCTCTGGGCGTCCCGCCAGCGGTGGCGTCCCTGGCGGGGAACCAGGGACGGATCCGTCGGATTCAAAGCAAGCGCCTTGGTGACCTCGACCACAAAAACGGTTGGGCATGTGCCTGCTCATCTCAATATTCGAGATGGCAGTCCACTATCTGATCGAAATAATCCCGTTTTTGCGCTTATCCGGAGCTTCGCGGTCGTTGCGCCCCTGCGTGGAGCCATAGAATTTCCCCTATGAGTGAGGACACCCAGATCGCGACCGACAACAAGCCTGACATCAAGCCCCGGAGCCGGGTAGTAACTGACGGCATCCACGCTGCCCCTGCGCGCGGTATGTTCCGTGCCGTTGGCATGGGCGACGATGACTTCGCCAAGCCCCAGGTCGGTGTCGCCAGTTCCTGGAACGAAATTACTCCCTGCAACCTCTCGCTGAACCGGCTCGCGCAGGGCGCCAAGGAAGGCGTGCATGCCGGCGGCGGGTTCCCCATGCAGTTCGGTACCATCTCCGTCTCGGACGGCATTTCCATGGGCCACGAAGGCATGCACTTCTCCCTGGTTTCCCGTGAAGTCATCGCCGACTCCGTGGAAACCGTGATGCAGGCCGAGCGCATCGACGGGTCGGTCCTGCTGGCAGGCTGCGACAAGTCCCTCCCGGGCATGCTGATGGCCGCTGCCCGCCTGGACCTGTCCAGTGTCTTCCTCTACGCCGGCTCCATCATGCCCGGCTGGGTGAAGCTTGAAGACGGCTCCGAAAAGGAAGTCACCCTCATCGATGCCTTCGAGGCCGTCGGTGCCTGCGCAGCCGGCAAGATGAGCATGGAAGACCTGACGCGCATCGAAAAGGCCATCTGCCCGGGCGAAGGTGCCTGTGGCGGCATGTACACGGCCAACACCATGGCCTGCATCGGCGAGGCCCTGGGCATGTCGCTGCCCGGCTCCGCCGCCCCGCCCTCGGCAGACCGCCGTCGTGATGAGTTCGCCCGCAAGTCCGGCGAAGCGGTGGTGAACCTGCTGCGCCTGGGCATCACCGCCCGCGACATCATGACCAAGAAGGCCTTCGAAAACGCCATCGCCGTCACCATGGCTTTCGGCGGCTCCACCAACGCCGTGCTGCACCTGCTGGCCATTGCCCGCGAGGCCGAGGTGGAGCTGACCCTCGATGACTTCAACCGCATCGGCGACCGGATTCCGCACCTCGGTGACCTGAAGCCGTTCGGCCGGTACGTGATGACGGACGTCGACAAAATCGGCGGCGTGCCCGTCATCATGCGCGCACTGCTCGACGCCGGCCTGCTGCACGGCGACTGCCTCACCGTCACCGGCAAGACCGTCGCCGAAAACCTTGAGGCCATCAACCCCCCGGATCTCGACGGCAAGATCCTGCGCGCGCTGGATAACCCGATCCACAAGACCGGCGGCATCACCATCCTCCACGGCTCCATGGCCCCCGAGGGCGCCGTGGTGAAGAGCGCCGGCTTCGACGCCGACGTTTTCGAAGGCACCGCCCGCGTTTTCGAGCGTGAACAGGGTGCCCTGGACGCGCTGGACAACGGGCAGATCCACGCCGGCGATGTCGTGGTCATCCGCTACGAAGGACCCAAGGGCGGGCCCGGCATGCGCGAAATGCTCGCCATCACCGGTGCCATCAAGGGTGCGGGGCTGGGCAAGGACGTCCTGCTGCTCACCGACGGGCGCTTCTCCGGCGGTACCACTGGCCTGTGTATCGGACACGTTGCTCCGGAAGCGGTGGACGGCGGCCCCATCGCCTTCGTCAAGGACGGGGACCGGATCCGCGTGGACATCGCAGCCCGCAGCTTCGACCTCCTGGTGGACGAGGCAGAGCTCGAAGCCCGCAAGGTGGGCTGGGAGCCGCTCCCCGCCCGGTACACCAAGGGCGTCCTGGCAAAGTACGCCAAGCTGGTGCACAGTGCCAGCACAGGTGCGTACTGCGGTTGATACCTTCCCCTTGCGTGGGGCGCTGAGCGCCCCCGCAAGGGCCCCGCGGCATCCGCCTTATCAAGCCCTTCCGGGCCGGGGGATGAGCTGAAGGTTTTGATCCCTTTCGCTAAAGAGATCAAAAGGTGGACAATGATGTCCACATGGTGAGATCGGGTAGCGCCTCGTTGACACGTATCTCACCAGAGGGAAAACTGAACGCATGACCTTCGTTACCGGCACCGTCGTCGTCCTTACCCAGCGCGTGGCACATTAGCCAGGTAACGAACCGTCACGCGCAACCCCTCGAAGAGCCGCCAGGCTGAGGGGTTTTTTTATTTCCCGCAGTTTCCACGAACCACAGATGATCCACAAGGAAGAGTCCGATGAGCAAAGGATCGCCGATCAGCCCCTCGCTGATGGCTACTAAGTCCGCTGGAGCCGCCAAGGCTCCGGAACGCGCCGACCGGACGGCCGACCACGCCGTCGTCGTCGCCGACCTTGCTGCTGCCTCTCCTGTCCTTGGGCCGAACAACGTTGTACCCCCAACGGTGATGACCGGCTCGCAAGCTATTGTCCGCTCGCTCGAAGAACTCGGCGTCGACGATATTTTCGGTTTGCCCGGTGGCGCGATCCTGCCCACCTATGACCCCTTGATGGCCTCCAGCATGAACCACGTCCTGGTCCGTCACGAACAGGGAGCCGGCCACGCCGCGCAAGGCTACGCCATGGTTACCGGGCGGGTGGGCGTTTGTATCGCCACCTCGGGTCCGGGCGCCACCAACCTCGTCACCGCCATCATGGATGCCCACATGGACTCTGTGCCGCTGGTGGCCATCACCGGCCAGGTGTCCAGCGGGGTCATCGGCACTGACGCCTTCCAGGAGGCTGACATCGTGGGCATCACCATGCCCATCACCAAGCACTCCTTCCTGGTGACCGACCCCAACGACATTCCGCACGTAATGGCTGAGGCGTTCCACCTCGCCTCCACCGGGCGCCCGGGACCTGTCCTCGTAGACGTGGCCAAGGACGCCCAGGTTGGCCAGATGACCTTCTCCTGGCCGCCTCGGATCGACCTGCCGGGCTACCGTCCGGTCACCCGGGGACACAACAAACAGGTACGCGAGGCTGCAAAGCTGATCGCCGCTGCCCGCAAGCCTGTCCTGTACGTGGGCGGCGGTGTGGTCAAGGCGCATGCCTCCGCCGAGCTGCTCGCACTCGCCGAGGCCACCGGAGCCCCGGTTGTGACCACGCTGATGGCCAAGGGTGTCTTCCCGGACTCCCATCCCCAGCACATGGGGATGCCCGGCATGCACGGCACCGTCTCTGCCGTGACCGCCCTGCAGCAGTCAGACCTCCTGATCACCCTCGGTGCCCGTTTCGATGACCGCGTTACCGGCGTGCTGAAGACCTTCGCGCCCATGGCGAAGGTAATCCACGCCGACATCGACCCTGCAGAGATCTCCAAGAACCGCACCGCCGACGTCCCCATCGTTGGTTCCGTCAAGGAAATCATTCCGGAGCTCACCGAAGCCGTGCGCGCCCAGTTCGAGGCTGCAGGCACTCCGGACCTCACCACCTGGTGGGCATTCCTGAACAACCTCAAGGAAACCTACCCGCTGGGCTGGACCGAGCCGGACGATGGACTGACTGCACCGCAGAAGGTTATCGAGCGCATCGGTGCGCTGACCGGGCCGGAAGGCATTTACGTGGCGGGCGTCGGCCAGCACCAGATGTGGGCAGCACAGTTCATCAAGTACGAGCGCCCGCACGCCTGGCTGAACTCGGGCGGCGCCGGCACCATGGGCTATGCCGTCCCGGCTGCCATGGGTGCGAAGGTGGGCGAGCCGGACCGTGTGGTCTGGGCGATCGACGGCGACGGCTGCTTCCAGATGACCAACCAGGAACTGGCCACCTGCGCCATCAACAACATTCCCATCAAGGTTGCGGTCATCAACAACTCCTCACTGGGCATGGTGCGGCAGTGGCAGACCCTCTTCTACGAGGGCCGCTACTCGAACACGGACCTCAACACCGGCCACGACACTGTCCGCATCCCGGACTTCGTCAAGCTGGGGGAGGCCTACGGCTGCGCTTCGTTCCGCTGCGAACGCGATGAGGACATCGACGCCACCATCCAGAAAGCCCTCGAAATCAACGACCGCCCCGTGGTCATCGACTTCGTGGTGAGCCCCAACTCCATGGTGTGGCCGATGGTGCCCGCCGGCGTGAGCAACGACCAGATCCAGGTTGCCCGCAACATGACCCCGGAATGGGAAGAAGAGGACTGATCATGAGCCGCCACACACTCTCCGTCCTGGTTGAAGACAAACCCGGCGTGCTGACCCGCGTCGCCAGCCTCTTCGCCCGCCGGGCCTTTAACATCAACTCCCTGGCCGTTGGCCCCACCGAGGTCCCGGGCATCTCCCGGATGACCGTGGTGGTCGACGCCGACGGCGACCTCATCGAGCAGGTCACCAAGCAGCTCAACAAACTGATCAACGTCATCAAGATCGTTGAGCTGACCTCCGAATCTTCCGTACAGCGTGACCACATCCTGGTCAAAGTACGTGCGGATGCCGCAACACGTCTGCAGGTGACCCAGGCTGCAGACCTGTTCCGAGCCTCAGTGGTCGACGTCTCCACCGATTCCGTCGTCATTGAAGCAACCGGCCACCCCGAAAAGCTCACCGCACTGCTCTCAGTGCTCGAGCCCTTCGGCATCCGCGAAATTGTGCAGTCCGGCACCCTCGCCGTTGGACGGGGATCCCGCTCCATGAGTGACAGGGCGCTGCGTTCCGCCTAGGACACTGCCAAGGTTCCGCCTGGCATGACGCAACGCCCGTAACCGCACCACCAAAACACCTATCTACACATCCACTCAAGAGGAGTTACGCAAGTGACTGAAATGTTCTACGACGACGACGCCGACCTGACCATCATCCAGGGCCGCAAGGTTGCCATTGTTGGCTACGGCTCGCAGGGCCACGCGCACGCACTCAACCTGCGCGATTCCGGCGTCGAGGTCACCATCGCCCTGAAGGAAGGTTCCAGCTCGACCGCCAAGGCCGAGGACGCCGGCTTCACGGTCAAGAACGTCGCCGACGCCGCCGAATGGGCTGACGTCATCATGATCCTGGCACCGGACCAGCACCAGCGCTCGATCTACAACGACTCCATCAAGGACAAGCTGACCCCGGGCAAGGCCCTTGCCTTCGCCCACGGCTTCAACATCCGCTTTGGCTACATCCAGGCCCCGGAGGGCGTTGACGTCATCCTTGTTGCCCCGAAGGCTCCGGGCCACACCGTCCGCCGCGAGTTCGAGGCCGGCCGCGGCATCCCCGACATCATCGCCGTCGAGCAGGATGCTTCCGGCTCCGCCTGGGACCTGGCCAAGTCCTACGCCAAGGCAATCGGCGGCACCCGCGCCGGCGTCATCAAGACCACCTTCACCGAAGAGACCGAAACGGACCTCTTCGGCGAGCAGGCTGTCCTCTGCGGCGGCGTGTCCCAGCTGGTCCAGTACGGCTTCGAGACCCTGACCGAAGCCGGCTACCAGCCGCAGATCGCCTACTTCGAGGTGCTCCACGAGCTCAAGCTCATTGTTGACCTCATGTGGGAAGGCGGCATCGCCAAGCAGCGCTGGAGCGTTTCGGATACCGCAGAGTACGGCGACTACGTCTCCGGCCCGCGCGTTATCACCCCTGCGGTCAAGGAAAACATGCAGGCTGTCCTCGCCGACATCCAGTCCGGTGCCTTCGCCAAGCGCTTCATCGAAGACCAGGACAACGGCGGCGTCGAGTTCAAGGAACTGCGTGCCAAGGCTGAGCAGCACCCCATCGAGGCTGTTGGCCGCGAGCTGCGTTCCCTGTTCTCCTGGCAGCAGCAGGACGTGGACTACGTTGAAGGTTCCGCCGCCCGCTAAGGCTGCCCGTTGGGCGCCGCATAAAGGCAGCAGTGAGGCCGGGTTCACACTTAACAATGTGAGCCCGGCCTTTCCGTCGGCCTAGACTTGTTTCCATCCCCAGGACTGCAACGCAGAGGATCAGCCGTGTCAAAACCCGTAGTACTGCTCGCCGAAGAACTTTCCCCCGCCACTGTCGAGGCCCTCGGCCCGGACTTCGAGATCCGCCAGACCGACGGCGCCGACCGTTCCCAGCTGCTCTCTGCCATCGGCGACGTCGACGCTATCCTGGTCCGTTCAGCCACCCAGGTGGACGCCGAGGCGATCGCCGCTGCGAAGAACCTCAAGGTCATCGCCCGTGCAGGAGTCGGCCTGGATAACGTGGACATCAAGGCCGCCACCCAGGCCGGCGTGATGGTGGTCAACGCCCCCACGTCCAACATTGTCTCCGCGGCCGAGCTCACCGTGGGCCACATCCTTAGCCTGGCCCGCCACATCCCGCAGGCAAGTGCCGCCCTCAAGGACGGCGAGTGGAAGCGCTCCAAGTACACGGGCATTGAACTGTTCGAAAAGAAGATCGGCATCATCGGCCTGGGCCGGATCGGTGCCCTCGTGGCCGCCCGCCTAAAGGGCTTCGACACCAAGATCCTGGCATACGACCCCTACATCACCTCCGCCCGGGCAGCACAGCTCGGTGTGCAGCTGGTGACCTTGGACGAACTGCTGGCCCAGTCCGACTTCATCACCATCCACATGCCCAAGACCCCTGAGACGGTGGGCATGCTCGGCGCGGATGCCTTCAAGAAGATGAAGAACACGGCCTACGTGGTCAACGTCGCGCGCGGCGGGCTCGTGGATGAGGAGGCCCTGTTCACCGCCCTCCAGGACGGCACGATTGCCGGTGCCGGCGTGGACGTATTCTCCAAGGAGCCCAGCACCGATCTGCCGTTCTTCAAGCTGGACAACGTGGTGGTCACCCCCCACCTCGGCGCATCAACTGACGAAGCCCAGGAAAAGGCCGGCGTCTCGGTGGCCAAGTCCGTCCGCCTGGCACTGGCAGGCGAGCTCGTCCCGGACGCAGTCAACGTCGCCGGCGGCGTCATTGCCCCCGACGTCCGCCCTGGCATCCCGCTGATTGAGAAGCTGGGCCGGATCTTCACGGCCCTGACGCATGCGTCCCTGACCCAGTTCGACGTCGAGGTGGCAGGTGAGATCTCGTCCCTGGACGTCAAGGTCCTGGAGCTTGCGGCCCTCAAGGGGATCTTCGCGGACGTGGTGACCGAGCAGGTCTCCTACGTCAATGCCCCGGTGATCGCCGAGCAGCGCGGCATCAACGTCCGCCTCATCACCACCCCGGAAACCGAGTCCTACCGCAACGTCCTCACCCTGCGCGGTGCCCTCAGCGACGGCACCCAGATCTCCGTGGCCGGCACCCTGACCGGGCCCAAGCAGATCGAAAAGCTGGTGGGCATCAACGGGTTCGAAGTTGAAATCCCCATCAGCGAACACCTGGTGGTGGTTGGCTACACCGACCGTCCCGGCGTAATCGGCACCATCGGCCACATCCTGGGCATGAACAACATCAACATCGCGGGCATGCAGGTGGCACGCCACGACCAGGGCGGCCAGGTGCTCGCGCTCCTCACCATCGACAGTTCCGTACCCCAGCAGGTCCTTGACGCCATCAAGGCCGGCATCGGTGCCGATATGGTCCGGGAAGTGGACCTGGAGGACTAACCCGCGCTCGGCCGAAACGCCGTACCACCACCCTCCGCTCGGCGCGTCCCGGCGGGGCCACGTATGATTGGCCGGTCTGCTTACAATGGCTGGGTCCCCTTACCGGACCGGGCCGGCAGGCCGGCCAATACCTTTTGCACATCCGTCCGTGATCGTCCACGTCCGCCCCGAGCGGTTTCGAATGTGCGCACGCAATCCAGGTTTCAGGGAGTTCAATGAACGCCGTCCAGAGGTTCATCAGAAGCAAAGTGCTGCTGTTGACCGCGGCCATCTTGATCGCAGCCATGTGCTTGTCGGTCCTCGTCCAAAGCCAGTCGCAGGCGGCGCTCAGCCGGACCGTGGACGAAAATTCACGGGGGCTCTACGATGTCCTGGTTCAGGCAAAAGCGCCCTCGGGCGCACTGCTGCAGCCGGAGATCGCCAACGGCACCGGCGGCATCAGCTTCGAACAGCTGGAGGCAATCCGGAAGCTGTCCGGCACGTCCGTGGCCGCACCCATCAGCCTGGTCTCCCGCGTGACGCAGAACCTCGAAGCGCCGCGCCTGGATGCCATGGACTACCTCGGCTACAACGCCGGGCTCGCCGGCACCGCGACGGCGGACCAGGCCGCCGGGGCCACCGCTCCTGCTGAGTGGCCCGCGGCCGAGTCCGTGCTGAGCGATGAGGCCAAGAAATACCGCCTCACCGCCACCGCAGTGAGCTCCGACGGCGTTTCAGAGCAGACGCTCTTCAAGTCCACTGCCGAAGGCACCCTGGGCAAGGCCAAACTCGTGGAGGAACGGGCAGCCGGGGGGAGCAGCATCCGCATTGCCGCTCCCGAAGGTGAAACGGGCATCAAGTTCCCTGCCCCGGCCGGGGGTTCCGAACACAACCTGTTCAACCTGTCAGTGTCGCTGCCCCTCGCGCCGGAGGTCACGGAATCCGTGGTCGCCGTCGATCCCGCCGCCGAGCGTGCCCTGCTGGGTTCCGCCGGTGACTTCCTGGCCCCGCTGGAAAAGGCTCCGCCCGCTGACGCGCGTGATGCCGGAGCGATCGGCCGCTACTTTGAAGGTCTTTTCACCAACGGCATCGGCTTGGACGAGCTGGAAGAAGGCCCGGACTTCCTGGGCGTGAAGCTCAAGCACTGGGCACCCCTGATGACGCAGTACCAGCAGGCAAAGCGCAACGGCCAGTTGACCGCCGATTCCCAGGCCATTCCCCTCATCGTGCGTTCGGGCACGTCGCTGGACCTGAAGTACAACGTCAAGATTGAGGAAATCGACGACTCCGGCAAGGTGGTCAAGGACGTCGGAACAGCCTCCCAGTCATTGGGGGAGGACTATCTCCCGTTTGTCTCCAAGGACCCCTTCGTTCTCTCGTGGCCCGGATCCACGGACCACTCCTCCCTCCTCGGAGCCACCGGCAACTTCAACCAGGGCCTCTACACGCCTGCTGAATGGAGCACGGACTTCGCAGCGGCCCCGAAATACACCGACGGCGAGGCAGCGGCCAACGGCGCCGCCGGCAAGAACGCGGTACCCGGCGAATGGGTTACCATCAACCGCCTGCCCGAAAAGAGCGCCAGTGGCACCCCCGTTGACCAGACCCAGCGCGAGCCCGTGGACGAACGCTCTTACCGTGAAAACCTGGAGACGGGGGAGCAAAAGGCAGCAGCCCCCCTTGCCATGGTTTACGGAACATTCGATCCTTCCGCAGTGGCAGAGGCCGCCGGGGACGTCAACAAGCTTCCGTTGGGCGGCTACGACCCCACTCCCTTCACCCTGGTCAAGGACGCCGAGGGCAAGGACGTTCCGGCCGCCGAGCTTGAGCCCTCGCTGAGCGCCACTGGGCTTGCCAGCCAGTCCGCCGGCGCCATTACCGACTACTACGGCCTTGCGGCTGCCCGCGGCTACAAGGACAACGCGGCAGTCATCGACGCCGTCCGTGTCCGTGCCGAAGCGCCCGGCAGCTGGAAAGAGGCACAGCCGGACGTTGAAAAGCTCGCCGGGGAAATCCGCGCCATGGGTCTGGAGGCCACGATCGTGGCCGGTTCTGCCCGCGAGGACGCCAGCATCTTCGTTCCCGGCTACTCCAAGGACGACGCCGGCAAGGAATCCGCCCTGGGCACGGTCCAGCAGTCATGGGTCCGGCAGAATGCAGCCGACGCCGTGACTGGCTCCCTTTCCGGAACCAACACCACGCTGCTCTTCCTGACGCTTTGCGGCGCCGCCCTTCTCACCGGTGCTTCCACCGTCAGCTACATCCGCAAGCGGCGGAGCGAGGCAGGAACGCTGCGCGCCATGGGCTGGACCCAGCGCCGGATCCGCAGTTGGGTGCTGGAGGAATTCGCTGTGGGCGCAGTGCTGCTTGCCGTGGCCGGCATCGTTTTGAGCCTGGTCAGCTGGAGCCTCACCACAGCCCTCGTGTGCGTTTCCGTCCTGGTCCTGTACGCCGGAGCTGCGTTCTTCGCAGCCCAACAGCTGCGCCACCGCGACGTTATCGACCAGGAACCGCAGCACGACGAGCGCCTCATACCGGTAGATTCACCCCTGACCTTCGCGAACCGCCAGCTGGGCACCAACAAGTTCAACACCCTTGCCTTGGCTGTTGCCGTCGGCGTCTTCGGGGCAGCCGTGGGCGGCCTCATTGCGCTGCTGATCGACATTCCCCGCGCGGCCGGCGCCAGTGCCCTGAGCGGGCTCGCCGCTGCCAGCGTGGCGCTGCCGAGCATTCTCCTGGCTCTCGCAGGCGTCGTCGTGGGTCTGGTATTGACCCTGGTCACCGGCCGCTTTGAACTCAACGCCAAGCGGCAGTACCTGGGAATCCTTGAGGCCATGGGCTGGAACCCGGACATGCTCCGCCAGGTCCGGCTGTTCGAGAACGCGCTGGTGGGAACCGTGGCACTGCCCCTGGGCGTGCTGGGCGCCCTGGGCATCGGCCTGCTGCTGGCACCTTATGCCGCACTGTGGGCAGGCGTGGCCGGCCTCGTGGCTGTACTTTGCTGGATACCGATTGCAACGAAAGTGGTCCAATGACAAACCAGACCAATGTCCAGCGGAGCCGCAGGAGCGGCTCCGGCGACGTCGCCCTGCAGACGCGCGCCAATACCATCGTCAAGGCCGCTGACCACGGCACTCCGCTGGAACTGAGCGACATCACCATCCGCTACGGCGGCGGCAAAGGCGGCGCTGAGGCGGTCAGCGTGGTGGAAGGCTTCGACCTCACGCTGCACGCGGGCGAGATGCACTGCGTCGCCGGCCGAAGCGGCTCCGGCAAGACCAGCATCCTGACGGTCGGCGCGGGGCTCACGCTGCCGACGTCGGGCCGTGTCTTCTGGGAAGGCGATTCCCTCGAGAGCATGGGCGACGACGAAATCGCCGACCGCCGTCGTGCCCTCATTGGTTACGTGGACCAGGGCGGCGCCCTCATTGACGGAATGAGCGCGCTGGAGAACGTCCTCCTGCCGGCTGTTCCGGACGGGGAAGTGGACCAGCGCCGGGACATGGCCAAGGACCTGCTGGACCTTGTGGGCCTGGGCCGCCGCATGCGGCACCGCCCCGCGCAGCTGTCCGGCGGTGAACGCCAGCGCGTTGCCATCGCCCGCGCCCTGATCCTGGGTACCAGGGTCCTGGTGGTTGACGAACCCACCGCGAGCCTGGACCGTGCCTCCGCAAACCGCATCATCAGCATCCTCAAGGACACCACGTCGGATGGCATCGCGGTCCTGGTGGCTTCGCACGACCACGAACTCGTCCGGCTCAGCGACTCCCTGACCGAACTGATCTAGCCTGTCCCTCCGCACCGAAAGTACCGTCCGCACGTGACTGCTACAGAGAAAACGCCGTTCTACATCACCACGGCCATCACCTACCCCAACGGCGTGCCGCACATCGGCCACGCCTACGAGTACATTGCCACCGACGCCATGGCGCGCTTCAAGCGGCTGGACGGCTATGACGTGATGTTCCTGACCGGCACGGACGAGCACGGGATGAAGATCGCCCAGACCGCCGAAAAGGAAGGCATCACGCCCAAGGAACTGGTGGACCGGAACGCAGAGGTCTACAAGGCGGCACACGCGGCCCTGGGCATCACGTACGACCGTTTCATCCGGACCACGGACGAGGACCACTACGCCGCTTCGCAGGCCATCTGGAAAAAGATGGAGGCCAACGGCGACATCTACCTTTCCAAGTACGAGGGCTGGTACTCCGTCCGGGACGAGGCGTTCTACGTCGAAGACGACACCGTGGTCAAGGACGACGGCGTGCGTTACTCCAAGGAGACGGACACCGAGGTGACCTGGACGGCGGAGGAGAGCTACTTCTTCCGGCTTTCGGCCTACCAGGACAAACTGCTGGCCCTGTACGAGGCCCAGCCCGAGTTCGGTGCCCCGCAGTACCGGTTCAATGAAGTCATCAGCTTCGTAAAGCGCGGCCTGGAGGACCTGTCCATCAGCCGGACCACGTTCGACTGGGGCGTTCCGGTCCCGGGCAATGACAAGCACGTGATGTACGTGTGGGTGGACGCCCTGACCAACTACCTCACCGGCGTGGGCTACCCCGACGTCGATTCGGAGAAGTTCCGGAGGTTCTGGCCAGCGGATGTCCACGTGATCGGCAAGGACATCTCGCGGTTCCACGCCATCTACTGGCCGGCCTTCCTGATGAGTGCCGGCCTGGAACTGCCCAAGCGCGTTATGATCCACGGGTTCCTGCACAACAACGGCGTGAAAATGTCCAAGTCGCTGGGCAACGTCGTGGCCCCGGCCGACTTCGTGGAGCAGTACGGCCTTGACCAGGTGCGCTTCTTCTTCCTCCGCGAAGTGCCCTTTGGTGCGGACGGCAGCTACAACCACGAAGCAATTGTCGGCCGGATGAACGCCGACCTCGCCAACAACTTCGGAAACCTCGCCCAGCGCTCCCTGTCCATGGTGGCCAAAAACTGCGAGGGCAAAGTGCCCGTTCCGGGGGAGTTCACGGCCGAGGATAACGCCATCCTGGCGCAGGCCGCAGGCCTCCTCGACACTGCGCGGGCGGCATTTGATAAGCAGGAGTTCAGCCGCGCCCTCGAAGCCGTTTGGGGCGTCCTGGGCGACACCAACGCCTACTTCGCTGAGCAGGCGCCCTGGGTGCTGCGGAAGACCGACGTCGAACGCATGAACACAGTGCTGTACGTGACGCTGGAAGTCCTGCGGATCGTGGCCATCCTGGCCCAGCCCGTTATGCCGACAGCAACAGCTGCGCTCCTTGGCACCCTCGGCCAGCCGGAAGGGGAGGCCCGCCAGTTCTCCGCCATCGGGACGCCGATTGCTGCGGGTACTGAATTGCCGGCTCCGTCCCCGGTGTTCCCCAAGTACGAGGAGCCCGCTGCGGGCTGACGCTCTCTCACTTTCTGCACGTTTTCCGCGAACGCCCACTCACCTTCCGGATGGAAGGTGAGTGGGCGTTTGCTGTCTCTTCCCAGAAGTGAAGGCGGCCCCAGAGGGCTGTTCGGATAATGAGACGGCTTGACCAGCATATGGATATCTTGGCTACGCTGAAAGCATGAGCGCATCCTCCATCGATCTTGCAGTTATTCCCGGCGACGGCATTGGCCCTGAGGTCATTGCGGAAGCACTCAAGGTGCTGGAAAAGGCTGTCGCTTCCGAGGGCGTCGAGCTCAAGCAGACGCACTACAAGCTCGGCGCCGAGCACTGGCTGGCCACGGGCGAAACCTTGCCGGACCACGTCCTGGCCGATCTTCGGACCCGGGATGCCATCCTGTTCGGGGCAGTAGGTGCAGCCCCAGGTGATACCCGTATACCGTCCGGCATTATTGAACGGGAAATGCTGCTCAAGCTCCGCTTCAGCCTGGACCACTACGTCAACCTGCGGCCCTCCCGGCTCTACGGAACCGTGGGCAGCCCGTTGGCCAATCCCGGGGTCATCGACTTCATCGTGGTCCGCGAAGGTACCGAGGGCCCCTATGTCGGCAACGGCGGCACCCTGCGCGCCGGAACTCCGCATGAGGTAGCTACGGAAGTCTCGCTCAACACCGCCCACGGTGTTGAGCGCGTTGTCCGGGATGCCTTCCGCCGGGCCAGCGCGAGGGAGCGCAAGCACGTCACCCTGGTCCACAAGCACAACGTGCTGGTCTACGCCGGGCACCTCTGGAAGCGCACGGTCGAGGCCGTGGCACAGGAGTTCCCGGAAGTAACCCACGACTACCTGCATGTGGACGCCGCAACCATCTTTATGGTCACCGATCCGTCCCGCTTCGACGTAATCGTCACCGACAACCTCTTCGGCGACATCCTCACCGATCTTGCTGCAGCCATCACCGGCGGCATCGGGCTGGCAGCTTCGGGCAACATCAACATGGACCGCACCGCGCCGTCGATGTTTGAGCCGGTCCACGGCTCTGCCCCCGACATTGCCGGCCAGGGCAAGGCCGACCCCACCGCGGCCATCCTGTCCGCAGCCCTCCTGCTGGACCACCTCGGCTACACCCGGGCAGCCCGCAGGATCGAGGCGGCAGTGAGTGCCGACGTCGAAAAGCGCGACGGCGGTGCACGCACCACCAGTGCGGTGGGCGACGCCATCGCCGCCGGCCTGTAGCCGCGCCTGGGGCTGGCGGCAACGGGCGTAAGCTTGTCTCGAATCACCAAATGCCGCCTTGACGTTCAACGCTGAGGCCAAGGCGGCCGATCGTGGAGGAACCATGACTCAGACTGCCCACGGCGTCGAATTTTCGCAGCAGCTCTCGGACAACCCGAAGTCTGCTGAAGAGCGTGCAGCCATCCTGGCCAACCCGGGATTCGGCAATCACTTCACCGACCACACCGCAATCGTCGACTACAGCGTGGACGAGAACGGCAACGGCGGCTGGCATAACGCCCGGGTGGAAGCTTACGGACCGATCTCCCTGGACCCGTCAGCTGCAGTGCTGCACTACGGCCAGGAGATCTTCGAAGGGCTCAAGGCGTACCGCCACGCAGACGGGTCCATCTGGTCCTTCCGCCCGGAGGCGAACGCAGCGCGCCTGAACAAGTCCGCCCGCCGGCTCGCCCTTCCGGAACTGCCTGCCGAGTACTTCCTCGGAGCAATCCGTGAACTGGTTGCCGCCGACAAGGACTGGGTTCCCAGCGGCGACGGTGAGGCCTTGTACCTGCGGCCGTTCATGATTGCCACCGAGGCCTTCCTGGGCGTCCGCGCCGCACGCGAGGTTTCCTTCCGGGTGATCGCCTCACCGGCCGGCAACTACTTCGGCGGCGAACTCAAGCCCGTGTCCATCTGGATCTCCCGGGAATACGCCCGAGCAGGCCGTGGCGGTACCGGCGATGCGAAGTGCGGCGGCAACTACGCAGCGTCGCTGATCGCCCAGCAGGAGGCTGAAGCCAACGGCTGCAAGCAGGTCCTCTTCCTCGACCAGTTCAACGACAACGCAGTCGAGGAACTGGGCGGCATGAACGTCTTCTTCGTGATGAAGGACGGCTCACTGGTCACCCCTGCGCTGACCGGCACCATCCTTGAAGGCATCACCCGGATGTCCGTTATCCAGGTGGCCAAGGACATGGGCCGCGAAGTCACCGAGCGGAAGATCACCCTCGACGAATGGCGCGACGGCGTTGCCTCCGGCGGGATTGCCGAGGTCTTCGCCTGCGGTACTGCCGCCGTCATCACCCCGATCGGGGTCCTCAAGGACACCACCGAGTTCATTGGTTCCGAGGACGCCAAGGCCGGGGAAACCACCATGGCCATCCGCGAAAAACTGCTTGGCATCCAGACCGGCGCAGTCCCCGATACCCACGGCTGGCTGACCCGCCTCGCCTAGTCCCGCTTTTCACTGACTGACAAATTACGACGGCGCCTGCCAGGCTCATCCCCGGCAGGCGCCGTTCGTTGTGCAACGGGGGGATTAGCGCCGCGCGGCCTTCCGGGCGGCATTCTTCAGTGCCTTGCGGGAAACGGGCTTCAGGGCCTTCCTGGCCGCTTCTTCCTCCAATGCACGGTTGCGGCGGGCGTCAATAATGTCGTTCCACAGCGTGGTGGCGAAGACGCCGCCGTCCTGGGCGTACACATCGTAGGGGTAGTCGGCGAATATAGGCGGCGTAGTGCTGCCGGAGGGCAGCTCCTGCCCTGTTGCTTTCGCGACGGCGTCTGCCATAGCCCAAGTCCTTGTCAGGTGGGGCGTGAGGTTCTCCTGGACAAACAAGGCGGCATCGCCGGAGGCAGCGGCCCGTTTCAGGAGCTCGTCCAGCTCTTCCACCAGGAGCCCGGAGGCCGCTTCCTCCACGGGCGCCGCACCCCGCTTGAGAACCTCGGTGAGGCCGTCCACCGCCGCACTCCAGTCGGCGGTTTCGCGGAACTTCTTCCAGGTGGGAAACCAGACAATGCTGCCTGTGGCGTGGTTGTGGATGTGCAGAAGCCCGCTGTTCTTCTCCGTTGCGGCATGGTCGTGACCGGCTGAATCGGCTTCGGCGAGGAGGTCTGCAATCGTGGTGGTGCTCATGTGATGTGGTTCCGGCTTCCTGGGAGACAACGAGGGGATTCACTGGTGGTCAACCCGGGCACCCCGCTGTTCTATTCCGGCCTGTTCCCCGCGCTACGGCCGCTGCGCTCCAGAGTCGGATGCAAAGATGAGATGGTGACTCCAGCTTCCGGCTCCCTCCTGCAGCGCAGCTCAGCCCTGACGCAGTTCGTCCTGGCCCCCAACCCCGGGCCAATGAGCCTCGCCGGCACCAACTCCTACGTGCTGCGGCACCCCGGCCACCCGGGCGCGGTCGTGGTTGATCCGGGTCCCCTGGACGAGGACCACCTCCAGGCACTCGCCGCTGCCGGCCCCGTTGAACTTATCCTCATCACCCACCGCCACGGCGACCATACCGGCGGCTCCGCACGGCTGCATCAACTGACCGGCGCCCCCGTACGCGGCTCGGACCCTGCGCACTGCCACGGCAACGGCACACCGCTGCTGGACGGCGAGGTACTCCAATCTGCGGGCCTTGACGTCAGCGTGGTGGCAACGCCCGGCCACACGTCCGATTCGGTTTGCTTCCACCTCCCCGGCGACGGCCCGCACGGTGCGGTACTGACCGGGGACACCATCCTGGGCAGCGGCACCACGATGCTTGACTATCCGGACGGGACCCTCGGGGAGTACCTAACCTCCCTCGACAGGCTGGAATCGCTGGGGCCGGCCACCGTCCTGCCCGCCCACGGCCCTGTCCTGCCGTCCTTGACCGACGTCGTCGGCGACTACCGCGCCCATCGCCTCGAACGGCTGGCGCAGATCCGCGCGGCCCTGGACCGGCTCGGCCAGGATGCCACTGTGGGTGAAGTCGCGGACGCCGTCTATTCCGACGTCGACCCTTCCGTGCGGCGCGCAGCTGTTACGTCCGTGGCCGCCCAGCTTCACTACCTGCGGGGCTGGGCCGGCAGGCCCTAAAACGACAGGTGCCGGTGTGGCGAGACGGTAGGGTAGGAGCCATGCGTATTGCCAGGTTTGTCGTCGATTCTGATCCCCTCTACGGCGTTGTCGAAGGTGACACGGGCAGTGAGGAAATCACTGTCATCCATGGGGACCCTTTCTTCAACGGAGTGGAGCGTACCTCCGTCCGCCACAAGCTGGAAGACGTCCGGCTGCTCGCCCCCATCATTCCCCGCAGCAAAGTGATCGGCGTGGGACGCAACTTCGTGGAACACGCGCATGAACTCGGAAATGAAGTTCCCACCCAGCCGCTCCTTTTCCTGAAGCCCAACACCGCCGTCGTTGGCCCCAACGATCCCGTGGTGCTGCCCGAGTTCTCCGAGGAAGTCTCCTTCGAGGCGGAACTGTGCGTTGTGATCGGACGGATCTGCAAGGACGTGCCCGAGGAACGCGTGGACGACGTCATCTTCGGCTACACATGCGGCAACGACCTCACGGCCAGGGATGTCCAGAAGACAGACCTGCAGTGGACCCGGGCCAAGGGCTTTGACACCTCCGCGCCCCTGGGCCCGTGGATCGAGACGGACCTTGATACGGAGGACCTGCAGATCCAGGGCCGGCTCAACGGAGAGCTGCGGCAGGACGGCAGCACCAGCCAGATGATCAGGGGAGTACGGGAACTCGTCTCCGTTGTCTCCCAGGCGTTTACCCTCCTGCCCGGCGACGTGATCATGACCGGGACGCCGGCCGGAGTGGGCCTGGTCAGCGCAGGCGACCGCTTTGAGGTGGAGATCGAGGGGATCGGCCGCCTGTCCAACCCCATCGTCCGCCGCTGACACCTGGCTCCGCGTTGGGGCTTTGCGCCAGACGGTAAAGTTGGAGCCACTATGACTACTGCTTCTGCGGCGAATGCTGCCTCCATCCCGCCCGTCACCGCTGACACGCCCGTTCGGGTCCGCTTCTGCCCGTCGCCCACCGGCACTCCCCACGTCGGGCTGATCCGCACGGCGCTGTTCAACTGGGCCTACGCCCGCCACACAAAGGGCACCATGGTGTTCCGGATCGAGGACACGGACTCGGCCCGGGACAGTGAGGAAAGCTACCACCAGCTGCTCGACGCGCTGAAGTGGCTGGGCATCGACTGGGACGAGGGCGTGGAAGTAGGCGGCCCGCATGAGCCGTACCGGCAGTCGCAGCGGAGCGGAATCTACCAGGACGTCATTGCTAGTCTCCGCGAGGGTGGCTTTGTTTACGAGTCGTACTCCACGCCGGAGGAAATCGAAGCGCGCCACCGTGCCGCGGGACGCGACCCGAAGCTTGGCTATGACGGCTTTGACCGCCACCTGACGGAGGAGCAGCTCGCCCAGTTCAAGGCGGAAGGCCGCGAGGCCGTCCTGCGGCTGCGGATGCCGGACGAGGACATCACCTTCAATGACCTCGTGCGGGGCGAGATCACCTTCCGTGCCGGGTCGGTCCCGGACTTCGCAGTGGTCCGTGCCAACGGAGCGCCCCTTTACACGCTGGTGAACCCGGTGGACGATGCCCTGATGGGCATCACCCATATCCTCCGCGGCGAGGACCTGCTCAGCTCCACTCCGCGCCAGATTGCCCTCTACCGCGCCCTGTACGCCGTGGGCGTAGCCCAGTACATGCCCGAATTTGGCCACCTGCCGTACGTCATGGGCCAGGGCAACAAGAAGCTTTCCAAGCGCGATCCCGAATCGAGCCTGTTCCTGCACCGGGAGCGCGGCTTCATCCCTGAAGGCCTGCTGAACTACCTCTCGCTCCTGGGCTGGTCCCTGAGCGCGGACGAAGACATCTTTACTGTTGAACAGTTGGTGGAGCACTTCGACATCCATGACGTCTTGGGCAACCCCGCACGCTTCGACCTCAAGAAGGCTGAAGCGATCAACGGCACGCACGTCCGGATGCTCCCGCCTGAGGTTTTCCGGGAACGCCTCGTTCCTTACCTGCGCGCAGCGGACCTGGTGGGGGAGATCCTGACCGACCGGGAAGAGGATATCCTCACTGAGGCCGCGCCCCTGGTCCAGGAGCGCATCACTCTGCTGGGCGAGGCGCCCGAAATGCTGGCGTTCCTCTTCAAAGCGGACGACGCCATCGACGTTGCCGCTGATGCCAGGAAGGGGCTCCCGGAAAACCTGGCGGAAGTACTGGATGCAGCCATCGCAGCACTCGAACCTGTTGAGGACTGGACGCCCGACAACATCCAGACCGCGCTCAAGCAGGCCCTCGTTGAGGACCTTGGCATCAAACCCCGCCTTGCTTTCGGACCCGTGCGCACGGCTGTTTCGGGCCGGCGGATCTCGCCGCCGCTGTTTGAGTCCATGGTGATCCTGGGCAAGAATTCCTCTCTCCGCCGCCTTCGCTCATTCCGCGGCTGATGACGGCTCCCATGCAGGTAGGCAGCGCGGTCCTGGACACGCCTTTCGGTTCTGTCCGCGGGGTGTTATTCGATATCGATGACACCCTGGTCGACTTGGAATACTCGATGACCACTGCCTTGCGGGAGGTCAGCGAACACCTCCTGCCCGGCCTTGACCAGGCCGGGTGGGAGCGGTTCGGACGCATCTTCACCCATGAGACCACGCACTACTACGACCGCTACCTGGCAGGCGAGCTGACGTTCAACGAACAGCGCCTGTTGCGGGGCCGCGCGGCCTTGGGCCACTTCGGGATTGAACTTGCGGAGGGCGAGCAATCTCACCAGTGGCTTAGCGCGTACATGGAAAAGCAGCCCGCGTACGTGAAGCCTTTTCCGGACGTGATGCCGCTGCTGGATGTCCTGGACGAAGCCGGCATCCCCTATGGGGCGGTCAGCAACAACGTGCATGACTACCAGCGCGCCAAGCTGGATGGGGCTGGACTCGCCCGGGTAAGGCGGCTCGTGGGAACGGACACCCTCGGTGTGGCCAAACCCGATCCGGCCATCTACCTTGAGGGGGTCCGGCTTCTGGGCACCGCCCCTGCCGACACACTGTATGTGGGAGACAACCGCCTCCTTGACGCTGAGGGCTCGACTGCGGCCGGCCTCCTGGGCGTCTGGCTGAACCGGGCGGGTGAGATGGCTGCCGGATTCGACGGCGGTATGGTGACCTCCTTGGACCAGCTGGTCAGCTAAGTCACACCGGACCGATTTGTGCGAGCCCGAAGTCTCGGGTAAAGTAATTTCTCGTGCTGAGGCGCACGGAGCAGGGCAAAGGCCCTGAAAACCGGCCCGAAAGTATCATTGGGATATGGTGTAATTGGCAACACTACGGTTTCTGGTACCGTCATTCTAGGTTCGAGTCCTGGTATCCCAGCTCTGTTCAGAAGCCCCGCTGCGGGCCAAAAGCAGAAGGTTTCAGCCGGTTCGCCGATTTGAAACCACGGCGAAGTGTGTGAAACAATCACTGAGCTGACCAGCGGAAACGCTGAAAGAAGTACGGTAAAGTACACGGCCCCATCGTATAGCGGCCTAGTACGCCGCCCTCTCACGGCGGTAACGCGGGTTCGAATCCCGCTGGGGTCACCAAGGAAATGGTCGCGGGCAAACGCCCGGGGCCATTTTTCGTTTCCGCAACCATTAGTGGAACGCGCCATCACTTCCCGGGGCAGATCGTGCAACGCCCCATCACTTCCCGGGGCAGATCGTGGAACGCCCCATCACTTCCCGGGGCAGATCGTGGAACGCGCCATCACTTCCCGGGGCAGATCGTGGAACGCGCCATCACTTCCCGGGGCAGATCGTGGAACGCGCCATCACTTCCCGGGGCAGATCGTGGAACGCCCCATCACCTTCCGCGACAAATCCTGGAACGCGCCATTGCTTTCGGTCCCGGGAGGAACCCTCCTGAGCTCGGCCCGCGGCGGCACCGCCGTCGAACCCGCACCAGAAACTGGTGGGGCGTTCCGGGAAAAGGTGCGGGAGGTGGTGGGGCGTTCCGGGAAAAGGTGCGGGAGGTGGTGGGGCGTTCCGGGAAAAGGTGCGGGAGGTGATCGGGCGCATGGCAGGCAGCCGCACCCATTCGAGCCGCCAACTGGCATGATGTTGCTGTGACCTCCCGGAACGAGCAAGACGAACCGCACGATGAGCAGCGCCCACCTTCGAGCAGTGCCGGTGCCCTTGCAGCAGTAGCGCTCCTGGAAGAGGTGCGCGGTGATCTTGCCGCCGCGGCACTGCCGCTGGCACTGCCCGACGTGGAGCAGGCCCGGCGTGACGCCGCCGGCGCCGTCGCCCAACTCGACGACTACATCCTCCCGCGGTACCGCAGCCTCGATGCCCCGCTGCTGGCAGTCGTCGGAGGTTCCACGGGTGCGGGCAAGTCCACACTCGTCAACGCCCTTGTCGGCCACCCCGTCACCCGTTCGGGCGCCATCCGGCCCACCACCCGCCAGCCCATCCTCCTGCACCACCCGTCGGAGGCAGCCTGGTTTGAAGGCCAGCGCGTCCTGCCAAGCCTGAACAGAATCCGCGGAAGCGTCGCCAGCAGCCCTGTACCGGCCAGCCGCGCAGGCGCCGTTCCGGACGCCGGAGCCATGTCTTCCCTGGTGCTCGTGGCGGACCCGGCTGTCCCCGCAGGAATCGCAGTCCTGGATGCTCCCGACGTCGACTCCATCTCAGACGATAACCGCAAGCTGGCAGCACAGCTCCTTGCTGCCGCCGATTTGTGGATCTTCGTCACGACGGCCAACCGCTATGCGGATGCCGTCCCGTGGAAACTGCTCGTGGACGCAGCTTCGCGGGACATCATGGTGGCTGTGGTGCTGGACCGCGTACCGCCGGGGGCGGAAAAGGAAGTCAGCGAGGACCTGCGCAGCCTCCTGGACCGCGAGGGCCTGGACGCCGCACAGCTGTTCATGATCCCGGAGACCCCACTGGATCCGCTGGGCATGCTGCCGGCCGGCACCGTCCTCCCGTTGAGGACGTGGCTCGGGGAGCTGGCCGCAGATGCCGCCGGCCGTTCGGAGATCGCCCGCCGTACGCTCAACGGGACCGTCAGGGCACTGGCCAGCCGTGTTGCTGCCGTGGCACAGGCGGCCCGGGAGCAGGAGGCCGCCGCGGACAACCTCGAAGCTGCCGCGGTATCGGCCTACCATGATGCTGCCGGCCGGATTCTCGACGCTACCAAGGACGGGGCCCTGCTGCGGGGCGAAGTGCTCGCGCGCTGGCAGGACTTCGTGGGCACCGGCGAGTTCTTCCGGGCCCTGGAACAAAACGTGGGACGGTTCCGGGACCGGATGGGGGCCTTCTACCGGGGTGAGCCGCCGCCCGCGGTGCGCGTCGAGGCAGCCATCGAGACGGGGCTGCAGGCGGTCATCATCGATGAAGCCGCAAATGCCGCCGAGGACACCGACCAACGGTGGCGTACCGACCCCGCGGGGCGGCAACTGCTGGGGACGGACGACCTTTCCGGGACCACGCCGGGCTTTGAGGACCGGGCCGCCGCCGAAATCAGGGCCTGGCAGGAAGCTCTGATGGAACTCATCCGCACCGAAGGCCAGGGAAAGCGGACCCAGGCCCGCTGGCTGTCCTTCGGAATCAATGGATTGGGGGCGGCCCTGATGATCGTGGTGTTCTCGATGACCGCCGGACTGACAGGACTCGAGGTTGGTGTGGCAGGCGGAACGGCCGTCGTGGGCCAGCGGCTGCTCGAAGCGGTTTTTGGCGAGGATGCAGTGCGGCGCATGGCCGAAAAAGCGCGGGAGGACCTGCACGCCCGCTGCCAGCGGCTGTTGGAGGAAGAGGGGCAGAAGTTCCTCACCCTGATTCCGGAGCGTGATGAACCCGCCCCGCAGACTCTTGCCGCTCACGCGGACGCCTTGGTCCGCCTGGCGGATACCGCATGAGCCGCCACAGCGACACCCGGGATGAGTCCCGGCTTGACCGCCGGCTTGCGGCCCTCAACGATGCCCGCGAGCTAGGCGAAGGCGTCCTGCCCGACGCGTCGCTCCAGGAAGTATTCACCGTTTTGGAGCGCGCCAGTTCACGCCGCTCGCTATCGGCCGACCACACTGTAGTGGGCTTCTTCGGTGCCACCGGGAGCGGCAAATCCTCCCTGTTCAATGCGGTCAGCGGAGCTGAAATCGCGACGGCGGCCGCGCGCCGGCCTACGACGTCGGAACCTTTGGCGGGCGTGTGGGGAGCGGAAGGCAGCGAGCCGCTGCTCGACTGGCTTGAGGTTCGCAACCGGCACCACGCGGCACCTGTGGAAGGCTTCGCTGACGAGGAAACCGGCCTGATCCTGCTGGACCTGCCCGACTTCGATTCCACCCGGGCGTCCAACCGCGAAGTGGTCCAGCGGATGGTGGGCCTCGTGGACGTCCTGGTGTGGGTCCTTGACCCCCAAAAGTATGCAGACGCGGCCGTACATAATGATTACCTGTCGCGCCTGGCGTCCCACGGCGCGGTGACGTTGGTGGTCCTCAACCAGGTGGACCGGCTCCCTGAGCATGATGTTCAGCCCGTCCTGGAATCCCTGCGGTCCATCCTTGCCCGCGACGGACTGGGCAAGGTCCAGGTGCTGGCGGCCTCCGCCGTGACAGGTACGGGAGTGGACAAGGTCCGGGCCGCTATCCGGAGCGTCGCCGTGAAGCGCAAAGCCCAGTCGCAGCGGCTCGCTGCCGACATTACCCGGGCCACCGTGGAACTGGGTTCAGTTTCCGGCGGGGGAGAGGCGGCAGGGGTCCGCTCGGCGGCAAAATCACGCCTGGCCGACGAGCTGGCCGTGGCAGCCAACGTACCCACCGTGGTCCGCGCGGTTGGCCAGTCCTACCGGCTTGAGTCCGTCAAGCGCACCGGCTGGCCGGTCACCAGATGGCTGTCCAGGTTCCGGCCGGATCCGCTGCGCCGGCTCAATCTGCGCAGCGGTGCCCCGTCGGAGCTGAACCGGACCTCGCTGCCGCCGGCAGGGGCGCCGGAACGGGCGCGGACGGATGCAGCAGTCCGGGAATTCGCTGACGCCGCCAGCGCGGGCGCCCCCGGCCCGTGGCGGGCGGCGATCCGCGGCGCCGCACGCGAGGGCAGGGAGCAGTTGCCTGACGCCCTTGACCAGGCCATCGCCGGAACGGACCTGGCCGCCAACCGCAGGTCCTGGTGGTGGGGGGTGTTCAACGTGGTGCAATGGCTGGCCCTGCTCACGGTGTTGGGAGGCCTCGGCTGGCTCGGCGTTCTGGCCGCCCTCGGTTATTTCCAGATGCCCGTTCCCGAGGTGCCGAGGGTCGAAGGCTGGCCCGTGCCTACGCTGATGATCGCAGCCGGGGTGGTGTTGGGGATCTTCCTGGCCATTACCGGACGCTTCATTGCCGCTGCCGCGGCGAATGTCCGGGCCGCCAGGGCGCGGAAGCGGCTCAATGCCGCAGTTTCCTCCGTTGCCCAGGAGTTGGTGGTGGAGCCGGTGGAGGTGGAAGTCAGCAGGCTGGCCGCTTTTAATGCCGCGCTGAAGACGGCCGGGGCAGGATAGAACTGAAGTACCAGCGGGCGGCAACCAGCACGGCAATAAGCCTGCTGGGACTGGGCAAACTAGATGCCGGCGGCCGCGAGTTGGGAAGCGGCGTCCCGGACCTTAATCAGGGTCCGCAGGTTGCGTGTTGTGGTGGAGGCCTTGAACCTGGGTTTGGCCGAGATTTTGCTGAAGGGGCTCTCCAGCGTTCCGCCGGCCGGTGCCAGCCAGGCCAGGGCCTCCGGCCCCAACCTTGTCTGCTCCGCCCCCTCCAGCGCTGCCCCCGCTGCATCGAGTTCGTCAAGCATTGCGGGGTCGGAGGAAAGCGTGATGTAGGTGTGGGTGCTTTTGTCGTCGTCCGGGTAGGGGCAGGCTGCCACCAGTTCGGACACCCGTGCTGCGTCGAGCACCACCACCCAGGCGTCATAGCCAAACGCATCGCGGAGGCATTTCTCGCACTCCCGTTTCACCGCTGACGCATCCAGGCGGCTGGCCAGCACCACATTTCCGCTGGCAAGCAGGGTCCGGGCATCGGAAAAGCCCGCGGCCTTCAGCGCCTCCCGGAGGTCGGCCATCTTGATATTGATGCCGCCGACGTTGATGCCCCGGAGAAACACTGCATAGCTGCCCATGGCGAGAAGCCTAGCCCCAGCAGTCGGCCCGGGCCGTCAGGCTCTGTTCTTAAGTCAGTCGTTGTTCTTGCGCAGGGCCTCGGTGAGGATGCGGCCGGCATTGCAGACCACTTCTGCATGCAGCCGGCCGGGCTGGCGGGTGAGGCGCTCGATCGGGCCGGAAATTGAAACGGCCGCTATGACCCGGCCGGAAGGTCCCCGCACCGGTGCGGAAACTGAAGCGACCCCCGGCTCGCGTTCGCCGAGGCTCTGGCCCCAGCCCCGCCGTCGTACGCCGGCCAGGACAGTAGGCGTGAAGCGGGCCGACTGCAGTCCTTCCAGCAGGCGGTCGTGGTCCTCCCAGGCCAGAAGCACCTGGGCCGCGGATCCTGCCTTCATGGACAGCTGCGTGCCTACCGGGATGGTGTCGCGCAAGCCGATGGGGCGCTCGGCGGAGGCCACGCACACGCGCCAGTCGCCCTGGCGGCGGAAAATCTGGGCACTCTCGCCTGTGGCGTCGCGCAGCTGCATCAGCACCGGGCCGGCAGAAGCGATCAAACGGTCCTCGCCGGCAGCCGAGGCCAGCTCAACAAGACGGCTTCCCAGCACAAACCGGCCCTGGATGTCGCGGCTCACCAGCCGGTGGTGCACCAGTGCAAGGGCCAGGCGATGGACAGTGGGCCGGGCCAGGCCGGTAGCCGCCACCAGCTGGGCCAAGGTGGTGGGGCCGGCCTCGAGTGCATCAAGCACATGGGCCGCTTTATCAATGACACCGACTCCACTAGAATTGTCCATGTAATGATATTGCCGTCTCAATATCTGAGATGCAAATCTTTCGGCTGGCGCAGTGCGAGGCGTACTGGTTCAGTGGAACTCATCAGCCAAACAGCAGTGAAGGGAGATGGCCATGGCAAAGACATTGGCCGAGAAAGTCTGGGACGCGCACGTGGTGCGCAAAGGCGACGGCGACGGAGCCAATGCCCAGCCCGACCTTCTCTTCATCGACCTCCACCTTGTCCACGAGGTCACATCCCCGCAGGCCTTCGAGGGCCTGCGGCTGGCCGGCAGGAAACTGCGCCGGCCGGACCTGACCATCGCCACGGAGGACCACAACACCCCCACGCTGGACATCGATAAGCCTATCGCCGACCTGACCAGCCGTACGCAGATCCAGACCCTCCGCAACAACTGCGCCGAGTTCGGAGTCCGCCTGCACTCGCTCGGCGACGCCGAACAGGGCATCGTCCACGTGGTGGGACCGCAGCTGGGTCTCACCCAGCCCGGCATGACGGTGGTCTGCGGCGACTCGCACACCTCCACGCACGGTGCGTTCGGCGCACTGGCCATGGGCATTGGAACCTCCGAGGTGGAGCACGTTATGGCCACCCAGACCCTGTCCCTGAAGCCGTTCAAAACGATGGCCATCAACGTCGAAGGCACACTGCGTCCCGGCGTCACGGCCAAGGACATCATCCTCGCCGTCATCGCCAAGATCGGCACCGGCGGCGGCCAGGGCTACGTCCTGGAATACCGCGGTTCCGCAATCCGTGCGCTGTCCATGGACGCCCGCATGACCATCTGCAACATGTCCATCGAAGCCGGTGCCCGCGCCGGCATGGTGGCGCCGGACGAGACCACGTACAACTACATGAAGGGCCGTCCCCACGCCCCCCAAGGCGCGGACTGGGACGCCGCCGTCGAGTACTGGAACACCCTGCGTACCGACGACGACGCGACCTTTGACGCCCAGGTTGACCTGGACGCCGACACGCTGGAGCCCTTTGTCACCTGGGGCACCAACCCCGGCCAGGGCGTCTCGCTGTCCGAGTCTGTGCCGTTCCCTGAGGACTTCGGCGATGAAAACGCCAAGGCCGCAGCCGAACGCGCCCTGCAGTACATGGGACTGGAAGCCGGCACGCCCATGAAGGATATCCGGGTGGACACCGTGTTCCTCGGCTCCTGCACCAACTCCCGTATGGAGGACCTGCGGGCCGCTGCGGACATTATCCGCGGGCGTCAGAAGGATCCGAACATCCGGATGCTGGTGGTGCCCGGTTCGGCGCGGGTCCGCCTGGAAGCCGAGGCAGAGGGCCTGGACAAGGTCTTCAAGGACTTCGGCGCGGAATGGCGCTTCGCCGGCTGCTCCATGTGCCTGGGCATGAACCCTGACCAGCTGGAGGTGGGGGAGCGCTGCGCCTCCACCTCCAACCGCAACTTCGAAGGGCGCCAGGGCAAGGGCGGCCGCACCCACCTGGTCTCCCCGGTGGTTGCCGCAGCCACTGCCATCCGCGGCACGCTCAGCTCGCCCTCGGACCTGGATCCCGATCCGGTGGTTGAGCCTGTCCAGACCCCCATCCGCACCGACGCCGCCTAGGACACGCCATGGAAAAGTTCACCACCCACACCGGAATCGGCGTCCCGCTGCGCCAGAGCAACGTGGACACGGACCAGATCATCCCCGCTGTCTACCTCAAGCGCATCACCCGCACGGGGTTCGAGGACGCCCTGTTCTCGGCGTGGCGCAAGGACCCGTCCTTCATCCTTAACCAGGCGCCTTTCAACACCGGATCCGTCCTGGTGGCCGGCCCGGATTTCGGCACCGGCTCCTCCCGCGAGCATGCGGTGTGGGCACTGAAGGACTACGGTTTCAAGACCGTGCTCTCCTCCCGGTTCGCTGACATTTTCCGGGGCAACTCGGGCAAGCAGGGACTGCTCGCAGCCGAAGTGGCCCAGGACGATATCGAACTGATCTGGAAGGAATTGGAGAACGCTCCCGGGACCGAGGTCACCGTGGACCTCGTCTCCAAAACGGTGGTGTGCGGCAACATAGCGGCACCCTTCGAAATCGACGATTACACCCGGTGGCGCCTGCTGGAAGGACTGGACGATATCGGCTTGACCCTGCAGCATGAGGCGGATATCACTGCCTACGAAGCCACCCGGCCCGCCTTCAAGCCCAAAACCCTGCCGGCGCGCCTTTCCTGAGCCGGCTGAAACAGCTCTGACAAGGGCGACGGCGGTGCGCCACGCCCTGCCGCCGTCGCCCGCGTATTTCGGTTCGGTAACGCGACCTCCTATGCTTGGTTGGAGCCTTTGCAAGGATTTGGGGGCTAGTCATCGTTAGGAAACCGGTATATGAGTAGTGTTCTGACCATCCGCGGCGGAGTCCCGCTGACAGGTCGCGTCACCGTCCGGGGAGCGAAGAATCTCGTTCCCAAGGCCATGGTGGCTGCCTTGCTGGGCAACGAACCGTCGGTGTTGCGGAACGTGCCGGAGATCAAGGACGTGGAGGTAGTCACCTCCCTCCTGCAGCTGCACGGAGTGACTGTAGTGAAGGACCCCGTCAACGGGGACCTTACGCTGGACCCGAAGGCAGCCAAGACTGCGCCGAGCACCGCCATCGACGCGCATGCCGGCGATTCCAGGATCCCCATTCTGCTCTGCGGACCGCTGATCCACGCCATCGGCGAAGCGTTTATTCCGGATCTTGGCGGCTGCAAGATCGGCGACCGTCCCATTGATTACCACCTGGACGTGCTGCGCCAGTTCGGTGCCGTGGTGGAAAAGCGTCCGGGCGGCATCCACATCTCCGCTCCCAAGGGACTGCACGGCGCAAAGATCTCCCTTCCCTACCCTTCTGTCGGTGCCACCGAGCAGGTGCTGCTGAGCGCCACCCGCGCCGAGGGCATCACCGAGCTGTCCGGGGCAGCAACGGAGCCGGAGATCATCGACCTCATCGCTGTGCTGCAGAAGATGGGCGCGATCATCAGCGTCCAGACCGACCGCACCATCCGTATCGAAGGCGTCCGCGACCTCGGCGGCTACAACCACCGGGCGCTTTCGGACCGCAATGAGTCGGCGTCGTGGGCTTCTGCTGCACTGGTGACCAAGGGTGACATCTTTGTTGAAGGCGCCTCCCAGCGGGACATGATGACGTTCCTGAACACCTACCGCAAGGTGGGCGGCGGCATGGACATCGGTGAGGACGGCATCCGCTTCTACCACAAGGGCGGAAAGCTCAACCCCCTGGTCCTGGAAACAGACGTGCACCCCGGTTTCATGACCGACTGGCAGCAGCCACTGGTGGTGGCGCTGACCCAGGCGGAGGGCGTCTCGATCGTCCACGAGACGGTCTACGAGAACCGCTTCGGCTTCACCGATGCCCTCATCCGGATGGGCGCGAGCATCCAGGTGCACCGTGAATGCCTCGGCAGCGTGCCCTGCAGGTTCGGCCAGCGCAACTTCCTGCATTCGGCCGTTATTTCAGGGCCAACCCAGCTCAAGGGAACCGACATCGACGTGCCGGACCTGCGCGGCGGCTTCAGCCACCTGATCGCGGCCCTGGCCGCCACCGGAACCTCACGCGTGACAGGAATCGACATCATCAACCGGGGCTACGAGCGCTTCACCGAAAAGCTCGCGGGACTTGGTGCCGACTTCGACATCACCGCGACGAAGTAGCGGTACCGACGTGAAGGAATCGGCCAAGAGCCGCGCGACCCTTGCGGTGGTCGCAGGAATAGTACGTCCCCTGTTCAACCTCATGATGGACAAGAAGTGGGAGGGCGCCGAAAAGCTGCCTGCCGGCGGTTTCATCGCGGCGCCCAACCACTGCACCGAGATCGACCCCCTGATCATCGGCCACCTCCTCTATAACCACAAGCGTGCACCGCACTTCCTGGCGAAATCCGGACTCTTCAAGGTTCCGGTTTTGGGCTGGGTCCTGCGCGCAACCAAGCAGATTCCCGTGGAGCGTTCGACGGCGGGCGCCAACCGGTCCCTTCAACTCGCGCAGGAGATTGTGGCCGAGGGCGGAGCCATCATCATCTACCCCGAAGGCACCCTCACCAGGGACCCGGACCTGTGGCCCATGAAGGGCCACACCGGTGCTGCCCGGCTTGCTCTTGAGGGCGGCATTCCGGTGGTACCGATCGCCCACTGGGGAGCCCATGAGGTTTTCCCCCGCTACGGAAAGCGGTTCCACCTGTTCCCGCGCAAGAAGTCGAGGGTAGTCGTGGGCGAGCCGGTCGACTTGAGCGCCTACACCGGCCGTCCCCTGGACAAGGCCACGCTGACCGGGGCCACCGACGCCATCATGGAGGCCATCACCCAACTCCTGGCAGAGATCCGGGGCGAACAGCCTCCGGCGAAACGCTGGGATCCGGCGAAGCAGCAGCAGGCGAAACACGGCCGCTTCGTGGAGCGCGGGCAGCAGCAGGCCGGGGAACGGATGCCCGGTGACCTCTGAGGGCAACCACCTCGGCTCGGCCCGTTCAGTAGCGGTGCTTGGCGCGGGTTCGTGGGGGACCACCTTCGCCAAGATCCTGGCCGATGCCGCCACGGCGTCAGGCGAGCCGCGTGCCATCCGCCTCTGGGGCCGGCGGAGCGAAGTGGTGGAAGAAATCAACACCTACCACCGCAACTCGCAGTACCTGAAGGACATTGCCCTTCCGGACAGCATCACGGCCTCCACGGAGGTACGCGAGGTATTCGAGGGCGCCGATCTGGTGGTCCTGGCCGTGCCGGCCCAGTCCCTGCGCCCGCAGTTGCGCGGCTGGAAGGACATGATCGCCCCCGGGGCCACGGTGGTTTCCCTGATGAAGGGCCTTGAACTGGGCACCGACGCCCGGATGAGCGAGGTCATCAGCGAGGAACTTGGGCTGCCCACCGAGCGCATTGCCATCGTCTCAGGCCCAAACCTCGCCATGGAGATTGCACGCGAAGAGCCCACGGCCTCCGTGGTTGCCTGTAGCGACCCGGCTACTGCAGGCTGGATCGCCCGCAGCTGCACCGCACCTTATTTCCGGCCTTACACCACCTCGGACATCGTCGGGGTGGAAATCGGCGGCATCGTCAAGAACGTCATTGCACTGGCCGTCGGCATCTGCGAGGGCAGGCAAATGGGCGACAACACCAAAGCCTCCGTAATTACCCGCGGCCTAGCCGAGACGTCGCGCCTTGCCCTCGCATTGGGCGGGGATGCGAAGACCATGGCCGGGCTGGCCGGCCTGGGTGATCTGGTGGCAACGTGCTCCTCGCCGCTGTCGAGGAACCATACTGCAGGGCGCCTGCTGGGCCAGGGCCTCACGCTGGAGGAAGTGGGCCAGAAAATGACCCAGACCGCCGAAGGCATCAAGTCCGGCCAGGCCGTCCACGAACTGGCAGCAAAGCTGGGCGTCGACATGCCCATCACGGCAGCCGTCGTCGCCGTGCTGGCAGGCAAGCTGTCCGTTGACCAACTGGGGCCCGTCCTGCTGGCCCGGGAACTGAAACCTGAAGGCGATTACTGACCATGTCCCAAGACAAACTGACCGCATCAGAGCCGGCCGGCGGGGCAAAACCCCGGGTTGCGGTACTTTTCGGCGGCCGTTCCAGCGAGCATGCCGTCAGCTGCGTGACCGCCGCAGGCGTTCTCGGTGCTATCAACAAGGATAAATACGAGGTTATCCCCATCGGGATCGCCAAGTCGGGACAATGGGTGTTGGCCGCCGGTGATACGGCGCAGTGGTCCCTGGCAGCCTCCTCGCTGCCGGAAGTGGTTCCGTCAACGCAAACCGTGACGCTGGCCCAGATAGGCGGCGAACACCAGTTGATCGTGGCCTCACCGAACGAAGTCCCGCAGGAACTCGGTGCCGTGGACGTGGTGTTTCCGCTGCTTCACGGCCCCTTCGGCGAGGACGGCACCATCCAGGGGCTGCTGGAACTGTCCGACACCCGGTATGTCGGAGCGGGCGTCCTGGCCTCGGCAGTGGGCATGGACAAACACTTCATGAAAGTGGTTTTTGAGGCCGCAGGCCTGCAGGTTGGCCCCTACATCGCCGTGACCGACAGACAATGGCGCAAGGATGCGGAATCCGTCCGGAAGCAGGTGGACCTGCTTGGTTTCCCCGTTTTCGTCAAGCCTGCGCGGGCTGGCTCGTCCATGGGAATCTCCAAAGTTGATTCACTCGAGGAGCTGGACGCCGCCATCGAGGAAGCGCGCCGGCACGACCTCAAACTGGTCATTGAGGCCGGAATCACCGGCCGGGAAATCGAGTGCGCAGTGCTGGAAGGCAGGGGCACCGACGCTCCCCGCACCTCAATGCCGGGTGAGATCTCCGTAGCCGGCGGTACCCACGAGTTCTACGACTTCAACGCCAAGTATGTCGAGGATGATGCCGCATCACTGAGTTGCCCTGCGGACCTGCCGGAGGAAGCCATCGCCAGGGTGCGGGAGCTCTCCGCAGCCGCCTTTGACGCGGTGGGCGCAGAGGGCCTGAGCCGGGTGGATTTCTTCTACACGCCGGACGGCCAGCTGATCATCAACGAGATCAACACCATGCCCGGATTCACCCCGAAAAGCATGTACCCGCAGATGTGGGCCGCATCAGGGCTGGATTACGCCGAGCTGATTGACGAACTCATTTACCTGGCCTTGAACCGAAAGACGGGCCTTCGCTAGGAGTCGCTCGTTTGGTGGTTGAGCGGGTCGAACCCTACTGGCTTTTCGGCAGGTTCTGCAGCTCTTCCTGGCCCACGCAGTTTCTGAGAGGCGGGATCTCACCGGCGGCAGGGGCAAGATCGGCCAGGACAGTCGCAGAGCTGATCTTGTCCGGATCCATCAGTATTTCGGTGGCGGGTTCGCGGCCGTAGGTGGTCAGTGTCCAGACGGGGTCGCCTTCCTTGATCACCCAGTCGATCCCGTTGACGGTCACGCAGCGGTCGGTGGTGGGTCCGGGCACGTTCACGCCGCAGCGAAGGATCACCAGGGATGGATCACCCCAGACCGCAGTGGCCTGGCTGTTCGTCTTGCGCAGCGCCGAATCACCGATGGCTTCCGGCAAAGCCACCATCATGGGAGCGCACGCGGGGTTCGCGGCGTCCCGGGCTGCAGGGACGTCCACGGCGGGGGAGCATGCGGCTAAGGCGAGGGCAGCTACAATCCCGGTCAACGCCATCCTGGCAGCGCGGGCGGGCAGGGAAAGCTGTGGACGGTGCATACTTCAAGACTATCGTCGCGGCCCCGCTGGTCCGGACACAGTACTGGCGGCAAGCGCCGCAATGTCGTAGGCCCGCTGTAGCGTAGTGGCGTGCCTGAAAAGCGATTGACCGTCCAAGAGCAGCCGCCCGCCGTCGCCGCCCTCTCCGAAGCTGAGCTGCTGGCGCGGATATTTCCGCGCCTTTGCATGAGTGGGGACCATGCTGCCGCCACCTTGCTCGGTCCGGGCGATGACGCCGCCGTTGTGGCAGCGCCTGACGGGAAAACCGTCATCAGCATTGACACCCAGGTCCAGGACCAGGATTTCCGGCTGGAATGGCCCAACGGCTACCGGACCACCGGTTTCGATGTCGGCTGGAAAGCTGCGGCCCAGAACCTCAGCGACATCAATGCGATGGGAGGCACATCAACGTCCCTCGTGGTGAGCCTCACGCTTCCCCCGGAGACACCCGTCAACTGGGTGGAGGACCTGGCGGACGGCTTGACAGCGGCAATCACGGAACTGGGTGCTGCCAAATGTTCGGTTGCCGGAGGAGATCTGGGCCGTGGCCGGGAAATTTCCGTGACAGTGGCCGTTCTGGGGACCCTCAGCGGCCATCACGCCGTCCTCCGGTCGGGCGCCCGGCGGGGGGATGTCCTGGCGATCGCCGGAACCGCCGGGCATGCTGCCGCCGGCCTGGCGATCCTGGAATCCGCCGTCAGCGTTGATGCCCTTCGCCGTGAGCAGCGCGTCTTCCTGGACCTCCAGTGCAGGCCAAGGCCCCCTCTGGCCGCCGGGCCCGCTGCCCGGGCCGCCGGCGCCACTGCCATGCTGGATATTTCCGATGGCCTGCTGCGGGACGGCTTGCGGCTCGCGGCTGCCAGCAGTGTGGGCATTGATCTTGATCCTGCGCCGTTACGGGCACTGGCGGAGGTACTGCGGCCCGCCTCGGAGCTGCTGGGAACGGACCCGATGGCGTGGGTGCTGGGCGGCGGGGAGGACCATGGGCTGCTGGCCACATTCCCAACAGATGTTCAGCTGCCTTCCGGATTCACTGCGATAGGCTCAATACAAGCATTGGGAAGCAACGAAAGCCCGAGCGTCACAATAGCGGGCCGGTCCGCAGACACCGGGGGATGGGATCACTTTGCACACTAAGGTTGCCGCCAACGCGCAAGCGATGAAGAGGTGGTTGGGCAAGGCTGAGACCGTCCTTGGCAACCACAGCGACCGCCTCAACGCCATCAATATCTTCCCGGTGGCTGACGGCGACACAGGCACCAACCTGTACCTAACTGTCCGGGCAGCCGCCCAGTCGGCTGCGGCAGCCGGGGACCAGCCTGCGCAACTGGACGTTGGCTCTGTACTGGCCAGTGCCGGGCAGGCGGCGATGGAAGAAGCCAGGGGAAATTCCGGAACCCTGTTCTCCGTTTTCCTTTGCGCGGCGGCGGAACCACTGGCAGGGCACACGCGCCTGACGTCCACACTGCTGGCAGCGGCCCTGAACCGCGCCCAAATCCGCGCGTGGTCTGCCCTGAGTGATCCCGTCCCGGGAACGATGCTTTCAGTGATGGAGGCTGCTGCACGGGCCGCAGCCGCCGTGGATGCCGGACAAAACCATGATGACAGCAACCACGCCCTGGGCCTGGCCCTGGATGCCGCCGTCGAAGCGGCCCTGGCCGCCGTCATCCGTACCGAGGACCAGCTGGACGCCCTGACATCCGCGCGGGTGGTGGACGCCGGCGGAGTGGGAATGCTCCTGATCCTGGACTGCCTCCGGTCCGCCGTCCTGGGCGAGGAACTCCAAAGCGAGCTCCTTGACGGGCTGCACGGCTATGACGTGTCCGATCCGCACATCCACACTGCCATGCCGGATGACGATGGCGTCGAAGTCATGTGTACCATCAACCTTTCACCACTGAATGCCGCCACCCTCCGTCAGCAGCTCGATGAGATCGGCGAGTCCGTCATCATGAGCCAGGTCGGCGGCAACCCCGACAGCGACGGAAACTACCGCTGGCGGGTCCACGTCCACGTTCCGGCCCCCGAGGCGGCTGTTGCCCTCATCCGTTCCCTCGGCGAACCCGCCCAGATCAGTATCAGCGAACTTGCCCTGCCGCGGGAACCGCACCCGGACGCAGTGAACTCCAGTGGGCATGAACGCTGAGATGGACCTTGCGCTGGAACGCAGGATAGGAAAACGTTCCGCGGCGGTCATCGAAAAACACCTCGGCATCACCACAGTGGAAGGCCTGCTGCATTACTTCCCGCGCCGCTACATGTCCCGGGGCGAGCTGACCCCCATCAGCGAGCTTCCCCTCGATGAGGAGGTCACCCTCATTGCCAGGGTGCTGTCCAGCAGCACACGGAACATGCAGGCACGGCGCGGGACCATCACCGACGTCATAGTTTCCGACGACGACGGGCAGCAGGGGCTGCGGCTGGTAGGCGGGCGGGACTACCGGGGCAAAGTGCCCGGAACCCTCAAAATCAGCTTCTTCAACGGCTACAAAGCGAAAGCCGAACTGCTGCAGGGACGGCGGGCACTGTTCTCGGGAAAGGTCACCAGCTTTAAAGGATCACTTGGCCTGACCAACCCCGACTTCCAGCTCCTGGACGAAGACCCGTTCAGTGAGGGCAGCCAGGACCCGGAAAAACTCGCAGCCATGCCTATCCCGGTATACCCGGCAACGGCCAAACTTCCCAGCTGGAAAATCCAGAAGACCATCGGGATCCTGTTGGAGACCCTGGACCTGGACGCCTTGCCGGATCCCGTCCCGCCGGCCATCGCTGCCCGTGAAGGATTCCTGCCGCTGGCCCGGGCGTACCGGCTTATCCACGCTCCAGACTCCGCTGAGGACTGGCGCCGGGCGCGGGACCGGTTCCGGTACCACGAGGCCCTGGTGCTGCAGTCCGCGCTTGCCAGGCGCCGGGCGCAACTGGCTTCCGAGGAAGCCACGGCACGCCGGCCCGTCGCCGAAGGTCTCCTCGCCGCGTTCGACGCGAACCTGCCGTTCACCCTCACAGCCGGGCAGGCCGCCATAGGGAAGACCTTCGCAGCGGAACTGGCCCGTGACACTCCCATGAACCGCCTGCTGCAGGGCGAAGTAGGGTCCGGCAAGACCATCGTGGCGCTGCGTGCCATGCTGCAGGTGGTGGACGCCGGGGGACAGGCGGCACTGCTGGCGCCCACCGAAGTCCTCGCGGCGCAGCACTTCGAGTCGATCCGCCGCGCACTGGGGCCGCTCTCCAGAGACGGTCTGCTGGGTGGGCTCGACGACGCCTCCGTCCAGGTCACGCTGCTGACAGGCTCCATGCCTGCCGCCGCACGCAAGCAGGCCCTGCTCGACGCCGCCTCCGGGACGGCCGGGATCGTGATTGGCACCCATGCCCTCCTCAGCGGCAACGTCACGTTCTACGATCTTGGCTTGATCGTGGTGGATGAGCAGCACCGCTTCGGCGTGGAGCAACGGGATGCGCTCCGGGCCAAAGCCAGAAAGCCGCCCCACCTGCTGGTCATGACCGCCACCCCCATCCCGCGGACCGTTGCCATGACCGTGTTCGGGGACCTCGAGACCTCGGTTCTCGACGAGCTCCCCGAGGGCCGGGCACCGATCACCACCCACCTGGTGGGACTTGCGGAGAATCCTGCCTGGGCCGGCCGGATTTGGGCCCGCTCCCGCGAGGAGATCGATGCCGGACACCAGGTCTACGTCGTCTGCCCGAAGATCGGGACCGATGACGACGGCGATTTCAGCCCCGGGGAAGCCGACCTGGCCGACGGCACCGACGCGGAAGGTGGACGGGAACTGGCATCAGTGAACGCCGTCGTCGAACAGCTTCTGGATGAGCCCGCCCTGTCCGGGGTTCCGTTGGCACCGCTGCACGGCCGCCAGCCGCCCGAAGCGAAGACCGCCGCCATGGCCGGCTTTACGGCAAACAGCGTTAAACTGCTGGTCTCCACCACCGTGATTGAAGTGGGCGTGGACGTTCCCAACGCCACCCTTATGGTCATTCTCGACGCCGACAGGTTCGGCATCTCCCAGCTGCACCAGCTGCGCGGCAGGGTGGGCCGGGGAGGCCTGCCCGGGACCTGCCTGCTGGTCACCGCCCTGGAACCTGAACACCCCAGCCGGCGGAGGCTGGACGCCGTCGCCGCCACCACGGATGGTTTCGAACTTTCCCAGGAGGACCTCAAGCTGCGCCGCGAGGGTGACATCCTGGGCGCTTCCCAGTCCGGCGGACGCTCCACCTTGAAACTCCTGCGGGTGCTTGAGCATGAAGCCATCATCAGCCGCGCCAGGGACGATGCCCAGCACATTGTGGCGCAGGACCCATCGCTGGGGGCACACCCGGATCTGGCCGAGGCAATTGAGAAGTACCTGAACCCCGAAAAGGAGGCGTTCCTTGAACGCGGTTAAAACGGTTGAGTCTGATATCCACGGCGGCCGAAGCGGGGGCGCTCAATGAGCCGCATCATCGCCGGGGCCGCCGGCGGTACGCCGCTGCAGACTGTTCCGGGTTCCCTGACAAGGCCCACGACGGACCGCGTCAAGGAGGCGTTGTTCTCGCGGCTGGACGCCTTTGACGTCATCAGCGGTGCGCGGGTCCTGGACCTGTACGCCGGCTCAGGTTCGCTGGGGGTGGAGAGCTGCAGCAGGGGCGCGCAGACGGTGGATTTGGTGGAGTCCGATGCCAAGGCCAGTGCCGTCTGCCAGCGCAACGCCGACCTCATCAACGGGGTTCTGGGCCGGAAAGCCGTGACGGTCCACCGCTCCAAGGTTGAGCCTTTCCTGGAACGCGCCGCCGCCACGGCAACCTGGGACCTCGTGTTCCTGGACCCGCCCTATCCGCTGGAGGAGGTGGCGCTGTCCGCGGTGCTCGAAAAGCTTGCTGCCCACCTTTCGCCGGCGGCTGTGGTGGTGGTGGAGAGGTCGTCCCGCTCTCCTGAGCCGGGCTGGCCCGGAGGCCTGGCGCGGTTCGCGGAGAAAAAATACGGCGAAACGCGGCTGTGGTATGCAGAGCCTTTTGTGCCGGACGCCATTGACCCGGACGTGGTTGACCAGGACCTGGCGGATCAGGATGTGGTTGACCAGGACTAGGTTTATCAGGACTGGGTTTATCAGGACTGGGGCGCGAGCATGTCCAGGTCCACGCCGGCCAGGACTTTGGCGGGATGCGGGCCGCGGGATACTAATGCTTCGGACCAACCTTCCGGCCAGGGCGCTTGGGTGCCGGTCAGAACGATGTTGCCCGGGTAGCGGCCCTCGAACATGCCTGCTTCGGCAAACGCCGCTACATCACCCATCGCCCGCCGCATTGCCGCAACCTGGCTGCGGACCAGGGTGAGCCCCGGCTCGTCGCCCACGTTGACGATCAGCAGCCCGCGCGGGGTGAGCCGGTCCCGCACCTCGCTGTAAAACTCGGTGCAGGCAAGGTGTTTTGGGGCTTCCGGCCCGGAGAAGATGTCGAGGATCACGACGTCGAACAGGAGTCCGGGTTCGAGTTCCGCGAGTGCCCCGCGGGCGTCCCCGATGATGGTGTGCAGGTCCGTCCCCTCCGGGAGGGGCAACTGGCGCAGGACGAAGTCCAGCAGCTCACGTTCCAATTCCACCGCATACTGCATCGACCCCGGCCTGGTGGCCTGGATGTAGCGGGCCAGTGTCAGTGCCCCGGCCCCCAGATGCAGTGCTGTCACAGGCTTTCCGGGTGGTGCGGCCAGATCCACCAGGTGGCCGATCCGCCGCAGGTACTCGTAAAAAATCTCGTCCGGCTGGGCCAGGTTCACATGGGATTGCTCCGCCCCGCCGATGCTGAGCACGTAGCTGCCTTCGGTGAAGGCGTCCGGTGCGATGGTTGCGTGCTGTCCGGTGGTCCGGAGGAACCGTTCCGCCCGCCTGCCGTTCCCGGCGGGCATCAGAGCCGTCCGCTGAGGGTGGCCAGCCGGGCGGCCGCTTCCTCCAGGACTTCGGTCTTTTTGCAGAACGCAAACCGAAGGAGGCTGCGCGTCCTCTCGGCACCTTCAGGGTGACAGAAAACGGGGACAGGGATCGCGGCCACGCCCACCAGGCCGGGGAGCCTGCGGGCCAGGTCCACCGAGTCATGAATGCCCAGCGGAGCGGTGTCCACGTTGACGAAGTAGGTTCCCTGCGGTGTAAAAACGTCGAAACCCGCTGCCCGAAGGCCTTCGCTGAGGATGTCGCGCTTGTGCTTCAGCGTGGCCGCGATGTTGGTGTAGAAGGCGTCCGGCAGGCCGAGCCCGCTGGCAATCGCTGACTGGAACGGCGTGCCCGAACTATAGGTGAGGAACTGCTTAACCGTGCGTACAGCGGACACGAGCCCCTCGGGGCCTGTAAGCCAGCCAATCTTCCAGCCGGTCAGGGAGAACGTCTTGCCGGCCGACGAAAGGGTGATGGTCCGGTCACCGGCTCCCGGCAGGGATGCCACCGGGACGTGGCGGTCGCCGAACGTGAGATGTTCGTACACCTCGTCAGTGACGATCAGGCAGTCGTGCTTCCGGGCGAGGTCCACAACGCGCTGCAGCACCGGGCGCGGAAGGACGGCGCCGGTGGGGTTATGCGGGTTGTTCAGCAGGACGATCCGCGTGCGCTCGCTGAAAGCAGCCTCCAGCGCAGCCAGGTCCGGCATGAAGTCCGGCGCCAGCAGGGGAGCCGTTACATGCGTTGCGCCGGACAGGCCGATGACTGCGCCGTAGGAATCGTAGAACGGCTCAAAGGTCAGTACCTCGTCACCGGGTCCCGCAAAAGCCAGCAGGGAGGCGGCAATTCCCTCGGTGGCGCCGGTTGTAACGATCACCTCGGTCTGCGGATCGGGGGAAAGGCCGTAGAACCTTTCCTGGTGGGCAGCCACTGCTTCACGGAGCTCCGGAACGCCTCTCCCCGGCGCGTACTGGTTATGCCCGGAGTCGATGGCTGCACGGGCCGCTTCGCGTATCTCCAGCGGCCCGTCCTCATCCGGGAAGCCCTGGCCCAGGTTGATCGCTCCGGTCTGCACCGCCAGGGTGGTCATTTCCTCGAAGATCGTGACTCCCAGCCCGCCGCCGGGCCCCAGGAGGTTGGCTCCGAGCGCGGTCCGCTGCCAGGGGGCGGGCGCCAAAGGGGTGGAAACTTCCCGTTGTGGATGCATCCAGTCATGGTATCCCGGCCTTTTCATGGGGTAGGTTCGGAGCATGAGACGAGCTGTCTGCCCCGGATCCTTTGACCCCATCCACAACGGCCATCTCGAGGTTATTGCCCGGGCTGCCGGCCTCTTTGACGAGGTCATCGTTGCGGTCTCCACCAACCCTGCCAAGAAGTACATGTTCACGTTGGGAGAGCGCCTGGACATGGCGCGGGAAACCCTTGCGTTACTGAAGGGCATTGTGGTGGAACCTGTTGGGGAAGGCCTCCTCGCCGAATATTGCCGGCAGCGCGGCGTCTCCGCGATCGTCAAGGGCCTTCGGTCCTCCTCGGATTTCGACTACGAGCTCCCCATGGCCACGATGAACCGCCAGCTCAGCGGCGTGGAAACGGTGTTCCTGCCCGCCGAGGCCCACTACATACACCTGTCCTCCACCCTGATCAAAGAGGTTGCCAGCCTGGGCGGCAGCGTTTCGGACTACGTTCCCAGGTCAGTGCACCGGAGGATGCTTGCGGGCGAGTCGGCGCCTGAACAGCAGCCGAGAGGGTAGGCTAGTCCGGTACTTCGGCGCCGCCGGCTACCTGGTTTGAGTCCCTGCGGCTCTTCAGGCTAAGATGGTACGTCGGTCATATGTTCAACAGGAGTTCTCATTAAACGAGATGCTGGTTCGCCCCTGGCGTTCGACGTCAAGGACCTCGGACGCAGTCCGGGAAGCATGCGGACACTGACGGAACATGTACCCGCACCAAGTGATCTTGGTGTGGCGCTTATTGGTGTTCAGGAAGGCTCGGATATCGAGCTGGATCTGAGGCTTGAGGCCGTACACGAAGGAATTCTGGTATCAGGAACCGCGATTGCCGAAGTAACCGGCGAATGCGGGCGATGCCTGGATCCCCTTGCGTATGACCTTGAGGTCAATGTGCAAGAACTTTTCTTCTATGAGGGTGTAGAGCTTTCGGACGAAGAAGAAGATGAAGAGCAACGTCGAGTCGAGCACGATGTAATCGATCTTGAACCGGTGTTGCGGGACGCGGTTGTCACCAATCTGCCGTTCCAGCCGGTGTGCCGGGAAGACTGCCAGGGCCTTTGCTCCGAATGCGGAGTTCGCCTGGAAGACGAGCCGGGGCACCACCACGAGGTCTTGGATCCTCGCTGGGCTGCCCTAGCTGATATGGCTAAGCCTGACCGGCAAAATTGATTTGTACGTGTTTGTCTAGAGAGAAATGAGTTAGCCGTGGCTGTTCCCAAGCGGAAAATGTCTCGCTCGAATACCCGCGCCCGCCGCTCGCAGTGGAAGGCGACCGCCCCCCACCTGGTGAAGACCGTGGAGAACGGCCAGGTTACTTACAGCCTGCCGCACCAGGCAAAGGTTGTCACCGACTCGGCCGGCACCGCGCTGTTCCTTGAGTACAAGGGCCGCAAGGTCGCGGACGTCTAATCGGCCCCTCCGGCTGACATGATGTCTTCAACTGAAGAGCTTTTGAAGCGTCTCGGTGTCTCTATTGACGCCGGGACGCTTCGTCTTGCGCTCACACACCGTTCCTACGCCTACGAAAACGGCGGCATACCCACGAATGAGCGGCTCGAATTCCTGGGGGACTCCATCCTTGGCTTCTCCGTGACCGACGCTCTGTATCGGGACAACCCGGACCTGCCCGAAGGCGATCTTGCGAAGCGACGCTCGGCCGTGGTCAGCACCCGGGCCCTCGCTGGCATCGGACGAAGCCTCGGCATTGGCGACTACATCTACCTCGGGCAGGGCGAAAAGCTCACCGAGGGCAAAAACAAGGCCTCAATCCTGGCGGACACCATGGAGGCGCTGATCGGTGCCACCTATGTGTCCAACGACATCGAGACCGCCCGGCAGCTCGTGATGCGGCTGATTGGGCCCCTGCTTAAGGATGCCGGCGCTTTGGGTGCGGGAACCGACTGGAAGACCAGCATCCAGGAACTGGCGGCCAGCCGCCAGCTCGGAACCATCCATTATGCGGTGGAGGGCTCCGGCCCGGACCACGCGCGGATTTTCGCGGCTACCCTGCACATTGGCGGCACGGCCTACGGCAAGGGCACCGGCCACTCGAAAAAGGAAGCGGAGCAGGAGGCTGCCGCCGACGCATGGCGCGCCCTCACCGGCAACGCCGGCTCCGCGCCGGCGGGCAAGTCCGCCGGCTCCGTAGCCGCCAAGTAGCGTCGTGCCTGAACTACCCGAGGTTGAGGTGGTCCGCCGCGGCCTGGTGAGCTGGGTCCGCGGCAGGACCATCGAACGCGTGGAAGTCCTGGACCAGCGCTCGATCCGCCGCCACGCACTGGGTACCGAAGATTTCATCGGAAACCTCGAAGGCGCAACTGTTGCGGACGTCGTGCGGCGGGGTAAGTTCCTCTGGATGCCGCTGCTGGATACGTCCGCCGGTCCTGACGGGCCACTTCCGGACGGGCCTGCCGGCACCCAAAAGGTGGCGCTGATGGCCCACCTGGGCATGAGCGGGCAGCTGCTGATGCAGGATGGCAGCGTCGCGGATGAGAAACACCTCAAAGTACGGATCCGGCTGGCTCCGCGCGACGGCATGCCTGAACAGCTGCGGTTCGTGGACCAGCGGATCTTCGGTGGCCTGTTCGTCACTGCTTTGGTTCCAACAGAAGACGGCGGCCCGGGCGGCCTCGCTGAATCGCCCCTTCCGCTGATCGCAGAAGAAGCGTCGCACATCGCACGGGACCCCTTGGATCCGGCTTTTTCTTTTGACCTTTTCTATCGCCGCCTCCGCCAACGCAAAACCGGCCTGAAGCGCGCCTTGCTGGACCAAGGCCTGGTATCCGGCATCGGAAACATCTACGCCGACGAGGCGTTGTGGCGCGCCCGCCTTCATTTCGCCCGGCCCACCGACACCTTGCGCCGCATGGAAGCGGAAAGGGTAGTGGGCAGCGCGCGCGAGGTCATGCTGGATGCGCTGGCCGCGGGCGGAACCAGCTTCGACTCCCTGTACGTGAACGTCAACGGCGCCTCAGGATACTTCGACCGGTCCCTCAACGCCTACGGGCGGGAGGGGCAGCCGTGCAAGCGGTGTGCCGCTGCGGGAATCCACGCAACCATCCGCCGGGAGCAGTTCATGAACCGCTCCTCGCACACCTGTCCCGTGTGCCAGCCCCGTCCCCGTAACGGGCGCTGGTAGTACAAACCGCCGGCTGGGCTCCGGTGCCCCCGCGGCAGGGGTACGGGCCCGTCAATCCGGGCCATTCCGCCGGTAAGCAGTAGATTTGGTGCAGGGAAGCATCCGTCCCAGCCATCCAGGAGATCCAAAAGCCTTGCACCTCAAAAGCCTGACCGTCCGGGGGTTCAAGTCGTTTGCGTCGGCCACCACCTTCAATTTCGAACCCGGTGTCACCGCCGTAGTCGGCCCCAACGGCTCCGGCAAGTCCAACGTGGTGGACGCCTTGGCCTGGGTGATGGGGGAGCAGGGGGCTAAAACCCTGCGCGGCGGCAAGATGGAAGACGTCATCTTCGCCGGAACGTCCGGCCGGCCCCCGCTGGGGCGCGCACACGTGTCGCTGACGATTGACAACACTGACGGTGCCCTGCCCATCGAGTACAGCGAAGTGACGATTTCCCGGACGCTCTTCCGGGCCGGCGGTTCCGAGTACGCCATCAACGGCGCGGGCTGCCGGCTGCTCGACATCCAGGAACTGCTGTCCGACTCAGGCCTGGGCCGTGAGATGCACGTCATCGTGGGCCAGGGCCAGCTGGACCGGGTCCTCCATGCCACCCCCGAGGACCGCCGGGGCTTCATTGAGGAAGCCGCAGGCATCCTTAAACACCGGCGCCGCAAGGAGCGGACGGTCCGCAAGCTCGAGGCCATGCAGGCAAACCTGCAGCGACTCACCGACCTGACCGGCGAAATCAGGCGCCAGCTGACCCCGCTGGGCAAACAGGCCGAGGTGGCCCGGCGTGCCCAGCGCGTCCAGTTCGACGTCCGCGATGCCAGAGCGCGGCTCCTCGCTGACGATCTCGTCCAGCTGCAGGAAGCACTGGAGCAGGACGTCGCGGACGAAGCTGCCCTCAAATCCCGGCGGGCCGCCGTCGAGCAGGAGCTGGAAGCCGGGCGCCGGCAGCAGGCTGCCCTGGAGCAGCTGGCCGCGGAAGCAACACCAAAGCTGAACGCGGCAAGGGACACCTGGTACCGGCTGACTGCCTCGCGTGAGCGGCTCCGTTCCCTCGGAACGTTGGCGCAGGAACGCACCCGCCTGCTCGGGTCCACGGAGCCCCCGGCAGCTGGCCGCGATCCTGAACAGCTTGAGAGGCAGGCCGCCCGGGTGCGCGGGGAGCTTGCCGAGCTGGAACGCCACATCCTGGATAGGCGCAGTGGACTCGAGGCGGCCAGCACAGCTAAAGCGGAGGCAGAGGCTGCCGCCCTGGCCGAGGACAAGCGGCTCACTGCGGTGCTGCGGGCAGCCGCGGACCGGCGTGAAGGACTGGCCAGGCTCGCCGGCCAGGTTGCAGCGGCGAGGTCACGGGTGGAATCCGCGCAGGCCGAGCTGGGCAGGCTCCGGGAATCTCAGGCGGCCGGGGCGGAACGGCGTGCCCGCGCCCAGTCCGAGTTCACCGCGCTGGAAAACCAGGTGGCAGGCGTGGAAGAAGGTGAGGAATCCCTTGACGCCGAATATGAGGCCGCCAGCGAAGCGCTCGATGCAGTGCTTCAGGACATCTCCGGCTTCAAGGCAGCCGTCAGTGAGGGAATCCGCAAGCGTGATGCGTTGGTGGCGCGCCGGGACGCCCTTCATCTGGGGCTCAACAGGAAAGACGGGGCAGGGCACGTCCTTGACGCCGGACTGGCAGGGGTCCTGGGAACCCTCGCGGGGGAACTGGCGGTGGAACCGGGTTACGAAACGGCGATAGCCGCTGCCCTGGGGGAAGCCTCGGACGCGGTCCTCGTACGGGACCACGAGGCGGCAGCCGGTATGGTCCAACTGCTCAAGGACGACGACGCCGGGCGGGCGTCGTTCCTGCTCCACGCTGCGGGTGCCGCCGAGTTGGCTGTGGCGGGTGAAGCCGCGCCCCTGCCGGAAGGGGCACGCTGGGCAGGGGGACTTGTGCAGGACGCCGGACCCGCAGCCCCGGCGGTGAGGCACCTGCTGGCCGGCACCGCCGTCGTCGCCGACGTCCAGGCAGCTGCTGCGCTTGTGTCCGCGCGTCCCGGTATCACGGCGGTGACCAGGGGCGGGGATGTCTTCACCGCGGTTTCAGCCACGGGCGGCTCGGCGAAGGCGCCGTCCCTCCTCGAAGTCCAGGCCGCCGTGGACGACGCCGAAAGCCGGCTTTCGTCCGTCACGGCAGGTCTGGAGCGGAACAGGTTTGCCCTGGCCGCGGCAGAGGCACGGAAGGCTGAGGCGCAGGAACGTGCCGACGCTGCCCTCGACCGGCTGCACGAATCAGATGCCAGGCTGGCGGCCGTGGCGGAACGCCTCGGCCACCTCAACTCCGTACTCCGCAGCGCAGTGGGCGAAAGCGACCGGCTGGCGGTGTCCCTGGCTCAAGCCGAAGCGAACGTCGTGGCCGGGCAGGAAGCGCTCGCCGCCGTGACGGCGCGGCTTGCCGCTGCCCAGGAGGCGCCCCTGGAACAGGAGCCCTCCACCGAACACCGGGATGCCCTTGCCCAGGCTGCCTCCACGGCCCGGGCTGCCGAGGTGGAGGCCCGGCTGTCACTGCGCAGCGCGGAAGAGCAGTTAACCGCAACCCGGAACCGGGTCGATTCGCTGGAACGTGCCGCCGCCGCCGAGCGCCGCGCCCGGGAGGAAGCAGCCGAACGTGCCCGCCGCCGCCGGGCCCAGGCGAAACGGGCTGCCGCAGTAGCTGCCGCTGTTGAACTGGCCCTGCGGTACATGGATGTGTCCGTGGACCTGGCAAGGCACGAGCGCGACCTCGCTGAAGAGAACCGGGAACAGCGGGACAAGGAACTGCTGCAGATCCGGACAGCGAATGACCTGTTCGCGCGGGAACTTGCCGAGCTCACGGACAACGTTCACCGCGATGAACTCGCCCGCACCCAGCAACGGGCCCGCATCGAAGCCCTGGAAAGCCGCTCCATCGATGAACTCGGCATCACCCCCGATGCCTTGGTGTCGGACTACGGGCCTGAGGTGCCCGTCCCGGTCCCTGCCGGAGAAAGCGGCGACAAGTGGGCGGCCCTGCGCGCCCCGGTGGATGCCGCCGGAGCCGAAATCAACGAAGGCAAGCCCTACATCCGTGAGGAGCAGGAGAAGCGGCTCCGGAAAGCCGAACGCGACCTCGCCAGCCTGGGCAGGGTCAACCCCCTGGCGCTGGAGGAATTCGCCGCGCTTGAGGAGCGCCACCAGTTCCTCAGCACGCAATTGGAGGACCTGAAGGCCAGCCGCAAGGACCTGCTGGACATCATCAAGGAAGTGGATGACCGGGTCCAGCGGGTGTTCACCGAAGCCTTCGAGGATACCCAGGCACAGTTCACCAGGGTCTTCGCCCGGTTGTTTCCCGGCGGGGAGGGACGGCTGGTACTCACGGATCCGGGCGACATGCTGACCACCGGCATCGAGGTGGAGGCCCGCCCTGCCGGCAAGAAAATCAAGCGGCTTTCGCTCCTGTCCGGCGGTGAACGCTCCTTGACGGCAGTGGCCCTGCTGGTTGCGATCTTCAAGGCGCGGCCGTCGCCGTTCTACGTGATGGACGAGGTGGAAGCTGCCCTGGACGACACAAACCTGGGCCGGCTCATCACTATCTTCGAGGAACTCCGGGAGTCCAGCCAGCTCATCGTGATCACCCACCAGAAGCGGACCATGGAAGTAGCCGATGCTCTCTACGGCGTAACCATGAGGGGCGACGGCGTCTCCACCGTCATCAGCCAGCGCCTGGGCGCCGAGGTGTAGGCGGGCTGTGGCGGTCCGGGGCAGCCCCCGCGCCGCCCGTAACGCCCGCTGCGTTATGAGAAGCTAGGGGAGTGAATGACATCCTCCCCATAATTTTGTCCATTGTTGCTGCCTTGGCGGTTATTGGCGGGCTGATTCCGGTCCTGCTCAAGACGCGGAAGAACATCACCCAGTACCCCGGCACCCGGGACGCCAACGACCCCGTCCTGCCACGGAGCGGGAGCACGGCCGTCGAGGACAGTCCGGCCGCGGCGACGGACCGCAAGGCCCCCGACGGCGTGGACCTGGAGGGGCTGGACACCACCACGGTCCCGGACGATGCAGCGGGCCTGGAAGTCATCCAGGTCGAGACCCCGCTGCCTGTGGCCGGCCGCCTTATGCGCCTTCGCGAGCGACTGGTACGCTCCAACAACATCATGGGCAAGGGCCTGCTGGCACTGCTGTCCAGCGACAAGATCGATGAGAACGTTTGGGACGAAGTCGAGGAAACCCTTCTTCTGGCCGACCTTGGCACTGAACCCACCATGCAGCTTGTGGACGCCCTGCGTGAGCGCGTCAAGGTGTTGGGCACCCGGACCCCCGAGCAGGTCAAGGTGCTGCTCCGGGAGGAGCTCATCAAGATTGTGGACCCCACCATGGACCGCACCCTGAACGTGCAGCGCCACGCTGACAAGCCGGCCGTCATGATGGTGGTAGGCGTGAACGGCGTGGGCAAGACCACCACCGTGGGCAAGCTTGCCCGCGTGCTGGTGGCCGAGGACAAGGACGTCCTCCTCGGCGCCGCGGACACGTTCCGTGCTGCGGCCGCGGAGCAGCTGGCCACGTGGGGCCAGCGCGTAGGCGTTCCCACCGTGAAGTCGGACATCGAGGGTGCCGATCCGGCGTCCGTAGCCTACGAAGCAGTGAAGGCCGGCATCGACCAGGAAGTCGACGTAGTGATGATCGACACGGCCGGCCGCCTTCAGAACAAGGTGGGCCTCATGGACGAACTGGGGAAGGTCAAGCGCGTCGTGGAGAAGCTTGCCGAGGTGGACGAGGTCCTCCTGGTGCTGGATGCAACCACCGGCCAGAACGGCCTGAACCAGGCGCGCGTGTTTTCCGAAGTCGTTAACATCACGGGTATCGTCCTGACAAAGTTGGACGGCACAGCCAAGGGCGGCATCGTCGTCGCCATCCAAAAGACCCTTGGCGTACCGGTCAAGCTCATTGGACTGGGCGAAGGTGCCGACGACCTCGCCCCGTTCGAGGCTGAAGCGTTTGTGGACGCGCTGCTGAACTAGCGGCGGTCCGCACTGCCCGCGCTTTTGGCGGGCCGAAGTGTTTCGCGGGTGGTAATCCAGCTGCAGGCGGCAACCAGCATGATGCCGCCTGTGATGCCGAAAGCCCACCCATAGCCCAGGCGGTCCGCCAGCACGCCGGCCAGCACGGGCCCGGCGATCGCGCCGACGTCAGACGTCATCTGGTACACGGCCAGGACCTTGCCGCCGGACCGCCCGTTGCCGATAACATCGGCGACGGCGGCCTGCTGGGCGGGTCCGAACAGCCCGGAGCCGACGCCGGCCAGAGCCGATGCTGCCAGGAACCACACCAGTTCGCCGGCGAAGCCGATCCCGGCCGTCGCAGCGCCGGCCACCAGCAGGCCCGCGATCATCATGGGCTTGCGCCCCATGCTGTCTGCCAGGCGGCCGGAGAAGGTCAGCGCCACGGCGTTGCCGGCAGCGAACACCGCCAAAGCCAGCCCTGCCGCCTCGGGCCCGGCGCCGAAGGCGGCAGCGGCAAACAGGGGAACGGTGGCCATGCGGACGCCAAAGGTGGCCCACCCGTTGGCGAAGCTGGACATCAGGGCAGCCCTGTATGGTCCTGTCGCCAGGGCCTCGCCGAGCTTCATCTCCGGTGACCGCTGTTGTGCCTCCGCAGAACCGCGGCGCTCGTGGCTGAGCTGTGTCTGGACCACCAGGGCGGCGACTATCAGGGCTGCGGCATAGGCCAGGAACGGTATCCGGAGGCCGAATCCGGCCAGCAGCCCGCCAACAATCGGGCCGCAGACATTGCCGATAAGGAACGCCGTCGCGTACGCGCCGGACACCCTGCCCCGGCTCTCCGGAGGCGCGAGCCGGATCACCAGGGCCATGGACGCCACGGTGAACATCACGGAACCCGCGCCCCCGAGACCGCGGAAGAGCAGCAATTGCCAGTAATCCTGGGCGAACGCGCAGGCCGCCGTGGAGACGGCCACAATCAGCAGCCCCGCCACATAGACGGGCCGTTCACCCAACCGCCCGATCAGGCTGCCGCCCGCCGGGGCAAATACGAGCCGCATAAAAGCGAAGATGGCAACAATCACGGACGCCTCGGTGTTTCCGACCCCAAAGGTGGTCGCAAATTGCGGCAATACGGGCGCAACAAGCCCGAATCCCAACGCAATCAGGAACGCTGCCACCAGCATCACCTTAATATCGCGGGGAAGCCGGTCCCGTTGCGGCCGCAGGCGGGCCAGGAACCTTGAAGTGGCGCCGCTTCCGCGGGGTGCTGCCGTCATGGTGCACAAATCCTTGCAGTCTGGAGGGCCGGGTGCCGGCGGAAACGGTGAAACACAACCGTAACAAGCACGATATGCACCATTTACTTCCTAGAGGTTGTTGTAACAGGCCGGCAATCTAAATCCTCCGTGGGCGAAACACGGCGCGGACAAACTCGTTACAGGACGCAAAAGGCGTTGGCAGGCGGAGGACTCCGCAATATTCGACCAGAGAGGACGTGCACCATGGAACTTACCGCAGGTCACGTATGGATCATGGTGTCGGCAGCCCTCGTGCTGCTGATGACGCCGGGTCTGGCATTTTTCTACGGCGGCATGACGCGTGCCAAGGCCGCATTGAACATGATGATGATGAGCTTCATCTCCATCGGCATGGTGGGTGTTGTCTGGGTCCTCTGGGGCGCCTCCATGAGCTCCGGTGATGGGTTCCTGCAGATCGTGGGCAACCCGTTCGCCACCTTTGGCCTCGAGGGAATCGACACTCCTGACGGGCTGATCAAGGTGGGCTACGCTGCCACCTTCGCCATCATCACCGTCGCGCTGATCAGCGGTGCCATCGCGGACCGGGCAAAATTCGGCGCTTGGAGCGTCTTTGTCCCTGTCTGGGTCACACTGGTGTACTGCCCCCTGGCCTACATGGTCTGGGGCGGCGGCCTGTTCGGCCCCGAAGGTGCTGTGGGCCAGGCGCTCGGCCCGGCCATCGACTTCGCCGGCGGCACGGTGGTCCACATCAACGCAGGCGTGGCCGCACTGGTACTCGTCCTCATCATCGGCAACCGCAAGGGCTTCGGCAAGGACCCCAACCACCGCCCGCACAACATCCCGTTCGTGATGCTTGGCGCAGCCATCCTGTGGTTCGGCTGGTTCGGCTTCAACGGCGGCGCCGCCACCACTGCTGAACAGGGCGGCCTCATCTGGGTCAACACGCTCGCCGCTCCTGCTGCCGCCATGCTCGGCTGGCTTGTCACCGAACGCATCCGCGACGGCCACCCCACCTCCCTCGGTGCAGCATCCGGCGTGGTTGCCGGCCTGGTCGCCATCACTCCCGCCTGCGCCAACGTCAGCCCCGTCGGTGCCCTGGGCCTCGGCGTTGTGGCCGGTGTGGCCTCGGCCCTCGCTGTTGGACTGAAGTTCCGCTGGGGCTTCGATGACTCACTCGACGTCGTTGGCGTCCACCTCGTCTCCGGCATCATCGGCACCGTGGCCCTGGGCTTCATCGCACTTCCCGCCGACGGCGTGGGCGGCGGCCTCTTCTACGGCGGCGGCATGACCCAGATGTGGGCCCAGCTCGCAGCTGCCGGCATCGCCATCGCCTACTCGGCGATCCTCACGGCCATCATCGCCCTGGCCATTCACAAGACCATGGGCTTCCGGGTATCGCAGGAACAGGAAACGGTGGGTGTGGACCTCAGCCTGCACGCCGAAACCGCCTACGAGTTCGGTGTTGGCGGACACGGCGGAAGCTTCCAGCCGCTGCACGACATGATCACGGGCAAGACCCAGCCGGAGGCCTCCGGGGCCACGGCGGATGCCCGGAAGACCGAATCAGCAACAGGCAAGGAAAGCGTGGGGGCATGAAACTGATCACCGCAATCGTCAGGCCGGAAAAGCTCGAAGCCATCCGGGAAGGACTGGAAGCCTACGGCGTACAGGGCTTGACGGTCAGCGCGGCAAGCGGCTACGGCCGGCAGCGCGGCTACACGGAGGTGTACCGCGGAGCCGAGTACAACGTGGACCTCCTGCCGAAGATCCGGGTTGAAGTCCTGGCAACCGACGAGCAGGCCGACGACATCCTGGACGTCATCATCGCCAGCTCGAACACCGGCCGGGCCGGGGACGGCAAAGTCTGGACCATGGACGTCTTCGAGGCAGTTCGGGTCAGGACCGGGGAACGGGGAGTCGCCGCCATCTAGGCGGTCGGCAACTCCGAAACAGTCCAGAAAAGGGGCAGGAAACCGGAAGGTTTCCTGCCCCTCTTCTGTTGGCCCGTTCTATATTTCCTGCGCGTTGCCCGCGTCCGCTGAACGCTCGCGGTTTACTCAGCCCGTTTACTCAGCCCGCACGCTGGTGGACAGTTCCGCCGGCCCCGACGATCCGGCGTCGTAATCCTCCAGCGGGACCGTGTCCCGTTGCCAGGCCTTCAGGACCGGCTCCACAATCCGCCAGCAGTCTTCTGCTGTATCGCCCCGGACGGAGAGCAGCGGATCGCCGGTGAGCACGCCCTCCAGCACTTCACCGTAGGGCAGGAGTTCGGATGCGCTCAGTTCAGCTTCAAGGGTGACCCGGCTCAGGCTGAGGATCTCGCCGGGTCCGTTCACATCGACGTCGAATTCGAGGGTGTCGGGCCCGAAGCCGATCCTGAGCTGGTTCGGCGAGTCCACCCCCGTGAATCCCTTCGGAAGGTGGGGGACGGGCCTGAACGTCACCACGGCCTCTTTGCGCTTCACGCCCATGGCTTTCCCGGAGCGCAGGATGAACGGGACACCCTTCCAGCGCCAGTTATCAATCCCCACCTGGATCTGCGCCAGGGTTTCAGTTCCCCGCGACGCGTCCACGCCGTCCTCCTTCGCGTAGTCGGGCACGTCCTTCCCGGCCACAGTCCCGGACGTGTATCGCGCCCTGCGGGTGGAAGCTGCATAGGGAGCGGGGACGCTGCTTGCCCGCAGGACTGTGGAAACGGCGTCGCGCAGGTCCCGTTCGCTGATGCTTGACGGCGGCTCCATGGCCATCAGGGCCATGATCTGGAGCAGGTGGCTTTGGATCATGTCCCGGAGCGCACCGGCACCATCGTAGTAGCGGGCCCGGCCCTCGAGCGCGAGGTCCTCGTCGAAGATGATCTCCACCTTCTCCACGTGCTCGCGGTTCCACACGGGCTCCAGGAAGTTGTTGGCGAAGCGCAGGCCCAGGATATTCAGCACCGTGGCCTTGCCCAGGAAGTGGTCGACTCTGTGGATGTGGTCCTCCGGCACCAGGCGCACCAGGGTCTGGTTGAGCGAGCGGGCGGATTCCTCGCTGGAACCGAAGGGCTTTTCCATCACCAGCCTCGTTCCGGGCGGTACCTGGTCCGGCCGGAGGGCTTCACAGGCGAGCTGGCTGATCCGGGGCGGCAGGGCAAAGTAGACGGCGGCGGGCCCCTCAAGGGTGGCGAGCAGCGACGCAAGCGCACCCCCGGCCGTGACATCCAGCTGGTGGTAGACGGTCTCCTTTTCCAGGTCCTCCAGTGCCCGCAGGCCGTCAGGGGAAGCCGATTTCGCGGACGCAGCGAAGGACGTACGGACCCTGTCCCGCCATTGTTCCGGGGTCCAGGGATCGGAGCCTGCGCCCACCAGGCGGAGGCCTGCCGCGCGGCCCGTGGCAACAAGCCGCGCCAGGCCGGGCAGGAGCAGCCGCCCGGTGAGGTCGCCGGAAGCGCCGAGGATGAGCAGGGTTTTCACTGTTGTCTGGCTCGTCATTTTGCCAGCATGCCACCTTGCGGGCCCGACTTGGTACCCTAGATAGTCGAGTCCCGATCATCCACTGAAAGAAGTGCACGGCGCGTGTTCAATTCACTCTCTGACCGGTTGACAGCAACCTTCAAGAATCTCCGCGGCAAAGGCCGCCTTACGGAGGCGGACGTTGACGCCACAGTCCGGGAGATCCGCCGCGCCCTCCTGGACGCGGACGTTGCCGTTCCCGTTGTCCGTGAATTCACCGGCAGGGTGCGCGAACGCGCCCTGGGTGCCGAGGTCTCCGGGGCCCTGAATCCAAGCCAGCAGATCGTCAAGATCGTTAATGAGGAGCTGGTGGAGATCCTCGGCGGCGAGACCCGCCGCATCCGCCTGGCAAAGAACGGGCCCACCATCATTATGCTTGCCGGCCTGCAGGGTGCCGGCAAGACCACTCTCGCGGGCAAGCTGTCCAAATGGCTGAAGGCCCAGGGCCACAGCCCCCTGTTGGTGGCCTGCGACCTGCAGCGTCCCAACGCCGTTACCCAGCTGCAGGTGGTTGGCCAGCGCGCCAAGGTGCCGGTGTTCGCGCCGCACCCCGGTGCCACCTACACCGAGCTTGAGCACCCGGCCGGGGACCCCGTAGAGGTTGCCCGCGCCGGTGTTGAGGAAGCCCGCCAAAAACTCCACGACGTTGTCATCGTGGACACCGCCGGCCGCCTCGGCGTTGATGCCGACATGATGGAGCAGGCACGGCAGATCCGCCGTGCCATTGTGCCGAACGAAGTGCTGTTCGTCCTTGACGCCATGATCGGCCAGGACGCCGTCAACACGGCGCATGCCTTCGATGAGGGCGTCAACTTCACCGGCATCGTCCTGTCGAAGCTCGACGGCGACGCCCGCGGCGGTGCCGCACTTTCCGTTGCGTCCGTCACCGGCAAGCCCGTGATGTTCGCCTCCACCGGTGAAGGCCTTGACGACTTCGAGCTCTTCCACCCGGACCGGATGGCGTCCCGCATCCTCGACATGGGCGATGTCCTCACGCTCATCGAGCAGGCCGAGAAATCCTGGGACAAGGACGAAGCTGCCCGGATGGCGAAGAAGTTCGCCGACCAGGAAGACTTCACCCTGGATGACTTCCTGGCGCAGATGCAGCAGATCCGCAACATGGGCTCCATGAAGAAGATGCTCATGATGATGCCGGGCGCGCAGAACATCCGCCAGCAGCTTGAGCAGTTTGACGAGCGCGAGATCGACCGCGTTGAAGCAATCGTCCGGTCCATGACACCGCATGAGCGCGTGGCGCCCAAGATCATCAATGGCTCCCGCCGCGCCCGCATCGCCCGCGGTTCCGGCGTGCACGTCTCCGAAGTCAACGGCCTCCTGGAGCGTTTCGCGCAGGCCCAGAAGATGATGAAGAAGATGGCCCAGGGCGGTATGCCCGGAATGCCTGGTATGCCCGGCATGCCCGGTGCGGGCGGCGGTGCGCGGAAGAACGCCAAGAACGCCCCCAAGAAAAAGGCCAAGTCAGGTAACCCCGCCAAGGCAGCCCAGGAGCGCAAGGATGCCGAGGCGCGCCGTGCGAATGCGGCCAAGGCACTGCCCACCGGGGCCGCCTTCGGCCAGCAGCAGGGCGACTTTGATCCCTCGCAGCTGAACCTGCCCAAGGGTTTCGACAAGTTCCTCGGCCAGTAACCACATCCGCAACCAGGCAGCGCCAGGTGTCGTTTTGAACCGTCAAAACGACACTTGGCGCTACTCACTTGGGATGTCCATGCCGTCGAATAGGGTTGGGTCATGTTCAAGCAGAGGGTAGTGTTCGTACACGGCGCCGGCAGCTTCGGCTCCGCGGCCTGGCCGCGCCAGCACGGTATGGCGCTGTCCTATGACGCACTGTTCCTGCGCCGCCACGGGTACCATCCTGTGGCTGAACCCGTTGAATCCTCCTTCGACGAAGACGCCGCCATTGTGTTGCGGTCCCTTGCCGACGACGGCAGGGGCGCCGCGGGCGGACACGTTGTGGCGCACTCCCAGGGAGCCATCGCAGCGATGATGGCCGCCGTCGAGCGTCCCGACCTTGTCTTTTCGTTGACCTTGGTAGAGCCCGCCTGCCTCTCGCTTACCGCGGAACTGCCGGCCACCTCGGCCCATATCGGGCTGATGCAACCCTTGTTCGATGTCCGGCACCAGATGAGCGACGACGATTTCCAGCGCGAGTTCGTCCGGCGGGTCTATGCTACGGACCTGCAGCAGCCGGCTACAGCGGAGGAGAAGCGATCCGCCAGGAGGCTCCGGCTGCAGGCCCCTTCCTGGGAGGCTCCGCTGCATATTGTCCCCGGCGTTCCCACACTGGTCCTCACGGGAGGGTGGGAACCGCTCTACGAGGAGATTGCCCGCTACCTGCGTGAGACCGGCGCCCTGCACCGCACGGCGGCGGGAGGGCACCGGCCCCATGACTCCCCGGAAGGTGACCGCATCATCCGCTCGTTCATCAGCGAGGTCAGCAGGAGCCAGCCTGCCAGGGCTTCCTGAATCCTGCCGGGGGCAGTTTCCCCGTCCGGCAAGCCCCCAATAGCCTGCCGGACGGAAATGGTGATGCAGCTACGGGCGGCCGCTCGCTGGAGCGGCCAGTTCCGGGAGGTAAACCTTGCCGCCCGCTGCAAGGAATTCCTCACTTTTCCCCCGCATTCCCGCTGCCATGTCCGCCACCGCCGCCTGCGACTCCGCTGACCCGTATTCGTCCCGGATGTCCTGGCTGATCCTCATGGAACAGAACTTGGGACCGCACATGGAGCAGAAGTGCGCTGTCTTGGCGGGTTCCGCGGGGAGGGTTTCGTCATGGAATGCCTCGGCGGTCACCGGGTCCAGGGATAGCGCAAATTGGTCCCGCCAGCGGAACTCGAAGCGTGCCTTGGACAGTGCGTCATCGCGTTCCTGCGCCCCCGGGTGGCCCTTGGCGAGGTCTGCGGCGTGCGCTGCGATCTTGTACGTGATCACCCCTGTTTTGACGTCGTCTTTGTTGGGCAGGCCCAGGTGTTCCTTCGGGGTGACGTAGCACAGCATTGCGGTGCCGTACCGGGCGATTTCCGTGGCGCCAATGGCCGAGGTGATGTGGTCGTACCCTGGTGCCACGTCGGTAACAAGCGGGCCCAGCGTGTAGAAGGGCGCACCCTTGCACAGCTCCTGCTGGCGTTCGACGTTTTCCCGGACCAGGTGGAACGGAATGTGGCCGGGGCCCTCCACCATCACCTGCACGTCGTACTTCCAAGCACGCTGCGTCAGTTCGGCGAGTGTGTCCAGTTCGGCAAACTGAGCGGCATCGTTGGCATCGGCCGTCGCCCCCGGCCGCAGGCCGTCGCCCAATGAAAACGCCACGTCGTACCTTGCGAAGATTTCGCAGAGCTCCTCGAAGTGCGTGTAGAGGAAGTTTTCCTGGTGATGGGCAAGGCACCAGCCGGCCATGATTGACCCGCCGCGGGACACGATGCCGGTCACGCGGTTGGCGGTCAGGGGAACGTACCGGAGCAGGACGCCGGCGTGGATGGTCATGTAGTCCACGCCCTGTTCGCACTGTTCAATGACCGTGTCGCGGAAGATCTCCCAGGTCAGCGCGTTTGCTTCGCCGTTAACCTTTTCCAGGGCCTGGTAGATGGGGACGGTCCCGATCGGAACGGGCGAGTTGCGGATGATCCATTCCCTGGTGGTGTGGATGTCGTCGCCGGTGGAAAGGTCCATCACTGTGTCTGCGCCCCACTGGGTGGCCCATTGCAGCTTGTCCACTTCTTCGGCGATGGAACTGGTGACCGCCGAGTTGCCGATGTTGGCGTTGATCTTCACCAGGAAGGCCTTGCCGATGATCATGGGTTCCGACTCGGGATGATTGATGTTGTTCGGAATGATCGCCCGGCCGGCTGCCACTTCGCTGCGGACCAGTTCCACATCGCAGTTCTCCCGCAGCGCCACGAAGCGCATTTCGGGGGTGATATCGCCCTGCCGCGCGTAGTGCATTTGTGTCACTTTCCGGCCTTCGACGGCGCGGCGGGGCACCGGACGGGCGCCCTTCCACTCCGCGCTGGCGGCACCGCGGCGTACAGCCGAGCGGCCGTCGTCGAGGAGGTTCCGTCCACGGCCGCCATAGATTTCCGTGTCGCCGCGCGCTTCGATCCATGCCGAGCGGAAAGGGTTCAGGCCGCGGACGGGGTCGCTCCCCGGGCCGGCAGTTCGGTAGATCCGGAACGGACCATTGGAGTCGCCGTTGGGTGAAGGTGCCAGGGCTATCTCCGTAACGGGCACGCGTATCCCGGATGCTTCATCGTGGACAAAGGCCAGGGAATGGGACTTCAGCGACTGCGTGACAGGAGCCTGGTCCTGGCCGCCTTCCGCTGCCGCGCCGGACGGAATCTGGGCAGGGCTTAACGGTGCAATGGGTGTACTCAAGGATTACTCACTTCCTTCGCCGGCATTACCCGGACAGGTTCAACGGTCGCAGGCTGCATCAGCCCGATCTCAGCCCCTGCAGGGGCACCCGTGTGGTCAGGAAGAAAGCTACCACAGCCTTTCGGGAGGGGCTTGTCACATGGCCGGTGCTAGCCTGACTGGCGGGAAAAGGAGTCCAATGCCGGAGATCATCGAATTCAGCGGCCCGGTGCTTGCGGGGCCGGACAGCGAGCGGCGGGGCCTGTGGTCCGTTGACGGGGTGTTGACCTTTACGCGCCCGCAACAACCCGCGGGCCGCGTGCTGGATGGCTGGGTCCTGCCGGGGTTCGTGGATGCCCACTGCCACATCGGGCTTGGACCCGGGGGCGCGGTGGAGGCAGCAGTTGCGGAGGAACAGGCCGGAACCGACCTGGACGCTGGAACACTGCTGGTGAGGGATGCAGGTTCCCCTGCAGACACGCGGTTCCTTCAGGGCAGCCGGAACGCCCCCGTACTCGTCCGCGCCGGCAGGCATGTTGCCAGGACCCGGCGCTATCTGCGGGGCCTCGCCGAGGAAGTGGAACCGGACGGCCTGGTGGAAGCTGTCCGGAAACAGGCCCGCGACGGCGACGGCTGGGTCAAGCTCGTCGGGGACTGGATTGACCGCGACGCCGGTGACCTGGCGCCGTCATTTCCGGCCGACGCCGTCAGGGACGCTGTGCAGGGGGTGCACGGCGAAGGTGCCCGGATCACCGCACATTGCTTTGGCGAAGAGACCCTGGACCAGATGCTGGACGCGGGGATCGACTGCATCGAGCATGCCACCGGGCTCCTGCCACGGCACCTCCCCAGGTTCGTCGAACAGGGCGTTCCCATCGTGCCCACTCTCATCAACATCGCCACGTTTCCGGATATCGCAGCCCAGGCAGAACCGAAGTTCCCCCGGTACGCGGCACACATGCGGGCACTGTGGGAGCGCCGCGCGGAACGGGTGCTGGAGGCGTATGAAGCAGGGGTGCAGATCTATGCTGGCACCGATGCCGGGAGCGTCATCCGGCACGGCAGGATCGCCGATGAAATCCTTGCCCTTCACCACGCAGGCCTGCCAATGGCCGCTGCCCTCGACGCTGCCTGTTGGGGCGCCCGGAGGTGGCTGGGAGCCGACGGACTTAAGGAGGGTGCCCGCGCCGACGTCGTGCTGTGCAGGGAGGACCCGCGGCAGGCTCCAGCAACGGTAGGCGAACTGGCACACGTCGTGCTGGGAGGGCGCGTCATCCGATAAGCCCGGAGCGGCCTGACTTTCAAGTCACTTGGAATAAATTGAAGCTTCAAGTAATTTTAACTGTCATAGGCCCCAATCCGAAGGGCCCAAGCACCGGGAGTTTTCAATGACTGCAGAAGCCGCCAGCCAGGATCTTCTTCCTGCCGACCTCGCCATGGGCACCGTAATGCTCAAGGTGGGCGACATGAAGGTGATGACGGACTATTACCAGCGTGCCCTCGGTCTTGAGGTTGTCGCTGAGCAGGACGGCGGGCTCTACCTCGGCCGGCTGCAGAAACCGCTCGTGCACCTCGCGCCCGCTCCGGGTCTGAACCTCCCGGACAGGGGAGAAGCCGGCCTCTTCCACACCGCGCTGCTGTTTGAGAACCAGGCGGACCTCGCCGCGACCGTTGCCACCGCAGCCCAATTTGAACCCCGTTCCTTCACGGGCAGCGCGGATCATCTCGTCAGCGAGGCCTTCTACTTCACTGATCCTGAAGGCAACGGCATCGAGCTCTATTGGGACCGGCCCCGCAGCAACTGGTCCTGGAACGGCGCCGACGTGGTAATGGACAGCCTGGTCCTGCCGCCCCAGCGGTACCTCGAGCAGCACCTCACTGAAGAGTCCCTTCAGCGCCAGCGCGGAAGTGTGGCAGGAGTGGGCCACGTCCACCTCCAGGTCGGCGACGTCCAGTCGGCCCGCGACTTCTATGTGGGAATCCTCGGGTTTGAAAAGACCGCAGGCTGGCACGGGCAGGCCTTGTTTGTCTCCGCCGGCGGCTACCACCACCACATGGCCATGAATGTCTGGAACAGCCGCGGCGCCGGTCCCCGCAAGGACACGCTCGGCCTCGGCGAGGTGCTCATCGAGGTGCCGTCCGGAGACGACGTCGGGGCGCTCGCAGACCGACTGAGGGTCGCCGGCCTGCCGGCGCACCACACCGGGGCCGAACTGCGGTTTGAGGATCCGTGGCGCAACCGGATCCGCGTAGCTGTCCGCTGACCCGGGCGTTCCCGTACTAGGCTGAACCCGAACGGCCGGGTGGCAGGCATTGCTCCCGGCCGGCACCACCGTCAACGGAAGAAGGGTACTTCCCATGGGCTTCACCGAGATCTTTGTTGCCACCCACGACGCCGCACTTAAGCGTGCCGGCGTCCTGGACGAAGGCGGCAGTGCACCGGCCGGCCAGGCTGTCCGGATCGCGGGGATCAGTGATTTCGAAGTTGAACAGCTCGGTGACCTCGCCGGAACTGCCGTGCACGCCGGCGGTGCCGACTATGAACTGACCATGGTGGACGTATCCAGCGATTCGCTGCTGGCCGTCCCGCCGGCCATGGTCCGTGCCCTGGCCGACCTGCTCTCGTACGAAACCGAAGGCGAAGGCAACATCCTGGATGACGTTGCCGGGCAGTGGGCAGCCCAGGACGACATGCCCTTCGATGCCGACCGCGCGCGGACCTATGTGCAGCAGTTGGCTGAACTGGCCAACAGCGTCGACGATTCGGAACGGACGGGGCTCTACGTCTGGTCCGCCTGAGCGGCCTGCCCCGGCCATCTTCCGGTCGCCGCCGTGTCAAGTCGAAATCCCGGCGCTGATCTGGCACAATAAACAGGTACTCGATCTGCGTGGCCCCTCTCTCCGCGTCCGGATCCTGTCCTTCGAACCCGCAAGTACGGCCCGCCCCACGGGTGCAGAACGCCGGGTTCACCCCTTTTCTGAAACAGGAGTGACCACAAAAGTGGCCGTAAAGATTCGCCTTAAGCGCTTTGGCAAAATGCGCGCACCGTACTACCGCATCGTCGTTGCAGACTCACGCACCAAGCGTGACGGCCGCGCCATCGAGGAGATCGGCAAGTACCACCCCACCGAAGAGCCCTCATACATCGAGGTCAACTCCGAGCGTGCCCAGTACTGGCTGTCCGTCGGCGCCCAGCCGTCCGAGCAGGTTGCCGCGATCCTGAAGATCACCGGTGACTGGCAGAAGTTCAAGGGCCTCCCGGGCCAGGAAGGCACCCTGCGGACCAAGACCCAGAAGGAAGCCTTCGTTGCCCCGGAAAAGGGTTCCGTGATCATCCCGGAAGCCATCACCAAGAAGGCATCCAAGTCTGACGCAGCCGAGGCACCGGCCGAAGCAGAGACCACCGAGGCTGAGTAAATTGCTGGCAGAAGCGCTGGAACACCTGGTCCGGGGAATCGTCGATTCCCCGGATGACGTCAAGGTCAGCTCGAAGAGCAACCGCCGCGGGGACACCCTCGAGGTACGGGTCCACCAGGACGATCTCGGACGGGTGATCGGCCGCCAGGGCCGCACGGCACGCGCACTGCGCACCGTTGTGGCAGCCCTGGCCGGCGGCGAACCGGTAAGGGTCGACGTCGTCGACACCGACCGCCGCCGCTGAGCGCTCAGCAACATCAGTTTTTGCTCCGGCCCCTCCACCAACGGTGGAGGGGCCGGAGTGCTTTCAGCAGAACACCGCCAACCACATCCAAGACAGAGGAACACATGCAGCTCCAGGTGGCACGAATCGGCAAACCCCACGGTATCCGCGGGGAAGTTACCGTCCAGGTCCTGACCGACGCCCCTGAGGACCGGTTTGTGCCGGGCACCGAATTTGTGGTTGAGCCGGCATCTGCTGGCCCGCTGACTGTCAACAGCGCCCGCTGGAACAAGGACATCCTCCTGCTGGGCTTTGACGGGATCGAGACCCGCAATGAAGCGGAAACCCTCCGCGGTGCCAAGCTCTTCATTGAAACCGAAGAGCTGGACGAGGACGACGACGAAGGCTGGTACGAACACGAGCTGGTTGGCCTGGAAGCCCGGATCGGTTCCCGCGTGGTCGGGAAGGTTGCCGCGCTCAACACGATGCCCGTGCAGGACCTGCTGCTGGTCAAGACCCCTGACGGGCAAGAGATCCTCGTTCCCTTCGTCGAGCAGATCGTGCCCGAGGTCAACGTTGAGGAAGGCTTCATCCTCCTCACCCCGCCGGACGGCCTGTTCGAGCTGAACTCGGACCAGGACGCCGCCCCGGAAACTGAAGGCAAAGCCTAAATGCGGATCGACGTCGTCAGCATCTTCCCGGAGTACCTGGCGCCGCTGGAACTGTCGCTGATCGGCAAGGCCCGCCAGGACGGGATCCTGGACCTGCGCGTCCACGACCTCCGCACCTTCACCGCCGACAAGCACCGCACAGTGGATGACACGCCTTACGGCGGCGGCGCCGGAATGGTGATGAAGGCTGAACCGTGGGCGCAGGCGCTCTCATCCATCGCAGCGGACCGTCCGGAAGATGCGGGCAAGCCGGTCCTGATCGTTCCATCGCCGGCGGGGGAGCGCTTCACCCAGGCCCTCGCCTACGAGTTGGCGGAACAGGAGCACCTCGCGTTCGCCTGTGGTCGTTACGAGGGCATCGATGAGCGGGTCATCGAGTGGGCCCGCGAGCACTTCATCGTCCGCCCCGTGAGCCTGGGCGACTACGTCCTGAACGGCGGGGAAGTCGCCGTCCTGGCCATGGTCGAGGCCATCGGCCGCCTCCTGCCTGGCGTCGTGGGGAACCCCGAGTCGCTGGTGGAGGAGTCCCATTCCGACGGGCTGCTGGAGTACCCCGTCTACACCAAGCCTTCCATCTGGCGGGAGCGTGAAGTGCCGGCCGTGCTGCTCAGCGGCAACCACGGCAAAATTGCGCAGTGGCGGCGCAGCGAACAGTTCCGCCGGACGGCGGAGCGCCGCCCGGACCTGCTCGAAACGTTCGACGCCGGGAAGCTGCCCCGTGCCGAACGCACCGCCCTGCAGGACCTGGGCTACGACGTCGTCGACGGCCGCCTGCTGCGCCGCCCGGACGCGCCGGGGGAACAGCCGCGCTGACCCGCCGTTTCCGCCGTGGTAATCGTGGGTAATTGGCTGTACGTGCCCGACTGTGGCAAAATTAGTCCTTGTGTCTGCTGGGTCCGCACCTGCCACAGGGGGAGCGCAACCAACAGCCAAGACAACCGGCCTCTTCAATCAGTGAAAGAGGACGGACACTTACCTTTCGGCAGAAATTTCCGGTAGCGCTGCAAGTGCCCGGGCTTGGCTGCCGTGACCCAAAGTGAATGACCTGTGGCGTTCACCAGGAGTGCAAATCATGCATATTCTCGATTCCGTAGATGCAGCTTCGCTGCGCACCGATGTTCCCGAGTTCCGCGCGGGTGACACCCTCAAGGTTCACGTGAACATCATCGAAGGCAAGAACACCCGTGTCCAGGTTTTCCAGGGTTTCGTCCTGGGCCGCCAGGGCGACGGCATCCGCGAGACCTTCACGGTCCGCAAGGTTTCCTTCGGCGTCGGCGTGGAGCGTACCTTCCCGGTGCACTCCCCGATCATCGAAAAGATCGAGCTCGTCACCAAGGGTGACGTGCGCCGCGCCAAGCTTTACTACATGCGTGCACTGCGCGGTAAGGCTGCCAAGATCAAGGAAAAGCGCGACTTCAGCACCGCCAAGTAAGTCCTTTACAGACCTACGAAGGCAGGGCCGCAGCCGTATCCGGCCAGCGCCGGAGCCATGCACCAGCGCCCAGGATACGGACTTATGGACCAGACGAAACGCCAGCCCGGAAAAACGGGCTGGCGTTTTGTGTTCCTTGCCCTCGTCCTCGCCATTGCAGTCAGCGGGTTGGTCCGGTCACTGTGGCTCGATGTCTACTTCATTCCGTCCGAGTCCATGGAGCCGGTCCTTGAGGGCGGGGACCGCATCCTGGTGTCCCGGACAGATTTCCGGGCCGAATCCATCCGGCGGGGCGACATCGTGGTCTTCGACGGCCGGGGAACCTTCGCGCCGCTGAACAGCGGCAAGGGCCCCGTGGCGGACGCAGCGTCCGCCCTAACCCAATGGCTTGGCCTCACCGGCAGTGACACCACCTATGTAAAACGGGTCATCGGCTTACCGGGGGACACTGTGGTCTGCTGCGGTGCCGACGGCAGGATCACCGTTAACGGGCAGCCGCTGGACGAGCCATACATATTTCCCGGTGATGCCCCCAGCACGCAGAAGTTCAGTGCAGAGGTCCCGGAGGGGCGGTTATGGCTGCTGGGTGACCACCGGTCGTTGTCAGCCGATTCCCGGAGCCTGCTGGGTGCGCCCGGCGGGGGAATGGTGCCGGTGGACCGTGTTATCGGCAGGCCGGTCCACATCATCTGGCCGCTTGATAGATTTGCAGAAGTACCTCGGCCGCCAGCGGCAGGACCCTCAACAGAGAACGGACAGTAAATGCCCGAGAACCACGCGCGGACACCCGAACCGCGTCCCGACGGCGCTTCGGATTCCCGGGCCGACGCCGCGGGTCCGGCGGTGCCTGCTCCCGCGCCCGCGGGCAGCCGTGCCGCTGCAAAGGCCAGCGAGAGCTCCGGCGGGAGCCAGGTGCTTTCCTGGCTGAAGGAGATCGCTACGGTGGTGGTGATCGCGGTGGTGCTTTCCTTCCTCATCAAGACCTTCCTGTTCCGCGCGTTCTTCATTCCCTCCGAGTCCATGGTCAGCACCCTGGACATCGATGACCGGATCTTTGTTAATCTCCTGGTGCCTGAACCCTTCTCGCTGAGCCGCGGCGATGTGGTGGTCTTCCGCGACACCAAGGGTTGGCTGCCGCCTGCCGAGGAAAAACCCGAAGGACCATTCAGTTGGGTCCAGGACGGCTTGACCTTTGTTGGCCTGCTGCCGGACAACTCCGAGCAGCACCTGGTCAAGAGGGTCATCGGGCTGCCGGGGGACCACGTGGTCTGCTGTGACGACGCCGGTAAACTGACCATTAACGGGAAGGCCATCAACGAAAGCTACGTCAACCCGGCTGAGACCCCTCAGATACGCAACTTCGATGTGACTGTCCCCGAAGGCAAGGTGTGGGTGATGGGCGATAACCGGAACCATTCCGCTGACTCCAGGGCGCACATGGATTCCGACGGCGGTTTCATCGACATCGCCGACCTCGAAGGCAAAGCCGCGGTCATCGCCTGGCCGCTGAGCCGCATCACGACCCTGGGTAACTACCCGGACGTGTTCCGGAGCGTACCGGCGGCTCCCTGACCATGTCATCCGCAGTTCATGCCAGCCCGGCAAGTGCCGGCACTGGGAAGTCCAGCCCGGCAAAGGCCGGCACCGGAAAAGCCGGCCCGGCGAAGGCGGGAGCCTCAAAGGGACGCGCCGGTTCCACGAAGGTGCCCGCCCGCCCGGCGAAGACGCCCACCTTGAGGCACGAACGGACCTTCAAGGCCCAGGGCGCGCGCCTGGTGGCGGGCGTCGACGAGGTGGGACGCGGGGCACTTGCCGGTCCTGTAAGCGTCGGCATCGCAGTTGTGGACCTGGAGCGCCAGAAGCCCCTTGCCGGCGTGAAGGACAGTAAGCTGCTGAGCCCTGCGGAACGGGAACGGCTTGATCCGCTGGTCCGTAGGTGGAGTGTTGCGTCCGCGGTGGGCCACGCGTCTGCGCAGGAGATTGATTCGCTCGGCATCATCGCTGCACTGCGCCTTGCCGGAACCCGGGCCTGGCAGGAGATTCTCGCCGCGGGAGTCACTCCCGACCTCGTGCTCCTTGACGGCAGCCACAACTGGCTTTCGCCCGCAGGCCAGCTGTCGCTTTTCGACGAGCCCGTGCTCGAAGCGGGTTGCGACGCCCCGGTGCACACCAAGATCAAGGCAGACATGCAGTGCCTGAGCGTTGCCGCCGCCAGCGTCATCGCCAAGGTGGAGCGGGACCGGATGATGCGGCAGCTGCATGGTGAGTACCCGGACTTCGGATGGGACGTCAACAAGGGCTACGCCACCGTGCTGCACCGGGATGTTCTCCGCGCGGCAGGGCCTACGCCCTACCACCGTGTCAGCTGGCGTCTCCTCGGCGGGGAACTGCTGGAGGGCGGGCTGTCCGGCGGGGACGAAACCATCGAGGACGAAGCCGGCATCGAAGACTGACTGCGGCCGGGCGCGGGCGCCAGCGGCGCCGGACATGGTGCAAGATGGACTCATGAGTGCTGAGGATCTTGAAAACTATGAGACCGACATGGAGCTCCAGCTCTATCGTGAATACCGCGACGTCGTCGGACTGTTCAGCTACGTTGTCGAGACCGAACGGCGCTTCTACCTGGCCAACCACGTAGACTTGCAGGCCCGCAGCGCAGACGGCGAAGTCTACTTTGACCTGACGCTGCAGGACGCCTGGGTCTGGGATGTGTACCGTTCGGCGCGGTTCGTTAAGAGCGTCCGTGTCCTGACGTTCAAGGACGTCAATGTGGAAGAATTGCCGCGCAACGAGGAACTGGCCATGCCCAAGGACGTTGACCTGGGCCAGTAGCTCCCGGCAGGACGCCGGATTCTCCCGCGCTGGACTCTTCCTGCACAACCGACTTCTCCTTCACAGGGGCCATTGGTTCACATACGCGATGAGCCCCCTTACCTCCGCAATCATGCTGCCACAGGCTGGTTGCGGAGGTAGAAATGAAATCAAAAGACCTGTTGGGCCGGCACGGTGAGGACGTCGCCGTCGGCTTTCTTGAGTCCTTGGGCATGCTCGTTGTCGAGCGCAACTGGCGCTGCACCGAAGGCGAAATCGACATTGTGGCCCTCGACGGGGACGCCTTGGTTATTGCCGAAGTAAAGACCCGCCGTTCCCTGGATTACGGTCACCCCTTCGAAGCGGTGGGCCCGGAGAAACTCGCCCGCCTGCACCGGCTCGGCTCCGCATGGTGCCGGGACCGCGAGTTGCGGATGCCGCTGCGGCGGGTGGACGTGATCGCCGTCGTGGACGACGGCGGCGGCGAACCCCTGGTGGAGCACCTCAAGGGGGTGGGATGAGTGGCCCTCGGAAGAACCTACTCCATCGCTTTGGTGGGCCTGAACGGCTACATCGTGGAGGTTGAGGCTGACATCGGCCAGACCCTGCCCGCCTTTGTTCTCCTCGGACTGCCGGACGCCTCCTTGAATGAAGCCAAGGAACGCATCCGGTCTGCCGCGAAGAATTCCGGAATCCCACTCAGCCGCCGGAAGATCACGGCAAACCTCATTCCTGCCTCACTCCCCAAGCGCGGTTCAGGCTTCGACCTGGCAGTCACCATGGCCGTCCTCCGCGCCGCAAACGACATCAAACCCACCGGCAATACGGTCTTCATCGCCGAACTGGGGCTGGATGGCAGGCTGCGCCCGGTCCGGGGCATTCTTCCGGCCGTTATGGCGTCTGTACAAGCCGGATTTCCGGACATTGTCGTGGCGCAGGCGAATCTGGCGGAAGCTGCGCTGGTGCCCGGCGCGAACGTCAGGGGATACCGCACCCTTGCGCGGCTCGCTTTGGACTCGGGGGCGGACCCGCAGGAACTGGCGCTGGACTTCGAACCGGAGGACCCTGAACACCCCTGCGATGGCCCGGAGGACGCAGGGGTTTACCCGGACATGGCGGATGTCTCCGGTCAGGGCGATGCCCGGCGGGCACTCGAAGTGGCCGCCGCCGGAGCCCACCACCTGCTCCTCACCGGTCCGCCGGGCGCAGGCAAAACAATGCTCGCAGAGCGCCTTCCCGGGCTGTTGCCAGACCTCGCGGACCACGAGGCAATGGAAGTCACCGCCATCCACTCGCTCTGCGGGCTGCCTTCGTCTTCGGTCCAACTGCTGCGGCGGCCGCCCTTTGAAAGTCCGCATCATTCCGCGACGGCGGCAGCCATCATCGGCGGCGGCTCGGGCCTTCCCCGGCCCGGCGCCGCCTCCCGTGCCCACCGGGGCGTGCTGTTCCTTGACGAGGCGCCGGAGTACGAGCGCCGGGTGCTTGATGCCCTGCGCCAGCCGTTGGAGAGCGGTGAGCTGGTGATCCACCGCTCCGCCGGGACCGCAGCCTATCCTGCCCGGTTCCAGCTCGTCCTTGCGGCCAACCCGTGCCCCTGCGGCAAGGCGTCCGGCAAAGGGCTGGACTGTACTTGCACGCCCGTGATGCGCAGACGCTATCTGGCGCGAATGTCCGGCCCGCTCCTGGACCGCGTGGATATCCAGTTGCAGGTGGAAAGGGTTTCCCTGGCGGAGTTTGGTCAGGGGGGTGCGGAGGAGGATACCGCTTCCGTCGCCGCCCGGGTCCGGAATGCACGCGGGCGGCAGCTTGAACGGTTGGCGCCCTTCGGCCTGGAAACGAACTCGCAGGTACCGGGCCGCGTTCTGCGTGGCGAGCTTCGGCTGCCTCCTGTCGCCACCCGTATCCTCGACCATTCCCTGGAGCGGGGTGTCCTCACGGCCCGTGGCTACGACCGCGTCCTGCGTCTGGCGTGGACATTGGCAGACCTTGGGCACCGGGAAAGACCCCACGTGGACGATATTGGGCAGGCATTGGGCCTGCGGCAGGCAGCGGCGGTCGCGCCATGAATGCGAACGCAGTGGACCAAGAAAGGCTCTCCCGCGCCGCCCTTGCCCGGCTCATGGAGCCCCAGGATGCTGCAGGCCTGGCCCTCGTGCAGGTGTGTGGCGCAGTGGACGCCTTTCGGATAGCCACCGGCGAGGCCGCTGCCGGGCCTGCGCTGGAGCAGGAGATCACCGCACTGCTCGCGGACAATGGTTCCGCTACCGGCTGGGCCGGGATGACGGCATCCCTAAAACGGTGGCAGCCCCGTATTCCAGACCTCGCTCCCGAACGGGACCTGGCCACGATGGCGAGGCTCGGCGGCAGGCTGATTATCCCCTCGGATGAGCTGTGGCCTGTGCAACTGGCCGACCTTGGTATCCAGGAACCGATCTGCCTGTGGTGGCGGGGACAGGAACAACCGCTTCCCGGCGCAAACAAATGCATCGCCCTGGTCGGGTCCCGGGACAGCACAAGCTATGGTGCCTCGGTGACTGGAGACATTGCATATTCGTTGGCGCAGCGCGGCCTGACCGTCGTCTCGGGCGGTGCTTACGGCATCGACGCCCACGCCCACCGCGCCGCGCTGGCGGGTGGTACCAGCGCCGTACCCACCATTGCTGTGATGGCCGGTGGCGTAGACCGGTTCTACCCATCGGGCAATGAGGATCTCCTCCGCGCTGTCTGCAACCAGGGCGCGGTGATCGCGGAGGTTCCACCCGGGTCGGCGCCTACCCGTTACCGCTTCCTTCAACGGAACCGCCTTATCGCGGCCCTGTCCGCTGTGACGGTGGTGGTGGAGGCCAGGTGGCGGTCCGGGGCGCTGAACACTGCCCATCACGCCGAAACGCTCGGCCGTGCTGTCGGGGCTGTTCCCGGTTCGGTGCATAGTGCCAATTCGGCGGGATGCCACCGGTTGCTCCGGGATGGCGGTGCTGTCTGTGTTACCGACGCCGCGGAGATTGTAGAGCTCGCAGCGCCCAGCGGAGCCGGGCTGCCGCAGCCCCGCCAGGCGGGAGCCGAAGTCCAGGACGGGCTGACCCTCGAAGACCTGATCCTCCTGGATGCACTGCCCCTGCGCTCTACCACCTCGGTCGAGAAACTGTGCTCGGTCGCGGGCCTGGGCCAGGAATCCGTGCGTGCGGGACTGGGCCGGCTCGGCTTGCTTGGGCTGGCGGTATCCGAAAGAGGCGGCTGGAAACGGGGCAAGGCAACGGCCTGATAGGGGGAGCTTAACCGGAAGCAGGACTCGCACTGGCGGGTGTGCCGTGCCGTGTCAGTCCGTTGAACAGTGGCGTCACCTGAGACAGTAGGAGGGTGGAAAACAAGGATTTGCCGCGGGAGCTGGACCAGGCATTAGCTGCCTTCTCGGGCTACCTGGCGGGGGAGCGGGCCGTATCGGCGCACACTTTGCGTGCATACTCTGGGGATTTGCGCAGCTTCCTGGCCCACGCCGCTTCCGAAGGTGCCGCCCGGCTGGAGGACCTTGAGCTGGGAACCCTCCGGCGCTGGCTGGGAACGCAAAGTCAGGCCGGTGTGGCCCGCTCCACCCTTGCCCGACGGGCCGCCACAGTCCGTGCCTTCACTGCATGGGCCCTGAGGGAAGAGCGCACCACCTCGGACCCGGCGTTGCGGCTCAAGGCTCCCAAAAAGGAACGCCACCTGCCGGGGGTCCTGCAGGCACAACAACTGACGCGGCTGCTGACCGGCCTCGAAGAAGCCGCCGCCGGCGGCGAGCCGCTGCCTGTCCGGAACCGGGCCGTCGTCGAACTGCTCTATGCCACCGGAATCCGGGTGGGCGAGTTGGCGGGGCTTGACATCGACGACCTGGACCCCGACCGACGCACGCTGCGCGTCATCGGAAAAGGCAACAAGGAACGCACGGTCCCCTACGGCGTTCCGGCGGCGCTGGCATTGGACGACTGGCTGCGGCGCGGCCGGCCGCTGCTCGCCAGGGAGAACAGCGGTCCCGCCCTTTTCCTGGGCTCCCGGGGCGGCCGCGTGGACCAGCGGCAGGTCCGGGAGGTGGTCAACGGACTCCTCGAGGCCCTGGGGGACACTTCGGCGTCAGGCCCGCACGCCCTTCGCCACTCGGCAGCGACACATCTGTTGGACGGCGGCGCCGATCTCCGTGCCGTGCAGGAAATCCTTGGCCACAGCAGCCTCGCAACCACCCAGATCTACACCCATGTCTCCGTGGACCGCCTGCGGAAAAGTTACCAGCAGGCACATCCCAGGGCCTAACGAAGAGTAACCGCAGGGCGGGAACCGCAATCACTAATCGCACTGGCGTAATTACGCGGCGTACGGCACAATAAGAGTCACGTCCGGCAACTTTCAAGTCCCGCTTGAAGCTCCTTGCTTCCTGCGGACCAGCAAGTCCGGACGCTGCTAAATCTGAACAACTGCATATGTGGCAAGGAGTTGCACCGCAGAACAGGGCACAGCAGTTCCATCCAGGCAGAGGTCGTTGGGGAAGACGTACCTAGAGCTATGGAGGATGGAATGTCTGTTGCAATGACCCGCGGTGTGCTGTTTGTTCACTCAGCCCCAACTGCTTTGTGCCCTCACGTTGAGTGGGCCATAGGCTCCGTCGTGGACAAGCGGACGGATCTTGAGTGGACCCCTCAGCCTGCTGCGCCCGGAATGTTCCGGGCGGAGCTTTCGTGGACGGGTGCGCCGGGAACGGGGGCCCAGTTGGCATCCGCACTGCGCGGTTGGGCCCACCTCCGCTATGAGGTCACCGAGGAACCCAGCCAGGGTGTTGACGGCGGACGCTGGTCGCACACGCCCGAACTGGGCATCTTCCACGCCGTCACCGATGTCCACGGCAACATCATGGTCTCTGAAGACAGAATCCGTTACGCGTACGAGTCGGGCGCAGGCGACCCCGCCGCCGTCTACCACGAGTTGTCCCTGGCGCTCGGCGAGGCCTGGGACGAGGAGCTCGAACCGTTCCGGCACGCTGCCGAGGGCGCTCCCGTCCGCTGGCTGCACCAGGTGGGCTGACCGCTTAGCCCACAGCCGCCGTCGTTAGTCCTGCAGGGGAGGGGCGACACAGGAACCATTCTCCATAGCAAAAGAGGAGGCCCCGCCAGCCGGCGGGGCCTCCTCTTGCATGCGGGTGGCAAAACCCGGGCAATAACTAAACGCTGCGCACAGCCACCACGGCGTTGTGTCCGCCGAAGCCGAAGGAGTTGCTCAGGGCCACGATGTTGCCGGCCGGCAGGTCCCGGGCGGAGGTGACCACGTCGAGCGGGATCTCCGGATCCTGGTTCTCGAGGTTGATCGTGACCGGCGCCTTCCGGTCATATACGGCCAGCACTGTGAGCACAGCCTCGACGGCACCGGAGGCGCCCAGGAGGTGACCCATCTGGGACTTCGTTGCGGAAACCGCAACGTTGTCGATGTGGTTGCCGAGTGCAGCGCGGAGCGCGGTGTACTCAGGCTTGTCTCCGACGGGGGTGGACGTGGCGTGGGCGTTGACGTGGACCACGTCCTCGGCCTGGATGCGGCCGTCGAACATGGCCGCCTTGAGTGCACGGGTAGCGCCCAGGCCTTCCGGGTCCGGGGCAGTGATGTGGTAGGCGTCCGCCGTCACGGAGGTGCCGGCCAGTTCACCGTAGATCCTTGCACCGCGGGCCAGGGCGTGTTCCTCGGCTTCGAGGACCAGCGCACCGGCGCCTTCACCCATCACAAAGCCGTCGCGGCCGAGGTCGTACGGGCGGGAGGCACCCTGCGGGTCGTCATTGCGGCGGGACAGGGCCTGCATGGAGGCGAACGCCGCCAAGGGCATGGGGTGGATGGCTGCTTCGGCGCCACCGCACATCACAACGTCTGCCTTGCCCGAGCGGATCAGGTCCAGGCCCAGGTGCAGGGCTTCGGTGCCGGAGGCGCAGGCGGAAACCGGGGTGTGGGCGCCGGCGCGGGCGCCGAGGTCCAGGCTCACGGCGGCGGCAACGCCATTGGGCATCAGCATGGGAACGGTCATGGGGAGGACACGGCGCGGGCCCTTTTCCTTCAGCGTGTCCCACGCATCCAGCAGGGTCCAGACTCCGCCGATGCCGGTGGCGAAGGCAACAGCCAGCCGGTCCTTGTCGAATTCGGTGATGCCGGAGTCGGCCCAGGCCTCACGGGCGGCGATGACGCCGAACTGTGTGGAGGGGTCCATCCGCTTGGCTTCGACGCGGCTGAGCGCGTCAGTGGCGGGGGTGCTGCACCGGGCGGCGAAGTGGACGGGAAGCTCGTACTTGGCAACCCAGTCGTCCTCCAAAGTGCGGGCACCGGAGACCCCCTTGAGCGCGTTGTTCCACATCGTGGGTACATCGCCGCCAATGGGCGTGGTGGCACCCAGACCGGTAATGACTACTTTGCGTGTCATGGGATCACTCTCTGTCGGTGGGAATCCGGCTCCGGCTTTCCGGAGGGTCCCGCGTATTGATGGTCGGCGTCTTTCATCGGGGGAAAGGTGCCGGAAAATGCGGCGGGCTGCCGGTCCGGTCGTCCCGGACCGGCAGCCCGCCATGCCGATAAACGGCGAAGCGTTGACTAGGCCTGTGCTCCGGCAATGAAGCTGACGGCGTCACCGACGGTCTTGAGGTTCTTAACCTCTTCGTCCGGGATGCGCACGCCGAACTTTTCTTCGGCGTTGACCACGATGGTCATCATGGAGATGGAGTCGATGTCCAGGTCCTCGGTGAAGGACTTGTCCAGCTCGACAGCCTCGGGGGCCAGTCCGGTTTCTTCGTTGACGATTTCAGCCAGTCCGGCCAGGATCTCTTCGTTGCTAGCCATTGATGGCTCCTTTTCTTGAATTGCCGGCAGGACTGCCGGAAATGGTTCAGGACGCGGTTGCGGCCTGTTGGGGGCGTTTCTAGGGAAGGACAACTACCTGGGCGCCGAAGACCAGCCCGGCGCCGAAGCCGATCTGGAGGGCCAGCCCGCCGCTGAGCTCCGGCTTTTCCGACAACAGGCGGTGGGTGGCCAACGGGATGGACGCTGCAGAGGTGTTCCCTGCATCCGCGATGTCCCGTGCCACTGTAACCGTCTCGGGCAGCTTGAGCTTCTTGACCATCTCGTCGATGATGCGCATGTTGGCCTGGTGGGGGATAAAGGCCACGAGGTCTTCGGCCTGTACCCCGGCGGCTTCGAGGGCCTGCTGGGCCACCTTCGCCATTTCCCACACAGCCCACCGGAATACTGTCTGGCCGTCCTGCCGCAGCGTGGGGTAGAGCTCCTGGGCTTCTTCGAGCAAGGCAAGGTCGCCGGTGGAGTCTGACTGCCGGGCAGCCATGCCGAGGTCGCGGACGTCGAGCATGGAGCGGGTCATCCCGATGGCATCCCACTTGCTGCCGTCGGATCCCCAGACTGAGGGTGCGATTCCGGGAGTATCGGACGGGCCGATGACGACGGCGCCGGCCCCGTCCCCGAGCAGGAAGGAGATGGTGCGTTCCCGATTGTCGATGACGTCGGAGAGCTTCTCCGCGCCAACCACCAGGACGTACTTTGCGGTGCCTGAACGGACGAGGGCGTCGCCCTGGGCGATCCCGTAGCAGTAGCCGGCACAGGCTGCGGAGATGTCAAAGGCAGGTGCGGGCGTGGCGCCGATGCGGTCAGCCAGGCTGGCGGCGGCTGACGGCGTCGCGTAGGGGTGCGTGACCGTGGAGACAATGACAGCGCCGAGGTCCGATGCTTCAATCCCGGCCTTTTCCATGGCTTCGCGGGCAGCGCCCTCGGCCATGTCGATCACGCTGACGTCAGCTGCGGCGCGGTGGCGGGTCACGATTCCGGTCCGCTGGCGGATCCATTCATCCGAGGAGTCGATCCACTGGCAGACGTCCTCGTTGGTGACGATGACGTCGGGCCGGTAGGCGCCGATCCCGAGGATCCGCGTGTGTTCCTGGAGGGGTGCCTGTTTCAGCGTGGGAACGCTCATGCGTTGCCCTCCAGTTCTGCGAACAACGCCAGGGCGGCGGAAAGATCATCGGGGGTCTTGACCGCAACGGTCTTTACGCCGGGCATGCCGCGCTTGGCGAGGCCGGCAAGGGTCCCGGCAGGGGCAAGTTCGATGACTCCGGTGACACCGCGCTGGACCATGTTTTCCATGCACAGGTCCCAGCGGACCGGGCGGGAAACCTGGGCGATCAGACTGTCGACGGCGGCAGGGCCGTCGGTGACTTCCCCGCCGTCGTAATTGGACAGCAGGGGCACCTTCGGTGCCTGCGGCTTCAGCTCCGGCTCCAGCGTCTTGAGGGCGCTGACCGCAGGTGACATGTGGCTGGTGTGGAACGCGCCGGCCACCTTCAGCGGGATGACACGCGCTTTCGCGGGCGGGTTGTCGGCGAGGGCCTTCAGCTGTTCGAAGGTTCCTGCAGCCACGGTCTGGCCCGCGCCGTTGACGTTTGCAGGGGTGGCGCCGGCTGCTTCGATGGCGGCCAGCACCTCGGCCGGGTCGCCGCCCACGACGGCACTCATGCCGGTAGGCGTGACGGACGCGGCCGCGGCCATGCTGTTGGCACGCTCCCGAACGAAGGTCATGGCTTCCTGCTCCGTCAGGACGCCGGCAAGGGCGGAAGCGGTGATTTCCCCCACGGAATGGCCCGCGAGAACTACCGGCAGGGAGCTGAGCTCGACGTCGAAGAGGGAAGCCGCGGCTACCAGCCCGGCTGCAACAATCAAGGGCTGCGCCACGGCAGTGTCCTTGATGGTTTCTTCGTCGGAGGTGGTCCCATGGGCGATCAGGTCAATGCCTGCGATGTCGCTCAGGGAGGCCAGTTGGCCTGCCACCGGGGGCAGTTCAAGCCAAGGGGCCAGAAAACCCGGGGTTTGTGAGCCCTGTCCAGGGCAGACTATTGCAAGCACGTAACCAGCTTTCCAAATTACTGTGTGATCCAGCGGTGTTTGTCCGCACCAAGCTCACAGGGTCAGGTTGTAGGAAGTCTACAACGCCTCAGGGCTGGTTCCGCGCCGGGTGACGCTCGACGGCGGCTTTGGGCGGGGCGGAAAGACGGCCCACCACAAGCGCGGCCTGGAGGACAAAAGCCTCTCTGGGGAGGAGCGGATCCCAGCCCGTGACGTCGCAGACCCGCTTCAGCCGGTACCTGACGGTGTTCGCGTGGACAAAGAGTTCGCGGGCTGTTGCCTCAAGCGAGTGGCCGAGTTCCAGGTACGTCCCAAGGGTTTCCACCAGCCCGTTGGACGCCGCCACTAGCGGGCGGTAGATGTTCTTGATCAGCGAGCGGCGGGCGGCGTCATCGCCTGAGATCACGCGCTCAGGCAGGAGGTCGTCGGCTGCAACAGGCCGGGGGGCGGACGGCCAGGCCCTGGCCGCCGTCAGGCCGGCGAAGGCAGATTGCGCTGAACTGCTTGCCTCGAGCAGCGAGCCTGCTTCCGCCCCGTACACTACGGGGCCCGGAGCGAACATGTCGCTGAGCTTCACGTAGGCGGTTTCCCGGTCCGACACGCCGCCCAGGATCAGGATCAGGCGATCGCCCTGGATGCCCACGAGGGCGTCCTCGGCGTAGCGGCCTGCCATCCGCCGGAGTTCGCTGACGTAGCTGGCGCTGGGTTCGGAGGGGGAGTTGCCCACCATCACGGTAAACCGTTCCTGCGCCTTCCAGCCCAGGGCTGCGATCCTGGAGCGCAAAGCGTCAGTGTTTTCGCCGCGAAGGATGGCATCGACGATGAGCGCCTCCAGGCGGGTGTCCCAGGAGCCGCGGGATTCGGCGGCCCGTGCATAAACGTCGGCTGCGGCGAACGCCACCTCGCGGGAGTAGCGGAGGACCGCCTCGCGAAGGGACGGCTGGTCAGCCTCCGGGGCGATGACCGGTACCTGGTCTTCCACCACCTCCACCACGATCCGGATCAGCTGCAGCGCTTTTTGCAGGCTGATGGACCGGGTGAGTTCCGTCGGGGCTGTCCCGAATACGTCGGTAAGGATCCAGGACGGAGAACTTGGGCGTTCATACCAGGTCACAAACGCTGCGATGCCGTTCTGGGCCACCATGCCGAGGGCAGAGCGTTCATCCGAGCTGAGCCGGCTGTACCAGGGCAGGGATTTCTCCAGCTCCCGCATGGTAGTGGTGGACAGCTGGCCCACGTTTGCCCGCAGCTTTTTGAGAGTTTCGGACTTCTCCGGCGTGACCCTCGGCGTGGACGGTTTGCGCTTCGCGGACGGGGCGGCTGGTGCTGGCATTCTTCGAGCATACGGCCACTGCCCGGCAAGCTCCATTTGTGCAAAGGCTACAATCCCGTCAGTTGTGCGTCACACAGGGCTCCCGCCGCACAACGGACGACGGCGGCCCCCGCCTTTCGGTGGGAGCCGCCGTCGTCAGCACTTCGCGGGATCGCCGGAGGTTACCTGCGTGTCCTAGGACTCGCCTCCGGCGTTGCCGGTGGAGCCTGCGTTGACGTTGTGCAGCCGGTACTTGTCGATTGCTTTGGCCGGTGCCTGCTGGTCAACCTCGCCGCGGCGGGCCAGCATCTCCAGTGACCGGACCACGATGGAGTGGATGTCGATCTTGAAGAAGCGGCGGGCTGCGGCGCGGGTGTCGGAGAAGCCGAAGCCGTCGGCGCCGAGGGTGGCGAATTCGTTGGGGACGAACTGGCGGATCTGGTCCGGGACTGCCTTCATGTAGTCCGACACTGCCACGACGGGGCCGGTGGCTCCTTCGAGCTGCCGGGTGACGAAGGGGACGCGGGCGGGTTCGCCGGGGTTGAGGAAGGCTTCCTCTTCGGCGGCGAGGCCGTCGCGGCGCAGTTCGTTCCAGGACGTGACGGACCAGACGTCGGCGGAAACGCCCCAGTCATCGGCAAGGAGCTGCTGGGCCTCAAGTGCCCACGGCACCGACACGCCGGAGGCGAGGATTTGGGTCCGGGGACCGTCGATCTTTGCCGGGGCGAGCAGGTAAATGCCCTTGATGACACCCTCGACGTCCAGTTCCTCCGGCTCGGCCGGCTGGATGATCGGCTCGTTGTAGACCGTGAGGTAGTACATGAGGTTGCGGTCTGTTTTGTCTCCTTCGGAGTGCTCCCCGTACATGCGTTCGAGGCCGTCGCGGATGATGTGGCCCATTTCGTAGCCGTAGGCGGGGTCGTAGGTGACCACTGCGGGGTTGGTGGAGGCGAGCAGGGGGGAGTGGCCGTCGGCGTGCTGGAGGCCTTCGCCGGTGAGGGTGGTCCGTCCTGCGGTGGCGCCGATGATGAAGCCGCGGGTCATTTGGTCTGCTGCTGCCCAGAAGGCGTCGCCGGTGCGCTGGAAGCCGAACATGGAGTAGAACACGTAGACCGGGACCAGGGGTACGCCGTGGGTGGCGTAGGCGGTTCCGGCGGCGGTGAACGCTGCCACGGCGCCGGCTTCGTTGATCCCGGGGTGGATCAGCTGGCCCTGCGCGGACTCCTTGTAGGCCAGGACCAGGTCCCGGTCCACGGACAGGTAGTTCTGGCCCTTGGGGTTGTAGATCTTCGCGGTGGGGAAGAACGCATCCATACCGAACGTCCGCGCCTCATCCGGGATGATCGGGGCGATGTGCTTGCCGAACTCCTTGTCCCGCATCAGGTCCTTGAGCAAACGCACGAAGGCCATGGTGGTGGCGGCCTGCTGCTTGCCTGAACCGCGCTTGGCCACCTCGTAGGACTTCGCGTCCGGCAAGGTGATCTCGGCGTGCTTGGACCGGCGTTCCGGGACCGAACCGCCCAGGGCAGCGCGGCGCTCCATCATGTACTGGATTTCCGGGGCGTCCGTGCCGGGGTGGTAGTACGGCGGCTGGTACGGGTCTTTTTCGAGCTGTTCGTCCGTGATGGGGATCCGCAGGTGGTCGCGGAACTTCTTCAGGTCGTCCAGGGTGAGTTTCTTCATTTGGTGGGTCGCGTTGCGGCCCTCGAAGTGGGGTCCGAGTCCGTAGCCCTTGACGGTTTTGGCGAGGATGACGGTGGGTTTGCCCTTGAATTCGGTGGCTGCCTTGTACGCGGCGTAGACCTTGCGGTAGTCGTGGCCGCCGCGTTTGAGGTTCCAGATCTGGTCATCGGTCAGGTCCGCGACGAGGTCCTTGGTGGCCGGGTCCTTGCCGAAGAAGTGTTCGCGGACGAACCCGCCGGATTCGGCCTTGTAGGTCTGGTAGTCCCCGTCGGGGGTTTCGTTCATGATTTTCACGAGCGAGCCGTCGGTGTCGCGGGTGAGCAGGTCATCCCATTCCCGGCCCCAGACGACCTTGATCACGTTCCAGCCCGCGCCGCGGAAGAACGCTTCGAGTTCCTGCATGATCTTGCCGTTGCCGCGGACCGGGCCGTCCAGGCGCTGGAGGTTGCAGTTGATCACGAAGTTCAGGTTGTCCAGGTTCTCGTTCGCGGCGAGCTGGAGCAGGCCGCGGGATTCCGGCTCGTCCATTTCCCCGTCGCCCAGGAACGCCCAGACCTGCTGGTCGGAGGTGTCTTTCAGGCCCCGGTTGTGCAGGTAGCGGTTGGACTGGGCCTGGTAGATCGCGTTCATCGGCCCGATGCCCATCGAGACCGTGGGGAATTCCCAGAACGACGGCATCAGGCGCGGGTGCGGGTAGGAGGACAGGGCGTGGCCCTCGCGGGACTTTTCCTGCCGGAACCCGTCCAGGTCCTCCTCGGAGAGCCGGCCTTCCATAAACGCCCGGGCGTACATGCCGGGGGAGGCGTGGCCCTGGAAGAAGACCTGGTCCCCGCCGCCGGGGTGGTCCTTGCCGCGGAAGAAGTGGTTGAAGCCCACCTCGT